>CAKVIG010000015.1 GCA_934754515.1 uncultured Candidatus Melainabacteria bacterium | reverse complement strand
GTTGTTAGAAAAAGAAACCTTCAACAAGTTATGAGAGAATCTTTCTTCTACGGCGCAAACAGATTTGGTAACAACTTCATAGCCTAAGTGCTACGCACGTAGACATTTGGTCGGTTGACATAAGTAAAACTACAAGATAAATGTAACTCCCAAATCAACCTCAATCGTCAAAACTACAAGCTTAGCGCATTCTCTAAAAGCTACGCACGCAGACATATCGTCGGTTGACATAAGTAAAACTACAAGATAAATGTAACTTCCAAGTCAACCTCAAATGCAGGAACTACAAGTTTGGCGCATTCCCTCGCCCCTTGAGGAAGAGGGTAGAAAATCAAGTTGAGCCTCGCGAAACTTAGATTTTCGGGTGAGGGGTCACCTTAATCCCTTCAAAAAAACATAAACACTCTCTTATATAATCTTACATCTTACAAAAAAATTTCAGCCCCATTTGGGGCTTTTCTTTGTGCTACGCACGTAGACCTTTGGTCGGTTGACAATTGTTAAATTACTAAATTTAAATAAAACTCCAAGTCAACCTCAATAGTTAAACCCACAAGCTTGGCGCGTTTTCTAAAAGCTACGCACGTAGACCTTTGGTCGGTTGACAATTGTTAAATTACTAAATTTAAATAAAACTCCAAGTCAACCTCAATAGTCAAATCCACAAGCTTGGCGTGTTCTCTAAAAGCTACGCACGTAGACCTTTGGTCGGTTAACAAATGCAAAACTGCAGTTCAACCTCAATACTCAAAACCTATTGTAGGTTGGGCTTTCAGCCCAACAAAAACTCAACAACAATCAGCCTATGCGTTTACATTTATATACACATTTTGTCAATCGCATTTCTCAAAAACTCAAAAACATTTTACAAACAAATCTTCTTTTCGCCATCAACTCCTTTCGCATATTTTACCAATAATCTATACGCGGTTTCAGACTGTTTTTTATAAGCAGAGAAATTCTCATCGCTTTCTGACGCGATAGAATTCAACATTGCTCTTGAAATAACTGCATTTTTCAATAATTCCTCTAAATGCTTTGGCACAGAAACAACATCATCATCTTCTTTAAGCGTGAAAATTTCTTCGCCGTCTTTGTTTTCTCCGATACACAATGTAATATAGTCAAGCGTTACAATTGACTGTTCCTTTGGTGTTGGATAAAGATAAATTTTATCATTATTTAAATAAAAACCTTCCGGAACACCTGATTTTTCATCCAAATTTTCAGGAGTTTCAATTTGTTTTAAGAATTTTGTTCCAAGCTTAACACAATAATTACCATCCGGATTTTTCTTAATCATACCGCTAGGCAAATCATACGCATTGATTCGCGGAATAGTAAACAAAATATGCGTTCTATTACGAAAACTGAATTCATAAGAATAAAGAATCTCTTGTAACGCTTTATTTAAAGCTAATACAAGAGATTTTTCGAATTCATCACCTGAAGCCGCATCGTTGTCATACATTGACCATTCTTGCGTTGCAGCCGTATTATATAAATCTAATAAAGTTAATGTCATATTTACTCCTTAAAATTAATGTAAAAAACGAGTTACTAACTCGAATAATTGCTAGTAAGTCAATGAGTTAATAGGTGAATAAGTTCGTTTAAATTTTTTCTGGCGAAACTTGCGTTACCAATTCTTCTAACAAAGAAGAGCAATCTCCTTCCCTTATTAGGGAAGGTTGGGATGGGTATTTATTGAAGGGAATAAATTCCCATTTTCCATTTATTGAAACCCACCCGTATCTGTAAGGCTCGGTACAACCTCGCCTACAGCTACGACCTCCCTATCAAGGGCGGTTGCTAACGCAAATTGCGTCAAAAAATTTTAATACGAACTTATTCACTCATTCACTTTCAAACAATTCTCCATTCATCTTTAATATTCTAAATTTGCAATATCACCCGCAAATTTCAGAAACATCGTATCCTGCGAACTTCTTCATGTACGTTTCGACTGATGTTCCAAACGCATCGCACGCGTTATTTTTTCCATCAGATTTCAAATAATTAATTACACACCCTGCACCCTTCAAATGCGCACCCGCCAGTAATCCTGATTTTGTTATTGTATAACCGTTTATCACTTTTCCTATATATTTATCTGCGCCAACTGCCTTTAAATATCCCCATTGACGCTTTTTAAAAATTATTTGCGCGTTTTCTTGCGCTTGTGGATTATTAAGAAAATCCGTTATTGAATAGACTCCGTCTTTCCCTGTAAAAAATCCACTCCAATCATTGTTAAAATTCCCTTTTTTGATATAGTAACCTGCGTCAATCATTGCCATTTCGCCCATTTGGTACTTGCCTGCGTAACCATATTTGTTAAAAGCTTTATAATTTCCGCCTGATTCCATTTTTGCTAATGCGTCTAAAAACTTCATACACTACTCCTTTTCAACCACTTTTGAAAAAATAGAGTTTTCATCCTCCTTAATTTTTGGTTTAATTTTATCTTTTACCCTGCGCCCATTTTTTTCTATGATTTGATAATCACTCGGACTTTTTTCTTTGAGTGCCATTGCATCATCTTTAGGTAAAACAAAAACATTTCCTGTTGGTAAATACTTAATCTTATACATAATATCCTTTCTTCTTAAAGTTAATGGTGCAAAAAATTGCACCCTACGACTTTTTTGTTGACAGTTGAAAGTGGAAAATTGAAAGTTGTTTTAAATATTTTTTAACTTTCTAAAGTTCAACATAGAACATATTTTATAAAAAAAATGTAGGGTGCAATTTTTTGCACCATTAACTTGAATAGAAATGGGGGCATAGCCCCCATTTCAACTAAACCGTTCTTACTCCTGCCCACTTAGCGATTGCAAAAATTGTACCGGCAAAACCTTGAGCAAAATCTAAATCAATAGACCCATCGGCTTTTTCAAATCTTGATAAATCCTGAACTTGAATTGCCGAAACACCTTTTGGTAATTCAATTACAATATCACCTAACATTGAGTTTGGATAAGCATCTCCGGCTTTGACTGTTAACAAAGAGGATGCACTTGAAGTTGAGTCAATTACAATAAAAAGTGAATTGTTTTTGTTTGAAAACGCATCCGCAATTGTAATTCCATTTGCTTGCACAACAGTAGTTTTTGTAATTCCGATATTTGCCACTGATTCTGTGTGGTCTAAAGTCGGATATTGAACATTAATTATATCTCTTGTCATAAAAATCCTTTCCTTTTGATGTCTTTAAGTCACTGAGTCGTTAAGACGTTAAGTTCATATAAATATAAACTATAACGAACTTAACGACTTAAAGCCTTACGTCTTAACGACGTTCTTACCCCAACGCCAACTCTGCCTTAACTTTAACTGTACCTAAATAATCTGCTCTTGGCGCACCAACACCATACAAACCATAACCTTTATAACAAGTGTTAAAATTCTTTTCAGGTACATAAGAAGTTGTGTTCAAATCTGAAGAAATACCGCCTGCAAGTGTTTTGCCTTTTACGCCAAATAACGGATAGAAAACGCCGTCTTCCGGTTGTGCAATGTTATTTGAAACAAGAATTTCCCAACCGCAAAGAGAGCCGATGTAACCTTTTTTTAATTCGTTTTTACCTGTTTCTGTGTACTTCAAATCTTCCATTTTACCTAAATAGAATTGGTACTCTGGCGGAATAACACAAACCATTGAGCCATCAATCCAGTTAGTATGACCTTTACCGTCACCGCGTTGAAATTTTGCTTGCATGTATGCAAAAATATCTTTCGCAACCGCAGCTGTTAAGGTGATTGCTTCACCGCTGTTGTCTAAATAGTGACCGGCTCTTGTGTATAGGTTTGCATAAGCTGTATCTACTGCAGCTGCAAATTGTTTGATGGCATCACTTGTATAGTCTTTTGCTAATTCTACTTGCTCGTTTGCACTAACGGATGCTTTTAGCATTTTTTCTTCCATTTCTGATAATTCAAAATGGAAAGCTTTACCTCTATCAATTTTAACTTTGCAAGTAGAAAGTGTTGCCATTTCTGCGTTTGGCAAATCACCACCATCATAATCGAATAGAGTTAAAAGTCCCGGCATTGTAACATCAACTTCATCGCCTTTGTTAATGTTGTTTTTTAATTCAGAATGAGCAAGCTTGCCGATTACAAGCTCATTGTAAAAATGTTTGTTGAACGCTTTTGTAAAAGCAGTTGCAATTAATTGTTTTGAATCAGTCATGAT
>CAKVIG010000014.1 GCA_934754515.1 uncultured Candidatus Melainabacteria bacterium | reverse complement strand
TCTTATGTATATATAAAGTATTTAACTTTTTAAAAATTGCCTTTTTTGATGCGTATTGTGAAGTTTTGTAAAGTTGACTTTAGAAAAATGGGAATTTCTTAATAATTGTTAAAGGGAATGGGGGAATAAGAGGTTTTATAATGTTAAGACAAAAGAAAAAGTTAATAAAAAGCTGGATTGCTTCAGGCTAATCGCCTTCGCAATGACGGCACGCTAAAAAGTCTGACGCAAAGTCATTGCGAGGAGCAACGATTACAATTGGCGACGAAGCAATCCATTGTATAAATACAAATTAACATATATTTTATTAACTTAAATTTTTACTGGACTGTAGTGTCTCCATGGGGGAGGAAAAACAAAACCCAGCCGCATCCGTAAGGCTCGGCAAAGCCTCGCCAACGGCTGCGACCTCCCTATCTATGGCGGTTGCTATCGCACTTTGCGTTAGAAAATATTTAAAACAATTTTCCACTTTCCATTTTCAATTTTCCATTGATTAAACCTTATTCCCCTCAAAAAAGAAAGGAGCTATCATGCAGAAAACTGCATTAATTTGTAATAATTTTTCAGGAATAAATCGCAGTTCTTCGGTTTATTCGTCTTCAGTAATTACAGCATCTGATATTCAGAATGTCGAATTATTCGCAACTGAAATTAATTCAGGAGTCGGAATAAGAACGGCGAAAGGAAATGTCGCGGTTTGCGATTTAATTCCGGCAGACGAAAAAATCATCAATATTTTTGAAAGTGTACAGAAAAGCCAAACTTATTTCTTTGTGCACACAGAAAACAAAACCGAAGGCAAAATTTACTTATATTCAAGGTTAGCTGGGACATTAACAGAAAAAGTCAATGGTTTGAAAGTTACGGGAGTTTCATCAGCGACTGATGTTTCACAAGGTTGGTCTGATTTATGGGTATTTTCGAATTCGGAAGATATGCTTTCAATAGAAATTGGTCATTACAGCGATTCAGGTGAGTTAGCCGAAGTTGTAAAAATGACACCAAAGGATGCAGACGGACGTTTAGTAAAAGGACTTGGAATTGTTGTGTTTGCAGGGCGTTTGTGGGTGTTTAATCAACAAGTTTTGTGGTATTCGGTTCAAGAGGATATTTATGATTTTGCAACCTCAGATGCTGAAATTTCGACTTCTGCAGGATATATTGAGTTTGTAAAAAACATTACTGCGATTTATCCGTACCTTGGAACACTAGCTGTCTTTCATAACAATTCTTCGTCATTAATTGCAACTGACAATGAAAAGCACACGTTCTACAAGACTTTTGACTCTCCAGGGGGGTGCGCTTCTTACAATTCGCTTGTATTCCACGGAACGGAATTGTATTTTTACGATAATACAAAGAAAGGGATTTTTAGCTTTAAACAAGTAATAAATGGCGATAAGACTCTCGGCGATAACATTGCGATTGATATTCAAGAAGAATTGTTTGATATTCCGACATCTCAACTTAAAAATATTCGCACTTTGTCGGTTGTAACTTCTGATAGGAACGAAGTTTGGATGCTTATTCCGAGTGAAGATGAAAATTATTCAACGATAGTTATTTATGATTATTTAAGAAAAACTTGGGTTAAGAGAAAATCTCAAAAGGTTAATTGTTTTGCAACAGTTGGCGGAGTTTTGTATTCTGGCGGTAAAAAGATTTATGAAGAATATTCGTCAAATACGTTTGACGGTGAGTTTATTAAGTCGTTTTATAAATGCACGCCTTTGAATTTGGGTTATGAAAATTCGTTCAAAATTCTTGCTTACCCTCCAAAAATTTCGTTGGATATGTATTATAATAACAGCTTTTATGTAGAATATACAAGAAATTACGATTCTATGACCGCAAAAACTCGTTATATAAAGGCAAAATCGCTTAAAAATTCACTTTATTTTGATATCGGACATTGGGATAGTTCGTATTTTGCAATCAAAGATATTAATGTGATAAAAAAATTGCCGACATCTTTTTTCAAAACTTTGCAAATGACGTTTTTGACAAAAGAACATGGCGATGATTTTTGTATCAGAAATATTGAGTTTGGAAAGATTAAGGTTAAGGGGTAGTTAAAGGAGTAATTATGATTAGAAATTCTAAAGACTTTGAAGATGCGCTTGAGTATTATTTAGAGAGCCAAAAACAAAAACACTATAGAGAAGGTGCGTTATGCACATTGGGCTACATACTTGTAGGCTCTTTATTAGAAGCACAGAAAAAAGAGGAAGTAATGTTGCCTGCTGAATCTCATACAAATTATGAAAAGAACAATAATGCAGACAACTCTGCACAAACTTCATCAGGAACAAAGACCGAATGTGTCGGAACATATCCTGTGAGCGGTTATACAAGAGCAGACGGAACAGAAGTAAGCGGTTATACGCGCTCTTGCGGGGCTGCGCACAACGGAAAAAGTAAATCTGAAAAAGCAGAACCAATAGAAGAACCTGATTATTTTGCAGAAAATGAAGGTTATGATGTTTTAGAAGGACGTGTAGAGAAAAATGAAGATGTTGAAAATGAGCCTCAAAAAGAAAATAATACTGAAAGTCAAAGTTATTATTCACATTTTGATGAATTTGCAAAATTGCAGAAAAAAGCTACTCAAGTAGAATTAGGTAATGAGATTTTGCCATTTAAAGATTATTATAAAATATCTTTAGATTTAGCAAATAATCCGGATAAAGTTATTTCTAATGACCGTTATCAAATTTATAAAGTTAATGATTTACCATCAAATTTTAACAAGGAAATTGTTTATCAAAAAATTGCAAGAGGTATGAATGTTGATTTAAGTACTAAAGGAAGAAAAAATCTTTTTAAAGATGTTAGAGTGGTTGTACCTACTAAAGATTCTAAATTGGTAGAATTAATTAAAAAATCGGATGAAATACAAGAAATTTTAAAAAGAGAAAAAGACGATATTTTAGAAGGAAAATACAAAAATAAATATTTGCCAAACGGTGTAGAATTTGCAATGCCTAATGGTAAAGATTTTTTAGAAGGTCAATTTAATGACAAATCAACATTATTTGGAGTTATTCATTATGCTGATATTTATGATATTTCAAGTTCAAAAGATGGAAATATTCAATTTGTAATAACAGATTTTTATGATTATGACAATTGGAAGTTTAGTGAAAAAGATTCAATAAAAAGTAGATACATAAAAATATTAAATAATAGTGCATATATACAACAAAAAAAGGGTGAATTAATACCTTATGTGCTATATATACCAATAACAATAATGCAAAACGAATTTGAAGATATCATTAAAAATGGTGCTAAAAATTTTTAATTAGTAAAACAAGTGTTGCTATATAAACAAAGAAAGCTATTATAAAAATAATATTAAAAATACCGTCATTAAGAATATCTTCATCTTTAATGCTAATTTTTTGATGAGTAAAGAATTGTACTATTAAAATAGTAACTTCTGTAAGAATTGCACATACGGAAAAAAAATAGAAAATTAAAAAATGAAATACAATAAGCAAATCTGTACCAAAGCAATAAGCATGAATTTCATCATTATTGACAAGAGGTTGTATAGGATGAATTAAATCTCCAATAAATAAACAACATAGAAATATGAAAAATGAAAACGTTGGCCAAATGCAAACATGCACTGCGTGGTATTGTTTGAGATTTTTTATGAAGTTGTATGTTGTTTTAATTGGATTTTGCATATATTTACTCCTTATACCAATCAACATTTCTTGTTGCGTACATAATAGCACCTATAATACCAAATAGTGCAAAGCTTCCAACAAGGAGTGCAATATCTTGAAGTTGCAGTAGTAAATAAAAGAATAAATATAATATGCCCATTAGAAAAGTTACAAAAAATGAAAACTTTGTATTTTGCTTTTTAGTAATTACATAATTAGTATACAAAAATACCATTGATAATATCATCAAAGTTGCAATTAAATATGATGAGCAAAATGGTAAAAATTCTGATATTGATACAAGTAACAAGTAGAAAATTAAGATAGCTCCACCTAATAAACAATACTGTATAGGATGAATTCTTTTTTCTTGTTTAGATGTAATTTCAAATATAAAATAACAAAGAAATGTTAAAGTAAGCAACAAAAAGCTATATTTTAAAACTCTTTCGGTCATTTTGTAGCTGTCGACTGGTACTAAATATGACACAGTAATATATGCAGGAATATCATCACTGTTTTCTAATGCGATATTAGGAACAGACCATTTTGCGTTAAATCCATTGTTTGTCAACTCTCTATATGTCGGCAAATAACTTCCCTCAAAGCTTGGAGTTTTCCAATTTGACTGCATTGAAACAGTGTTGTTTGTACCACCTAAAAAGATTTCTAATTTATTTAATCCTTTTACCTTGTATGAAATTTCGAATGGAATTTGTTTTTCAGTAGAATCAATTTTTATATTAACTTTTGTGCTGTTTAATTTTAGAGGTTTTTGGTTCGCAATTTTTAAAACAGGTTCATCAACAAAGCCTCTTGTATCAGATATTCCAAATTCAATAATTGTATTTTTTTTAGAAATATCCCCTATTTTGTTTGTAAAATTACCTGTAATTGTTATATCTGCAATATACACAGGAATCTTAAAAATGCCCTTTTTTCTAATTTCGGTATTTACATTTGCTGTAACATTATAATCTGTTCTACAAAAATAAATATTTTCTTTTTCGTTATTCTTAGTGTAGTCAGTATAATACATTGTTGGAGGGTCGATTTTTTGTTCATCAGCCCAAGATGTAGAGATTTGTTCTATAGCTTTTGTTCTATAATCTTCTCTATCAGAAATGATTCCAGAAATAAAAGCTATAGGTATCATAAGTAAAAGCACGGTAATAATAATTGTTAAAAACTTTTTTGTTTTTGAAGTGCTGTTAGTGTTTTTGCAAGTATAAATTCCTTCCGAACTATTAAGTGGCATAATATTTCCTTTCTAAATGTTAATAATAAATTTAATATAATATCCTATTATAAAACTTTCATTACTGATTTGTAAATAGGGCAATTAGCTAGGTAGGGAATTTACACAAAAAGAGTTGAAAAAGTTAATGCAATAATACATCAATATAAAAAACTAATGTAACTATATATGCGAACAATGCAATAAAAAATACAAAATTAAAAAAAGGATTATTAATAATAAAATTCCATTTGATTACAATTCTTTTTTGAATAACAGTTTGGATTGTAAAAATTAGGGTTTCTACTATTAGTGCGCAAACAGTAAAAAAGAACACAACTGCAAATATAAAATAAATAAGCAAACCTACGCCAAAGCAATAGGCATGTATTTCATCATTATTAGTTAAGGATGGAGTACTAAAACTAATTGAACATATAAATAAAAAACATACTAATGTTGGCCAAATGCAGACATGTATTGCGTGGTATTGTTTGAGATTTTTTATGAAATTGTATATTGTTTTAATTGGATTTTGCATGAAAATATTATAATTTATTTTAATGTTTTTTACAATAGGGTAGATAGCTGTGGTTGGTTTTGTTTTATATGATTCTGCAGAGAACGTTTTCTACTACTACCACCCGCGCTGTGCTTGAGTACCAAAAGAAAGAGAAAACACGCTACCTCTTCTTACGCTCTTACGAGCGTTGAACAAAATGAATGATTAGCAAGCAGAGCTTGCACTCTCTCGCTCACTATCGGTGCTACGCACGTAAATATTTTGTCGGCAAGCATAAGTGAAATACAAAATTTTATTTTCTCTATACAAGCTTGCCTCAAAGTCACATTCCATGTTCGCACGCACGTTCGCGGCATGAATGTCGTTCAATTTATTAAAGTGCTCCCTTGCCAAGATAATGGTCAAGACTCACAAAAACAAAGAAAAAATAAAACGAAAGGAGTAAAAATGGGAAAAAAATCCACAACTACAACACGTTCGACTACATACGGAAATACTACAACATCTAACCCGTATGCAACCGCAACTACTACAAATTCAGGCACCGTTTCATCATTTAATGATGGTACAGCTCTGAATTCTATTTACAAATTTGTAAATAACAACATCGACTCGTTATTGAATGAGTATCTTAATCCGAGTTTGAATTCAACAACAAATCAAGCAAAATTAAATTCGTTTGTAAATAATATGAATACTCAAACAAGGACAAATTTAGAAAACAACATTATTAATCCGCTTTCAAACAGAAACATGATTCGTTCTTCTCAAGCAACGGATTTGTATAAAAACTTGTCAAATACAAATGCTAATGCGCTTGCAGATTATATGAATACACTACTTTCAAATTCTCAAAATGATACCTGGAATTTAATAAATAACCTTATGAGTCAATACCAAAAAGGTTATAACATTCTTTCCGACATGCAAAATACTTCATTGAATACAAGTAAGGGTAATGCAACAAACACAAGCACTTTCAGCGGTGGTGATACGGACTTAATGAATCAATTGTCTGATATTTTGAGAGTACTTGCAAATAATGCATTATAGGGGATAAAAAATTGGACAAAGAATACATTTATAAATATGCACCTGCTTTTATAGTCTGCGTTGCGCTGTTATTTCAGTACAACTTGTTCGTCACTCCTGAAAAATTAGAGCAAACGCATCGAGAAATCCTGAGTGAAGTTGCGCAGGTGTATATAACAAAATCAGAATTTGGGAATATGAAAGAACAAATTATGGATATTAATAAAAAAGTGGATAAAATTTATGACACTTTAATAAACGAAAGGAGCAAAGATGGCGTTAACTGAAATTGAATATGGTTCATTGGCATCTTCTGATGTCATGAATAATAACTTTGAATATTTAGATAACAAAATTACGGACGTATCTGAAAATTTAGCCTCAAATGTAGCAACAATAAATGCAAATATTGCAACTGCCAACACGTCAATTTCAACCTTAGGAGAAAATGTCAATAAGTTAGTTGAAAATTTGAATACGACTTTAACCGCAACTTTTACAGAAACTACGAACAATCTTATAGGTGAGAATGGTTTATTTATTACGTTTTATCAAAACGATTCTTCTTGGTACAGAGAATATTTTTCTGAAAAAGAAAAAACTACTAGAGTTTGGATTGAACAAGGCGGAGTTTTAACCGGTGGTGGTGACTACAACAGAACAGTTGTTTTTCCAAAAGCATTTTCTAACACAAATTATGTAATTTTAAAAAATTCCGGCGGAAGCGGTTCCGGCGGAGTTGCAGAACGCTGGATGGGATTTTGGAGCAAAACAACTTCTCAAGCAACGACCGGCTACATAAACCACAGTGAATGCTGGTATGCTTGCGGAATTTAAGGAGGAAATATGGCATATAAATTAGAAAAACCTTATACAGATTTTGAAAGAGCTGATTTTATCGTTGAATACAATCATAAGCGCGGAATGTTAATTGAAGAAACAGAAGATGGAACGCTTTATGCTTTAGAAAAAAATGAAATCATGGTAAACGGTGTCGCTGAAATTAATCCAAATTATGAAGAAGAATTATCTGCACAAAGAGAAAGCTTATTTAATCAAGAATTCTTCCAAACATCGCTAGGTTGGATTAGAAGACAGGTTAATATGAAATACGGTTCTAAAAAAGATTTTTTATCTGACTTGTTACTTCAAATTAAAGCCGGATTAGAGCTGGGACAAAGTGTTGAAATTATAACTTATAAACAGCCGGATTTCTCGGAAGATATTAATCAAGCTTATATGCAAACCTTGCAGGAAAAGAAAACTGCAACTTTAGAGTTTGTAAAAGAGTGCCTTATGCGAACAGTAAGTGATTTTAATGGAGTTTAATAATGAATGATGTAATAAAAATAAAAAAACCTAATCAAGTTTCTAATGTGAAAGTTTCACATGAAGCGAGTTCTTTTTATGCTGATTTATCGAAACAATGGGCTATAAAACTTGATAAACCGATAGAAAATGGTGAGTATTCGTCAAAATATTATGCAAAAATTTCTGAACAAAATGCAGATTCTGCAAATAAAAGTGCTAAGAGTGCAGAAGAAGCAGCATCTAACCTAAAGAAATTTATCACAAATTCTTTATATTTTCCTGAATTAAAAATAAATAATGAAAATGTTATATCAAATAAATTAAAACTTCAAAAGCATTCCACCTTTGACAAATCCAAGTTTACGGTTTATGGTAATCCTACGATTACGGATAATGGGGTGGCTAGAGGGTTTAGTAGCGGGAATTATTTAGTATACCCAAATTTTGATACATCAAAACCTTGGAACATTAGCTTTAAATTTAATTGTAACAAGTATGACGCAATACAAGGTCTAATAAGACTTAATGGAGAAAAAGACGCTTGTGTTATGGTAAGACCTTCTGGAGAAATATTTTTTAGAAACCGTTTCGTTGACCCAATTGTAGATTTAAAATCCAATACAAATTTCATTCAGCTTAATACTGACTATATATGTGATATTGGCTGGACAGGAACAATGTATTATTTAAAAATAAACAACAATTTAATTTCATCTATAGATAGTGCCGAAGTTACCATATTAAATGAAACATATTTGGGTATTGGTCAAGCAGGATATTATTCTACCACATCTAGTATCGACCTCAAAGCCTTCTCAATCACAGTTGACGGTAAAGAGGTTTTTAACGGTAACAAAACAGGTATTGATACCATTAAGGCTGATAACTACGAAGTTGTCGGCAGTCCTGTTATTAGTAATGACGGGGTAGCTAGTGGGTTTAGTAGTAGTAATTTTATCAAAACGCCTAATGTACCAGAGCTAGGCAAAATTACAGAAAGTCTTAGATTTACATCTAGCTTTGTGTTCAATACTAATTATGTTCAGCAGACCATTTGGAATAAAAATTTCAACTTTGATTTAAGGCTTGTAAATAGTAGTATAATGTTAAGAACGTATGATGGTAGTAAACCTAATGTTTTTTCTATACAACAAAGCCAACATAAAATTGCTAATGGAGAACAAGTATTTTGCGATGTAGTTATTACACCAAATTTATGTCGTATTAAAATTAATGGTGTTGAATATACAAAAGAACAAGTAACAGATTTTTCTTATCTGGTTAACACAGTAGATAAATTTTTCCGGATAGGAATGTCAAATGCTGATGATATATATTTCAAAACATCAATCGACCTTAACGCTTTTAAAATCTACGTTGACGGCAACCTTGTTTACCAACCTTGTTTAAAAATACCTTACACACAATCTAAAACAGGCTCTAAGATTGTTGATGTGGCTTACAGAGATAGAGTGCAGAATTTGTATGAACAATGCGGTTATACGCATTATTATACTCTTGGCGACACTGATTTTACTTTAGCGACTTGCAAAGGCTCGGATGTAATCGAAAGTGGTGATAACTACGAGCAAACAGCAGACTTAACGCTAAAGCAATGGGGTAGTGCTACGAGCGGACAAACAGTGAATTTGCTACCATACAAAGATACTAATTATGCTGTAACATTGGCAAACGGAAGCAAGACTAAGAGTTCTTTTGTAGCAAATGCGACAGGGGATTATTTTGCAGTTGGAAAAACTATACTAGGATAAAATAAGGAAAATTTTATGAGCATAGAAATAAATAATGAAGGTATGATTGTTTTATACCAAGGTGATAGTGGGAACATTACAATATCAGGATTAGATACAAATAAAAATTACGTTGTATATTTCGCAATACAAGATGCAAAACAAAATCTTATCGGAAATGAATTGCAAGTTGCAAGTAATAAAAGCGATTTTGTAGTATTTTCTTTAACGGCTGATTTTACAGACTTATTAAAAGTGCCAAAAGGTAAAAGCTATGCGATTTATACTTATGGTATAAAAGTCTGTGATACAGAAACTAAAACCGAAGATACTTTAATCATCGAAGGTAGTAATTATGGGGATAAAAATTTAATTATAGTTTATCCTCGAAAGGTTATGGGTATTTAATTTGAAAGAATGGTATTCAAACAAAGATGTAGGGATATTTTTTGATGATATACCGCATGTGGGAATAAGGTATTTTGTTCCTAATATGAGTGAAGAGGATAAAAAATCTATTGAAAAATACCCCTTTGTTAATAAAAAAGCCTTGAAGGTACGTCTTGCGGATTATAAAAAATATAAGACATATAATTTTGAAATTCCAAAAGGTTATTGCTACGATGGGGCTTCCATTCCTAAACTGTTTTGGCGTGTTATCGGTTCTAATACCGATAACCGCTTTTTAGTAGCGGCGTTAATTCATGATGTGTTGTGTGAAAACCATAACTACATAGATAATGACAAAAATTTTTCTACCGAGGTTTTTAATGCGTTACTAGAAGCTAGTCGGGTTAATGCGTTTAAACGTTTTTGGATGAAGCATTCGGTAAACATTTTTCAAACATTTTGTGGATGGAGGAATTAGGAATGGTTAAATATAAATTATTAGACAAACAAAAAGAGTTTATAGAAATTCCTCATTCTGAAGCATTAGATGTTGCGATTTATCAAGGCGGTTATGGAAGCGGAAAAACTTGGTGCGGGTCACTTTTAGGAATTCTATTGGCTAAAAAATATCCGGGGTCACGAGGTTTAGTCGGTGCAAAAGAATACGAACTTGTTAGAAAAACTACACTTGTTTCTTATCTTGACCACTTAGAAAACTTTGGTTACATACAGGATAAAGATTACATATATAATAAACTTGAAAAAATGATAAAATTTTCAAACGGTTCGGAAATTTTATTTTCTGCGCTAGAAGACCCTGAACGCTTTAAATCATTAAACTTGCATTGGGCAGAGATAGAAGAGGCGTCACAAATTACGGATTCTTCATTTAAACAACTCATTGGGCGTTTAAGAAATACTTATAGAGGGAAAAACTGGGTTGATTTCCGTTATCGTTTGTTCGGGCATACAAACCCGCAAGCGGATAAGGGTTGGATTTGGCAGAGGTTTGTCGAACATTCAAAAGAAAATTATCGCCTTATTATTGCGCCAACTACAAATAATATTTATTTGCCACCACACTTTATTCAATCAATGAAGGAAAGTTTTGATGAAGAATATTATAAGATAAATGTTTTGGGCGAGTTTGGGGATTATTCGTCAGGACTTGTTGTTAAAGGATTTGATGAAGGGAATAAACTTAAGCTTCGGTATAATCCTGATTTGCCTTTACATTTAACTTGTGATTTTAACGTTGACCCGATGTGTTGGGCGTTGGCACACAAAGATGATGAGAATGTTTACTTTTTCGATGAAATTGTGATTGAAAATACTTCAACTCAACAGTGTATCAACGAATTTATCCGAAGATATCCAAAACATAAATCATCTATAATTGTTAATGGTGACGCTTCCGGTGACAATAGAAGTACACAGAGTGAATACACAAATTATGCAATTATAAAAAATAGTTTGCTTGAATATGGCTACAATGATGTCAAATTCAGGTTAAGAGATTATAACCCGCCGATTATGAATAGAATTTCTGCATTTAACGCTCGTGTTAAAAACTCAAAGGGCGAAAGACATTTGTTTGTCGACCCAAGACGATGCAAGTGGATTTTGTATAATATATATAATTTGTCGTTTAAAGAAGGGACGAGTATTGTTGATGTTCCGACACATAATCAGATTAAATCAAATCGAGATTTCAAGTTTTTGGAACATCCATTTGATGCGATAAGTTATTTAGTCGAATACTATTGGCGTTTAAGAGGTTAAGACCTCTTAAACGCCCAATTTTGCAAAAATTTGGTCATTTCCTCATCTTACTTGACTATTTTGATAAAAGAAATATAGTTAATAAAAGGCTGGATTCCTCGGTTCTAATCGAACCTCAGAATGACGCCTAGCTAGTAGTCTTACGCTACGTCATTCAGAGAAATTGTTTTTAACTTCACTTCCAGTAGTGTTTAATACCAACTTGAAAGTATATTGTAAAACGAAGAATCTAGCTTTTTATTAACTATTATTTTAACCTCTTATTCCCCTATTACCTTATTCCCTTTCCACATTTTAAAATCCAATTATAACTAGACTTTCACCCTCTTATGTAACGATTTGTAACAATATCCTTCAAAACGCTAAAGTTTTTCAAAAATATGCCGATATACATGATGTAAAGAAAAGCAAAAGTTTTAAAAGGAGTAGAAAAATGACAGACGGAATCGGAAGACTTTCAGGATATGGTAACTACGGTGTTGGCGGTTACATTCCTCAAAGAAGAAACGGAGATGTTCAAAAAGAAGGCCAACCACAAGAACAAGTTTTAACAAATAATCATGCAGAAACTCAAGTAGACCCTTCTAAGGTTATGGATTTTCTTGCAAGTAACAATTTCTTTGTAGCTCCTCAAACTACAAAAGAAGCAGCAGATGTTGATGGTGCAAATGCCGTTGATGCAGCAACACAAGACAGAGTTGCAGGCTATATGGAACAATTTGAAATGATTTACGGAATTGTTCAAGAAGAATTCGGCGAAGAATTAGCACCTGCCGTTATGGATACCGTAATGGACAGATTGATGGGTATGGCTGAATAACAAAACATTTCTCTTTTTCTTTATTTTTCTACACTAATCTTTATAAGGCTGATTTTGCATAAAATCAGCCTTTTTTATTGCCTTAATACTTTAACTTTTAATACAAAAAAAGACCTTCCAAAATGGAAAGTCTTTTTTAAATTGCCCTTGGCCAGACTTGAATGCGGCAGCTCGGAGTAGAGGTCAATTTCAGCGACGGTGAGTCGGTGAATTTGACCGAAACTTTACGTCTGCGCCGTAGTCAATCTTTGATTGCACAGGCGCAGTCTGGCAAGCAAGAACCGATTAGGTTCGAGCGTCAAGGGCATAAAAAAAGACCTCCCAAAATGGAAAGCCTTTTTATAATTGCCCTTGGCCAGACTTGAACTGGCACCGAGGGTGAACCCCGATTGGATTTTAAGTCCAACGCGTCTACCGATTCCGCCACAAGGGCATGCGGATTATTAAATTGTCATTTCTCTGCGGCGGAATCGGTAGACTGTCTACCTCCCCTCTCACAAAACTTGACATTTAGTCAACTTTTGTTCGGCAGAGTGCCACAAGGGCATGCGGATTATTTAATTGTCATTTCTCTGCGATATGACTAATATCAACAAGTTTTATATTAATATAAAAAAAATCATAAGTCAAATTTTTAATTTTAATATAATTTTTACTTTATTAATAACTTTCCACATGCTAAAATAAACGAAATATGGAGAGATATTTATGAACACAGCCGAATATTTAATTAAAAAACTTGAAGAGCTTGGAATTAACGATTTTTTCGGGCTTCCTGGAGATTATAACTTTAACATTTTATACGCAGTAGAAAACAATCCGAACACGAATTGGATTGGATGTACAAACGAGTTAAACGCAGGATACGCTGCAGACGGTTATGCAAGAATGCGCGGTTATGGTGCAATCATTACAACTTATGGAGTTGGAGAACTTAGCGCAATCAATGCGATTGCAGGCAGCAACGCCGAAAATGTGCCTGTAATCAGTATAGTAGGTGTTCCGGCGACAAAATGTATAGAAGCCAACTCTTGCCTGCATCACAATTTTCAAGATGTGAATTATTATGCTTGTTATGAAGCACATAAACCTGTAACAGCTACAACAGCTTACTTAACACGCGATAATGCAAAAATGGAAATAGACAGAATTCTTAAAGTCTTTGTAAAGGAAAAGAAACCTGTCTATGTTGCAATTCCACTGGACATTGCAAAAGCTGAAATTTCCGATAAAGAAGTAAGTTATGATTGGACAAGCGATGAAGAAAACCTAAAACTTGTTACAACAAAAATCGTTGCAAAAATTAATAACTCTAAAAAGCCTGTTATTCTTGGTGATTTGTTGGTTAAAAGATTTGATGCAAGAATTGAGTTTAAAGAATTTGTAGCAAAATCAGGAATTCCTGTTACAAACTTCTTGATGGGTACAAACCTTATTGATATGGATTATGAAAAATATATCGGCGGTTATTATGCAAAATTCAAGAACCCGATTGCTGAAAAATACGTAAACACTACTGATTGCCTAATCGCAGTAGGCCCTGTTTACACCGATTTGAACGCATTTGGTTTTAATATTCCTTATTCAATAAACAGCCACATTGCGATTTACGGCACATACACTTATGTTGACGGCATTAAATACGAAAACGTAAAAATGGCAGATGTTTTAGAAGCTGTTACAAAACTTGTTGATACAAAAGAAGTGTTCGTTGAAAAACCAAGAATCGGTTACGAGCACGTTCCATCAAGCGCAGCTGCATTGACGTCTGAATACATCTATCCGAGATTACAAGAATTTATTAAAGAAAATGATATTGTAGTCGCTGAAACAGGAATTATTCCACACGGCGTTGTTTCAATGAAATTCCCAAATAATGTTGATTTGCAAACTCAAACACTTTGGGGTTCAATTGGTTGGGCAACTCCGGCAACTCTTGGTGCTTGCTTAGCGAAACCGAAATCAAGAGTCATATTGATTACGGGCGAAGGCTCACATCAACTTACTGCGATGGAAATCGGTAATATGCTAAGACGCAATGTTAAGCCGGTAATAATTGTTTTGAACAACAAAGGCTACACCGTAGAGAGAGTTTTATCCGATAGTCCTGATGATAAGTTTAACGATATTATGCAAATGAATTATGCTAAGTTTGCAAGAGTTTTTGATGGTGATGTTTGGTCAACAAAAGTTACTACAGCAGAAGACTTTGACAAAGCTTTAAAAGTAACACAAATTATGAATAAATTATGTTATATAGAAATTTGCACTGAATCAATGGATATGCCAAAACTTACGGAAGAAGTTATTGCAAATCTTAGAAATAACACTCAAAAGCTTGCAAACTCTTCTGCGCAAGAACAATATTGCAATGATAAAAAAGAAGAAAAAGAAGAAAAAGAAGTTTTTGAACTTAAATCAGACGATGTAAGTTTTGATTATGAAACAGTTGTACACAAAGGTTTGGAAGGAATTGAATAATGACAAAACTTTTTGTAATTTCAGGCTCATCAGGAGTTGGTAAAGGTACTGTAATCAAAGAATTTTTGAATAAACATCCTGAATTCAGACTTTCAATTTCTTGTACTACTCGCGGAAAACGTGAAGGCGAAGCTCATGGCGTTAACTATTTCTTTTTAAGTCCTGACGAGTTTAAAGAATGTATTTCAAAAAATGAATTCTTAGAATGGGCCGAGTTTTCAGGCAACCATTACGGCACAAAAAAGGCATTTGTTCAAGATTGCTTAAATAATGGCGAAAACTTGATTTTAGAAATTGATACAAAAGGCGCATTGAATGTAAAAAAAATCATGCCTGAAGCAGAGTTGATTTTCATCGCCCCACCATCAGTTGAAGAACTTGAAGCTCGTTTGAGAGGACGCCACACTGAAACAGAAGAAGCTATTCAAAAACGTCTTGCATCTATTAAATTGGAAATCGAAAACTCAAAACACTTTGATTATAAAGTTGTGAACGATACTGTTGAAAATGCCGTAAAAGAATTAGAAAAAATCATGCTTTGATTTCTATAATAAATTCGCAACCATTGTCGGATGTTACATAGATTTCACCGTTATGTAATTTGACAATATTTTTAACAATTGCAAGTCCTAAACCGGTTCCGCCTAAATCACGGCTGCGCGCTTTATCTACACGATAAAAGTGTTCAGAAAGTCTTGGCAAGTGTTCTTTTGGAATACCTACACCATAATCACGAATACTCATTTTTATTGTGCCATTTTCCATTTTTGTAGTTATATCAATCCTATCTGTCTTGGAGTATTTAATCGCATTATTCAAAAGGTTCAGAATTGCCTGTTCCATAAGAATACTGTCGCAAAACATCTCAATATTTTCCATGTTCGTATTAATTTTTATATCGGTGTCACACATCGATATACAATTTTTGATAATTTTTGATAAACTGATTTTTTGAAAATCCTGTTTTTGTGCAAATTGACGACGTTCAATCTCGGAAAGGCTTAAAATATCCTGCACAAGAGAGTTCAAACGTTTTACCTGTTTTGACATAATATTTAAACATTTTTCAACTGTCGAATTTTTATGAGAATTTTCGTCCTCTAAAATCTCAACAGCAGATAAAATACCTGTCAATGGAGTTTTAACTTCATGCGATACATTCGCAATAAATTCACTTCTAAAATCTTCCAGTTTCTGCATTTCATTAATCTGCAGTTTTAAACGTTTGGACATTTTATCCAAAGCACAAGCCAATTCGTGCAACAAACCGCCTTTTGGAATAAAAATATCCGTTTCAAGATTTCCTGCAGAAATTTTAATTGCACTGTTTTGCAAGCGATTGAATGCCCAATACGTATTTAACAAATAAACTCCTAATATTACAACAATCAGAACTCCTAACAATACGCTTATTACAATATATTTTTGATATTTGGTAAGCGTTTTTTCCATGTGCTTTGTAGCAGTTGAAACAATTAATGTATAATCCTTATCCGCAATTTTTAATGGCACAGTATGAATTACCATTAGAGCATCAACTTCTGTACCTTCAGTTTTTGAAAAATTTTCATGCGGAGTGCCGATTAAAAGATTATTATCATCATAAATTGTTATTGTTGTATCGGTATTCTTAAACAAATCACAATATTCTCTTAATTCTTTTTTATTATTTTCTCTCAATATAGGTCTAACAGCCCAAACAACCTGTTTTGACAAACCTTCAATTTCTTCAACTTCTTCTTGAATATAAGCTTTATTAAATTGTTCAAGCTGGACTTTTGCCAAATAGCGGTTTCGACCTTTTTAATTCATTGAGTATGCAATGCCATATTTAGATTATATCTATCCGCTTAGCGAAATTTTACTAACCTTACCTGACTAATAAAGAAGGAAATCTCAATCGCTTTTCCCTTCCTACAAGGCTTACACCACATATATTGCATATTGCAATGAGAGAAAAAAAATGCTATTATATTGGTAACTAGAAGTGGTAAATGAAATAGTAAAATATTTATTTTTAGAAAGTGAGAGGTATAAGTGAAAAAGAATTTCCATTGCGCATTTTCATTAATGGAAATGATGGTTGTTTTGCTCATCGTAGCAATTGTAGCAGCCGCAACTGCCCCTATGGTAACTAAAAAGATGGTAAAGCCTGCAAGCTCAAGTGATAGTCCTTGGGTATTTACAGGATTAAATAACAATATTGCGTATAATATGTCAGGTAATGATAATACAACAGCAATGATTGGTGCTGCATCTCTACCAAGTGGATGGAATCAACACACAAGGTTGTTTATAGATTCGGGTGATAATGCCTCTCATATAGCATTTGGAAATGGAAATGCAACGCCACTTTTATTAACAGTCGATCCTGAAAAAGGTCGAATTGGATTTTCCAATGCAACAATTCCTGAAAATTCAGTTGCATTTGGGACTGCCCAAACTCTTAGTGGAGGACATTCTGTTGCTATCGGTTATGGAACAAATGCCAGTGTAAATGCTATTGCGGTTGGTGAAACATCGAAGGCTAGTGATGCAAGTGCTATTGCAATAGGTCGTTCTTCAGAATCTAGCCATACATGTTCCATTGCAATTGGTGCGGAAGCAAAGGCTACTGCTGAAAGTTCAATAGCAATGGGTTGGAGCTCTGAAGCCAACCATACGGGATCAATTGCAATCGGTAAAAAAACGAAAGCTTCAGGTATTCGCAGTGTTGCTATTGGTGAAGGTACGGATTCTAGTTTGACAAGTGCGTCACACGAATGTTCAGTAGCAATTGGATCAGGTGCAAGAACATCTGCTGACCATCAGATAGTTTTAGGAACAAATAATGATACCGTCTATATTCCCGGGAATCTAATTGTCAATGGAAATACAATGTTAGCAGCTACTGCAGGAAAAAAAGTTTTTCTTCGAGAAAATAATACAAATGGTGGCGGATATATGTACCAATTTACTAATGTTAGCGATCACAGATTTTGCGGTTGGCTTGGAGATTTCAATACAAATGGATCAATTTCCTACAGTAGTTTTGTTTCTAAATTCCCTTCCGACCGTCATTTAAAGAATGTTGGTGAAAAATATACAGCAGGTTTGGACGAATTAAAGAAACTGGATTTCTATCATTACACATTTAAAAAAGACGAAGCTAAAACACCGATGGTAGGTGTTATGGCACAAGATTTGCAAAAGGTATTCCCTGATGCTGTTACAAAAGGCGATGACGGATATTTGAGAATTCGTTTGGAAGACATGTTCTATGCAGTGATTAATGCGGTTAAGGAATTGGCTTCAAGGATTGATGTACAAGGTCAAAAGATAGAAAAATTAGAAAAAGAAAATGCTGAATTGCAAAAGGTAAATTCTGATTTGTTAAAAATGAATTCTAAATTACAAGAAGATATCAAGAACATTGAAAAAAGAATAGAAAATTTGGAAAAATAGTAAGTAGGTCGTGTTCAACTTTTTTCATTGAACACGACTTTTAAAATTATATCTTCTCTAAAACATAGTCAAAAACTAGATGTTTGAGAAAATTTATATTGTACTGACTCAAAATAATAGTTAATAAAAAGCTGGATTGCTTCAGGCTAATCGCCTTCGCGATGACGGCACGCTTGGAAGTCCAACGCTCGGTCATTGCGAGAAACAGTGGTAGGTTGGGCTTTCAGCCCGACTGTACATTTATACATACCCAATATAAGGCAAATTACGATAATATCCATCGTAATCTAAACCATAACCTACAAGAAATTTATCATCAATTTCAAAACAATAATAATCCGCATCAATTTCAACTTCACGTTTAACTTTTTTATCCAATAGCGAACAAAAATTCAAGCTTTTTACTTTAAAGTTATGATTGATAAAATCTACCAAGAATTTTGCAGTGTGGCCTGTATCAATAATATCTTCCACGATTAAAACATTTTTACCGTTCAAATCAGGTAAAGAAATATCAACCGCATTCACTCTTCCTGTTGACGCAAAACCTGAACCGTAACTTGAAAGTCTGATGAATTCCATTCTAAGAGGCATTTTCAAATGTTTTGATAAATCGACCATAAACATTACAGAACCCTTCAAAACACATATCAAATAAAGCTCTTCTTGACCGTAAACTTCATTCAACTTAGCACCCAAATCCGCAATACCTTTTTGGATTTCTTCGGCACTAAACAAAACTTTTAAATCATTTTCTGTTATCATTTTCATCTTAATTTACCTCTAAAACGTGTGTCGGTTCAACTTTTACACCTATTTTATTGCTGATACCTACGCCAAACACCCATAAAACTTCATCCTCGTTACACAAAAGCATAATTTTATCGCGGTTATGCCTTGCAACGCCCTTTGCATTCAAATATTTTTTGAGTTTCATTGTTCCCGTCATACCGAAAGGACTTATTATATCGCCGTCTTTACGATAGCGCAAAGTTAGCGGGAATTTCACGTTTGATAAATCCACATACGCAAAATTTGATGTTGATTCAGGGAAAACAAAAAGTTCTTTTTTCGCATAACTTTTTATCGTTAAAGTCTTATCACCAAACTTATATTCGCCTTCGCCTTCAATCCAAACCGTTACATCTCTGTTTTCTTCCTCTGCCTGTTTTCTGTGAGGAATAGGTTCTACAATTTTGTCATCCGCGTAAAGCCAAAGTGCAGTCGCAAGCGATTTTGTCGTACCGTTTTTCTGCGCAACATTCGCTTCTATAAATTCATAAAGTTCATTAATTTTTTTGAAATCGTAATCCAAATCAAGCATTTGAACATATTCGTGGATAAATCTTAATTTCGCAGGCTTAATAAGTTTTCTGTATTCCGAAGAAACTATTTTATCACCGTCAAAAACCTTGCATCTTAAAGGTTTTAAATACTCTTCAATAATTTCATTATCGCTGTTCGCATTCACTGCCAAAATATTTAGCGCGTCTTTCACGTTTTCGTTAATTTTTTCCAATGCAGGAATAACATTCAATCTTAAATAGTTGCGTTTATACGCAGTATTTGAGTTTGAAGAATCGTTATTAGGTGAAAGATTGTGTTTGTCACAGTAATCAACAATTTCCACTCTTTTTGTTCTAAGGAGCGGTCTGTAAAAACAGTTTCTTCTCTCAGAAATCCCTTTAAGCCCTACCATCCCTGTTCCTTTAATTATACGGTATAGGACGGTTTCGGCGTTATCGTCTTTGTTGTGTGCTGTAAACACTGCATCTGCGTCAAATTCATCAAAAGCTTCTTCAAAAAACTCGTAACGCGCAATCCTCGCATCATTTTCAGTTTTCTTCAAGCCTTTTGGAGCTTCTTTGAGGTAAAATTCAAAACCTTTACTGTTTGCAAAAATTCTGCAAATTTCTTGTTCTCTTAAAGATTCTTCACCGCGCCAATTGTGGTTAAAATGTGCTGCAACAACAGTCATTTCTAAAAAATCAGGCTGTTGTTTAAGTTCGGACAAAATATTTAAAAGACACATGGAGTCATAACCTCCTGAAAAACCAACAATAATTGTTTTATCTTGAAGATTATATTTTGTAATAAAATCCGCAACCCTTTGGGTTAACGTGTCCATATTTCCTCCACTTAAGACATTCTTCTGATTTTAGCTTGAATACCGTGCTTGATTTCAACAGCGTCAACGCCCAATTGGTCAAGAACTTTCATCGCTAAAGAATCAGGTTCTTCTGTAATTGCGATAAGCAAATCAACAGCTTCAATTTTTTGTTTGTTAGATTTTTTAGCCAAAAGCCAAGCGCGTTCTAAAACTTTTTTCGCACGATTTGTGAAAACGATTTCTTTATCAAAATATTCGTTACCGTACCCTACAAGTCCTTCAACAACAAGTCTTGCATCTTTCATATTTATTTCCAAATCATTAAGAACTTCAAACGCAATGCTTGTGCCTTCTGCAATAAGACCAAGCAAAAACATTTCAGTCCCTACAACATTTCTGCCGATTCTACGAGCTTCTTCTTTTGCAAGCTTCATAATTGTAAGCACTTCCGGCATCTGCTTTTCAATCGGTTTCAAAATATCTTCCGAAAGCTTTTCTGAATTTACTCCAAGTGATTTAATAACATCATAAGCCAAGCCTTTTTTGTTCTTTAAAACGCTTAGAACTATATGCTCAGGAGTGATAACCGAAGACCCCAGTTCTTTTGCGGTCTGCAAAGCTGAATTCATCATCAAGAACGCGTTTGGCGTAAAAATAATTTTCTTATCTTCATATTCAGCTTGTCTTGATTGTTGCTCTGCAAGTTTTTGTTCAAAATTTTGCGCATTTAAACCAAATTTATTAATCGTTTGAATTAATTCGGGACTTGCGTTTTCTAAAATCGACGCCATTATCTGCTCTGTACCCAAGATTTCATAACCCGCTGCAGATAATTTTGAAACAGCTCCCTCTAAAACTCCTGACAAAGCTTCGCCTTCATAAACAGCTTCAAAACTGCTTTTCTTTTCATCATCATCAACAGCTTCAGGATGTTCCAAACGCTTAATTTTCTTTTCTACAAGCTTTGTCAAAATATCCTTTGAATTGTACGTATTAAAATCAAAACTCGATAAAATAGTCTGAATATTAGAGTTTTTGTCGTTCAAAACAGACAAAAACAAGTGTTCAAAAAGAATATTATTGTTTCCTGATTTGTTAGCCAAATCAAGAGTATGCTTCAAGATTTCTTTGAAAGAGTGGCTAAAAGGAATGTTTTCAACGTTTTTAGAAGTTTTGATAACATACTTATCGACTTCTTTTGCCATAGCTTCAGGGGTCACACCATACATTCTAAAAAGTTTTAGTGATACGCCTTTTGCTTCATTCACAAGCGCAAGCAACAAGTGTTCGGGATTAACTTCAGAACATCCCATTTCTTTTGCAAGTCTTTGCGCTTCGCTTACTACGTTAACCGCTCTTTCAGTGAATCTTTCAAACAAAACTATTCTTCCTCGTCTTCTTCATCTTCTAATGATTCGATGTAGTTGCAAACTCTGTTGAATTCGTCTTCATCTTCTATGCTTTGGAAGTAACCTTCTTCGCCTTCATTTTCTTCAACATATTCCATGATGATAACTTCTGCCTCTTCATTATCAGCTTCGTCAAGAGGTAGCAATAAAGCATAAGTTTTGTCTTCAAAATCAATTACATCATAGATTTCGCATTTTGTTGAAACGCCGTCTTCATCTGTAATTTCTACGTAGTTTTCTAATTCTTCGCTCATAATCATTTCCCTAAATATTGTTCTAGTATCACACAGGCACTTTCCATATCGACAAGTCCCTTATTTTTTCTGAAATCTACTTTCCTGCTTCGAAGTCTTTCTTCTGCTTCTTCGGAAGTTAGTCTTTCATCTTCTAATATTATATCAAAACCAATTAATTTTTGTGAAAAATCTTGACAATCTTTTGCCTGACCGCCAAAAGTCCCGTCCATATTGATAGGAACACCTACAACAATTTTTTCTACGCGATTTTCTTTAGCGATTTTTACAATTTCCGCAATCGCTTTTTCTTCAGGAACTCTTGAAATAAAAGAGTGCGGAGTCGCAATGACTTGCAAATAGTCGCTAAGCGCAATTCCAATTCTTTTTGTACCGACATCAAGTGCCATTACTTTATGCATTATTCAACCCACCTTGCTTCTATGCTTGAAATTATCATATCAAGTTGCAAAAGCTGAAAATCGTCTGTGCGCGGCTGCATTCTCTTTTCAAAAACATTTGCGGTTTTTCTTTGGTTCTTCAAAATATAACGTTTACCGACATAATATTCGTAAATACTTTTTCTTATAATATTTGTTAAGAATGCATAATTTGAGCCCAGTGAATAGAAGATTTCAGCCAATTCTTTATCACCTTTCAACATTCTCAAATATGCTGCAATATTAAATGTTATTAATTTATATGCAAGTTCTTTTGCGGTATAAATACTGTCAAAATTATCAGCAATATATTTATCCAAATCAACGTCAAAATTATTTGATTTGTATTCATCCGACAATTTGTCAATAAATACTTTAAAATCTTCTGACGTAATTTCATCAAAGAACCAGTTTTGAACATAATCACTCAAACATAATTTATCAATATCTTTTTGGTTTAACTCGCGTTTCTCTATATACAAATTAGGTTTTTCCGCTTCAACATCCAATAAAATACTTTGCCAACAAACAAACTCATAAGGAATTGGCTCATTATTAGTATGAGAACCGGCTTCTGCCTGCTCTATTAAATATTTTGCCACTCCGGCATTAATTTCATATTTTTCTTGATAGTTATAAAATTTATCAACAATTTTGAAGAAATCACGTTCGTTCATTGAATTAAATCCGAAAGAATCCAAAATTCCATAACGAGGATTTGTAACAATTGCTAAAAATTGCAAGGTACGATTTGCCCTAATTCTAGAGAATACAATACCCATATTGCCATGCCCGTCAGGGAAAGAAACATAAACCTTATAAGGCTTAGATTCTCTTAAAATATTTCTATAAAATTCTTCCGTGTTATCAACGCGAATACCTGACATTTTCAATTCGGAAACAGCTTTATTAATTCTGCCTTGCAAATCTTCTGACGCAAACTTTTTAGCATTTTCTAAAGCGTGATATGCAAGTTGTGATTTTGAACGTCCCAGCATATCAAGTGCTGTATTGCCGACCTCTGTTCCTATATAGTACAAAAATACAGGTATCAAAATATTTGCTAAAGCATCATTTGCGTAATCTTCTTCTAAAGACTTAATCAAAATAATTTTATCTTCATCGCTAATTGCACTCATAAAATCCATAAAATCAATTTGTGCTTCAGGATTCATAATTGCAGTGTCCAAAAGTTGTTTTGTTTCTTTGTTAATCAATTCGTTGAATTGTTCAAAATAACCGCTTATTACATCATAGTCAATTTTGTTACCCAAATCTTTAAGCATGTTAAACGCAATCATTTTGATATGGTCGCCATATTCGGGAGCTTTTATAACATTCCACAATTCGTCATTAAGAGTGTCTTTGTCGATTAATTCGGTCAAAAGCCAACAGATAATCAAAGCTTTCTGCTCAGATGCATTAACAAGTTCCTTAATCAAAATATCAAGAACAGTTTTCTTATCTTCAATCATCTTCAAATCAGTAATTAATGATGAATTTGGTTGAGATGAAGTAGAAAGTGCTGAGATAGTTGCAAGTATTTCCGCCTTAATTTGAATTTTATTCATAAAAACCCTCTTTTTAAAATCAAAAACTCTCTAACAAGCTAAGGACCAATTCTTGTTATAAGAATTGTACCTTAAAAAATTGCTTTGTGCAATCTTGCAATTCAGCAAAAAATAGAAATATATATTGTTATTGTCTAAAAAAAGTGCTATAATAAATCGGATGCAATCTAATTTGAAAAAAGAAGTTATTAATAAGTTTAGCAAAGATGTTTTTCCATCTTTCTTAGCTTTTGAAAAAGAGCGTAAAAAGATTTTAACCCAAATGATTATAACGGAAGCTATTCTAGCATTAATTCCACTATTATTTTATTTTAATCTTTCCGCTATCAATACGTATATAGAACAAATTAATCACGCATCTTGGTTAACAGCATTGCACATTATAGTTGCAATTGAAATTCTAATCACAATCATACGTCCATCTTTTATTTGTTCAGATTTCCAAGCTAAATTACAAAAGATGGCATTGCCAACAGTATTAAAAACGATTGGAAACATTGAACATTTTTATAATAATCCTTTGTTCACAAAACAAGAATTGCAAAACACCGGACTATTTAGTTTATTTAGCCTGATAAGTTCCGATGATTCATTTGTCGGCGAAGTAAAGGGTGTAAAATATAGAATTGCAGAATTGCTGTTAGAAGCTAAAGGGAAAAAAAATAACCGAACAACCGTTTTTGATGGTGTTGTATTTGCATTTGAAATGAACAAAAAATTTAACTCTCAAACAACAATAACTTCAACAGGTGACTTTGCAACAAGAAACAATGCTCCGTTTTGTTTGTACGTGCTCATTTGCGTCCTCACTGTTGTAACTCTCATATTTGGCTTCTTGAAAATAAATGCGATATCTTCTGTTTTTCCAATGTTGCCATTAGTTCTAGTGCCAACATTATCATCTTTATTATTTGGAGTTATGATAATCTTTCTTGCTCAATATATATCAAAGCAAGCAAACAATAACTTACAGATAAGTGATAATAAAATAAAACTGGAAGACATATATTTCAACAAGCAATTTAATGTTTATTCTGATGATGAAGTCGAAACAAGATATTTGTTGACAACAGCTTTTATGGAACGACTTTCAAACTTAAAAAAAAGTTTAAAGCTAAAAAATTTAAAATGTGCTTTTATAGATAATCAAGTTGTTTTTGCCTTATCAAAAGACAAAAACATGTTTGAATTTGGTAGTTTATTCAAACCTTTGAATCAATTTGAAAATATTTCTTTCTTTGATGAGTTATTCTCAATCTTGGATTTAATTGAATACTTTAAACTCAATGAAAAAACAGGTTTGTAACTTTTCTTTATTTAATCTTTCGGAATTTCTGCAAATAAGCAATGAACACTCCCATCATTATTTTTCAACAGATTTGAAATAGTTTTATCACCTACAAAATGAATATCATCGGGTGCAATAATTCCACTCAAGCTTTTCTTAAAAATTCTTTCAAAACTAAAATCAATTTTTTCTGCAATTTCAGGCGTTAAACCTAATTGTTCGTCAAGAACGGATTTTCCTGCAACATAAACAAGGGATTTATCAGCTCGTTCATGAACAATTGCATTCATAAAATTCATTTTATACTTAATGTCTGCCAAAAACAAAGGTTGTCCGGCTTCAACACCATTTCCGGGCTTTATTATCAACCCCGGTACTTTTATTACATTGAATTTATTATATTTTAATTCTTGCTGCAAAGTTTTATATTTATTCAAAGTATCATACTCTTGATTACTTTCTAATATTTCATCTTTTAAGTAGCTTAATTTTCTTATAACAGCTTCCAGTTGTGAATCTTTTTCTTTTGCATAAACTTCTTTTGCTCTTTTTATACCGTTATTCAATTCATTCATAAGCATTTTAGGGTCATTTACTAAAATCCTTTTGTTATTCAGTGGTCGAATAGATAAATCCAAGTGAAAATCTGGCTGTGAAACCGTAATAACTTTATGTTTTCCAAAAAAGTCCTGAATAGATTTAGGGCTTTTTATGCTTAATTCTTCTTTGCCTAAAAGCACGATATCTTTACCACCGTCTTTTATAAAGAAATAGTTTCCACCCTCAACATGATTAGATTTTTCTTCCGTTGGGAACTTAAACATTTCCCTTATATCTTTTAAATTTGTATCTTCTCTGGTAAACCCTTTTGATTCAATTGTTTTATTAGGGAGAAATGCCAATCTGTCCTGCACCCAAGGCCAAAAGTTTGAAAAATTCGGTTTGATATCAGAAAAATCATTTTTCAATATTTTTTTAGGTGTCTGAACAAAAACATCAACACCTTCTTTATTCAATATTTCTGCAGTTTGACCTGCCAAACTATAAAAAGATTTCCCAAAACCGCCATCTCTGGTAAAAATTCCCTTAAGCGGTCTGGCATCATAACCTTGAAAAGATATATTATTAGACATTTTATTCACTCCTTTAAAATATTTAAAACGCCTAAAAATATAATTTGCTAAATAAAATCAAATGTCGTGTTCAATGACAATTGTTGAACACGACCTACGGGCTAAAACAGAAACCCACCCGCATTCGTAAGGCTCGGCAAAACCTCGCCAACGACTGCGACCTCCCTAACAATGGAGGTTGTTCTACCCTTTGCTTTTAAATAAAAAAACGGTCTTGTAAAATTTACAAGACCGTTTTTGCAACTCTCAAATTATTTATACAACGGAGCAAGTTTCTTTTCTTGTTGAGGAATTGTTCCTTCCGTAATTGATTGATAAACTCTGTAATCAATTTCAGGGAAGCAGTTGTCAATATCTTCAATTTCCTTTAACTTAGCTTCATCAATATTTCCGCTTTCAATCATATCAGCAATTAAGCTAAATCTGTCAACGTGTTCATTGAATCTGTCTGTTGCATAATCTTTAGCCTGCCATGTTGTAATCAAGAACGGCCAATCTGAACTTTGAAGCAACAAGTTTTCTCTAGCCAATTGATTTAACGCTCTTAGCATCAACTTGTCTTCTGGAATTTCAGAATGAGCGTCAACGATTGCATTAATTCTCTTTTCGCAAGAGTGAATAATTGGCCACATCCATTCTGTTAAGTGGTTCATCCATACATAGAAGTGACCACCTTGTCCCCAAGAGCTTTCAGGGATTTGGATAGCTTCTTTTGGCGGATACTTGGTTACATATTCACCTGCAGTAAGTCTTTCAACTTCCGGAAGATAGTCGTTGAACTTCTTAATAACCTGTTTAATGAACTCAACACCTTCAAACCACCAGTGACCGAACAATTCTGTATCAAATGATACCATTACCAAACCTTCTTTACCATCGTGAGCCAGTTTGTAATCGTTCAACAAGTGATAAATCAATGTTGTATAGTGGTCTGAGTTTTCGTTAATCTTGTTCATAGCAAGAACAGGGTCATACAACATCTTGTCACCCAAATCAGTTGTTGGAGAAGTAATTCTCCAATAGTGCATGCCTGATTTATCATCCTTCTTGTGAAATTCTCTAAAGCAGCCATCTCCGGGGTAACCGTCAGCAGCAGACCAAACTTGGTAACCTGCTCTGTCGTTACGTCCCATTACAGCAACCTGTGCATCAGGTAACCAGTAAGCAGAATAAGTGTCATAACCTGTTGCAGGTCTTTCAGGAAGCGGAATGTATTCGATATTACCGTACATACCGATTACACGTCTGTTACCGATTGAATTACCACCTTCGATTACGTGAGATTCTGTAAAGAAGTAGTGAATATCATTGTTTTGAAGTGTAACTTCAATAGCAGGACGCCAATGTTTTTTGCCGTCTTTTCCTACATATTCATAACCTTGGCGGTAAGCACATTCAGGAAGCCAAGCACCCATTGCCTTTTTACCGAACAATCTTTTTGTTGTATCTTGACCAACTTTGAATTGAGCATTCAAGTTGCTATCAGTTGCAAGAAGCGGAGAGAAACCGTGAGTAGCACCTGATGTCGTAATTTCTATACAACCAAGGTCTTGATATTTCTTGAAGTATTTAATCAAGTTCTTTTCATATTTATTAACAAAATCATCTCTCAATTTGTTCCATAAATCGAAATAGTATTTTGCTAAATATTTCAAATGTTGAGAATGAGCAACCTTAGGATCAGGATATCTTTCCAAATCCTTAGAAACAGATTTAATTCTTGAATCAATATATTCGACAAAACCATTTTGCAAGTGTTCATCATTCAACTGTTCTGCAAGAATTGGTGTAATACCAACTGTTAATTTTGCCTTAATACCTTCATCATATAATTCTGAAATAGCGTTTAATAGAGGTACATAAGTTTCTGCCATACATTCGTAAAGATTTTCTTCACCGAATGGCCACATTCCTGCTTTTCTGTAATAAGGCAGGTGGCTGTGTAACATAAATACGAATTGTCCTACTGACATTTTTGCCTCCGTTCATTTCTCGTGTTTGAATATATATTTTTACATTATTATTTATAACATAATCTTAACAGAAAAGTAACTCTTTAGTATTAATTCAGCGGAATAATGTTACAAATGTTAACCAACTTTTGACCTCTTTTAATTGTAAAGTTTTGAAAGAGCGATTATATAAGGTTTATATAAAGACTTTCTTACTTTTTTCTTCTTTGTAAATGCAAGAAGAAAAAAGTAACAAAAAAGAAGAAACATTTGATGATTTCTACAACCTTACGGTTGTTAATCAAATGGATGTAGCAAGCAAAGCTTGCTCTTTTTCGCTCGCTATCGTGTGCTATACGCACACACGCTCGCGGCGCGAATGTCGATTAGCCTATCGAAAACATGCATCCGTCATTCTTCGAGCATGTCGCACAAAAATCTGTTTCTGCTGTGAATGATTTTGAATAATCCGCAAAAGAACTACCGACGCGTCCTCTGTAATCGTTTGCCAAAAACGGGCATGCGTAAACTCCTTTCTGCGTGAGAATTCGGCCTGTCATGCAATCTGTTTTATGAGAAGGTTTTGCAAAATTTTCATCATCAAAATTCGGATACGATAAATTAATTTGAATATCCGTATTTTGGATTTCTTGTTCGGCAAAAATTCTGCTAAACTCATTCATAATTTCTTTTTTGTCTAAATTATAAAAATTTTGAATTGATAAAACAGAATTAAAATTGTATCTGCTCAGAGTTTTAAGAGCGAAAATTGTTTGTCTAAAATTCCCTCTATAACGTACTTTGTCACTTTCAAGTTCATTAAAATGCGCTAACGAAAGTTTGAAAAAGATTTGATTTTCGGTTTTATTCACCAAACCTTCATCCTCAACTTTTTTCAAAAATCTTATTTTCTTTTCGTTAAGAAAACTTCCGTTTGTACAAATACAAACATTACATCTTTTTAAACACAATCTTAGAATAGAATTAAAATCAGGATGAGTCATAGGTTCAGCACCTGTAAGATAGATACAATAAATATTTTCGTGTTTTGTATCATTCAAAGCTTCTTTTATTTTTTCTAAAGAAATAAAGTCTTTTGTATTTCTGCTAATTGGGAAATCAATGTAACATTTTGCACATCTTTGATTGCAATTTTTTTCGGTCAATTCTATAAAAAGATTGTTTAATTCTTTTAATTTATAAATCGGCGCAGCGTAAATACTATTACTCATGAATCCTCCTTTAAACTCGACTAAAACATGTTAAGACGGGCAAACTCAAAAAAGAATTATCAAGGTGGGGTATTTTTATCTCAAAAATTTAGCCCTCTCAAAAAGAAAGAGCTAAACAATCGTTAAATCTTTATCAAGAAAAATTTACTGTCTTTTAGCGCAAGCACTTTATGTTCTTTATCCTTTTTAAACATTAGCATTTCACCTTTATCCACCTTAAATTTTTCCGCATCAAAATGTAATTCAATTTCACCTTCAATCAAATACAAAGCAGTATCTGCGATTGAAGTATGTGTGTCTATAATTTCATCTTTTTTAAGTGCAACAATATTCAAACTACAGTCACCATTTTCCATCAACATTTTTCTTTCAAATTTACCACCGTCAAGATTGATGATATCTTTTGCTTTAACTACATCATAAAACATAATATTTCTCCTTTCTTGTAAGTACATAGAAAACACCAAAACAAAAAGTCTTGGTCATTCCCTCTCCTTACAGGAGAGGGTTAGGGTGAGGTGCTTAACCTCTTTTGTTTGTTTTATTAAAAAAGAAATAACAAATCTTAACATCCCTCCACATGGCATAAAAAAATATTTTCTTATTATTAGTGAATCCTAGCCTTACATTGTAACAGATTGTAAATATTCATTCAAAATCATTAAAGTTTTTAGAAAAAATGCCGATATACATTATATATACAATGAGGTGTGTTTATGTCAAACTTCACAGTAAACGGAGTATATTCCTACACAAGTGCAAACATCTACTCTTATTTGGGTCGAACACCAGTAAATTCGACTTCATTGGAGCGTGCATTTGATGATTTCAATATCACTCCAACAGGTACGACTGATGATTTGAAAAAACTAAACACTGCGATGTATGAAGAATATTCAAAGCAGGTTCAGGAACAGATTGATAATCAAAACAGTCAGCAGAACATTCCTTGGGCAAGCGTATGCGCTCAAATCGGAATCCAAGCGACCGGTGATTATGACAAAGACTATGCTGCTTTCAATAACGCTATTCAGTTGTTGAGCCAAAGTGCAATTGACGGTCAGGCAATGACATATTTTGCAGGTTTAAAAACTGAAGCATCTCAGGCGTTTGGTCTTTCAAACAAACCTTCAACACAAGATGCGCCAATATCTTATCAAGCATATCAAGCGCAATACTTGTATTAATTTTGGGGCGGTTGAGAGAGCTAATGGTTCAGCCGCCTTTTGGTAATTTTAAATTCCTTATGGTATAATCGCCGTAAGGATTTTTATTATGAATATACTTGTTACAGGCGCAAGCCGCGGAATCGGAAAAGCTATTGCAGAAAATTTGATTAAAGAAGGACACAAAGTTTTTGTATCTGCAAGAAACGAAGATTTATTAAAACATTATGAAAACTACTGTGTTTGCGATTTAGCAAATGAAGTTGAAAAGTTAGGTGAATTTTTAGAAGCCAATAATATTGATATATTAGTGAATAATGCAGGTGAATATATTTATTCTCCGATTGAAGAAATGGCATTGTCACAAATCGAACATATAACAAAAGTCAATTTTGAAGCACCGCTATATTTGATATCAAAAGCAGTTCCTTATATGAAAGCAAAAAAATGGGGCAGAATTGTTAATATAGGTTCAATTAGCGGAGTTATGGGCGAGGCTAACGCAAGTTTATACTCTGCTACTAAATCAGGATTATTCGGTGCAACAAAAGCTTTAGCTTTAGAACTTGCAGAATTTGGAATCACAGTTAATACAATTAACCCTGGATGGGTCGATACTGAAATGGGAAATGAATCCGCTAATGATGGCGAATTTACAAAAGATGAAATTGTTGAGTGCATTCCGCAAAGAAGATTTGTTTCACCTGATGAAATTGCAGGAATGGTTAAATATTTGATTTCAGAAGACGCAAAAGGTGTAACAGGTCAAGCAATTAATTTGTGTGCAGGGTTAACTTGCGGATGCTAGAATAAAAAGTTTCAGAACTAAAAAAGGAGAAACTTAAGTTTCTCCTTTTATTATTAATATTTCATTTTCCAGCCATAATATTGAAGTAAACCAATTGGCATTGGCCAAGCGTTTTTAGTATACTTTTCTATACATGCTTTTCTGGCATCTTCTGTTGTTGTTCCACAATCTTCTTGTTTTGAACCTACCAGTCCATTTCTGCTTACTACCATAGAAAAAACATCTCGACCGGTTACATTTGGTCCATTTGGTCCGTTTATATCAAATTCTATGATTAATGGCGTTCCTTCATCTCCCCAAAAAGCACTATGCACTTTATCTTCATCATCTACTACACCATCGCCGTTTGTATCTTCTCCAGCAGCAGAATCTTCTATCGGACCACTGTCAAAACACATTGCCATACCATCAGCTAAAGCTACTACCTGCATACATTGTCCTTTTGAAACATCGCTCTTTGCTGAACGATCCATAGAATAAAACTCTTTCGCATAACAACTTGCACCGTTGGAATTATAATATCTGTTACCACAATCCATAGATACTCTAAAATATTTATTTACAAATGCTCTCAACCCTTCTTGATTGTTATAAAGAGGGGTTTCGGTTAAATCATCAGTCCCTTGATCTACCATATACATACTTACTGCATTTGATACAATATTGTATGCTTTTTTAGCACCGGCTTCATAAGTTTGCTTCTGCACATTATTATTTAACGTCGGCAAAGTCATACTCGCAACTACCCCAACTATACCAAGGGTAATCAAAACTTCTGCTAACGTAAAACCGTTTTTCATAAATCAAGCTCTCCTTATTTTATTAATATTTCATTTTCCAGCCATAATATTGAAGCAAACCAATTGGCATTGGCCAAGCGTTTTTAGTATACTTTTCTATACACGCTTTTCTGGCATTTTCTGTAGTTGTACCACAATCTTCTTGTTTTGAACCTACCAGTCCATTTCTGTTGACTACATACGAAAAGACATCTCGACCGGTTACATTTGGACCATTTGGTCCATTGATATCAACTTCTATGATTAATGGCGTTCCGTCATCAAAACTGGCATTATTACTTACGACTTTATCATTTTCATCTACTACACCATCGCCATTTGTATCTTCTCCGGCTGCAGCATCTTCTATGGGGCCACTGTCAAAACACATTGCCATACCATCAGCTAAAGCTACTACCTGCATACATTGTGCTTTTGAAATATCACTCTTTGAAGAACGATTCATTGAATAAAATTCTTTCGCAAAACAACTTGCACCATTTGAATTATAATATCTGTTACCACAATCCATAGATACTCTAAAATATTTATTTACAAACGCTCTCAACCCATCTTGATTGTTATAAAGAGGAGTTTCGGTTAAATCATCAGTCCCTTGATCTACCATGTACATACCGACCGCGTTAGATATAATATTATATGCCTTTTTAGCTCCTGCTTCATAAGATTGTTTCTGCACATTATTATTCAATGTCGGTAATGTCATACTGGCTACTACGCCAACTATACCAAGGGTAATCAAAACTTCCGCCAAAGTAAATCCAAGTTTCATAAAACTCTCCAAAACAATAACTACACTTCAATGTTAACATATATAACGGTTCTTTGCAATATGTTTTGCAAACAGAATTACAGCACTTGTTTGCACATTCTAATAAAAAATGTTAAAATAACTTTATGGAAATTTTTGATTACGGAATTATTGGTGGTGGTCCGGCGGGATATACAGCCGGCATGTTTTTAGCAAAACAAGGGCATTCGGTTGTATTATTCGAAAAAGATTGCATGGGAGGAACTTGCCTGAACAGAGGATGTATTCCGACCAAGTCTTTTTTACATTCTTCTGAAATGTATCAAAAGATATTACACGCCGATGATTTAGGTATAACCTATGACAACTTAAATTTTGATTTTTCTAAAGTTGTTGAAAAGAAAAACAAAACTGTTGAAAAAATTCGAAAGTCATTAGAACTCGCTGTGAAAAATTCAGGAGTAAAAACAGTTTATGCAGAAGCCTGTATAGAAGGTAAATGCATAAAAACACCAACTGAAACATACGAAGTTGGAAACATAATAGTTGCAACTGGTTCTAAGCCTAAATTAATCAAAGGATTGGAATTTGACAGAGAATTTATACTAAGTTCGGATGATATTTTAAACATTCAAACTCTGCCAAAATCAGTTTTAATTGTCGGTTCCGGCGCAATCGGAATTGAGTGGGCAAGAATTTTATCTAATTTTGGCGTTGAAGTATCAATCGTGGAACTCGCGGAACATTTAGTTCCTTTAGCCGATATTGAGGTTTCTAAGCGAGTTGAAAGAATTTTCAAACAAAAGAAAATAAAATTTTATTTAAACGATTGTATAAAAGAAATCAAAAACAAAACTGCAATTTTAAAAAGCGAAACAGAAATTTCGCCTGATTTTATTTTGGTTGCGGTCGGTAGAGAAGCTGTTTGTCCAACTTGCGATGGAAAAGTTATTGGCGATGCTTGCGGAGAAATTCAACTTGCGCACTATGCAATTCACCAAGCAAAGGCATTAGCCTTAGGCGTTCCTTTTGATAAAAATTTAGTACCATCTGTTATTTACGGTGAGCCTGAAATTGCTTGGGTTGGAATAAAAGAACAAGACATAGACGAAAGTTTTGAGATAAAGAAACTTCCGATTACAGCTCTTGGCAAAGCTTGGTGCGATGATGCGACCGAAGGTTTCATAAAATTAATATTAAAAGATAATTATATAAAAGGCGCACACATTGTATCAAAAGAAGCTTCTTCGCTGATTCACACAATATTAGTTGCTATGCAAAACAATTTAAGTGTAAGCGATTTGCAAAAAGTTTGTTTTGCGCATCCAACGTATTCGGAAGGAATTTTTGATTTAATTATTAATTAGTAATTTGTTATGCCGACCTACATGGTTAGGGAGGTCGCAGATGTTGGCGAAGCTATGCTGAGCCTTACAGATGCGGGCGGGTTTCTATGATTTAAGTTAATAATACCCTCTCCCGCCTTTGGCACCCTCCCCATGCAAAATGGATTAAAGGGGAGGGAGTGGCTTGTGTTAATTTGGCGCAAAAAGAGAAAATTTGAACGACTTTAGTTTCCTCCCCTTTTTGCTCTTTCTACATGGGGAGGGTGTCCGGAGGACGGGAGAGGGTGTTATTAATTTCCTTCAACCTATGTTGTTGGGCTGAAAGCCCAACCTACTCTGCCCTTACAGGTAAACACCTCACCCTAGCCCTCTCCTGTAAGGAGAGGGAATAACCAAAGACGTTCATGTAATTGGAAATTATTTAAAACAATTTTCCATTTTCCACTTTCCATTTTCAATTGACATCAGTCAACGTCAATCGGACTTCTTTGAATCAAATTAATAGCTTCTCTTGCAGTAAATACCAAATCTTCAGGGATGTTAGAGATTGTGCAGAATTGTCTTAAAACATCAATTACGCGTTTAAAGCATCTTACAATGTCACCTTCGCCCATATCGACTTGGTCAACAATATCATCCCACTCTGAACCGTTCACCCACATTTCAATTAGCGGTGAATAATAGCCGTTAATGTACATAGGGTCTTCCACATCGTGATGTTTTTGTTTCTTTTCTAAGTCACGGCGAATATCCTTAATCTTGTTCAAACGTTTTCTCACAGTCGGAGAAAGCGGTAGTTGTGAATACAAATCAGCTCTCATATCTTCTGTTGTAATCGCACAAACTACGCTTGCGAGTTCTGCCGGAGTCAAATTATCTAAAACACCTGAAAAAATAATTTGTGCCAGGAATAATTCGTTTTCTGAACGTAATTGTGAGATAGTAACACCGCGCTCTGTCGGATAATTATCTACGATGTAGCCATAATCAATCAAAACGGCTCTGTGTGATAAGAATTTATTCCAGAAAATATCTTTCTGTTTTTCGATTTCTTTATCCAAATTCTTTTGCTTTGCGACATACCTGTTCAACAAATCTATTGTTTTCATGTGTTTTTTGAACAATTTACAAGTGTCACACTGGTAGGAATGCATTTTTTCCAACATCAATTTATTTTGGCGTCCGAATTCTTGCGCCTCTTCTGTCAAAGGTCTGTTCTTTTTCTTTTCTTGTTTTTGAATCGTCTTAAATACGCGTCTGTTTTGAACATAAATATCGCGGATTTTGTTGTACTCTAACAAATCTTCGTTTGTACGCTTGTGATAACACGCAAATGCATTGCATTCGTTAATTTTTTCGTTAATTTCATCGTGTAATAAAATCAAAGGCTCAATTCTATAATTCGATGAGAAATATCCAAAACTCTTAAGCACAAGCTCTTTTGCTTCTTCTAACGTAAATCTTTGAAGCAAATTTAGAACCATAGAATAGCTTGGCGAAAATTTACTTTCAAGCGGATTTGCATCACTTAATACAAGTTCTGCTACCTCTTCAGGGGTTTGGAAAGGTGAGCCGACAATCGTAACATAGCCGATTTCGTCCATGCCACGACGTCCTGCACGACCTGACATTTGCAAAAATTCACTCGGAGTAAGAATTCTGTGTCCGCTGTCTGTTCTTTTGCTTATAGAACTGATTACCGTTGAGCGCGCAGGCATGTTGATTCCTGCTGCCAAAGTTTCTGTTGCAAACACAACTTTTATCAAACCTTTTTGGAAAAGTTTTTCAACCAGCATTTTCCACCCCGGAAGAAGTCCTGCGTGGTGAGAAGCTACGCCTTGAAGCAAATACTCAATGTGTTTGTTTTTATATAAATATGGGTTTTCTGCAATATAATCATCAATAATTTGTCTAATTTCTGCTTGTTCTTGAGGTGTTACAAGGCATAGTGAGGCACAGCTTTCCATTTGTTCATCACATCTTTTACGCGAGAAGGTAAAATAAATTGCAGGCAACATATCTTTTTCTTGCAAATTTCTCACAACGTCTTTAACTACGTTTCTTTTTTGAACGGCTTTACCGCGTTTAAACTCTTTCTTTTCAGGTTTGATTTTTTTGTTCAAAGCTCCGCTTGGCGTAAGCAGCGGTAATAAATTATTCGGTTGAGATGAGTCAAAATAATAAAATCTCAATGGAACCGGTCTGAAATCCGTATTAATTAATTCTGTTTTTGAATGAACCGTGTTAATCCAATCCGTTAATTTATCGGCGTTAGCAACGGTTGCAGAAAGTGCGATAATTTGAACATTAGTCGGACAATAAATAATACTTTCTTCCCAAACAGTTCCGCGCTGTTCGTCATTCATATAGTGAACTTCATCTAAGATTACATAGCGGACATCTTTTAGGTTGTCTGTAACTGAGCCAAAATTTGTCCCATAAAGCATATTTCTGAAAACTTCTGTTGTCATAACGACAATTTGTGCGCCACGATTAATTGAAGAATCGCCAGTCAAAAGTCCGACTTTATCAGCACCATATTTTTCTGAAAAATCGTTGTATTTTTGATTGGATAGTGCTTTTAGAGGCGTTGTATAAAAAACTTTGAAGCCTTTTTCTAAAGCGCAATGAATTGCGTGTTGGGCTATAACTGTTTTACCTGCACCTGTCGGAGCACAAACAACTACACTTTTTCCCTCTGATATGCATTTGCATGCATCTTTTTGGAAATCATCTAACTCAAAGGGAAATTCGTACATAAAACACCTCTTTCAACTATTCTAACCTCATTGTAACATGGATTGGGCGGTTTGTGAATGCGGTTTATGATTGGGAGAAATTTATAATACCCTCTCCTGTCCTTCGGACACCCTCCCCCGAGGGAGGGAGTAACTTGCGTTAATTTAATATTTTTTTGTTGGGCTGAAAGCCCAACCTACTTGCGTTAATTGAGCGTCTTTAGTTCCCTCCCCTTTTTGGGAGGGTGCCGAAGGCGGGAGAGGGTGTTATTAAATTTCAGAAACAATCTGCCCTTACGGGAATTCACCTCACCCTAGCCCTCTCCTGTAAGGAGAGGGAATGACCGCAGTCGCTCGACTAACGCAAATCACACCCTCCCTCGGGGGAGGGTGTCTGGAGGACGGGAGAGGGTGTTATTAAATTTTAGAAACAATCTGCCCTTACGGGAATTCACCTCACCCTAGCCCTCTCCTGTAAGGAGAGGGAATGACCGCAGTCGCTC
>CAKVIG010000013.1 GCA_934754515.1 uncultured Candidatus Melainabacteria bacterium | reverse complement strand
CCCATAATTCGTTGTCGTCCTTTTTTCTTTTAGTCCCTTTTTACATGATTTACGGCACATTCGGGCTAAAACTTTAGGATTTGAAGATGGTTTTTGGAAAATTGTTACATTTCTTCATAATAATCTACCCGCCAGGACTAAGAAAAAACTTTTTATGCGTGGTATTCTTATTCTATGAAGCGAGTTTTAAGTTTTTTAATAATTATTTTGATATTGGGGATTTGTATAAAAGCTTGTATTAGAGCTGATAAACCTGAGTGTGTTGAATTACAGACGGTGGAAAATGAGTCGGCTCCAATAAAATATCCTGCTAAAGAAAAAAACGTTACGATAAATGGTGTTGATTACTTGCAATCTCAAGCTCCTGTCGGTAAATTTGGAGGCAGACTCGTGCTTTCAACTATTGGTGAGGGTCCAAAAACTTTTAATCCTTGTAATACAAAAGATGCTACATCTTCATCAATGGCTGGGATGATGTATGACGGGCTTGTCGGTACAAATCCGAGAACTGGAGAAGTGCAGCCGCAGCTTGCTAAGAGCTTTGAAGTAAACGGTCAAGACTACATAATTCATTTAAGACACGGTATAAAATGGTCTGACGGTAAGCCGATTACTGCGGATGATGTTGTGTATACTTACGAAGAAATTGTGTTTAAAGGGTTTGGTAATCCTTCCACAATGGATGCGATGAAAGTTGATGGTAAATTGCCTGAACTTGTAAAACTTGATGATTATACAGTAAAGTTTACGACACCTAAGCCTTTTGCGCCATTTTTAAGACAGCTTTCTTATCCTATCGTGCCAAAACATTATTTTAAACCATATTCTGATAAAGGCGAGTCTGTATTTAATGCTTTTTTAAATCCTGATACAAATCCTAAAACTATTGTATCAGGTGGCGCATTCAGATTAAAAGAATATGCTGCGGCGCAAAGAGTTGTATTCGAACGCAATCCGAATTATTACAAAATCAATTTGGATAATAAAAAATTACCTTATCTTGATAAAGTCGTTTATATGATTGTTGGTGATTCAAATAACGAAATTTTGAAATTTGAAGCTAAAGAAATTGATGTTTTGGGAATTCGAGGTGCGAATGTTGCGCAATATAAACTTAATGAAACAAAATCAGATTACAAAGTTTATAATTTAGGACCTGACACCGGAACTTTGTTTTTGGTAATTAATCTAAATAATCGAAAAGATAAAAACGGCAAGCCTTACGTAAACCCTATTAAACAAAAATGGTTTGCTAATAGGGATTTTAGAGCTGCAATTGATTGGGCGGTTGATAGAAAAAATATGGTACAAAATATTGCATCTGGTGTTGCAGAACCTTTATTTACAGCCGAGAGCTTAAATTCTATTTATTTAAATAAATATATTAAAGGGCATCCGTGTGACTTGAAGGTTGCGATAAAGAGTCTTGAAAAAGCAGGTTTTAAGCAAAAAGATGGAAAATTGTACGATTCTTCAAATAATCGAGTCGAATTTGATTTATATACAAACGCAGGCAACCTTGAGCGCGAAGCTTTGGGTGTTATGGTTAAACAAGATTTAGAAGAATTAGGAATGAAGGTGAACTTTAAGCCTGTAGAATTTAATTCTCTTGTAAATAAAATGACAAATACAAACGACTGGGATATGGCAATAATGGGGCTTACTGGAACTCCGCTAGAACCGCATGACGGTAAAAATGTTTGGACTTCAAATGGAAGCTTACATTTGTTTAATCAGCGTCCTAACGGCTATGCAATAGATGATAGACTTGATTGGGAAAAAGAGTTAGATGAAATTTTTAGAGAAGGCGCGCTGAAACTTACGTATGAAGAGCGCAAGCCTTTGTATGATAAGTATCAGACAATTATTTATAATCAAAAGCCAATAATTTATTTGTATTCACCAATTAGAATTACTGCAATCAGGAAAAAGTTTAAGAATATTTTTCCGACTTCTTTAAGTGGTTTGATTTATAATTTGGATGAGGTTTATATAGATTAATGTTCCCTCCCTTTATAGGGGGAGGGTAGAATTTCAAGTTGAGCTTTGCGAAACTTAGAAATTCGGGTGGGGGCTTAAATATATTGAAAGGTAAAAATGAATTTATTTAAATACATACTAAAAAGAATTCTGCAAGTGATACCGCTTTTAATTTTGGTATCTTTAATAAGCTTTTTTATAATCAGGCTTTCGCCTGTTGATCCGTTAGCAGAGCTTCGACTAAACCCTTCAATTTCTCAAGAAACTTTAAATAAGGAAATGAAGCGTCTGAAACTTGATAAACCTATTTATATTCAATATGCTTCTTGGGCAAAATCTTTTGTTCAAGGTGATTTAGGTTATACTTCCGCAGGAGAAAAAGTTTCTACAAAACTGAAAGAAAGAATTCCAAACACATTGCTTTTGACGAGTATTGTAATCTTTATGACTTGGATAGTAGGAATTCCACTTGGCGTTTTGGCTGCAATAAAAAAAGAAACTGCGTTTGATAGAATTCTAACAGTAGTTTCGAGTATCGGAATGGCAATACCTTCATTCTTTTTTGCTATTTTGATGTTGATTTTTGCCGTAAAGACGGGGTGGTTTCCTGTTGGAGGTTTGACGAGTTATGACTTCAACGAGATGAGTTTTTGCGGAAAAGTTATGGATTTATCTAAACACTTGGTTTTGCCTGTAATCGTATTGTTTACAATATCTTTATCAGGTTTGCAAAGACAAATGCGAGCAAATATGCTTGAAGTCTTGGATAGTGATTATGTTAAATTTGCTCGTGCTAAAGGTTTGAGTGAAGGTAAAGTTATTTTTAAACATGCTCTCAGAAATGCAATAAATCCTATGATAACACTTTTGGGTTTTGAGTTTGCAGGGCTTTTGAGCGGTGCTGCGCTTACTGAATATGTTTTTCAGTTTCCGGGACTTGGACGTTTGATTTTGGAAGCGGTTATGAAATCGGATATTAATTTGGTTATGGCATCATTGATGATGGGGACAATAATGTTGATATTAGGTAATTTGATAGCGGATATTCTGCTCATGATAGCAGATCCGAGAATCAGGGCGAGCAGGTAGCTCCCTCTCCTAGGGAGAGGGTAGAATTTCAAGTTGAGCTGTGCGAAACTTAGAAATTCGGGTGAGGGTTAGTCCTTACAATATTGTTTGCCATGCCTCTTACGAGGCTCACAATGACAGTAGACTAAATACAATCAATTGAACGACTTTTCACCCTCTTCTAGGGAGAGGGGTAGGGGAGAGGGTATTATAAATTTATGGAAATAATAAAAAAAATCTTTCAAGACAAATTCGCAAAAACAGCTTTTATAATTCTTGCAATTATGTATTTATTAATTCTTTTTGCGGATTTTATCGCACCATATTCTAACACGTATTCTAATAGAGAGATGGCTTATGCGCCGCCATCTAAAATCTATACTATTGACGAATGCGGAAAACTTTCTCGTCCTTATACCTATAACTATATTCGAGAATATGAACCTTCTTTAATGCAGACGGTTTTTAAGCAGGACAGAAGTCACAAATACTATTTGAAACTTTTTACTCACGGACATTTGTTTGGCGTGCAAGATGACGGACAAATATATCTTCTAGGAACGGATATTAACGGGCGTGATGTTTTTTCTCGCTTGCTTTTTGGCGGACGAATTTCAATGACTGTCGGATTCTTATCCCTTCTTATCGTTTTCCCGATTGGTTTAATTTATGGCGGTATTTCGGGGTATTACGGCGGAATTGTTGACACTCTGATGATGAGGTTTGCAGAAGCCATTATGGCAATACCTAGTTTCTATCTTTTGATAATTCTTGCTGCAATTTTACCAAGCGGTATGACAAGTGTTCAAAGATTTGCTTTAATTGTTGTAATTCTTGCACTGATTGGGTGGTCAGGGTTTGCTAGGGTTGTTAGAGGGATGGTTTTATCTATTAAAAATGAAGATTTTGTTCAAGCAGAAAAAACTCTTGGTGCTTCTGATTGGAGAATTATTCTAAAACACATACTGCCTCAAACAACAAGCTATGTAATTATTGCAATGACACTAAGTGTGCCATCCTACATTTTGGCAGAATCAGGCTTGAGCTTTTTAGGGCTTGGTATCCAACAGCCTGACGCAAGTTGGGGTAACATGCTAAAAGAAGCGCAAGAGTTTACAAATATTTTCTACCGCCCTTGGCTTCTGACTCCGGGTGCGTTGATTTTTATTGCGGTTCTTTGTTTTAATCTCTTGGGTGACGCAATTAGGGATATTTTAGATCCGAAATCTCAAAAAGTTATAAGATAAATTTTTAATAAAACAAAAAGGGCAGATTTCTGAAAGAAATCCGCCCTTTTTATAAGTTTTTCAAACGAACTATTTTACAAGTTCTTTGAAGCTCTTACCAGCTGAGAATGCAGGAACAGTTTTAGCAGCAATCTTCAATTCTTTACCTGTTTGAGGGTTTCTGCCTGTTCTAGCAGCTCTCTTACGAGCTTCCCAAGTACCAAAACCAACTAAAGTAACTTTTTTACCTTTAGCAACTGTTTTTTGGATGATTTCTAATGTAGCTGAAAGTACATCTGAAGAAACTTTTTGAGAAAGTTTAGTCTTCTTAGAAATTTCTTTTACTAATTCTTCTTTGTTCATGATAAATCTCCTATACACTCTTACTCTCTTATACGCTTAAACACTAGGTTTTACGTATTTCATACATCCTATTATACACATTGTGTTAAATTTTGCAAGTAGTAAAGCTGTATTTTCTTCTAAATTTTACAATATTATTAAATTTCAGCCATTTTTGTTACGAAAATTAATAAAACTTTACATTTAAAGTTAATAGGCTATAATTATCTTGTAGTGTTAAAGAAAGGAGAATTCTTATGTGGGAAAAAGATGTTAATATCCATGAAGTTCGTGAAATCAGAACAAGAACTTCTGTATTTTTCGGATGCGGTGCAATCAACAAAATTGAAGATATCGCAATAGATTTTAAATCAAAAGGCTTAGACAAAGTTATTGTGATGAGCGGTAAAAACGCATATAAAGCAACAGGCGCATGGGCTGTTGTAGAAAAAGCATTACAAAACAACGGTATTGAATATATTAATTATGATGGAGTTACTCCAAACCCAACATCAACTGCTGTAAACGAAGCTGCAAAATTAGCAAAAGATTTTGGCGCAAAAGCAGTTATCGCAATTGGCGGAGGTTCTCCTACAGATGCAGGTAAATCAGTTGCAATTTTACTTAAATACCCTGATAAGACTGCAAACGATATTTACGAATTTACTTTCACACCTGAAGTTGCTGCTCCAATTGTTGCAATTAATTTGACACATGGAACGGGAACGGAAACAAACAGATTTGCAGTTGTAACAATCCCTGAAAAAGACTACAAACCTGCAATTGCTTACGATTGCATTTATCCGACTTATGCAATTGATGACCCTGCATTAATGGTTAAATTGTCACCAAAACAAACAAGATTTGTTTCAATTGATGCTGTTAACCACGTAATCGAAGCTGCTACTTCAACAGTTGCTTCACCTTATGCAATCACTTTGGCAAGAGAAGTTGTAACACTTGTTTCTAAATATTTACCAAAAGCGATTGAAAATCCTGAAGATTTAGAAGCTAGATATTTCTTAGCTTACGCAGCTATGATGGGCGGTGTATGTTTTGATAACGGTTTACTTCATTATACACATGCTTTAGAACACCCATTGAGCGCCGTAAAACACGATTTGTCACACGGCTTAGGTTTGGCAATGCTTTTACCTGCAGTTGTTAAAAATATTTTCTCAGCTAAGGCTGAAACATTAAAATATATTTTAGAACCTGTAGTTGGTAAGGTTGAAACAGCTGAAGAAGCTTCTAAAGGCGTATATGAATGGTTAAAATCAGTTGGTGTTCCTAATAAATTGAAAGACGAAGGCTTTACAGAAGCTGATGTTCTAAATCTCGTTAATTTGGCATTTACAACACCTTCTCTTGACGGTTTGTTAGCTATTGCACCTACAAAAGCTACAAAAGAAGCTGTTGAAGAAATTTACAGAAGTTCTTTATAGAAACTTCTTGAATAATAAAATTAAAATGGCGCAGTAAAAATTTTACTGCGCCATTATTTATTCATATTCCAGCTTAGTTATTGCTCAAAACAAGTCTGAATGTTGCTAAGTTCTTGATAGATAACATTTTGTGTTTGTTAGCTTGTCTTTCCGAAATTGCAAAGATTCTGCAAATTCTTTGGATTTCTTCAACGTCTTTTCTTGTTTCTAATTTATAAACATTTTTGATTGGGTCTGCGATAACTGACATTGTAGCGTTTAATTCTTTCTCGTTCATTATTTCTTCCTTATAAAATCTTCTTATGTATATATAAAGTATTTCAGTTTTCAAAAATTGCCTTTTTTGTTTAAAATTGTTAAGAAATATGAAGAGAAAATGCTAAAATAAGTTAATGGTGCAAAAAATTACACCCTACTTCTCCAAATTGAAAATGGATAATAGACAATTGAAAATTATTTAAAACAATTTTCCACTTTCAATTTTCCATTGAAGAAAGCACCATTAACTTATTCCCCCCTTCATTAATACCATTTTTAACAGTAAGATTGCCAATCAATCTTGTTTGTTGTATTTTACTCTTGTGGATAAAAGAGTATTGGATTTTAGTGTAATATCGGAGCGTTGCGGAGTTGATAAAGATACCCCGCAAAATGTTATTGCTAATATTGCAAATTTAGAAGAATTCTACGATGATAATGAGCTTGTAGAAATCTATAACTATTTTTTGACAAACGTTAAAAATCCTGAAATCCTAACAGGCGTGATTAAACTTGCGGATGCTCATAAAGCTTCTTCAACGCTATCAATTTTATTAGATTTATTACTGCTGAAGAATTTTGCGTGCGATGATATCGATAGCATGATTAATACGCGTGTAATGTGCGCCAAAGCTATTTCAAATTATAAAGACACATCTGCTGTCGGTGCGCTTTTGTACTGCTTAAATAACAAGGGAGAGAATTACAAAATTCGTTTGGCATGCGCGGATGCATTAGGCAGAATTGGTGATAGATTTGCTGTTGAACCGCTTATTGATGTTGTGCAAGACGAAGACGAAAAATCTGTTTACGTGAAAGAATCTGCTACTTTTGCACTCGGACTTTTGGGGGATACGAGTGCAATTGACCCGCTTGTTGCGATTATGGAATCAAAACAGGGGCTGTGGGATAAATTTTCTTTCCTTAAAGAAAAAATTATTGAAGCGTTGGGTAAACTAAATATTAATAACAAAAAAGTTTTAAAAGTTCTGAAACACTCAATGATGGATCCGTCACCGATGGTTAGAATAAACACTATTGAAGCTTTGATGAATAGTGAATATGATGAAGCGCAGGATTTAATCAGAACGGCTTTAAAAGATGAAGACGAAGAAGTTCAGAGAAACGCGCTTGTTGCGATGTATAATCTTATCGGGCGTGATATTTTAGATGAAGTTATTTCACTTCCCGGATATTCAAAATTCTTAAAAGAAGAAGCACAAAGTATGATTGATGAGTATGAAGAAGGCGGCGAAGATGAGTAAGGCTGTTATTTTATTATCAGGCGGTTTGGATTCCTTGGTGGCATTAGGTTATACAAAGGAAAAATACGGAATAGAGTTGGCTTTGACGTTTGATTATGGACAAAAATCCGCAAAACAAGAAATTGAAACATCTAAAAGAATTGCTGAATTCTATAATATTAAACATAAAGTTATAAAACTGGATTGGCTTAAAGAAATTACGCATACTTCTTTGGTTTCGGATGATGAAATTCCTACCGATAATTTGGGTACAAAAGAGAGCGCATCAAGCGTATGGGTGCCAAATCGAAACGGATTGTTTTTAAATATTGCTGCGTCTTTTGCTGATTCATTCGGATACGATTATATTCTATTTGGCGCAAATAAAGATGAAGGTCAAACTTTTCCTGACAATACGGAAGAATTTAGAGAACAAATTTCAAAAGTTTTTGAGAGTTCAACGCTTAAAAAGCCTAAGGTTGTAGCCCCCTTGATAAATTACGGCAAGGATGATATAGTTAGGATTGCAATGGAAAATTCAATTCCATTAGAGCTTGTAAGGAGTTGTTATAGTTCTAAGCCTAAACATTGCGGAGTTTGCGAGTCTTGCAGACACTTAAAAAAAGCACTGATGGCTAACAAGGGAGAGAAATACATAGGTATTTTGTTTGAGGAATAATGCATACAAAGTTAATTGATACAGAAATTAAGTATATCGGTTCACAACTTGCGCCACATTGGATTTACAAGAATTTTAAACTTCAAGGTGATGCAATAGTAGCGTTTATTGGTGAATGCGAAGTAGCTTTAACCGAAATGGTCGATATTGAAGATGTTATCAATAATGAACCGATTTACAGCAAATCAATGTTGAGTTTTATCACAGAACAATTCAACGTAAATTTGGTTGAAGGTGTATTCAGACAAAGATTATTGATATGTATAATAAAAGAATTGCTTGAAGAAAGAGGAATTTTTGTTGTAAGAAATGGTGATGATTTAATGATTGATGGTAAAAAATTATCAGTTTCTATTGCAACAAAATCAACAACTTCAATTCTTATCCATACAGGTTTGAATATTTTATCGGAAGGCGCACCGGTAAAAGCGTCAGGTTTGACCAGCGAACTCGGAATAACTGATGTTAAAGAGTTTGCACTCGAAGTTATGAAAAGATATTCGGAAGAATTGGAAGATATAAATTTAGCCAGCACAAAAGTTCGTGGAGTATAGTTTTAATGGGAAATCAATTTGGTTATAAAAAATACATGAAAAAAGAAGCTCAAAAGGATAATTCACTTTTGAAGATTTTCGTGCTTTCCTTTTTCGGTATGCTTATTGTTTTTACATTTTTGATAAAATCTTTTTCACCTACGGTTGATACTTCAATCGGTGATTACCAAGATAATTCTGATAGTCAACAAGAAGAAACCGCAAAAAATGTTGACGACAGATTATCAATGATTCAGAGCGAAGACCAAGGCAGAAGTTTTTCTGATTTGATGTCAAAACCTGATGATGTGCCGCAAAAGGCCGATAATCAGACAGATGTTGTGGTTGACCAACCTAAAACGGTTAAAGAAAACAATGTTGCTGAAACAGTTACTCCACAGCCTGTTCAAGCCGACCCTGTTTATAAAGTTTTTGTCGGTTCTTATACTTCTGCCGAGCAAGCAAAAGTAGCTAAAGATATTATCCAAGAATCAGGTAACGGTTTGAATCCGATTGTTAAATGTATTGGGTCGAATAACTACACTTTACAAGTTGGTATTTTTAAGAACAAACAAAGCGCAGAATCTTTGTTGTATACTGTTCAACAAAACCATTTGCCGGGAAGAATTGTACAAGATTATTAATAAATTACGAAAAAATGGCGGTGCTTTAGCACCGCCATTTTGGGTTTTAAATTATTGTTTGTTTTTAGCTTTATTAGCTTCTGTTTCAACCCATGTTGAGTAATTTTGTTTAAAGTTTTCGGCAAAAGTATCAAGTAGAGTTTTTGTGTTGAGTGAGCTTTTTGAATGATGGCCAGAGCCAATGAGCGATGCTAAAACACTACCAACCACTATTGCACCACCAGCAATCCAACCTGCAACAGGAACCGCGCTAACTGCTGCACCCGCAGCTATTGAACTTGCACCTAGACTAATTCCAGCTCCAACCGTAGCTGAACCCGCAATTGCATCTGCCATTACAACACCGGCACCGGCTACTAATGTAGAACCACCTACGATACCTGTGCTCTTTCCTACGGTTCCAGCTACACCACCAAAGCTCTTACCGCTAGATGTTACTCCTGTTACAGCGGTATTTACTGCAATTGATTTTGCATTGTTAAACATTGTTTCAAAAGCTTTGTTGTCAAATTCAACGCCGTTAGCTTCGCACATAGCACGGGCTTTTGTTAACATTTGTGACTTCATTCTATCAACCATTTTTTCTGCGATTGATACATAATAGTCTGCACCGTGTTTTTTAGTTGTGATTGTTTTGCCTGTTGCGTACAATGCACTCAAATCAGCACCTGTTGTTTCATCTTTAATAACATTACCGTTTTCATCTTTACCTGCTTGAGAATAATCAATATCAATTGTATCCATATCCTTGTTAGAAGCGTTCATTTCATCAATAGCTTTTGCGATATTTGTATTAAATGTTGTAGCAAAGCTATCAAGCATTGTTTTTACATTAATATGAGCTTTACCTTTGCTAGATAAACCTCTAGCACCTCTGCCGGTAATCATGCCATCTGAATTTAAAACATCTTGTGCAGATTGGTTGTAAACATTTTCAAATACAGTTTCAATCTTGTCAAAAGAAATACCTTGTTCTTTTAACATTGATTCAATTTGAGCTTTGTATTGTGACTTCATATTGTCAGATGTTAAAATTCCATAGCCTTCGTTATAAGCTTTATCTTTTGAACCGCTCCAGCCTTTACCTCTTTGGTAAATTTCGCCACCGTTAAAGTATCTGGAATCAACCTTGGAATAATCAATCAATGCCGGATTGATTTGATAAGCGCTACCTTTGATGTTTGTAAAATTCTTTTCAGCAGCTTCTGCTTGTTCTGTTTTGTCTTGAGCAATTATTGTATCTTTTTTAGATACAGTACTTAAGCCTGAAATTGCTGTTTCCATATCGGCTTTCAAAGTTGCACCGTCAGAGTAGCTTTTTAAAGCTGTAGTAATAGCGTTTGTCGTTGCAATGTTTCTGCTGCCAAGTTTAACTGTTACGCCGTTGTTAACAGCCTCTGTCAAGAAGTCTTTAGCGTATTCTTTTAATTGAGTTAATTCGTCACCATCAATGTAAACACCAAATGACGAAGCGTTCGCTTTGAATGTATCTGCGGCGCTTTTCATTTTTTCCGCATCTGTTTGGTTCAAAAATGCTTCCAAATGCGCTTTTAATTCTTCTTCAGAACATTTAGGATTTGCTTTAATATATTTGTTAGCTTCTGTTTCTAAAGATTTAGCAATTTTAGTTAAAGCTGTTTCAGAAATTGTACCGCCACCATCAGCTCTTGTTGTTACAGAAGCTTCTGAACCATACGTTTTATTTAAAATGTCATCCAAAACTTGTGATTTGAATGAGCTTGGTTCGTTTGCCAATACATTTTTCTTAATTTGTGTGTATTTTGTAGGCAATTCTTTCGAAAATGCTTCTGCCATGCCGGAAACATCGCCTTGATAGTTGTTAGCATATTCTGTAATATAATTTGTAAGTTCCAATGTTACTTGAGCGATGTATTTAGATTTTGCACTACCTGAAAAATCTTTAGTTATTTGAGCACTCATAGCATTTACTGCTTCTTGCATTTGATATTTTTGTTTGTAAACGCCCATTTCATTTTCATCAATTGTATCATCATTATTGGTGTTAACTTTAGATAATTCAACTTTATCTAATTTTTCTTCTTTAATAGCAGTGTTGAATTCGTCTTTAGAAATTTCACCGTTTCCATCAGCGTCATACTTTTCTAATAAGTATTTGTAATCAACTTTTGTACCGTTTTGTGTTGTTAAACTACCAAATTGATTAATCCCTGAAAATCCGCTCATTTTTTACTCCTTTTTTTTATTTTCTTTTTCCTTGTGATATGTATATCGGCATTTTTTGCGAAAACTTTAATGGTTTGATAAAAAAGAACGTAATTTTTTATCTCATTCTGACTAAAAATACCATTGTTGTTACACTTCAGCAATTGTAAAGAATTTTAGAATTTCTTAACAATTGGTTATTCGCTAAAATATTATTAAGATTTATTAACGCTTATAGAAATTTATGTTTTATATAATATATTTATTAGATTAAAAAATATAAGATTCATTTTTAAAGAAAAATGTAAAGTTTTGTAACAAATAAATCCTTTAGTGAAATTGCATCTTTTTGAAATACTTTTTATATATGTAAGATTTAAAAAAGTAAGGTGAACAAAGATGGCAATCGCAAATTTACACGAAACATTAATGAGTTACAAGTTAAGAAGAAACGCTCTTAACCTTGAAATTACTCAATTGCAAAACCAAAAATCTCTTGCTACTTATTCACAAGCAGATGCTCAATCATTAAAGAATGCACAAGATAGAGCAAACAGATCTTACTTTAAACAAATTTATGAAGCAGATCAAGCTGACGGTGGCGCACATCTATATGATGATTATAAAGACTATACAGAAATCCCTGATTTTGAGGAAGAAGTAAATAAAATCACTGCTGATTTTCAAGATCAATTGGATGAATTAACAGCTTGGGAAACTCAAGTTGACTCACAAATCACTACTGACAGTGCAGAGTTAGAAGAAGTTAACGCTTATATGGAATCATTGAAGTCAATGCTTTCAAGCAATATCCAAGAAGACTTCAATTATGGATTGAATGGCTAGTAATAAAAGTCTTGGTTCAAAGAGCCAAGACTTTTTTGTTTTATTGAATTCCATGGAAATAACAAGAAAAATCCGTAAGGATTTGTTGTTATAGGAATATTATGCTCACCAGAATAATCCAAGACAGCGGGTGAACCCGCACTTTTACGCTAGCTAAACAACGTTCGCGGTGCGAATGTTGTTTAAAATTAGTCTTGACTTAAATAAGTTAATGGTGCAAAAAATTGCACCCTACAATTTTAAATAAAAATATGTTCGATATTGAATGTATTTTTATTTAAGGAAAAGTAGGGTGCAATTTTTTGCACCATTAACTTTAAACTAACCGAATATCCAAATTCCAATCAACGCAAACACAATCAAAGCAATATTGTAATGTAAGAATGTCGGAATGCATGTATCAAAAATGTGATTATGCTGACCGTCTGCATTCAAGCCTGCGGTAGGACCAAGCGTTGTATCGGAGGCAGGTGAGCCTGCATCTCCTAAAGCAGCTGCTGCAGCCAAAAGCACCACAATCTGTTGAGGGTTAAATCCTAAATGAGTGCAAACGGGAATAAATAAAACCGCCAAAATCGGTATTGTACCAAAAGATGTACCGATTCCGATTGTTATAAATAATCCGATAATTAAGATTATCAGTGATGTTAAAATAACATCGTTCGGCAAAATGCCTATAACAAGATTTACGAGTGAATCTATCGCACCTGTTTCTTTCAAAACTGATGCAAAACCTGCTGCAACAAGCATTACAAACGCAATATATCCCATTAAATATATGCCTTCATTCATCATGTGATCCATTTTGTCTTGCGGAATTACACCGAATGAGAAAATAATTCCCAATCCGACAAGCGCACCAAGCGGTAATGATTGGGTCAACAATTGAACTACGAAAGTTGCAATTGCTGCCAAGATAACAATATAATGTCTTTTGCGGAATTTCCCTTCACCTTGCTCCATGTTGGCAATAGGTCTGTCTTCATAGACTCTCGGTTTTCTATAAGTCACAAAAACAGCAACCAAAAGCCCGACAATCATGCCCAAACCCAAAATAGAAGTAGATTTCCAAATTTCGCTTCTTAAAATTTGCACTCCGTTTTGAGTCATATTATCGGCAATCAAATTTTGGAAAATCAAACCAAATCCCGCAGGTATTGCTATATAAGGCATTTTTAAACCGAATGCTAAAACGCATGCGACCGCACGTCTGTCGATTTGTAGTTTGTTCATTATTTTTAACAATGGCGGAATAATAATCGGAATAAACGCAATATGAATAGGCACAATGTTTTGAGAAGCCATAGCGATTAGAGTTAAAATAGCGAGTAATACAAATTTTTTACCTGCAACAACTTCTGTAATCTTTCTTGATAAAACATCCGTAAATCCTGAGTGTGCCATTGTTGCAGCAAATGCACCAAGTAAAATATAACTCAAAGCTGTTTCAGAATTTCCACCCATGCCTGAAATAAATACATCCATGATTTTTTGAATATGCATGCCGGAAACAAGTCCTGCGACAATCGTAGAAATGATTATTGCAAGCAAAACATTAACTTTTCTGATACACAAAATACATAATAAAATTACAGCAATAAGAGCAGGGTTTAAACATAGCTGTAAAAGTGTATTCATTATCTTGCTTCTTCTTCCTGCAACAAGTTAATCAGCTCTAAAGCAACTTCCTTTTGCAATTCTTCAGGAAGTGATTTTAGGTACTCAAAAGATTCTGCAATTTTTTGATCAGTATCGTACCAACGTCTAAGTACATAAGTAAAAGCATCAGTTAGTATATTGTCAGCTAAATCAACCCCATTATCTTTTGATTTCTTTACAATTAAATCCGCGCATTTATACTGCGTCATGATATTCGCATTACGCATAAGACTAACTGCTAAGCTAACTGTAGGATCTACATCATACCAACGTTTATACATACAAACACCTTTTTTCTTTTATCGTATAGTTTTTAGACTATTTTGTCAATTCTGAAATAATATTTTGTTTCTTTTCTTCATCTTTTATTGAAAACAAAAGAGTTTTTTCTTTTGAAGTGTCACCTTTAACAATTTCTATACATGTTTTAGGAACTTTAAATCTCTTCGATAAAAATTCGATAAGAGCTTTATTTGCTTTATTTTCAATCGGTTGAGCCGTAACCTTTACCTTGATAAACTCATCTTCAATTATCAAATCATTTTTAGATGAATTAGGAACAATTTTAATCCTAATTAACAAGCCATCAGAAGTTTCTTTTATCATACTTTTTGGAATACCATCACATATTCATGCTTGAAAATATAGAAACCACCGGCCAAAGCTCTGTATCTCCAAAGATTTGCTGTTTTTCCTTTTGCTCTTTCGTTGCCTTGCATATCTTTAATAATTATGGCTTTAGTTATGAAACCTAATTTATTCATTCTTGCCATGCATTCAAAACCAAGAGGAATGTGTTGAGAATTTGCGTACTTATCACCGATAATCAAGCACGCAAAACGTCCTTTTTCTAAAAGGTCATAACCGTTTTTTGCAACTTTTTCAAACAAATCATAAAATTCTTCTGTTGTTGCACAGTTAGACAAGTCTTCTTTCTTATCTGAAAATTTAATAATATCATCATAAGGCGGATGAAGCATTAATAATTGTGCTTGTTTTCTGCCCATGATATCAAGTCTTGCTTGAACTTTTTCTTTTGCTAATTCGCTTGTTGAATCTGCGCAAATAATATTTACATCTGTTACAAGTTGTTTTGGGGTGAATTTTTCTGAAACTTTTTCTGCTAATTCGTCTTTTAGTTCAACACCAATACAACGTCTTTCCATATTTATAGCTTCAATTCCGGAAGTGCCTGAACCGAAAAACAAATCAAGAACGATATCGTTTTTCTTTGTATAACGTTCGTAAATTTGTTGAGCAATTTGCGGAATGTAGTTGCCATGATATTCGTTAGAATGTCCGCCTTCTTTTAGACGGTTCGGAAATTCCCATAAAGTATCTGTTTTAACATGGTCATATTCACGCCATTTCTTTAAGTTAATATCACTGTAAGCCGTGGTTTTGACAGCACTATCATCAACTACTTTTAATGCCGTTGAACTTTTTGCAACTTTTTTTTCTTTTAAATTTGATTTAGCCATATCTCTCCCCATTCAATACATATAGTTTAAAGTATGGATTAAAATTTGTAATCAAATAAATAGAGGATATTATTTCTTTTGCTTGCAAACTTATATATAATATGTGTTTAAGAAGTATTTATCTTATTTTTTGTAAATTTTTGTAAACAAACCACTTGAAAAATTGTACATTATACCCTTATTAACTTGACGTTACTTTTTGATGTAGTACGATTAATTAACATGCTGTATATGGGATAATTATGTCCGAAATAAAAGTAGATAAAAAGTAAATTTTTTATATAGTAATCACTAGAATAGATGAGGTGAATTAATGTCGACAGAATATGCAAAAAGAGTAACGCCAATGGGTATTCCTAATACACGTTTGGACGATTTACCGGATTTAATTGACGTGCAAAAAAAATCATTTGAATGGTTTTTAAAAGAAGGTTTAAAGGAAGAATTGTTAGCTTTTTCTCCTGTAAAAGATTATACAGGCAGATTAGAATTGCACTTCTTACCAAACTACACGTTCGATAATGCAAAATACACAATTGAAGAAGCTCGTATACATGACGCAACTTATGCAAAACAGCTTCGTGTAATGGTTAGACTTGTTAACCGTGATAGCGGTGAAATTAAAGAACAAGAAGTTTACATCGGTGATATTCCTACAATGACTGACAAAGGTACTTTCATTGTAAACGGTGCGGAACGTGTTATAGTTTCTCAAATCGTTCGTTCTCCTGGTGTTTACTTCAAGAGAGAAATTTCTCCAACAGGTAAAAGACTTTATAACGCAACTATGATTCCTAACAGAGGGGCATGGTTGAAGATTGAAACAGATTCTAACGATATTATTTACGTTAAGATTGACAAAAACAGAAAAATCTTGGCTACAACATTGCTTAAAGCAATGGGGATTACTGTTTCTGAAATGGAATCTTTGTTCACTCACTTTGAATTCTTGAAGAAAACATTAGACAAAGACACAACAGAAACAACTGATGATGCTTTAATTGATTTGTACAAAAAATTAAGACCTGGTGACCCTGCTTCTGCTCAAGGCGGACGTCAAATCTTAGAATCAAGATTCTTTGATGATAAGAAATACGATATCGGTCGCGTAGGTCGTTATAAATTAAACAAAAAATTAAACTTGAACATTCCTAAGAATCAAAGAACATTGACTGTTCAAGATATCGTTGCTTCAATCGAATACTTAATCAATTTAACTTATGATGAAGGTTCATTGGATGATATCGACCACTTAGGAAACAGAAGAATTCGTTCTGTTGGCGAACTTCTTCAAAACCAATTCAGAGTTGGTTTATCAAGAATTGAAAGAATCGTTAAAGAAAGAATGACTCTTCAAGATTCTGAAACCTTAACTCCATTGAACTTATTGAATACAAAACCATTGGTTGCTTCTTTGAAGGAATTCTTTGGTTCTTCTCAATTGTCACAGTTCATGGACCAAATTAACCCACTTGCTGAATTGACTCACAAAAGACGTATTTCAGCATTAGGACCTGGTGGTTTGCAAAGAGAAAGAGCCGGTTTCGCGGTTCGTGATATTCACCCTTCTCACTACGGTCGTATTTGTCCGATTGAAACACCGGAAGGTCCAAACGCAGGTTTGATTGGTTCATTAGCTACTCACGCAAGAGTTAATGACTACGGTTTTGTAGAATCTCCATTCTTTGTTGTTAAAGATGGTAAGGTTACAGATGAAGTTGTTTATATGACAGCAGACGAAGATGAAAACTTTAGATGTGCGCCTGCAGACGTTCAATTGAACCCTGATAACACATTTAAAGCAGCTCAAATTCCGGTTCGTTACAGATCAGAATTCATTATGAGTGATTCTTCAAAAGTTGACTACATGGGAGTTTGCCCAATTCAGATTATCTCTGTTGCGACTTCTATGATTCCGTTCATCGAACACGATGACGCGAACCGTGCATTGATGGGTTCAAACATGCAACGTCAATCAGTACCTCTTCTAATTACTGAAAGACCGGTTGTTGGTACAGGTATGGAAAGAAGAGTTGCAAAAGACTCAGGTATGGTAGTTTGTGCAAGAGTTAGCGGTGTTGTCTCTCGTGTAACAGGTGAAGAAATTATCATCACTGACCAAGCCGGTAAACAACATTTACATACATTAATGAAATATGTACGTTCTAACCAAGATACATGTATTAACCAAAAACCAATTGTTAAGGAAGGCGATAAGATTGAAGCAGGTGATGTAATCGCAGATGGTGCTTCAACAAGTTGCGGTGAACTTTCAATCGGTAAAAACATTTTGGTAGCATATATGCCTTGGGAAGGTTATAACTTCGAAGATGCTATCTTGCTTTCAGAAAGATGCGTTCACGATGATATCTTTACATCAGTTCACATCGAAAAATTAGAAATAGATGCAAGACAAACTAAACTTGGACCTGAAGAAATCACAAGAGAAATTCCAAACGTTTCAGAAGAAGCTTTAAGACATTTGGATGAACGTGGTATTGTTCGTATCGGTGCCAGAGTTTATGCAGATGATATCCTTGTTGGTAAAGTTACACCAAAAGGTGAATCTGAACATCCGCCTGAAGAAAAATTGTTAAGAGCAATCTTTGCAGAAAAAGCAAGAGATGTTAAAGATAATTCACTAAGAGTTCCTCACGGCGAAGGCGGTAGAGTACTTGATGTTAAGGTATTTGACAGAGAAAAAGGCGATGAATTGCCACCTGGAGCAAACACAGTAATCAGAGTTTATATCGCTCAAAAACGTAAGGTATCTGTAGGTGATAAACTTTCAGGTCGTCACGGTAACAAAGGTATTGTTTCAAGAATTCTTCCAAAAGAAGATATGCCATTCTTACCTGATGGTACTCCTGTTGATATCGTATTGAACCCACTAGGTGTTCCTTCTCGTATGAACGTTGGTCAAACTTACGAATGCTTACTAGGTTTGGCTGCATACTTGACAGGTGAACACTATGAAGCACCTTCATTCGATGAAAGATATGGTGATAACCAATCAGAAATCGCAACTAAGGCTGAACTTCTAAGAGGTATCAAAGAATCAGGTTGTGATTGGGTTAGAGAAGACGGTAAAGTTTATCTAATCGATGGTAGAACAGGTGAACCGTTTGATGAACCGATTGCAGTTGGTTTATCTTATATCTTGAAACTTGTTCACTTGGTAGATGATAAGATTCACGCTCGTTCAACCGGTCCTTACTCATTAGTTACACAACAACCTTTGGGTGGTAAAGCTCAATTCGGTGGTCAAAGATTCGGTGAAATGGAAGTTTGGGCATTGGAAGCTTATGGTGCGGCTTACACACTTCAAGAAATGTTGACTATTAAATCCGATGATGTAAACGGACGTAATAGAGCTTACGAATCAATCGTTAAGGGTGATAACATTCCAAGACCTGGTATTCCGGAATCATTTAAGGTACTTGTAAGAGAATTGCAAAGTATCGGTTTAGATATTACAGTTGCTAAGAAAAATGGCGTTGAAGTTGATTTGATGTCTGATATGGAAGATTTGCGCAAAGCTGCGCCAAAAAGAACATTATCAGATATTGATTCAGAGTTATTAAATATTAATTTCTTTGATACTTCAGCAACATTGGGCGAAATATAAGGAGATAGGAAAATTGTCTACAAGTATTGATTATTTTGATTATATACGCATAAGCATCGCTTCACCTGAAAGAATTTTGAAGTGGTCTTATGGCGAGGTTACAAAACCTGAAACTATTAACTATAGAACCCTTAAACCTGAAAGAGATGGTTTATTCTGCGAAAGAATTTTTGGACCTACAAAGGACTGGGAATGCTATTGCGGAAAATACAAAAGAGTTCGTCACAAAGGTATCATTTGTGAAAGATGTGGCGTTGAAGTTACAGATTCAAAAGTAAGACGTCACAGAATGGGACACATCAAGCTTGCTGCTCCTGTTTCTCACATTTGGTTCTTGAAAGGTATTCCATCTTATCTTGGTTTACTTTTGGATATGACATTAAAAGATCTAGAACAAGTTATTTACTTTAATAACTATGTAGTTATTGATCCGGCTGATAGCCCATTTAAGAAACTTCAACTTCTTTCTGAAGAAGAATACGAAGATTTCATCATGGAAAATGAAGAATCTAAGTTAGAAGTTGGTATTGGTGCTGAAGCTATCAAGAAACTTTTAGGTGAAATTAATGTTAAAGAATTGGCAGAAGAAATTAGAACTGAATTAGCAGGTCATGTAACTTCTGTTCAAAGAAAAGGTAAGTTGATTAAGAGATTAAGATTATTAGATTCTTTAATTTCTTCTGAAACAGACCCTACTTGGATGGTTATGGATGTACTTCCTGTAACTCCTCCTGACTTAAGACCAATGGTTCAATTAGACGGTGGTAGATTTGCTACATCTGATTTGAACGATTTATACAGACGTGTAATCAACAGAAACAACCGTTTACAAAGATTGTTGGAAATGGGTGCTCCTGAAATCATCGTTAGAAACGAAAAACGTATGCTTCAAGAAGCTGTTGACGCACTTATCGATAACGGCAGACGCGGTAGAACAGTTGTTGGTCCTAACAATAGAGCGTTGAAATCATTGTCTAACATTATTGAAGGTAAACAAGGTCGTTTCCGTCAAAACTTGTTAGGTAAACGTGTTGACTACTCAGGTCGTTCAGTTATCGTAGTTGGTCCTACATTGAAACTTAACCAATGCGGTTTGCCAAAAGAAATGGCAATTGAATTATTCAAACCGTTTGTTGTTAATAAACTTATTGAAAGAGGATTTGTTCAAAACATTAAATCTGCTAAGAAAATGATTGAACGCTCAGACGCTAGAGTTTGGGATATCTTAGAAGAAATTATCGATGGACACCCTGTAATGTTGAACAGAGCACCGACCCTTCACAGATTAGGTATTCAAGCATTTGAACCTAAATTAGTAGAAGGTCGTGCAATTCAACTTCACCCATTGGTATGTACGGCATTCAACGCCGACTTCGACGGTGACCAAATGGCTGTTCACGTTCCTCTATCTATTGAGGCTCAAACTGAAGCTAGAATGCTTATGTTGGCTACAAACAATATCTTGGCTCCAGCTAACGGTAAGCCAATCATCACACCTTCTCAGGATATGGTATTGGGTATGTACTACTTAACTATCATGAAAAATCCTGAACAAGATGTACAAGGTTACTTCTATAGCTTCCAAGACGCTATTTCAGCATTAGAAGCTAAGGTAATTACACTTCATGACAAGATTGTAGTTCGTGATGAAAAAGGTAAGAGAATTGAAACAACTGTTGGTAGAATTATATTCAACGAAGCAGTTAGATCAGCTTTAGTGTAGTTAAAGATTAAAAGGGAAAAATAAAAGATGGAAAATACATACGCACATGCAAAACAAACTCCAGCGTTTATTAATAAACAAATGGATAAAGGCGGATTGAAAAAGCTTCTTTCTCAAATGTATCTAGAATACGGCGGAGCTAAAACTGCTGAGTTAGCTAATACACTTAAGAATTTAGGTTACAAATACGCTACAAAATCTGGTGTTACAATTTCAATCGCTGACTTGTCAGTTCCTGATTCTAAGAAAGAATTATTAAAGGAAGCTGAAGCAGAAATCGAAAAGTCAACAAACAGATACTTAAAAGGTGAAATTACAGAAGTTGAAAGATATACAAAGGTTATTGATACTTGGTCTGAAACAACAGCTAAGTTGACAGAACAAGTAGTTGAAAATTTCGATAAATTAAATCCGGTATATATGATGGCATTCTCTGGTGCAAGAGGTAACTTATCACAGGTTTCTCAGTTGGTTGGTATGAGAGGTTTGATGGCAGACGCACAAGGTCAAATCATCGACTTGCCGATTACTTCAAACTTTAAAGAAGGTCTTTCTTGTACAGAATACATCATTTCTTCATACGGTGCTCGTAAAGGTTTGGTAGATACAGCGTTGAAAACAGCCGATTCAGGTTATTTGACAAGACGTTTGGTTGACGTTGCTCAAGACGTTATTATCAGAGATGCGGATTGCGGTACAGAAAAGAGCATTAACATGAAGCCTATCACTGATGGTGACAATATTATTGTTCCTCTAATCGACAGATTGTTGGGCAGAACTGTTGCTCAAGATATTTTTGATGAAGATGGTACAACACTTCTTGTAGCAAAAAATACTACAATGGATAGAAAAGATATTAAGAAAATCGCTCACTTAAACTTGCAAGAACTTAAAGTTCGCTCAGGTTTAACTTGCGGTCTTGAATATGGTGTTTGCCAAAAATGTTATGGTTGGGCTATGACAACTCAAAAATTAGTTGATGTTGGTGAAGCAATCGGTATTATTGCAGCTCAATCAATCGGTGAACCAGGTACACAGCTTACAATGAGAACCTTCCACACAGGTGGTGCGGTTGGCGTTAAAGAAGCTACTAAAGAAATTCATGCAACAGAAGCAGGTACAGTTGAATCTAAGCTTAAAACAAGAGAACTTAGAACTCGTCACGGGGATGTTGTTAGAGTTTCTATTTATGAAGCTGATATTGAAGTTAAAGGTGCTAAAAAATCAACTTCTTACCACATTCCTGCAGGTGCAACAGTATTCTTTGCAGACGGTATGAAGATTGAAAAAGACTTTAAACTTGCTGAATACAAACCAACTGCTAATGATGGCGGTCGTTTGACAGAAAAAGCTACAAAAGATATTAACGCTGATATGTCAGGTGAAATTTTGTTTGAAGACTTCGTTGCAGACGAAAAGAAAGATAGACAAGGTAACATTTCTAGAACTGCTAACAAAAACGGTATCGTTTGGATTATTGGTGGTGATGTTTATAACTTACCAGGTGGTTCAAAAGTTCTTGTTTCTGATGAACAAAAAGTTAAAGCCGGTGATAAATTAGCTGAAACTTTGATGATTTCAGAACACGGTGGTGAAGTTCGTTACGCAGAAGATTTGGTTGTTGAAGCTGTTAAATCAGGTAAAAACAAAATTAATAAAATTGTTCAAGGTAAAGAAATTACAATTGTAATCGCTTCTTTGAATCCGGCTAATGCGAAGTTCGAACAAACTAAGAAAGAACAATTGTGGACAGTTGATAAGACTGGTGAAAAATATATCGTCAAAGCTCCTGTAGATACAGCGGTTGAAAACGGTATGATTATTGCAGAACTTGTGGATGATGAATGTTCAGTTTCATCTTCAGGTGAAATTAAATACATCGATATTGAAGTAGATGATAATCAAATCGTTACTAACCCTGGTCATATCGTATTTGTTCCGGAAGAAGTTCACCAAGTTAACAAAGATTCTTCATTGAAGATGGTTGACAACGGTACATTCGTAACTGCCGGTACAGAAGTTGTTAAAGACGTTTACTGTCATATTGACGGTATCGTAGAATTCAAAGAATTTAACGATGTTGTTCACGAAGTTACAATCAGACCTGGTGAAGTTCATACGCTTCCAAACATTTCTGAATTGAAGGTTGAGGAAGGTTCTGTTGTTGAAGAAGGTACAGTAATCGCTAAAGGTATCAAGGCAAAAGAAACTTCTATCGTAACTTTGATGGAAATGGATTTTGATGATTTAGATATTGATGATTTGGATGAAGATATTGATACATCTGCTCTTGAAGAAGAATCATTAGAAGACAAACCTGTTCAAATCTTGGTTAGACCTGTTCAACCTATGTATATTGAACCTAAAGAAGTTTCTATTGAATTCAATACAACTGATGAATCAATTAATATCGTTCCTGTAACTCAATTGCAATACAAAGATGGTGCTAGAGTTAGAAACCTTGATGGTGCTACGTTAACAAGAACAAGCTTAGTTCTTCAAATGCAAGGCTACTTATCACACTTAAAAGGTATGGTAGAACTTGATGAAAATGGCGAATTAAAGATTGTTGTTCTTGAAACATTAATCGTACGTCGTGAATTGGAAGGTAATTCTAAACTTAATAGTTCACTTCAAACTGAATTGTTGGTTGAAAACGGTGAAGTTATTGATGCTAAGACTCCAATTGCTAAGACTGAAGTTCTTGCATTGAATGATGGTGTTGCTTCAATAAAGGGTGATGTTTCAGAATCAAGAAGATTACTTCTAAACTGTGCTAACTTTGAAACAACTGTTGAAACTAAGTCTAAACCATCAGTTAAGAAAGGTGATTTCATTAAGTTGGATTCAGTTGTTGCTGAGTCTGGTGAATTAGCTCCCGTTTCAGGTAAGATTGTTGGTGTTACTGCAAAATCAGTAACTATCAGAAACGGTCGTCCATACTTAATCAGCCCAGGTACTATGTTACAGGTTGATGAAGGTTCTTTGGTACTACGTGGTGATATGCTTGCTACATTGGTATTCGAAAGAGAAAAAACAGGTGATATCGTTCAAGGTCTTCCAAGAGTAGAAGAATTGCTTGAAGCAAGAAAACCAAAAGACTGCGCTATTTTAGCAGAAGTTGACGGTGTTGCAAGAATCGAAATCGAAGACGATGTTCCAAGATTATTCTTGGAAACAGAAGCTGGCACAAGAACTGAAATCAAATTTGCAATTGATGCAAGTATAGTGGTTCAAAACGGTCAAAAGATTAAGAAAGGTCAACCTTTAACAAGCGGTCCTTTGAACCCACATGATGTTATCAGACTTTGCGGCCCTGAAGAAGCTCAACAATACTTGGTAGACGAAGTTCAACGTGTATACCGTTCACAAGGTGTAGAAATCGCTGATAAACACATTGAAATTATCGTTCGTCAGATGACTAAGAAAGTTAGAATTGTTGATTCAGGTGATACTAACTTGCTTCCTGGTGAGTTGGTTGAAGTTCAAACATTCGAAAATGAAAACAAAGCTGTTAAAGAACACGATGGTCAAGAAGCAACTTGTGAATACATGTTATTGGGTATTACAAAAGCTTCATTGAACACTGAATCATTCATTTCAGCTGCTTCATTCCAAGAAACAACAAGAATCTTGACTGAAGCTGCAGTAGACGGTAAGAAAGACTTGTTAAGAGGTTTGAAAGAAAACGTTATTATCGGTCGTTTGATTCCTGCTGGTACTGGTTTCTATCACTTGTCTTGCGCTAACGAAGAAAGAGATAAAGAAGCTCAAAAACGTGCAGCACAAAGAAATCAAGCACGCAAACCATCTGCAATTTTGGAAGAAATTGAAGGTATGTTCGGCGCACCTGATTTACTTGTTGGTGATAACAAAAATTCTGATAATGAATAATTTTCAGAATATGAATATTAAAAATCGCGGGTTAAAACAAAGTTTTAACCCGCGATTTAATTATAAAAAAATATTTTTTTAAACTTCCAACGGCTGATCTAACGAACGAATTGTCACGTTCATAGTATTTGGAAATACTTGTTGCATGTGGCTTACTAAATCGTTAGTTGAACTTACCCAAAATATTGGTGCAGTTAATATTTTTGTGCTATATCCGTCAACAGGTGGCATTTTAAACATTACAGGATCATCACCATGGTGTTTTGCTAAAATGTTTTTTATTCCGCAAAGTTCTTCATATTTAACATCGCGTTTAAGTTCCAAAGTTACAATGTTTGAATTTTCAACAGATTTAACATTGTCGATAAGAACACTCACTGCACCTTCTTCTCCGCGGTGTTGCACTTTGCCTGTTATAACAACTTTATTGTCTTGTATAAGCAGTTCTCCAAATTCCATAAGTTTTTTGTGGAAACACACGCAATCAACTTTTCCTGTCAAATCTTCTAAAGTTACAAATCTTAAGAATTTAGACGGATCTTTTTTTGTCGGAATTTGTCTTGTTGCGGTAACCAGTCCACAAAGCGTTACAACTTCATCCTCTTTTAATTCTTTAAGTTCTGCAACTCTATGCGTCATCAAAAATGGCAATTTGTCACGAATTGAGAAAAGCGGGTGTGAAGTTACATAAAAACCTAGAAATTCTTTTTCAAACAATTGTATTTCTTTATCAGTATATTCAGCGTCACTTCCGACAAGCTGATATTGTACGTTTTCAAATTCACTATCACTGCCTAACGCCGAAAACAGACTGACTTGTCCCATCGCCCTATCTTTAGCTTCTTTGGAAGTTACGTCCAAAATGTGTTCCATGTTTTCAAAAAGCTGTTTTCTACTTTTTTCTATGTTAGAGAACGCACCTGCTTTAATTAAACCTTCTAATGATTTTTTGTTTACATATTTAGCGTCTATGCGTTTGCAGAAATCAAAAATGTTTTTGAAGTCGCCATTTTCTTCACGCTCTTTTATAATTGCTTCAACAACAGGCGCACCGACACCTTTAATCGCAGCCATGCCGAAACGAATATTTTCACCGTCGGGCGCGTATTCTAAATACGATTTATTAATATCAGGTGCTAAAACTTTACTGCCAAGTCTTTGAGCTTCTTCAATATAAAGTTGAGTTTGGTCTTTATTATCGGCAACACTTGATAACAAGGCTGAAAAATACTCAACCGGGTAATGTGTTTTTAAATACGCAGTTTGATATGCAACAAACGCGTAAGCTGCTGAGTGAGACCTGTTAAAACAATATGAAGCGAACGCAAGAATTTGGTTAAAGAGTTTTTCTGCATCCTCTTTTTTCATGTCGTGCTTAGCAGAAGCGGCAATAAACTTACCTCTCTGTTCTTCCATCGTCTTGAGGTCTTTTTTACCCATCATACGGCGGACTTGGTCGGCTTGACCAAGTGAATAGTCTGCTAAAACTTGGAAAACCTGCATGATTTGTTCTTGGTAAACAATCGTTCCATAAGTATCTTTAAGCACAGGCTCAAGAAGCGGATGTGCGTAAGTAATCTCTTGCTTACCGTGTTTTCTGGCTACGAAATCATCAACCATGCCGGAACCCAAAGGACCAGGACGGAACAACGCAACCAACGCGCCTAAATCTTCAAAAACGTCAGGTTTAAGACGTTTAACAAGGTTCATCATGCCTTGTGATTCTAACTGGAATACACCTATTGTTTCACCGCGTACAAGCATTTCATAGGTAGGTTTATCGTCAAGAGGAATATTGTTAATATCAACATCTATTCCACGATATTTTTTAACCATTTTACAAGTTTTTGTAATCATGGTTAAGTTTCTTAATCCTAAAAAGTCCATTTTAAGAAGGTCTAAAACTTCTGTTGCTTCGTGTTTAGGATAACCGGTCTGAACGATACCATCTTTTGAAGGCTGAACCGGTAAAATCGTATCCAAAGGTGCGTGAGAAATAATTACACCTGCAGCGTGAGTACCTGTACCGCACTTTAAGCCTTCAATTGCAATCGCCATATCAACCCAGCGTTTGAAACTGATTGTTTTACCACTCTCTGGGTTCATGATTTGATAATCTTCATCATAAAGTTTTTTAAAGTCAGATTCGCCTTCAGCTGCTACAATATCGCGAAGCCATTCTGCTTTCGGATTGGATGCTCTTGCAACATCGAGAGCCGGTTCGATTAAGCCTGTAAGTCTATTACTTTCGGCAAAAGGAACTTGTAGAACACGCCCAACACCTTTAAAAGCAGCTTTAGGTGCATAAGTTGAAAATGTGATAATCTGACAAACTTTATCTTCACCGTATTTTTTTGTAACGTAATCAATAACGTCACCACGTTTTTCGATACAAAAGTCGATATCAATATCGGGCATTGTGAAACGTTCAGGATTCAAAAATCTTTCGAACAACAGCTTGTGATAAATAGGGTCGATATCCGTAATTTCCAATGCATACGCTACTACAGAACCTGCTGCCGAACCTCTGCCGGGGCCGACTGGGATATCATGAGTTTTAGCAAAGTGAATAAAGTCCCACGTAATCATGAAGTACGCAGGGAAACCCATGTGATTGATTACGCCCAATTCATACTTAGCACGTTTAATAATATCTTCAGGAGGCGGATCGCCGTAACGCTTTTTCAAACCTTCAAATACAATGTGTTCTAAGTAGTTTTCAATACCTTGAATATACTTAGCTTCTTCCATAACATCGGCTGTATTCTCGGTTTTGTTTTTCTTCTTTAATCTCTCAATGATTTTCGGATCAACATCGTCAGAAGTGAATATAAATTCTTCTGGAACATCGTAATGAGGAAGTGGTGCATTGTGTAGTTCGATTTCTACATCACATTTATTTGCAACTTCTTCTGTGTTTGCGCAACATTCTTCAAATGTCGCATCATCCATCCAAGAAAACGCTTGGCGCATTTCTTCTTTCGATTTAACGTAAAACTCGTTGTTTGGAAAATGGAAACGCTTCTCGTCATCCTTGTTAGCGTTTGTTTGCAAGCATAATAAAGTATCTTGAGCGTCCGCATCCTCTTTTCTCAAATAGTGCGAGTCGTTTGTGATAATCATTTTAATGCCAAGTTCTTTGGCAATTTTCATCAAGTCAGGATTTGTGCGTTTTTGTTCTTCCATGTTGTGGTCTTGAAGCTCGATATAATAATCATCTCCAAACAAATCCTGATAACGCTTGGCAACTTCTTTAGCTTGGTCGTATTCGTTTTTTAGTAAGTGTTGCAAAACTTCACCACCTAAGCAAGCAGACGCACAAATCAAACCTTCATGATACTCTTTTAATAACTCAAAATTAATACGAGGCTTGTAATAGAAGCCTTCGCACCAAGCTGTTGAAACGAGTTTAATAAGATTTTTATAACCTTTATTATCTTTTGCAATCAAAATCAAGTGGTACAAAGGGTTTTTGTTGCTGTCGTGAACATGAATATCGCCTGTATTTACATAAAATTCACAACCTATAAGCGGATTTATTCCTGCGTGTTCTGCAAGTTCATAAAATTCAACCGCAGAATACATTACACCGTGGTCTGTGATTGCAATAGCAGGAAGATTATTTTCTTGAGCGTACTTAACCAAGTCGCCGACTCTAATCATCCCATCTAATAGTGAATACTCCGAGTGAATATGTAAAGGTATAAAATTTGCCATAACTATAATTTAGCACAAGGACGTATTAAGGTTTGTAAAATTTTGAAATAAAATTCTTTATATAAGCAAAAAAAAAGAGTCTTTTGGGACTCTAAAAACTTAATTGTGTGAAGTGTAGTATATAAATTTTGATTGTGTATTTAATATCCTTGTATATATAAAGTATTTTTATTTTTAATAATTGTTATTAAAACTATAAATCGTTACAAAACTTAATATTCGAGTTGCCTTTTGAAAAAATAATATTAAATAATTGTTAGCGAGGTAGTTTAAATGTTTATAACAAATTTATTTACACACAAATGTTCACACGAGCACGTTACGCCTGATAAAGACCAAGCATATTGTCCTGATTGCGGGAAATTAATTAAAAACGAGTGGTATATTACGCGTTGTGCTTGCTGTGGTGTAAAACTCAAAGCAATGTGTAAGAAGGGCGAAATTGTTCCACAACTTCACTATTGTTATAATTGCGGAAGTAGTGAATATAAAGTTGAAAAATTAGAAGAAATCAACTTTGTAGATATAAGATTTGCAGCTTTGGTAAAGCAAGTTGTAGAAAATAAAGAAAATATTTGCTCGACGATTAGATGTTGGCAAGAAAGAACAGACGTGAAACCAAAATTGCTAGTACAATACCTGTAATATCAGCAATAATTCCTGTTAACAATGCATAGCGGAATTTCTTAATTCCAATAGAACCGAAATATACTGCAAGAACATAAAAGGTTGTTTCTGAACTTCCAACCATAACAGCAGCCAGTTTTGTTACATACGCATCAGGTCCGAAGTTATTTGCTATATCAGAAAATAATCCCAAAGTTGCAGAGCCTGATAATGACCTTGTAAGCATAATTGGTACAATATCCGCAGGAATAAATCCCCCGACAAAGTTTTTAATTAAATCCATTGCTCCGCAGGCTTTAAACATAGAAACGCCAACCATAATTGCTACAAGGTAAGGAATTATGGAAACTGAAACTTTAAAACCATCTTTTGCGCCTTCAACAAATTCTTCATATACAGGAACTTTTTTAATTAATCCTGCGCATAAAATTACCAATATCATAATTGGAAGGATGTACAAAGATATTTTTTCAATCATGTTCCCTCCAAATTTTTCTAAAAATTAATGCTGTAATTATTGCAATCAAAAACGAAATTGTTGTAACAATAAGAGTCGGTAAAATTATTTCAGAAGGATTTTTTGCTCCGACTCCCACCAGCACGGCAATTACAGTCGCAGGAATAATTTGAAATCCGGCAGTATTCATACCTAAGAACATACACATGCTATCAGTCGCAGTGTCTTTATTTTTGTTATCTTCTTGAAGTTCCTTCATTACTTTTAGACCGATTGGCGTTGCAGCATTAGTTAAACCGAGCGCATTAGCAGTAACACTCATTGTAATATCTCCAACAACCGGACTGTCTTTTTTTACATCTTTAAACAAAATTTTTGCAATAGGATTTAGCAGTTTTGATAAAATTTGAACCAAACCTGATTTTTCTGCTATTCGCATTATACCGAGCCAAAATGCCATTATGCCGATTAGTGAAAACGAAATTTTAACAGCAGTATTGCAAGCCGAAAGCATGGCGTTAACAACATCGTTCAATGTGTTGTTAAAAATCCCTACTATTATTGATATTGCTATTAATGCGAAAAATATATAGTTCATCGTTGAATACTAACGTGATTATCCTCTTGTGTTTGTATTTTCAAAAATTGCTCTGCCTTGACTCAATGCAAGCATTTTTAATGAACATTCTCCCTCAGCTCTATCCAAAACTCCGATAGAAGAAAGTCTTGCTACTACAAACTCGTTTAATTCTTCAGGCGAAATATATAATGGACAAGTATCATTGCAAACTCTGTTTTCTGCAAAAGGGCAAGTTTTTATAGATTTATCGTTCATTATAGTGCCTCTTCAAATTCTTTAATAGCTTCTTCTAATTGTTCATCGCTTGGTGCTTTACCGTGCCAACCTGCTTGGTTTTCCATAAATGAACAACCTTTGCCTTTAGTTGTATGAGCAATAATAGCGCAAGGTCTGTCGGATTGTTTTGCCTTTTCTACGCCTTCATAAATTTCTTCGAAATCATGCCCGTCGATTTCCAAAACGTTCCAGTTGAATGCTTTTAATTTGTCATGCAAATTATCTAAAGCCATGACATTTTCAGTGCAACCGTCAATTTGAAGTCTGTTTCTGTCAATAATTACAATCAGGTTGTCTAATTTTTTGTGTGCAGCCTGCATAAAAGCTTCCCAGCAAGAACCTTCCTGTAATTCACCATCGCCTGTATATACAACAACGTGCGCCGGATTCTTTTTGAGTTTTAATCCCAATGCCATACCACATCCGATTGAAAGACCTTGACCCAAAGATCCTGTAGAAGTTTCTACTCCCGGAACATATCCTTTTGCAGGGTGACCTTGAAGCTTAGTTCCAAACTTTCTAAATCCCATCAAGTCTTCTAGAGGGAACATCCCATGTTGAGCTAAAACAGAATAAAGTAGTGGTGATGCGTGACCTTTAGACAAAATAAATCTATCACGGTTTTCAAAATCAGCAGATTTATCCCACTCTTTTGGTATGTTTAGAGATTTGTTGTATAAAACAGACATAATATCAGCAGCAGAAAGTGAACCGCCCGGATGCCCTGATTTTGCGTTATGTACCATTTTTACAATGTTTTTTCGAGTTTCGCATGCGAATTTCTTTAATTCATTAATCTCTAATTCTGTTAGCATCTAAATTTTATCCTTATAATTAATAACTTTTAATAAAAACAACGGTAATGTTGGGAAAATTCTCTTAAATCTTGACGGTTGAGAAATCGTTCTGTATAACCATTCCAAACCCAAAGTTTGGAAGATTTTTGGCGCACGTTTAACTGTACCTGACCAAACATCAAGGCTTCCTCCAATTCCTACCATCAGAGCAGGATTAAGAATCTTTTTAGCGTTATAAATGAACTCTTCCTGACGCGGAGAACCAAGAGCAACCAAAATCAATTTTGGTGATTTGTTTTTCAATTCTTCATAAATTGGCGCATCTTCTTTAAAATAGCCGTTATGAAAATAAACAATATTCAATCCGTTGATTTCTTTTTGCAAATTTTCAACTGCTTTTACTACAACTTCTTCTTTAGAACCGATTATTGCAACAGGAATTCCGCTTGTAGCAGCTTCTTGAAGAAGTTTTTTTGCAAAATCAATACCCGGAATTCGATTTGCTTTTTTGCCTGTAATTTGAAGTGCAATTTTCACACCAACACCATCGGGAATAACCATTTCGGCTTCTTTAATTATGTTAGAAAAATTTGCATTCTTTTCGGCTTCCTGAAACATTTCAGGATTAATTGTAACAACTTGTGAAACCTTATCCCCGTCAATCAAACTTTTTGCCTTGATAATAGCTTCTTCGAACGAATAATCGTCTACATTATAACCTAGTAACTCTACACTCATATTAACATTATACTTGAAAAATAAAAAAAAGTATTTTAAAATTCTCTTATACATAAGAAAGGAGTTTTTAAAATGAAAAAATTACTATCAGTTTTAATGTTAATCGCTTTGACTTCAACTTTGGCAGCATCTGCAGCTGAATCAAGATTACAAAATTATGTAGACAAAAAATTAGCACCTATTACAACTAAAGAAAAAGAATTAAATGCAAGAGCAGAAGCACAACAAAAAGCAAATGCTCAAAAACAAGCAGAATACAAAAAACAGCAAGAAGCTCGTAAAGCCAAAATTGAACAACAGCAAAAAGAGGCTAAAGCAAGACACGAGGCAACAAAAAATGCTATTAAATCAGAAGCTAACTATTGGAAGTCTTTGAAAAAATAGTAATATAAAATTGTTAACTTTTGTAACAAAAGGACTCAATTGTGAAATTGAGTCCTTTTTATTTACTTTATATATACGTAAGACGTAAGTAATGAGAGTATTAAGATGGGCTACTTTACAGACATTAATAATAGTTCAGAAAGAGCGCAAGGTGTTGCAGAGTATAACCGTGCAAATGGTGTTAACGGTCACACAGCACTAGGTGTTATTGCTTCTCAATATGGTCCATCAATTTTTATGAGTCTTACAAGTAAAATTGCATCATCTTCTGATGGTAAAGGTGGAAGTGATAGCAAAGAGCTTTCTATTGATGAACAAAAGAAATCTTTAGAAAAACAACTAGATAAAGCTTTAAGTGCAATTGGAGTAGATAATATAGCTGCTGTTGATAACGCTGTAAGCACACAAGAGAATAAAGTTAAAAATGCTCAAGATAATGTCGATAAATTTACCAATGGTAGTGATAGCTATACAAAAGATATTACAGCCAAAGAAGGTCAAAAAGTTTCAGGTTCTAATTTAACTGAAGAACAGCTTGCGCAAAATAAAAATCTTGATAATGAAATTAAGAAATTAAAAGCAAAAAGAGAAGATGCGAAAAAATCTGCCGAAAAACAACTTGCAAAAGAAACAAAAATTTATCAAGAAATGGTTGTTAATGCAGACAAAGCAAAAAATATCAATACACAGCTTATACAGTTAAAATCAATTGATGAAAGCAATAATGTTGACCCTAAATATGACGTGAAACAAGAAGTAACAGATTTATCCGATTTTAATAAAGCTAGAGAAAAATTCTTGAAAAAGCCAAGTAAAGAAACTGCTGTAGCATTAGAAGAAGCTTTCAAATCAGTTGATAGCGAAAAAACAAAAGAAGCGTATAATAAATATTTGGAACCTAAAATTAAAAAATACTTAAATAATTAATTTTATAATCTTATAACCCCATCTTACATCTTACAAAACTTTTAGCTCGCATTTGCGAGCTTTTTTTTTGTGTGATAAAAAGTTATTATGAACAATAAACAACAATTAAGGAAATGGGCAAAAAGTTTTGGTAAATTAAGAGAAGACGCAAGTTATAAGCTTGTGCAGAAACTTATTGAAACTAATGAGTACAAACAAGCAAAAAATATCATGCTTTTCTATCCGATGAAAAACGAAGTTAACTTGTTGGAGCTTTTGCAAGATGATTCCAAAACATTTTATTTGCCTAAAATTGATGGAAAAAATCTTTTGTGTTGCGTATATAAAAACGGTGACATTCTCTGTGAATCTTGTTTTAAGACTCTTGAACCGACAAGTCAACCGATAGATAAAAATATCATTGATTTAGTTATAGTACCTGCACTATGCTGTGATAAAAATAATTTCAGATTAGGATACGGCGGTGGCTTCTATGATAGATTTTTAGCAGATTATAAAGGTAAAACTCTTGTATGCTTGCCTAAAGAACTGGTGATTGATACAATTTATCCCGATAAATTTGATATAGCGGTTGATAATATAGTTATTGTATAGATGTTATTTTTTAGCGTAATGTTTTTGCTATTTCTGCCTGAATAGTATTTGCTCTTGTAATATATTTTGAAAGCTTTACATACTTATCACCCGCTTCACCGTAAGGAGTTTGCATTGTCATAAGTTCATCCACGCTCTTATTTATGTTTTCCAATTTAGCAAGAGATTTTCTCAATTCTAATACTGAAGAAAACTTCTTTGGCAGTTTTGCAATAATTGCATCAGAAAACATTCCAAACAACTTTCTTATTCCGCCAAATTGTTCTTTTACTTTTGGTGAAAGCAAGTTTGTAATTCCGCCGGAGATTTTTGCAGAAAGGCTTGTATCATTATAAATTTCAATAAGTCCATCTAAATCTTCTTGTAATTGTTTTTTGCGATTAAAAAGTTGTTCGACTTTATTAAAATCTCTAACATCCTTTGCCATGCGGATTTGATTATCAATATCTTTAAGTTCGTCTTCAGTTTTTGAAATCTTGTACTCAAGTTTAAAAATTTCATCCGTAACATCTTTATAAGCATCTTCTTTTAAAATATTATAATCATAATCATTTAGGCGTCTTTGGGGTTCAGTTTGATTAGCAAACGAATGAATATCTTCAGGTTGCAAGAAAAAATTATCTTCATCCTGAAACTTGCCTCCGAAAGGATTTTCATTATTGTTTACAAACATATCTCCACTCATAAAAAAATTATACTATTAAAGATAATTTTCTTCAATTTTTTGTTTCATTATTAACGCCGGATAATAGTCAGGAATAAGCTGCAAACACTCGTTGATATGAAAATAAGCTTTCTCAAAATCGTGAACTTTCAAATAATAGCGCGTAAGCATAAAATGTAACTCAGCATCATTATAAAAAATTTCTTTTGATTTTTGCATATAATTAAACGCAGCTGACAGTAAATTATTTTCAAACATCACGCGCGCTGCAAATTTGTAGCTTTCTTGATTAATATCGGCAAAAATGTCTAATGCGCCTAACAGTTGTTCTATATAGTCAAGTTTTTCGTTTTTAAGTAAAAAATCTAAATCAATTTCCAAAAAATTTCTAATTTGAAAATAAGTCGGAAAAATTTCCATATAACCTTCAAGAATTGAAACCAATATTGTTCCCCAAATCCCACGTGGATTGTCAATTTTGGAAAAGATTGCTTTTGCAGACGATAACTCATTGTTAAGAAGGCATAAATAAGCATGCCCCAACGAATTTGGAATAATTTTTATATCAGAGCAGTTAGGATAAAAAAAGAAAATTTTTCCTTTGTTAAAATTAACCATTCTTTTTGTTTATTCTTATTGAATTTTTCTTGTTTTTATTTTCGTCAACCACAAGTTCTTCATCTTCACTTGGAGCGCTCGCAGACTTATCGTTTAATGAAGTTCCACCTTTAATAAGGTCAGATACTGAGTCGACAGAAGACACATTGGTATTCTTGCCAATCAAGTTAGCAAGTTTAATTTGCAGATAAATTTCTTCTCTATAGATTTTCACATCTTTATCAGCTTTTATTGCAACTTTGCAGACGCCATTCTTTGCTTCGACAATAGTTATTTCAATATTGTCGTTTATCATTATTTTTTGACCATTTTTTCTAGTAATAACGAGCATTTTATTCCTTAAAAATTCTTAATTTTCTTTAAACATAGGGTAACTGATATCATAGCCTGAGCCTGAAAGTACAACTTGAGCAGCACTTTGATTAGCCAAGTTAAAAATCAAAGGTGCTAACAAATTGATAGTTGTACCTTTTGGATTATCTTGCGGAATTGAAGTTATATTCATAACAAGCAAGCTCTCCACGTTCTTGATATCTAAAGTTTCTACTATGTTGTCAGGTAAATCGATAGTGTAATCTAAATTCAGAGCTGATACCGAAATAATCGGAAAAGCTAACGCCGGATCTTCAATTGACTGAAGCCATTTGAATAAAGTATCTTTGTTTGGATCAAGTATAATAAATTTGTGCAACATATCAAATCCGATGATAGGCATTACAAAGTTAAATATACGGTTTTCTTCGATTTCTATTTCACCAAATCTAGCTGTGTTTAATTTCATTCTTTAACTTTCTTAAAAACCTACTGACATTTGATTTGTCAATAATGATTGTATCACTTGAGGGCTTAGAGAAGAATTACCGCTTCCCATAAGCATGTTTAACATTGCATTGTTGTTATTTTCGTTATTGCCTGTAAGTAATGACATTTCATTTACGTTGTTATTCAAAACATCACTTAAGCCTGCTTTTTGTAAAACTCTTAGAGCCGCAACAATTTCATCGTTAGTAGGAACTTCACTTGAGAAATCTTTGTAATCTCTAAACTTTTGAGGTGTAACGTCGTTACCTCTGTTCATTTCTCTCATCAAGTTTTCGATTTTTTGTTTTTCATAGTCACTTCTTGCTTTTTCAGAGAAACCTGAACCAAAACGACTTTGAATAAATCTATCCTCAGCAGATTCTTCTGATTCTTCATGACATTTATCAGGAGTTTCTAAACAAGTTTTACCCTTTGTGGCATAACGTCCAAGTTGTCCGTTTGGAGATAGGTGGATAACTTTTTCATAATTAGCAATAGCTTCATCTTCTTTTCCGATTTGTGCTGAAGTCATTGCTAAATAATAATAAGCAACTGCATTTGACGGATCTCTTTTTACAATATTGTTGAAAGCAATGTAACTTTGAGAATAGTTACCTGCTTTATATAATCTGATAGCGTTAGCTAATGTTGAATTTGATGTTGTAGTTTTTGCACAAGCATAGTTCATTGTTGATGCGCAAATTATAGCTGCCATAAAAACTAAAATATACTTTTTCATAATAACCCTTCTTATTCTATTTATTTTAAGTATACACTTTCTCAATTAAACTTGGTATACACCATGTAATTGAATTATACACTATTTTTTTAATGATAACAAGATTGAGTGTCAAGTTTTATAACGTTAATATGTGCTCAGAATTCTTTTAAATTTCTTCTCTCTATGCTATAATCTTGACCATGAAAAGAAAAATTTTAATCATTGGAAATAGTGCTAAAGAGTACGCTATAGCTAAAAAACTGTCAGAAAAGCACGACATATTTGTAACCCCTGCAAGCGATGCGATGAAAGAATTTGCGACTTGTCTTGATATTAGAGAAGACGCGTCAGCTGAAATTCTAGAGTTTGTGATGGAAAATGATATTGATTTAACAATACCGATTTCTTTAAAATCTTTAAAATCTGATATTGTAGAATTGTTCAACCAAAACAACCAGGCAATATTTGCACCGGTTAAAAATGCGTGTAAACTTGTGTTTGACAAAGCTTTAGCTAAGAAAATCTTATACAAATTGCGCATACCGACTCCAAAATTCGGGATTTTTGAAAAACAAAACATGGCAATGGATTACATTAAAAATCTGAAAAATCCGTTTGTAATAAAAACCGATGATTCAAATAGTGCAACTGTTTTTACTAATACTCAAACCGCTAAAACATTTATTGATTCTTTGTTTATCGAAAAAAATAAGCGTGTGATTATTGAAGACTATATTTATGGTACGCCATTTTCTTTTTATACAATAACCGATGGCTACAAGGCATTGCCAATCGGCTCTTCTATTACTTATAAGCACTCTTTAGAGGGCGACGGCGGACAGCTTACAAGCGGTATGGGGGCATGTTCTCCAAATTATAAACTTACACTTGAGCAAGAATATTATTTGATGGATAATGTAATCTATCCAACGCTTGATTATTGCGAAATTGAAGGCAATCCATATTTGGGTATTCTTGGTGTAAACGGCATTTTGACAGAGGATGGAAGAATTTTTGTTTTAGGTTGGCAATCGTTCATGCAGGATTGCGATGCAACGGCAGTTTTAGATGTTTTGGACGAAGATTTGTACGAATTGTTCAAATCTTGTGTTGTAGGTTCTTTTAGCGATGAAATTGAAGGAATTAATTTGTTTAACAAATACGCTTCTTCTTTAGTTTTAACTTGTAAAAATAAAGAAAACAAAGAAAATGCGATTATTGGTTTAGATAATTTGGATGAAGAAACTAAAATTACATTCTATCCGAGTGTAAATAAGAACAAATATTTAGAATTTGAAGCCGATTATGGCGCAACTATTATATTAACGACTTCTAGCATGACTGCGTCTAAAGCGGTTGAAAAAATGTATTTGGAAGTCGAAGACATTGACTTTAAGGGAAAATCTTTCCGTAGGGATATTTGCAAATTTAAAATTTAACTTTACAAAACTTCACAATTGAAAACAAAAAAGGCAATTTTATAAATCTGAAATACTTTATATATATGTAATCAGTAAATAAAGTATACAGAGGATAAAAATAAGGAGTACCAATTATGGCAAGAGTATTAATTTCAATGCCTGAAAGCTTTTTAGGCAAAATTGATGAAGTAGCTGAAAACGAAAGCAGATCACGTTCAGAACTTATTCGTGAAGCACTAAGAAGCTACATCACAAGATCACAAGTTCGTCAGAATACTTTAGCAGATAAAAATGCAAGAATTCTTGAGGCGCTACTAGATTAGAGGCAGGAAATGGGGAAAACTTCCCCGCGAGGGAATTTAGGGATTAATAGGAATACATAAACACGAGAAAACACGAGAAGAAATTAAGAACAGAGTAAATTAAAAAGAAAAACAACCATAGGAATTCTAAGCAGAATTCCTTTTTTTTGTATTTACGCCCGTACTTTATAAAGTACGGGCGTATAAATTTTATTAACCGGCTGTCAAAGAGAAAATATCGTAAATTTCTTGGTCTGAAAGTTCTGTAATAATCTTTTCGCCTTCGTAAACCGCCAAATCCGCAAGTTCTTTTTTAGACTTCAACATCTCGTCAATCTTTTCTTCAAAAGTTCCGAGTGTAATAAGTCTATGCACCATAACGTTCTTTTCTTGACCGATACGGTACGTTCTATCTGTCGCCTGATCTTCAACTGCCGGATTCCACCACAAGTCGTAGTGGATAACGTTTGTTGCGCTTGTAAGGTTCAAACCTGTACCACCTGCTTTAAGTGAAAGTATCATAATTTTTCTGTTGTCATTCGTTTGGAAATCTTCAATCAATTTTTCACGTTGTGGAACTGTTAATGAACCGTGGAAAAAAGAAGGTTCTGAACCACATTCTTCAAGTAGCATTTTAGTTAACAAATCGCCCATTTCTTTATATTGAGTGAAAATAAGAGTTTTTTCATTATTATCCAAAATACTTTGCACTAAAGAAACGCATTTTTCTGCTTTACCTGAAAGCTCTTTAGATGTTTCACCGCTTTTTAAGAATTGATAAGGGTGGTTACAAATTTGTTTAAGCGCTGTAATAAGCTTGAAAATATTACCGCGTCTATTAACACCTGTAAACCCGCTGATTTTTTCCATCATTTCATTAAGCGTTTTTTCGTAAAGAATCGCTTGAGATTTAGCCAAATAGCAGTAATCGTTCATTACCATCTTATCAGGTAAATCCGAAATTACGTGTTTATCGGTTTTCAAACGTCTTAAAACGAATGGAGAAACAGAAAGTTTAAGTTTTGACGCTCTTGTTTTTTCTTTAAATCTTTCAATAGGCACGGCATAACTCTTTTGGAATTCCTTCAAAGAGCCTAAATAACCTTTGTTAATGAAGTCGAAAATACTCCAAAGCTCTGTAAGACGGTTTTCCACCGGAGTACCTGTCATTGCAATCTTGATATCTGATTTTAGTGATTTAATCGCCAAAGTTTGCGCCGTGTCAGGGTTTTTAATGTTTTGAGCTTCGTCTACAACAATCATGCCCCAAGAGTTTTTCTTCATTTCTTCAACATCTATTCTCATGATTGCATAAGTTGTAAGAATTACATCGCATTTTAAATCAAGTTTTCTATCCATGCCATGATAAGTCGCAGTTTTTAGAGAAGGTGCAAACAGTTGCAATTCTTTCATCCAGTTACCCATCAATGTAGTTGGACAAATTACCAGCACAGGATTTTTGATTTTCTTTTCTTCTTTTAGTTTAAGAATTAAACTTATAACCTGAATCGTTTTACCTAAACCCATATCGTCAGCCATACAGCAACCAAAACCTTTTGAAACGTTTGTCCAAAGCCATTTCAGACCTGTCATTTGGTATGCTCTTAAATCGCCCTTTAAACCTTCTGGCTGAGTAATTTCAACAGGCTTTGCAAAATCCTTGATAACATTTGCATAAGCTTCGTCATAGTTAAAGTCGTAATTTTGAAGTTGACCTGACATTGAAGCATGAATTAGTTCAAGTCTTGTCATTTTCTTATGATTAGCATTTTGAATTTGTTCAACAAGCTTCAAACCTTCTGCTTTATCAACTAAAATATATTTGCCGTTGTATTGAATTAGTCCGTTGCTTTCGTTTACAAGTTTGTTAAACTCTTCCAATGAAATCTTTTCATCACCCAGAGAAATTTCGTAAGTAAAGTCTAAAATGTCATCAAGAGAAATTGCGCTGCTTGAAACAGTGTTAAAGATATTCATTAAATCATCTGAGCGCGAAGCTTTAACTTTCGCGTTAATTGATGCTCGAGGAATAATAATATTAGTCAATTCTTCCGGTAAAATTACGTCAATTTGTGCTTTTTGTAAGTAATAAGCCGTTTGAGCAATGATTTTATAAACTTCATTTAAGTTTAAAGTCAGAGCAAGTTTGTCTTCATCTTCAAAAAGAGTTTCAAGTTCCGGCATGTATCTAACTGCATAATTAAGTTGTTTTTCAATGATTTTAGATATATCAGCCGTATCTAAGCCCCAAATTTCATCCTCGTGATAAAGTTCATCAAGCAGAATCGTTTCATCAGTTTTTCTGTTTTTAATATGAATTTTTAATTCAAATTTATCATCGCTAACTTTATTAACCTTGAAGAATGGGATTAAGTCATATTTTCCTAGATACAATTCATCAAACCATTGTGCAAAATTTTCGGCAAGGTCTTTACCCTTCATCAAGCATCTTTGTTCTAAATCCTTAATCATATAATGACCGGATTTGATGTCTTTGAAACGGTAAGCCTTAATTCCTAAGAATTTGTAAACAAGGTAGTTCAAATATTCTCTGACAAATCTTTCTACAAAATCTTTTGGCTTGTCACCTTTAATAAATAAGTTTTCAGGTAGATTGTTTTCTAGCTCGTTAATAATTTTTGCAGATTCTTTATTAGAAATAATCGGCTCATAAACAATTCTGAAAGAACCGCCTGATGCGCCTTCTTTTCTATGTACTGTCGGTATAAAGTATAATTTTTCAATAAGCTTCATAACAAAGTGTGTAAGCTTGTTGAAATATGCAAAAGTTTGAGTTAGTGAAGAGAAATCAACAACTTCACCAAATCCGCCAAAATAGTCTAAAACTAAATCTAACGGCATGATGTAGCCGATTTGACCATTAACTTCTTTAGACGTAAATCTAAACATTGAACCTTTAGATTTCAGATAAAATTGAAAATTGTTTGTAGGTGTTACAAAGAACGACAATTTAGGATTAGTCACCGTTCCATCGTTTATAAGCAAGAAATCAGTATTTCTTACAGGTGAATTTGGAGAGAGAAAAATCCCCTCAAACTCGTCCTCTACAAGCTGATAAATCAAACTTAACGTGTAACGGAAATCTTTGTTCTTGAAACCGTTTGGGTTTTCACTCAAATTGTAAAAGAACTCATCTACATTGTTTTTCTTTAGTGATAAATCTATATTTAATGGTTTAACGTTATTTTCTTCGGTCATTGTTTTCTCTCAATATAATTATGTAGTTAAAGAGTGTTAAAGAGTTTATAAGTTGAATAGCTGAAAGGTTGAAAGGTTCTTTAATTTCGCTAACGCTCAAAATAATTTATTAGGTTATAACAAACTATTCAACTTTTACGCTGTTCAACTATTCAACTTTCCCTCTTTTATTTAATCAAACTGTCGCAATCCATTTCTGCAGGTTTTTCAATGCCCATTAACTGCAATACAGTTGGCGCAACATTACATAAAGCTCCGTCATTTTTAAGTTTAAGACCTTCAGGTCCGTTGATAACTACGAATGGAACTTCATTTGTTGTGTGTGCTGTGTGTGGTTTGCCTGTTTTGTCGTTGAACATTACTTCAGCATTACCATGGTCAGCTGTAAGTAACATAACAACGCCGTTTTCTTTACATTTTTGAGCAATTTTACCAACACATTCATCAACTACTTTACAAGCCTTTTCAGCAGCTTCAAGTACACCTGTGTGACCAACCATATCAGGGTTTGCGAAGTTTACAAGAACGAAGCCGTATTCAGGATTTGCAACAGCTTCTAACACGTTTTCACAAACTTCAGGTGCGCTCATTTCAGGTTGCATGTCATAAGTTGCAACTTTAGGAGATGCAACAAGTTTTCTTGTTTCGTGAGGTTGAGGCTCATCAATACCACCATTGAAGAAGAATGTAACGTGTGCATATTTTTCAGTTTCTGCTGTTCTGAATTGGTGAACACCGTTTGCTTCCAATACATCGCCCAAAATGTTAACAAGCTTAGTTTTAGGGAATGCAACCGGGAAAGTAAATGTTGCTTCGTAACTTGTCATTGTACAATAGTAAATATTGTTTAAAACTTTCTTTCTATCAAAACCGTCAAAATCTTTGAAGTTTACAGCTTTGGTGATTTCTCTTGCTCTATCAGGTCTGTAGTTGAAGAAAATAATAGCATCGTTATCTTGAATTCTGCTTTCATTTACTTCTGCCTCAGTACCAATAGCAGTTGGAAGAACAAATTCATCTGTTACGCCTTCTTCATAAGATTTTTGAACAGCTTCGCAAGCAGTCGCTGCGTGGTTGCCTTCACCTAACAACAAGCAGTTATAACCTTTTTCAACTCTATCCCAACGGTTATCTCTATCCATAATGTAGTATCTGCCAATAACTGTTGCAACTTTTGGTAAGTTATATTTCTTTAATTCATCTTCAACAGTTTGCAAGTATGTGCAAGCACTTGAAGGTGGTGTATCACGACCATCTAAGAATGCGTGTACATAAACTTTTGTAAGTCCTTCATCAGCCGCAAGTTTAATTAAGGCTAAAACGTGGTCAAGTGAAGAGTGAACCCCACCTGTTGAAACTAAACCGTAAATATGAAGTGAAGAATTGTTCTTTTTAGCATGGTTAATAGCTTCTAAGAATTTTTCGTTTTTAAAGAATGAACCATCTTTAATTGCTCTGTTGATTTTTGACAAATCTTGGTAAACAACTCTACCTGCACCCAAATTCAAGTGACCAACTTCACTGTTACCCATTTGACCTTCAGGTAGTCCAACATATTCTCCGTCAGCGTGGATTTTAATTGAAGGGTAGTCTTTTATAAGCTCAGGAACATTTACAGGATGTGAAAGCTTTGTAGCATCATATTTTTCTGCACCTGTTGAAATTCCCCAACCGTCCATAATACATAATAAAACTCTATTTTTCATATCAAAATTTCTCCTCTATAAAGTCTTTTTAACCTAATAAGTGTATGACAAAAACAGGGGAATGTAAAGTGGACGAAAATCGGCAATAAAAAATTTAATTCTAAAAACAGACAATAAAAATTGCGCTTGGCGCGATTCGAACGCGCGACCTATCCCTTAAAAGGGGAGTGCTCTACCTGCTGAGCTACAAGCGCAAA
>CAKVIG010000012.1 GCA_934754515.1 uncultured Candidatus Melainabacteria bacterium | reverse complement strand
AAGAAAACTCGATTGCAATTGGGGCAGGTGCACAATCAACTTTTTCTAGGTCTGTTGCAATTGGTGCCGGTGCACAAACAACGGCTTCTGATCAGATTGTTTTAGGAACAAGAAATGATACTGTTTATATCCCGGGGAATTTGATAGTTGGTCGAAAAACGTATTTAGGAATAAATGCTTCTAACAATGATAGGAATTTATGGATGAACCCTGGTAGACAAAATAATGATTCTGCAAGTGAAGGGTGGTATAGAAATTTGCGCTCTCAAGGATTATGGCAGAGTGGTGGCAATCACAATTTGGGAACAGCATACTACTACACTAGTGATAAGCGTTTAAAAAATGTTGGTGACAAATATACAGCCGGCTTGGAAGAATTGAAAAAATTAGACTTCTATCATTACACTTTTAGGGCTGACAAAGATAACACACCTTTAGTAGGTGTAATAGCGCAAGATTTACAAAAAGTATTCCCTGATGCCGTTACAAAAGATGAGGATGGTTACTTAAGAATTCGTCTTGAAGATATGTTTTATGCCGTAATTAATGCAGTTAAAGAATTGGATACAAAAATTTCTGAAATTGTAACTACATTTGATTCTAAATTAGATAGTCAAAATCAGAGAATTGAAAGCTTAGAAAAACAAAATTCTGAATTACAAAAACAGAATGAAGAATTACAAGAAGAAATTAAGAACATTGAAAAACGAATAAAGAAGTTGGAAAAGTAGGGAAAATAAAAGTTATTAAAAAGCAGGATTGCCACGGGCTAATCGCCCTCGCAATGACGGCACGCTTGAATGCTTGACGCGAGGTCATTGCGAGGAACAGCGATAATTTTGGGTGACGAAGCAATCCATTTTCAGGGGCTTGTTTGAAAATGTAGTTTAGGCACTGCTTGGCAAGAACTTTCAAGTTGATAATACCCTCTCCCGTCCTTCGGACACCCTCCCCATGAAGAATGGATACGAGGGGAGGGAGTGACTTGTGCTAGCAGGACACAGAAAAAATTACAAAGATTGAACGACTTTAGTTCCCTCTCCTTTTGGAGAGGGTGTCCGAAGGACGGGAGAGGGTATTATTAACTTCTTTACAAAAAATCAAAATTTTTTGCCTCTCACGGGCATACGGGCGGAAGCGAAGCTTCCGCCCTTTTTCTTGACTTCCGATACACTTACAAATTCTTAACCAAAAATTCTGTAAAATCTTCTACTTTGTATTTCCCAAACGCAAATAAATTCAATGCTACTTCACATCCTAAACAAGAAGTCAATACAGTCTTAGTTCCGCTGTTTTTAATATTATTATGCTTGTTCATAAATAATTTTAACAAAATTTTGTATTCACCAATTTTTGAGATTCCGTTTAGTCCGCAACAACTATCAAAATCTTTCATTTCAATGTATTCAAGATTTTTTGTATTATTTAAAATCCATTCAATATCTTTAAAATTATCGATATTGCAAGGCTTGTGGAAGGTAACTTTTTTTTCTTTTTTTAAAGCTAATTCCAATTGATTTTCTCTTATGTATTCAAAAATATTTTTTACATTTATTTTATCTGAAAATTTTTTTATTGTTTTTTCACAACTCGCGCATGTTGTTACAATATCAGTGATATTGTGTTTCTCGATGAGTTTTAAGAAATCTTTTTTTGATGCTTCAAAAGATTCTGCGTCACCTCTAACCATATACGGAATTCCGCAACAATTAAAATCAGGAGTTATAACTTCAATATTGCACGCATTAAGAAGTTTTACAACAGAACGGTTGCCCTTTATTTTCCCACTGCACCCGCCAAAATAAAGTACTTTTTTCTCAAACTTTTTTGATTTGATGTTTTTTGCAAAAATTCCTAAACATTTAACTCCAAAGCTGAAAATAAAATATTTTTGGATAAAAGATATAACTTTTTCAAACGGATGTTTTTTGAAATATTCGGCTTTAGCAGAAACAATGATATCAACTACATCAATCCCGCTTGGACAGAATTTAGAACACGCTCCGCATTTTAAACACAAATCCAGGTAACGGTTAAGTTTTGCAGACATTTTTAAATCACCTTTAAGCAGCCCTCTAAGCATAATGAATTGCCCGCGAGAAACGGAGCAATCATTCCCTGTTATTTTATAAATAGGACAAACAGCCTGACATAGTCCGCACTTTGAACAAGAATGTATATTTTCTTTGTACTCTGCTAAATTTTTCATAATTGTATTTTAGCATAATAGTTATGTTAAGTTTTGTAACAAAGATTTTTCTCTTTGAAATTGAAACTTTTGAAAATACTTTAATAATACATAAGACATTAACAAAAGTTAGAAAAATGAGAGAGAAAGAGAATTTAGCCTTCCTCCAAGGGGGAAGGCATTATTTTAAGAGTTTTTCAAGCGATTAACCAAGCCTTCAAGTGCCAGAGTGTAACTTAGTTCTTTGAAACCTACAACTTGTGCAATGCAAACACCTGAGATAAGTGATGTGTGGCGAAATTCTTCGCGAGCATGAATATTAGTCATGTGAATTTCCACGGTCGGAATTTGTACTGATGCAATCGCATCACGAATTACTACGCTTGTATGCGTATAACCGCCTGCATTAATTAAGATTCCATCGTAAACACCTTTTGCAGATTGGATTTTGTCGACAATGTCGCCTTCGTGGTTGCTTTGCCAAGCATCAACTTGAGTGCCGAGTTCATCTCCTCTTTGAATAACTGTAGATTCAATATCCTTAAGAGTTGTTGAACCGTATTTTTCAGGTTCTCTAGAACCAAGCATATTTAAGTTTGCACCGTTTATGAGTAAAATTTTCATGATTCAATCCTTTGTTGAAGTTAATAATACCCTCTCCCGCCTTCGGCACCCTCCCCTCGGGGAGGGAACTCACGACGCTCAATTAACGTAATTCACACCCTCCCTAGGGGGAGGGGTAGGGGAGAGGGTATTATTAAACCCACCCTTCACTAATTACCGTATTTATTATACAATATACCCAAGAAGAATGCGAGGATAAAATGATAAACAAACGTTGGTATGACAAAGACCCGATTTTAAAAGAAGCTTTAGAACTTTTAAGACTTTCTCCTGATGAAACTAAATCAGAAGCTGCAGAGTTTATGCTTCAATTGCAAGAACAAGTTGCAGGTGAAGTTATCGAACACGTTTACGATATCATCAACACTTACCAAGGCAAGGGCAATCGTTGGTACGATAACGACCCGATGATGCTTAAAGCTGTTGAATTGTTAAGAAATGCACCTCCAAAAGTTCAGAGAGTTGCAGCTCTTAAACTTCTTATCGCTTTAGAACAAAAGACTTTTGAAGGAGTCGAAATCTAGATGAAAGACGTTCAAAATCAATCGGATAATCGCGGAGTTGATATTCAAAAAGTTGGTATTAAAGGAATTGAATTGCCTTTAATAATTCAACGCAAGGATAAAGAAGATATAGTTATTTATTCAAATGCGACTGCAGGTGTTTCTTTGCCTGCGCATTACAAAGGCACTCACATGTCACGCTTTGTAGAAGTTTTGAATGAATGGCGCAGTAAACACACTTTGGGCGTTGATATCAAAGGTTGTGTTGAAGCAATTGTAAAACGTCTTGAAGCAAAAAGCGGTTATTTAAAGTTCGATTTTAAATACTTTATCGACAAGAAAGCCCCAGTTACGGGAATTTCCGCTCCAATGTGTTACGATTGTTCTTTTGAAGGTATTCTTGATAATTATGGCGAAGAAGATGAAGAATACAGGTTTTTCCTTTGTGTAAAAGTTCCTGTTACGACTCTTTGTCCTTGCTCAAAAGAAATTTCAGATTTTGGTGCGCATAATCAACGTGCAATTGTTTCGGTTAAAATCACTTACCCGGAAGATGAGCATATTTGGCTAGAGGATTTGGTTAAAGATATTGAAAGCTGCGCGTCTTGCGAATTGTATTCACTTTTGAAACGCGAAGATGAAAAATATGTGACAGAACACGCTTACAAGAATCCTAAGTTTGTAGAAGATGTTTTGCGCGATGTCGTTTTATTGCTTCGAAACAATGAAATTATTGATTCTTTTGAAGTCGAATGCGAATCTATTGAAAGTATTCATAACCATTCAGCGTGGGCATATCAAGCAGAAGGTTGTTAGCAAATTCCTGTAATTACCCATTTGGCAAAATTTACAATTGTAATAAAACATGTTACAATGTCGATAAAAGAAGAGGGTAATTATTATGAAATATTTAAAATATATTAAATCAATGATGCTTGTTGCGTTATCTGCGGGTATTTTAACTACAAGTGCTGTTTGCATAGAAAAAGTTTCTGCTCAACCGGCTACGCTTCCGACAAAAAATTCGGTGGCAGTCGAACAAACTGCAACGACTCAAGTTTTTCAAGTTGCACCGCTTACGGTAGTAAATCACCCGTCAAGTTACTTGAATAAAACAGTTTTAATGAAAGCTAAGTTTGATAAATTTTCAACTCTGGGCTTGGATTATAAACCTGCATTTAAATCTTCTGATGATTATATTTCTTTCTTAATCAGAAGAGATGATTCAGCTCATGACATTCCGTTATCAGAAATGAAACTATTCTTGAAACGTACGGAAGCTGAAAAGTTTATTGATTTAAAAACGGATGATGAAATTGAAATTAAAGGTGTTGTATTTTCTGATGCTTTAGGCGACGCTTGGGTTGATGTTAAGCAATTAACCGTTACTAAAAAGGCACCTGAAGATAAGAAAGACGGAGTTAAATAATTATGCCACAAGTTGCAAGCAATGAAAAAGATAAAGATAAAGATAAACAAACAAAAAAAGAAGTGTTTTTGACTGTTCACGGTCACTTCTATCAACCGCCGAGAGAAAATCCTTGGTTAGAAGCTATTGAACAGCAAGACAGTGCTTTGCCGTTTCACGATTGGAATGAGAGAATAAACAATGAATGCTACAATCCAAACTCTGTTTCAAAAATCGTGAATTCTAAAAATCAGATTTTGAATGTAGTAAATAACTACGAATACATCAGTTACAATTTCGGTCCGACACTTCTTTCTTGGATGGAAGAATTCGCGCCGCTTGCTTATGAGCGTGTAATTAAAGCTGACATTAACTCTCGTCGTGCTCATAACGGGCATGGAAATGCGATTGCGCAAGTTTATAACCACATGATAATGCCTTTAGCAAACGAAAGGGATAAGCAAACCCAAGTAAAATGGGGCATTAAGGATTTTGAATATCGTTTCGGCAGAAAACCTGAAGGTATTTGGCTTGCTGAAACTGCTTGTGACGATGATACATTAAGAGTTTTAGTTGAAAATGGAATTAAATTTACAATTCTGTCACCATATCAAGCTCAAAAAATCAGAAAAGAAGGTGAAAAAACTTGGCAGGATGTAAGTTGGGGAAATATAGACCCTGCGCGTTCTTACAGATATTACATCAAATCAGCACCAGGGAAATATATAGATTTGTTCTTTTATGATGGTGCGATTTCTCGTTCTGTTGCATTTGACGAACTTTTAACGGATGGAAATAAATTTGTTAACAGGCTTAAAGACGGTATTTCAGAGTTTAGAAATTATCCTCAGCTTGTAAATATTGCGACTGATGGTGAAAGTTACGGTCACCATACAAAATTTGGTGATATGGCTTTAGCTTACGCGATGAAGTTGAGAGTAAAAGATGCAGGATTTACCGTAACAAATTACGCTGAATACTTGGAAAAATACAGAAGCGACTGGGAAGTTGAAATAAAACCTGTTTCTTCTTGGAGTTGTTCTCACGGTGTCGGCAGATGGTCAGATGATTGCGGTTGCTCTACCGGCGGTCATCCTGGTTGGAATCAAAAATGGAGAAAACCTTTAAGACAAGCGTTGGATTACTTGAGAGATGAGATGACTACTTTGTATCATAAGCAAGGTAAAAAGTTCTTTAAAAATCCGCAAGAAACTCGCGATAATTATATATCCGTGATTATGGATAGAAGTGATATAAGCGTTAAAAATTTCCAAGATGAATATTTCTTGGATGATTTAACTGACGAGCAAAAAGTTAAAGCTATGGAACTTTTGGAAATTCAAAGACAAGCAATGCTTATGTACACAAGTTGCGGTTGGTTCTTCTCTGAAATTTCAGGCATAGAAACCGTTCAGATTATGAAATACGCTGCAAGAGTTATGCAACTTGCAAAATCTTTTATGAAAAAAGATTTAGAAACTCCTTTCTTGGAAATTTTAAAAGAAGCAAAAAGTAACATTCCTGAATTTGGTACAGGTAAGGATGTTTACGAAAAATTTGTAAAACCATCAATTGTGACTTCGAAGCAGATTGTAAGCCTTTGGGCAATTTCATCTTTGTATACTGATATAGAGGATGAAGAAAATGTTTATTGCTATAAAATTAAGAAACATTCTTATAAGAGCGTAACAAAAGGCAATTCAAAGCTCGTAATCGGTCATATAGAAGTCGAATCTAAAGTTACTTTAGAAAAATCAAATATGATTTTTGCACTTCTTCAATTCTCAGGCGGTGATTTCCATTGTGCAATAAAAGAATATTCTGACGATTTTGAAACAATTCAAAAAGAACTTATCAGAACTTATCTAGTTTCACCGCTTACAGAAATTATCAGAACTATTGATAATTATTTCGGCAAAGAATACTTTACGCTAAAAGATATCTTTATAGAAGAAAGACGTAAGATTTTGCAAACAATGCTTAAGGGCAAATTGCAGATTTTTGCTAACACTTATGAATCAATGTATGACGAAGGCAAGGGTTCAATTTATCAAATGCAAACTTTGGGCTTGGATATTCCAAAAGAATTCAAAATTTCTGCTCAATATGTTTTGACAAAACAATTTAATGAATTGTTTATTGATTCTCGCGGTTTTTTGGATGCTGATATTATTCAACAGGCTTCTGACTTGAACTTTGAAGCTAAAAGAATTGGTATTGAAATTGATAAAGAACCGACTTCAAAAATTTTCAGCAAAAAGATTGCTCAAAACATAAACAGATTGTCCTATGCGCTTGATTTACAACAAGTAGATGCAACTCTTGATTTATTGGATTGTATTGCAAAACTTGAGATTAAGGTTGATATTGCAGAAGCTCAAAGCTATTATTTCTCAAAAATTGTTGCAAATATGGAGGAAATAATCCAAAAAATCAGTTGCCAAGCAGACAGGGATTTGATTGTAATGCTGTTTGAAATTGGTGAAGATTTGAATATCAATATGGATTACTATAGACAAATGTTCAACAGAGCATTGGTTTCAGCAAACTAACAGGTAAATTCATGAAAGTCATCATAACATTTATTTTTATATTGTTTCTGTCATTACCCTCTTTCGCAGGTGGAGTCGGATATATAAATTATGATAAAGTTGTTCAGAATTATCAGTTTGCAAAAAATACGCTTGCGCAAATTGAAGCTAAGAATAACGAAATTAAACAATATCTGATGATGAAAGAGAATGAGTTTAATAAGATTGAATCTGCAGTTCAAAAACAAAAATTTGAAGCAACCGTTCAAGCGGAACTTCGCACAAAAGAACAAGCATTTAATGATTTTAGAGAACGCAAGGAAGAAGAAGTTTATAATCGAATTCATGCTGTGACTGAAAAGATTCGTTTGGAAAAAGGTTTGGATGCAATAATTGATGCGAGAAGTGTTTTTTCCGGTGGTATTGATATTACAAACGACTTGATACAAAAATTGAATAATTAATTAAAGAGGCGAGATTTTAAATCTCGCCTTCTTGATTTTATTCAGCTTCAAACATGTCTTTGCCAACTGCACAAAGCGGGCAAGTCCAGTCTTCAGGCAAATCTTCAAACGCTGTTCCAGGTTGAATTCCATTATCCGGATCGCCAACAGCAGGGTCGTATTCATAGTGACAAACAGTACAAACGTATTTTTGCATAATATTCTCCTTTATTTTTATTTTTAAAGCTAAATTGGATAAAATGTTTATCCACAATCTTATACTAACGTAATTTGATGAAATATTCTATTGTAATTACAACATTTAATAAAATTTAAACCTATTTTAATGATTTTACAATAACCTCTGCTACATTATCCAATTCAGCAAGTTGTTCTTCTTTTAATGTTGATTTGATGCAAATAGAGTCGTTTAGGATTTCAGAACCCTTAATTTTTTCTAGAATTTCTCGCATTTGATTTCCGCAAGTTGGTGCCCAGCTTCCATTTTGAATAAGTACATATTTTCTGTTTTGCAAATTATGTGCGCTCAAAACATGTAAGAATGCTTCCATTGATTCAAAAATTCCGGCATTGTATGTTGTTGTAGCAAGGACGATGTGAGAGTATTTAAAGGCTTCTGCCAGAACAAAAGACGAGTGTGTCATTGATACATCAAACATTTTGATGTTTTTAACGCCTCTATCTGCAAGTTTTGCGGCTATAAGATTTGCTACGCTTTCCGTTCCACCATAAACAGAAGAGTATGCGACTAATACTGAATTTTCTTCCGGAGTATAAGTTGACCATTTATCGTATTTTTCAACAAACAATCCGAGATTTTGTTTAATAAGTAAACCGTGCAAAGGACAAATCAACTTTATTTCAAGTCCTTGAACTTTTTTTAGTAGCATTTGAACCTGCAAACCATATTTGCCGACAATATTTGTGTAATATCTTCGGGCTTCATCTAAATAATCACATTCCCAATTAACTTCATCATCAAACAAATTACCGTTAATTGCGCCAAAAGAACCGAACGCATCTGCTGAAAATAAAATCTTATCAGTTTTATCGTAAGTTACCATAACTTCCGGCCAATGCACCATCGGAGCAAGAACGAACTGAAATTCGTGTTTACCTGTATTTAGCGTGTCGCCTTCTTTTACAACCATTACACGAGAATCAATATCAAAGCAGAAGAATTGTTTTATCATGCTAACTGTTTTGGCAGTGCAAACAATTTTAACATCAGGATAAAGCTTAACAACTTCGGCTATTAATGCACAATGATCAGGTTCCATGTGCTGAACAACCAAATAGTCTAATTTTTCGCCATCAAGAGCTTTTGTAAGATTTTCAAAAAATTGCTCTGCACAAACTTTATCAACAGTATCAAACAAAACATTCTTTTTGTCTTTTAAAACGTAAGAATTATAAGAAACTCCATCTTTAACCGGATAAGCACTTTCAAATAAACTCAATCTTCTATCCGAACAGCCGATATAAAATAAATCCTCTGTAATCTTTCTTATGTTGTGCATAGTAAAATCTCCCTTAAACGCATGTTAATTTTAACAAAATCAATATGATTTTGCAAAAATTTCTAAAAACTCTAAAATTGAAAATATAGTATTCTAATAAAAAAGCTATTTCATGCTATAATGGGCTTATGATTGAGCTTTTGATTTTATTTGAATTGAATAGAAGTGTGTTAACAATGTATGGAATTTCAAAAGAAATTCGTGCAACGTTTGCAGTGCTTACAACGCCGAGTTACGGAACAATTAAACCTGCGCTTACACGCCTCGAAAACGGCGGTTTTGTAAAAAAACAAAAGACCATGTCAGAAGGCGGGCGTCCATCTTGCTATTATTCAATTACAAAAGAAGGTGTTGAAGAATTGAAACGTCTTATAATGGCACCACCTTTAGAAAATCCTATTCAATTTTTTACATCAGCTCGTGTAAAACTTGCTTGTTCCGATTGTTTAAATAATTCAGAACAATTAGCAATGTTAAAACAATTGAAAATGAAAGCTGAAAATATTTTGCTTGATACAAAAAACATTATGAGCGAGAAAGAGCTTTCTTTTTATCCTAAAATGGTTTTTGATAACCTGACTTGCGAATACAAAAATTTTATTTCTTTGTTGGAGGGTTTTGAACATGCCTGCACTCATTAGCGGCGTAGTAGAAGATTCTATCGCTCAAGAACTAGAAATTGAAGAAGGTGATATACTTCTTTCTATTGACGGTGAAAAACTCCAAGATATGATTGATTACCGCTTTATGTGCAAAAGCGAGTTCTTGACAATCGAAATCCAAAAGAAAAATGGTGAGATTGAAGAAATTGAACTTGAAAAAGATTATGATGATGATTTGGGTATAATTTTTGAAAGTGCTGTTTTTGACAGGGTTAAACCTTGCCTGAATAATTGTATTTTCTGCTTTGTTGCTCAACAGCCAAAAGGTTTAAGAAATACTTTGTATGTAAAAGACGACGATTACAGACTTTCATATTTGCAAGGAACTTATATTACGACAACAAATCTTACAGATGCGGATAAAGAAAGAATTTCGTCTTTGCATCTCGGACCGTTTTATATTTCGGTACATACGACAAATCCTGAATTACGCGTCAAAATGCTTAGGAATCCGAATGCGGGCAAGATTATGGAAAACTTGAAATGGTTTAAAGAAAATGAAATTCCATTCCATGCTCAAATAGTTTTATGCCCAGGATATAATGACGGAGCGGAATTGGATAGAACTCTAAAAGACTTAACATCATTAGGTTCTGCGGTTTTAACTATTGCGATTGTTCCGGTCGGGATAACACAATTTAGGGACAGTGAACTTAGAACCGTTGATAAACAGGTCGCAGAGGAAACAATTAAAATTGCGTCTAAATACAAAAAAGTTTGTTGTTCGGATGAATTCTTTTTGCTTGCGGGAGAAGATATCCCTAAAGCAAAATATTATGGCAATTATTCACAGCTTGATGACGGAGTCGGCTCTCTAAGAACATTAATGGATGATTTTGATACATTTGAACTTCCGAAAAGACTATCTAAAAAGTTGAAAATCAGTTTTGCGTGTTCTGTTGCAGCAAAATCTGCATTTGAATATATTGCATCAAAATTAAACAAAATTGTAAACTTAAAATGCACGGTTGACCCAGTTAAATCTACTTATTGGGGCAAAAATATTACGGTTGCAGGACTTATTACGTCAGAAGATTTGATTAAGTCTGTAAAAAGTATAAATGCAGATTATATTGTAGTTCCGTCAATTATGCTAAAACCGTTTACAAATCTGTTTTTAGACGGAAATTCTTTGGATTATGTGATTGAAAAAACAGGCAAGAATTTCTTTGTTGCGCAAAATAATTATTCGGTGTGTGAAGTTATTGATTTGATTGAATCGTATGTTTAGAACGAATACCTCCAAGGATAGGGAGGTCGAAGCTGTTTCCCCTTACGGGTTTTCACCTCACCCTAACCCTGTCTTGGATTATTCGGGCAAGCATAACATTACAATAACAACAAATCCTTACGGATTTTTATTGTTATTTTCATGTTATTTGCTCTTACGGGCTTACGCCCTACCGAAAATCCGCTCTCCTGTAAGGAGAGGGAATGACCTAAAGTCGTTCATTTTTTATATGCGCTAAACTAACGTATGTCACACCCTCCCTCGGGGGAGGGTGCCGAAGGCGGGAGAGGGTGTTATTAACTTAACAATAGCCGATACCCATCCCAACCTTCCCTAACAAGGGAAGGTGCGGCGCTAAAGTCGTTCGACAGGATTTGTGTCAACTAACTCTTTAGAATAACCTGTTCAATAAAAACTAGTAGCTTGGGTAATGTACTCTTAATTATGCTTATTATTTAATTAAAATGTAGAAAACGATAGAATGCTAGCCGATAGGAGGATAACAATATGACAGCAGTTGTAGAAACGGAAAAACAAACGATTAGCGTAATTATAATTGAAGATTTTAAATTAACTCGTGTCGGGCTTAGATGTGCATTAAATGCAAATGAAGATATTCAGGTTGTAGCAGAAAGCGAAACTGCTGTAGAAGGTTTGGAATTAATCAAAAAATATAATCCTGATATTGTTCTTATGGATTTGGGACTTGCAGGCATGAATGGTATAGAAGCAACTGTTAAAGTCAAAGAAATGAATAAAGATATTAAAGTTATTGCTTTAACTTCCCATGATAGAGAAGAAGAAGTAATTGCCGCGTTATCATCTGGAGCTATGGCATATTGTTTGAAAGATATTGACCCTGCAAAATTAGCAGATGTAATACGTGATGTTAAAAATGGAGTTTGTTGGTTAGATCCGCTTATTGCAAGAAAAGCTCTTGATGCTTTCCCAAAACAGGAAACAATCGGCATTCTTAAAGATAAATCATCAGAAGAAGGTAGAGTTCCTTTAACCGATAGAGAATTTGAGGTTCTTAAGCATTTAGTAGAAGGTAAAAGTAATACAGAAATTGCCAAAGAACTTATCGTTAGTGTGCATACAGCAAAAGCGCATGTATGTTCAATTTTACAAAAAATGTGTGTGAATGATAGGGTTCAAGCTGCGGTCAAAGCCGTAAAAGAAGGCTTGGTTTAGTGTTTATCTTCGATAACAAATGGTCGCTATGGAGTATTCTATAGCGACTTTTTATTTTTCTTTGTTTTTGGTACAATTAAAAACAAAAATGGGAGATATAATATTATGCTAGAACTATTGAAAAAGAGTGCGATGGAACAATCCAGAGCTATTCAAAATAAAGAGGTTTCAGCAGTAGAACTAACAAAAGCTTCATTAGATAGAATTAAATCTGTTGATGAAAAATTGGGAGCTTTTAATTCTTTAACAGAAGACACTGCTTTAGAAACAGCAAAAAAAGTAGATGAAAAAGTTGCAAAAGGAGAAGAATTACCTCTTTTAGCAGGTGTTCCTCTTGCTTTAAAAGATAATATGAACTTGGTTGGCTCTAAAACTACTGCATCAAGCAAAATTTTAGAAAACTTTGTTTCACCTTATAATGCAACTGCAACTCAAAAATTATTAGATAATTTAATACCAATTGTTGGTAAAGCTAACTTAGATGAATTTGCAATGGGTTCTTCAAACGAAAACTCTGCATTCAAAAAAGTTCATAACCCTTGGAATTTGAATAAAGTTCCGGGCGGCTCATCAGGCGGTTCAGCGGCTTCTGTTTCTTCTTGCGAAGCAGCATTGGCTCTAGGTTCTGATACAGGCGGAAGTATTCGTCTTCCTGCAAGTTTCTGTGGTATTGTAGGTATGAAACCAACTTACGGTAAAGTTTCAAGATACGGTTTGATTGCGTTCGCATCATCTCTAGACCAAATCGGTCCGTTTGCAAGAACTGTTGAAGATGCTGCAGCTTTATTAGAAGTTATTTCAGGTTACGATTATCACGATTCAACTTCATTAAAATTGCCTGTTGAAAACTACCGTAACAGCTTAAATAACGATGTTAAAGGTATGAAAATTGGTGTCGTAAAAGAACTTATGTCAGAAGGTTTAGCTCCGGATGTTAAAAAAGCTCTTGAATCAGCTATAGAAACATACAAAGCTTTGGGTGCTGAAATTGTTGAAATTTCACTTCCAAACTTGAAACACTCTATCGGTATTTACTATATTTTAGCAACTGCTGAATGCAGCTCTAATTTGGCTAGATTTGATGGTGTTAAATACGGTCACAGGACGGCTGACGCTAAAAATCTTCTTGAAATGTATTGTAAAACTCGTGCAGAAGGTTTCGGACCGGAAGTTAAACGTCGTATCATGCTCGGAACTTATGCTCTATCTTCAGGCTATTATGATGCTTATTATAAAAAGGCTTTACAAATGAGAAGGGTTGTTACAAACGATTTCTTAAAAGCTTTCGCTCAAGTTGATGCATTGATTTCACCAACTTGTCCGACTACTGCTTTTGATTTGGGTGCAAAATCAGAAGATCCGCTTGCAATGTATTTAACAGATATTGCAACTATTTCTGCAAACTTAGCCGGTATTCCTGCTATTTCAGTTCCTGCAGGTTTTGATTCTGAAGGAATGCCTATCGGTTTACAAATCATGACACCACAACTTACTGAAGCTAAATTGTTTAACTTAGCTTACAAGTTTGAACAATCTCATGATTACTATAAACAATTGGCTAATATTTAGTTATAAAACAAGTAAAAACAAAAGACCGATGAATTCTTTCATCGGTCTTTTGTTTTTAAGTTTATTTATTTTCTTAAGCAATCTCAGCTCTTGTTTTTTCAGAATTGCTGGATGCATTGCTTTGCGGTAAATGAATTAACTCAGCTGTGTTATCAATCTCATCCTGCTTTTCCACCATATCTTTAGTAACAACAAACTTAGTAATATCGTGTTTTGTAGGAATATCATACATAACATCAAGCATCAATTCTTCTACAATTGAGCGAAGAGCTCTTGCACCTGTTTTACGCTTAATTGCTTTTTTAGCAATCAAATCAATAGCTTCAGGTTCAAATTCTAAATCAACGCCATCCATTTCCATTAAGCATTTGTATTGTTTCAATACAGCATTCTTAGGTTCTGTTAAAATCATCTTCAATGTTTTTTCATCCAATGCATCAAGAACTGCATAAACAGGGATACGACCGATAAATTCAGGAATTAAACCGAATTTAAGTAAATCTTCCGGTTGTAATTTCTTAAGAATTTTAGCAGCAGCTTGTTCTTTTTCAGCTTGAGTTGGTGCAGAATTCCCAAAACCGATTGATGTGCCGTCTTTAACACGGTGTTCAATGATTTTATCCAAATCAACGAATGCACCACCAACAATAAACAAGATGTTGCTTGTATCTATCTGAATCATTTCTTGTTGTGGATGTTTTCTTCCGCCTTGAGGAGGAACATTTGATAAAGTACCTTCAATAAGTTTCAATAAAGCTTGTTGAACGCCTTCACCTGAAACATCTCTCGTGATAGAAGTATTTTCAGACTTTCTTGCTATTTTGTCGATTTCGTCAATATAAATAATGCCTTTTTCTGCTTTTTTAGCATCGTAATCGGCATTTTGGTATAATCTTAAAAGAATATTTTCAACATCATCGCCAACATAACCTGCTTCTGTTAATGTTGTCGCGTCAGCTACGGCAAACGGCACGTCAAGCATTTTTGCTAAAGTTTGAGCTAATAATGTTTTACCGCTACCGGTTGGACCAACAAGCAAAATGTTTGATTTTTGGATTTCAACACCATTTGTATCAGATTTTTGATTGTGCTTTAAACGTTTGTAGTGGTTGTAAACAGCCACAGAAAGAACTTTTTTCGCATCATCTTGTCCGACAATATGTTGATCCAAGTATTCTTTAATTTCATGAGGCTTTGGAATCGGCTTGTCTTCAACATCTTCTGTTTTCTTTTCTGCCTTATCGCCTGTTTTTTCTTTCTGTTCAAAAAATTCTTCATCTAAAATTTCGTTGCATAACTCTACACATTCATCACAAATGAATACATCAGGGCCTGCAATTAATTTTTTTACCTGATCCTGCGTTTTACCGCAAAATGAACATTTTAACCTATCATTAGATGACATAATTTCTCCTGTTTGTTGACTGTTTGGATTTTGGTTGTTGGGCAAGTATGTTCAACCTACTTTAAGTGAACCCCTCACCCGAATTTCTAAGCTCGCTTACACTTGCTAAGAAATTCTACCCTCTCCCAAGGAGAGGGTGACTTCAATTTATTACATAGCGTCTTTTGTGATAACTTTATCAATCATACCGTACTCAAGAGCTTCTTGAGGAGTCATGATATAGTCACGGTCAGTATCTTTTTCAATTTTCTTGATAGATTGACCTGTATTTGAAGCCATAATTTCGTTCAAAGTCTTCTTAATTCTCAAAATTTCTTGTGCTTGAATTTCGATATCAGTTGCTTGACCTTGAGCACCGCCTAAAGGTTGGTGAATAAGAACTCTAGAGTGTGGAAGAGCCATTCTCTTGCCTTTAGCACCTGAGCATAATAGGAATGCTCCCATAGAAGCTGCTTGACCTAAACAAATTGTTTGAACATCAGCTCTAATGTGTTGCATAGTGTCATAAATTGCTAAACCTGCAGTTACGCTACCTCCCGGAGAGTTGATATATAACATAATATCTTTTTCAGGGTTTTCACTATCTAACAAAAGAAGCTGTGCAACGATTAGGTTTGCAACCATATCATCAACAGGAGTTCCTAAGAAGATAATTCTTTCTCTTAACAATCTTGAGAAGATATCAAAAGAACGTTCTCCTCTGCTAGATTGTTCAATTACTACAGGTACAAAACTCATTTCTTATTTTCCTTTCTTATTATGTATAAAAGTGACAATAACATTATACATTATATAAACAATTTCACAAATAATTAATTCGTATGAAATATTCTTCTTATTGGGTCAAAGATATTTTAGCATAAAAACAAAAAAATCGCTCTATATTTAATAAATTTATAAAAAAAGAAAGCCCTTTTACTGGGCTTTCTGGAATAATGGCGTATCTCTGTTTTGCAAACACACTCCAAATTGACAGCTTGAATTGTAATTGAAATTATTCTCGGACGGAGCGAAACTATTGGCTTCATTTCTTATATCACTCCTGTTTAAAGGTGTGAGTCTGGCTTCCGGTGAACCGGAAAATTCTTTTATCTGACTATTTGGGTTGTAAATCGGTGAAACTTTTTCTCTAAAACCCGGAACAGAACAAACCGTTGCACCTTCGTCTACAGGACACATTGCAAAACTCGGTAAAAACACACTGACGATTAGAATGGATGACAATATAAAAATCTTTTTCATAAATTTCTCCTATAAAATATATAATAAAACTTGTTTTTCCTATGTTGTATTGATATTTTAAAGCTCATTTCAGTTTTTTCATTAATTAGTCAGGCTACTACTTTCTGCTAATTTATACGCTTAAAAATACAACTGTGCTATACTTATATTCATGAGGATAAAAAGATTAGGGCTGAAAAATTATAGAAATTTACGAGATGTTGAGCTGACTTTTCCAAGCATGAAAACACTCATTATCGGCAAAAATGCTCAAGGAAAAACCAATATTCTTGAAAGCATTTATTTTCTTTCTGATTTAAAAAGTCCTAGAACTTCGACAGTTTCTGATTTAATTAAATTTGGTGAAGAAAAGTTTGAAATAAGTGCAGAAGTAGAAAAGAACAGCACAGATATTGAACTGGATTTTTCTTATGATTCAGAAAAAAAACGCGAAATCAAAATAAATAAAGTTAAATCGCGCGTCAAGGATTTTAAATCCGTAGTAAAAACGGTTTTATTTTCTACAAAAGACCTTCTTCTTTTAAGAGGAACCCCCCAAGATAGACGTGATTGGCTGGATAGAGCAATTTCTCAAATTTATCCTGCCTATGATGAAAGACTTTCAAAATATGATAAAATTCGCATTCAAAAAAACAATCTTTTGAAAAACGAATTTGTAGACGAAGCTTTGTATGATATTTATAACGAACAAATGGTTATAACTGGTGCAAATATTATATTTCTGCGTAAAAAATTCTTAAGAGAAATCCAAAAAATCGCATCTTTAAAACACAAAATCATTAGTGATACAGAGGATTTTGGCTTGAATTACACTTGTCCATGTGATGAAATAGAAGATATATGTGAACACTTAAAACAAGAATTGCAAGAAAGACGTAGAGAAGAATTTGCTCGTAAACAGTCATGCGTCGGACCTCATAGGGATGATATTCAATTTACGATAAATGACTTGGATGCAACAAAATTTGCTTCTCAAGGGCAGCAAAGAACATTAGTTTTATCATTGAAGCTTTCTGAATTAGAAATCATCCGAGAAAAGACAGGATTTTCTCCGATTCTTTTGTTGGATGATGTTTTGGCAGAATTGGATGAAGTAAGACAGAATTATCTTTTAAAATCAATAGAAAAAGATACTCAAACAATTATCACATCTGTTGATACTATTTTGTTTGAAGAAGAATTCTTGAAGGATGTTATAATTTATAAAGTAGATGGAGGTAAAATCGTATGATTTTAGTAACAGGCGGAGCCGGATATATTGGAAGTCATTTAGTTATGGCATTGTTAGAAAAAGGCGAAGATGTAATTGTTTTTGACAGTTTAGAGCTTGGGCATGCCGAAACAATCGAAACTTTGAAAAAATACGGCAATCTAAAATTTGTTAAAGGTAATCTGAAAAACTTAGATGAAATCAGAGGCGTATTTTTAGTTAATAAAATTGACTCTGTAGTGCATTTTGCAGCGTATTCGCAAGTAGCCGAAAGCGTTAAAAATCCTCAAAAATATTATTACAATAATGTTTACGGAACTTTAAATTTACTAAACGCAATGCTTGAATTCGGAGTTAAAAAAATTGTATTTTCATCTACTGCTGCTACTTATGGCGAACCTGTTTATACTCCGATTGATGAAAAACATCCGCAGCAGCCTATTAATCCTTACGGAAATTCAAAATTAATGGTTGAAAAAATAATGGATGATTATGATAAAGCGTATGGTTTAAAATCAGTAAGATTGAGATACTTTAATGTAGCAGGAGCAGATTTTCAAGCCAGAATCGGTGAATGGCATGAGCCTGAAACACATTTGATTCCGAATGTATTGAAGGCTAAAGAAGATAAAGTGTTCAAAATGTTTGGAACAGATTATGACACTAAAGACGGAACTTGCGTAAGGGATTATATTAACGTAGAAGACTTGGCGCAAGCGCATATTAAGGCTCTCGAATATCTGAATAATGGCGGTGAAACTAATTTCTTTAACTTGGGAACAACAGAAGGTAACAGCGTAAAAGAAGTATTTACTGCTTGTGAAGAAGTTAAAGGTGCGTCAATCCCGCTTGAAATTTGCCCAAGACGTGGTGGAGACCCTGCAATATTGGTTGCTGATAACAAAAAGGCAAAAGAAGTGTTAGGCTGGGTTCCTCAACATGATTTGACAGATTGTATCAAATCTGCTTATGAATGGGAAAAAGTAGGTCAATAAATTACGAAAAAGCAAGGACTTTAAAGTCCTTGCTTCTAATAGGGTAAATATATCCCTCAAAATTATAGTAAATTTAATGCTATACTTGGGGTTTGGTTTGCAGTTGCCAACAATGTTGCTGAAGCTTGTTGAAGAATTTGAGCCTTGATATAATTTGAAGATTCTTCTGCAACATCCGCATCTCTCAATGTTGATAATGAAGATGTGATGTTTTCAGTTTGAACGCCAATTGATTCAACAGCTGATTCAATTCTGTTTTGTGCTGCACCTAATGTAGTTACACGACCAGAAATTTCGTTAATAACTTCATCAATCTTATCAAGCATAGAGCTTGCAGCTGTGCCTTTCTTTAAACCTGCGCATTTTTCTGCAACATCAGTTTTTTCTTCTCCAAACAATGATTTGATATCACCTTTTTCAAATAATGAAGCGTCTAGTGTAATTTGGCTATCTGCTGAACTGTATAAACCAACTTGAAGATTAATATCGCCCATTGAACCGTCCATCATTTTCAAACCGTTAAATTCACAGTTTGCTGCGATACGGTCAACTTCATCAAGTCTTGCTGTGATTTCTGATTGAATTGCTTTTAATGAGTCAGAACCGTAAGTTCCGTTTGCTGCTTGTTCTGTCAAATCTCTTACACGTTGTAAGTGTGATGAAACTAGAGAGTAGGTATCTTCTAGTGTTGTCATCATATCCGCACCTGTTGCTGCGTTGTCTGCTGCTACATCCAATGAACCTAATTGAGTTTCCCAATTTCTTGCGATAGAATAACCTGCTGCGTTGTCTGATGCGTGGTTAATTTTGTAACCTGTTGTCATTCTTTCAATCGCATTGTTCAACGAAGATGTTGCTTTGCTCAAGTTTGATTGAACAATCATTGATGATAGGTTTGTGTTAATTGTTAGTGCCATGTTATACTCCTTTCTGGCTTGTCCTACATGATGCATCCTTGCATCTCATATTTTTTTAATTCCACAATTCAAAATTTAATAACGCTTTTTGGTTTAAAGATTTACAAATCGTTACAATAGAGGTCCAAAAAACGCGTTAGTGCTATAATTTTCCATGAAGGTAGGAGTTAAGATGGGAAAGATAGTTATAGATAACAGTCGTTGCAAGTCTTGTTACATTTGCACAACAACTTGCCCGAAAGGACTTATTAAAAAAAGCAGCAAAACCAATCGTCTTGGAGATTACATGGTTGAATTCGATGACCCGAAAGGTGAATGTGTAGGTTGCGCTATGTGCGCAAAAAGATGTCCTGATATGGCAATAACAGAAGTATATAGGTAGAGAATAGTTATTAGTGTTGAGTGAACAGACATGATTTTCTATTCGCTCCATGCTAAGGCGGAGATTTTAATGACAGAAAAAGTTTTAATAAAAGGAAATTATGCAATTGCTCAAGCAGCAGTTAATGCAGGATGTCAATGCTATTTTGGTTATCCGATTACACCGCAGACTGAGATTGGCGAATATTTGAGCGGTAAAATGCAAGAATTAGGCAGAGCCTATGTTTGTGCAGAAAGTGAATTAGGCGCAATAAATATGGTTATGGGTGCGGTAGCAACAGGTGTTAAAGCTATGACTTCATCTTCATCATGCGCTGTCGCTTTGATGCAAGAAGCTTTATCTTATGCAGCGTCCGATGAGTTGCCTGTTGTTCTTGTAAACGTTATGAGAACAGGTCCTGGTTTAGGCTATATCTATCCTGCTCAAGGTGATTATAACCAAGCTGTTTACGGAGGCGGTAACGGTGATTACAAAATCGTTGTGCTTGCACCATCAACCGTTCAAGAATGCGTAGATTTGACGTATAGAGCATTTTATTTAGCTCAAAAATACAGAAACCCTGTAATTTTATTGGCTGATGGACTTTTGGGGCAAATGATGGAACCTGCAAGCTTTGGCGAGTATCCTTATCCTGAAGTTGATGTTTCATCTTGGGCTTTAACCGGTGCAAAAGGAAGAGAAGCTAGAACAATTTATTCTTGTGCGCCTGATGAAAAGACTCAAATTCAGCACATTTACGATTTGCATAAGAAGTTTGATGTAATCAGAGAAAACGAAACTACATTTGAAGAATTTAATACAGAAGATGCAGATGTTATTTTGACAGCATTTGGTTCTATGACAAGAAACATCAAGGCTGCAATGAACGTCTTAAGACAAAAAGGTATTAAAGCAGGATGTTTTAGACCTGTGACTTTGAATCCGTTCCCTGCAGAAAGAATTTCTGAATTGGCTAAAGAAGGAAAAGATTTTATTGTTGTGGAAATGAATATGGGACAAATGTTCAAGGATGTTAAATATGCGGTTAATGGTCAATCTAAAGTGGATTTGGTTAACAGACCTTGCGGTGAGTGGTTAAGCGTTGAAGAAATCGTTTCTTCCGTTGAAGGTATTTTAGAAGGGAGAAAAGAGTATGCAACAAGTATTTAGTATTCCAAAATCATTCAAAAAAGATTTTAAGTATACTTTCTGCCCCGGATGTGACCACGGTATCGCAATCAGACTTATCGGCGAAGTTATAGATGAATTGGGAATTAGAGAAGATATTATTTCATCAACTTCTGTCGGATGCTCTGTATTCCTTTATAATTTTCTTGATATTGATGCTGTAGAAGCTCCGCACGGTAGAGCTTTAGCTTCTGCAACAGGCGTAAAGAGAGCAAGACCTAATAAAGTTGTTTTCACATATTCAGGTGATGGTGACTTTGCATCAATCGGTTTGGCTGAATCTATGCATACGGCTTTAAGAGGTGAAAAGATTACTGCGTTTTGCTTAAACAATACAACTTATGGTATGACGGGCGGTCAGCTCGGACCTACAACAATGATGGGACAAGTTACGACAACATCTCCGACCGGTAGAAATGCTGATTATTACGGTTATCCGATTAAGGTAGCCGAACATATTGCTTTATGCGACGGAACAGCATTTTCTGCTCGTGTTGCGTTGGATTCTGTTCCGCATATTAATCAAGCAAAACAAGCTATTAAAAAAGCATTCCAAGTTCAATTGGAAGGTAAAGGTTTCGGATTTGTAGAAATTCTTTCTTCTTGTCCGACAAACTGGCATATGACACCGGAAGGTGCTCATGAAAGAATTAGAACAGAAATGATTCCTGAATTCCCTTTGGGTGTATTTAAGGAAGTCTAAAATTTTATAAAATATTTGTGATTTAAGGTGCAAATGACGAAATATTATTTTGTTATTTGTGCCTTATATGCTTCTAGAGAGCCTTTACCTTTTATGTAATCTATTGCGGCTTTAAATGCATTAATGTCATTGCTTTCAAGTTCATTAGCTTCCATAGACACGCTCTTTGGGCTTTGCACATTTCCTGTGTAATTCCAAACTACATTGGAATCAGTTGTCCTAATTTGTCCTTTGCATGTTCCGTCTTTTTCGTAAAACTGTTTTATATTTCCTTTAGGGTAATACATTTCTATGGATGTTAAATGTGTTTTATCTTCAGTTATTGCATGCTTAGAAACAATAAAACTGTCATCTCTATTTAAAATACTTTTTTTTATGTATTTATCAACACCCGCATTTGGTTGATTCGCGTTGTTCGTCGGTTGCTTTATTACATATTCAAGTTTTATCTTATTTCCACTTGGTAGGTTTGCAAATCTTTCTTCCCTAGGTCTTAACAAGCCTTTTTTAATAAGATTTTGTAATTCGGAGTTTCTTGCTAATTTCGTTGAAATCCAATATTCCATAATGAATTCCTTATAATTTATATACTAAACACATTTTTATTAAGTATCTTAAGAAATCAAACTTGCCTTTTATTTGTTAATTGTAAACAAATTGTTACAAATAAAAAATTCCTTTTCTAATTAGTTTTAATAAACTGAAACATATCTTGTCCATCCCCTTCATTCGTGCTATATTAGAATTGGGATTATTTGTCTTTTATCGGGAAGGAGTACTATGGAAACTAATTTTATATTTGCCGGTTTTGGCGGACAGGGTGTTCTTTTAGCAGGCACGGTTCTTGCTAACGCATTTATGTTAGAAGGAAAAAATGTTACGTGGTATCCTTGCTATGGTGCTGAAATGAGAGGCGGAACCGTAAACTGTGAAATCGTTGTTTCAGATTCTGAAGTTAGCTCAGTTCACAAACAAGATACTGATTATGCAATAGTTTTAAACCAACAATCTTTCGACAAGTTTGTTAAAAGAGTTAAAAAAGGCGGAACAATTGTTGCGAATTCTACGCTTGTAGCAGAAACAAAACCGCGCGACGATATCAAATATGTATTTGCGCCTATGACAAAATTAGCAAACGACTTAGGAACAAGCAAAGTTACGAACGTTGTTTCTTTAGGTGTTTTGGCTTCTGTTTGTGATGTTGTAACAAAAGAATATTTGGCAAAAGGTGTAGAAAAAGTTTTGGGCGCGAAGAAAAAAGATTTATTACCGCTTAACTTGAAGGCACTTGATGCAGCTTGTGCAGGTTGTGTGTAGAATATGAGCCTTATTTCAATCTTAAAGCGCAAAAACAGAAAATCATTGTTTACGACTCCGAGCCATGATGGTAAGTTGTGTATTTATCATAAATTTTACCAATGGTATCGTTCTGATATATCGGAAGTTGATGCTTATAATCCGGAAGAAGCTTTAGAAAAAGCCGAAGCCAGAGCTGCTCAAATTTATGGAACAAAATCTACTGATTTTTTGATAAATGGTTCTTCAAGCGGAATTATTGCCGCTGTTTTGACAGCTTGTAAACGCGGGGAAAAACTTTTAATTTGGGATAAATCTCATCCTTGTCATAGAAATGCCGGCATGCTTACGGGAACGGAAATCGTTGAGTACGAGCTTCCTTTCAATGAAGAATGGGGCGTTTTTGAAGGGTTAAATAATATTGAAGCACTTTTGGATAAACATTCGCCAAAGGCAATTATTGTAACTTCTCCGAGTTATGAGGGTATTGTATCTGATATTCCAAAAATAAGTGAAGCTTGTAAAAAGCGTGGCGTCTATTTGATTGTTGATGAAGCGCACGGAGCGTTGTATCCGTTTTCGGATGAACTTCCAGAAAGTGCTGTAAAATATGCTGATTTTACTGTTCAATCATTGCACAAAACAGCAGGCGGAATAAATCCTACCGCACTTTTGCACTGCAATTGTGAACTTGATACAAAATCTGCGTTAAAAATGATTACGACAACATCACCGTCCTATCCGATGCTTGCAACGATAGAAGCTAATATAAATTATTTAAACAGTAAAAAAGGACGCAAAAAGATTGCAGAATTAATTTTAGAAATTAAAAAAATTAAATCGGAACTTACAAATTTGGATTTTTACGGTGATGATATAACAAAAATTTTGGTTAAAAAAAATGAAATGAGCGGTTTTGAACAGTCAGAAATCTTTTTTGAAAAATTTAATATTGAAGATGAACGAGCGAACGAAAAATCAATAATGCTTTTGACAGGGTTGGGTACAACTAAAGAAAAACTAAGAAGTTTATTACGTTTAAAAAGAATATAAAAATGCGCTAGAAACGAAATTACTAGCGCATTTTTATATATAATTTTCACTTTGTTGTTATTGTTTTGCAGGATTTACGTTAATAAACGGAACCGAATTCCCTAACATATATTGTGGCATTTTACCATCCCATTTCTGAACTGCTTCATATTGAACCAATGATTTGTTTTGGCTCAGAGCTTTTGCTCTTATTGCCATTGATTTAGCTTCAGCTTCTGCTGCGATAACTTTTTGCTTAGCTTCTTCTTGAACTTGAACGGTTTTATTTTTAGCTTTTAATGCTTCTTGTTCTGCTGTAACTTTGCTTTCAATTGCTCTTTCGAAAACGTCTGAATAATTAATTTCTGTCATTTGGAAATCAGTTACATTAATATAATTATCGTTCAATTGATTATGTAATTTGAAAAGAATATCACCTGTTGCTTTTTCTCTATTTGCAATTAAATCTTGTGCGTTCCATTTACCGATTATATCTTTAATTGTACCTTCTACAACCGGTGTCAAGATTGTACTAACATAATCCATACCAACTTCTTGGAAAAGTTTGTTGACTTTATCAGGCTGAACATTGTAGTTGATAACATAAGTAATACGAGCTTGCTGGATGTCTTTTGTATAAACAGAGGTTGTTAATGTATTTCTTTGAGTCTTTACGTCCATCGTTCTGAATTTCTGAATAAATGGAAAGATTAAATGCAATCCTTCTCCGTAGCTTTCAGGTTCAACTTCACCCAATCTAATCTTAATACCTCTTTCGCCCGGGCCTACCATTACAAACGGGTTGCACATTACAATGAAACAAACCAAAAGGCATAGCACCAGTATTGGCATTCCAAAAAACTTTTTGTCCATCATTTTCCTTTCTTTATTAAAGCGTTAAACTATTTCAAAGCAATTAGAGCTAAAGCTATATATAGTGCTGAAACTACAAAAACAAAACTTCCAAAAATTAAAAGCATTTGTTTGCCGTATTTTTGGTAAAGATTTTCTCCTGTAATATAACAGCAAGTGATAATACACAAATTTACTAAAACCACTAATGATAATAGTAACATTAAAACTCTAATGACCATTACGCCTCTCTTTCGTTTACTATTATAATTGAGAGTTTAATTCTTTGTATCGTATGTTTTACGTATTTTAAAATAAAATAAACGACCGTGGTTATTCCCTCTCCTAGGGGGAGGGCTAGGGTGGGGGCTTATTAATTTATCTACATTTCATTTTTCACTTTTTGTTGACAAAACCTACCCGCATCTGTAAAGCTCAGTGTAGCTTCGCTAACAGCTGTGACCACTCTATGCATGGAGGTTCTCGACTTTTTGTGAGTTGTGTCGAGAAAACGGATGGTTTTTCTATGTTAAAATAAGACTATGAAAAGACTTTGTGTATTTGCTCATTGGGATAGAGATAACATAATAGATGATTATGTCATATATTACCTTAAGGCATTGAAAGAAGTTTGTGAAACAATAATTTTTGTTTCGGACTGTAATCTTGAAGCAAGTGAAACCCGTAAACTTGATAATATTGCGGATTTTGTATTAGCGCAGAAACATGGTGAATATGATTTTGGCTCTTATAAAAGAGGGTTTCTGTTTGCAAAAGAAAACGGTTTGCAATTTGAAGAGCTTCTATTCGTAAATGATTCTTGTTTCGGACCATTTTATCCACTCAAACCTATTTTCGACAAAATGGGAAATAAAAAGTGTGACTTTTGGGGTATGACACAAAATTCTTATGGCATTAAAAAAACAGCAAAGGGTGTTGACTTATGCTATAAACCTCATATTCAAACTTATTTTATATTGCTAAGACAATCAACTTTTACTACTTTAGAAGCTTTTATCAATAACATAAAACCTGAAAATACGAAGGAAGATATTGTAATAAATTATGAAATGGGACTTTCCTCTATATTGCATAATGCCGGTTTTAAAAGTATTGTATGCTTTAATAAATTTAAACATGTTGAAAATTGCACACTTTTAAAATGGGACAAATTAATAAAAAAATATAAATATCCGTTTTTAAAAACAAGTATTGCTAAATTTGGTCTACCTTTATGGGGAGAACAAAAAAATCTTTTTGAAATAATTCCTCAAAGTTATCCTCGTATATTCATTGAAAGCCAACAGAAACGATTGGGGAAACCATATACAAATGATTATAAAAATTTGCCTCTAAAAGAGAAGATTTTTCTTTTTCTCAAACGATATTCTACAATAGAGCTTTACAGACTGGCAAAACTTTTTAATAGAAAAATCATTTCCTCATTTTGCCGTCTTTTCCGTTATATACGCCAAAAGTGTTTTTATATGCTAAAATAAGACTATGAAAAGACTTTGCGTATTTGCTCATTGGGATAGGGATAATACAATTGATGATTATGTCATATATTACCTTAAAGCGTTGAAAGAAGTTTGTGAAACAATAATTTTTGTTTCAGACTGTAATCTTGAGCTAAATGAAACCAATAAGCTCAATAATATTGCGGATTTTGTAATAGCGCAAAAACATGGTGAATATGATTTCGGTTCATATAAGAGGGGCTTTTTATTTGCAAAAGAAAACGGTTTGCAATTTGAAGAACTTTTATTAGTAAATGATTCTTGTTTTGGTCCATTTACTTCATTGAAAATAATATTTGATGAAATGGCAAAAAGGAAATGCGATTTTTGGGGGTTAACAGACTTTAATAAAGTTCCGGTAAAAAAATTTGGAAGTTATTATTTGAAAACAGTGACAGAAAGCCATATTCAAAGTTATTTTTTAGATTTAAAAAAATCTGTTTTAAATAGCAAAAAATTTATAAATTTTATAGAAGGTGTGCATAGATTAAAGGATAAAAATGAAATAGTATTAGAATACGAAATAGGTTTAAGTAATTTATTGCACGATTTAGGATTTAAGTCTGAAGCATATATGAAAAATGTAAAACTGAATAGTAAAAATGCTCAGGAGCAAGCTTTGGAAACGCTGATAAAATACAGATATCCTTTATTTAAAACCAATCTGTTAAAAAATCCTTATGAAACAAATTTCGATTTTATAATACAACAAATAGCAGAAAATACTACTTATGATACAAGTATGATAAGTAAACATATTCTAAGAGTACGTGAAAAATATACTAAAATTAATTTTTATAGACAATTTCGTTATAAGCTTTTAAAAAATCGGTCTGAAAATCTGCGTTTTGCCGTTATAACATCAGAAAAATTCTTGTACAGAGTTTTAAATTTACTCTTTTTCGGAAGGTTAAAAAAGTTTTAGTGATTATTTCATTTTGCCAGATATAAATTCAACAATCTCTGAAGCGCACTTTTCCCAACTAAAGTTTTTTGCTCTTATTAAACCTCTTTCAATGCAAAGTTCTCTGAAAAAGTTGTCATAATACATTTTTTCGTATGCTTTGATTAATTCTTCATCATTTTCAGGATTAATTTGAATTCCTGCCTGTCCTATTACTTCAGGTAAAGACGAAACATTAGAGGTTATAACGGGACAACCGCACTTCATCGCTTCTAATACGGGAAGTCCAAATCCTTCGTACAAAGAAGGATAAATAAACATTAGCGCGTTTGAATAAAGCTTTGGCAGTTCTTCGTCTTTTACGTAACCCAAAACTTCAATTTTTGATTGGTCAAAATTCCCAATTGTTTTTGTTAATTCTTTTTTGAACTTATCCCAAACTCCGCCGGCTAAAACCAGTTTAAGGTCATCAATTTTATTTTTTTCTATAAATTTAAAGAAATTCTTAATCGCAAATATCAAATTTTTGCGTTTCCCTAAAGTGCATAAAGAAAAAACATATTTTGTGGCTTTCCCCGCCCCTTGGGGGAGGGGATTAAGGGGTGGGGTGAATGTAGTATCAGCACCTAAAAGTGTTGTTTTTATATTTTCTTCATTTAAATTAAAATACTTTAAAACATCTTTTCTTGTGCATTCGGAATTCGTAATGTAAAAATCGTTTTTGTTAATTGTACTATAAATCCTGTAACACCAAAGTCTTTTATTTGTAGGAACTTTTCCCGCTTCTAAAATTGGAATGATGTCGTGAATCATTCTGAATCTCATTAAGTGCTTAGAGTTTAAAATCTCTTTAGATGGGGCAGAAAACGGGCTGAAATATATTTCAAAATCCTTTAGCTGCTCAAGATTTTTTTTGTTTTGTCGGTAAAAAAGGTTTTCGTAATATCGAGTAATACTGAGTATTCCGTATTTTAGCTTAGGACTACCCGCCCCTTGAGGTAGGGTCGAAATCTTTGATTTCGGGGTGGGGTTATTTGCTGAATGACCCCACCCCTGCATTTCTAGTTTTCGCTCACGCTCAAACAGAACTGCTTCTCCTCCCTCAAGGGGCGGGGATTGCTTCGTTTGCTCATATTCAGCAATATAATTCAATTTCGCAAACGCCAAATTTATCCAAGAATTTTCTTTAAGTAGTTCTATTCCTTGAAATTCTTCGACTTTTTCAATCACTTCTTTCAAAAAATAATATCTTTTAAAGTTGCAGTAAAAAACAAGTTCTACATCTTTTCTTTTCTTTAATTCTCGAAAAAGATTAAGCGCAACGAAAAACACTCCGGCTCTGTGTCCGGATTCTTCTAGAAAATATGAAAGTTCTGTCGCATCAAAAAGAATTTTCAATTTTTTATTCCTTTACAAATTTTTCTTAACCTGTTTTTAACTTTTCTCGCGAAAATAAAAACTGAATATACAATATTCATAGGAAACTTATTCATATCTTCTGCGATACGCTTATAAATATCTCTATCACGCCCTGCAACAGATAAATATTCCGCAAAAGGATATTTTGAATAATAGTAATTCCTGTTTTTTTCTAAATTAAAATCACAATCCACCGATGTTATTGAGCCAAAATGGAAAAAGCAAGCTGTATTTACTACATAAATCCCATATCCCACGAGTACGGCTCTATATTTAAAATCATTGTCTTCAAAAAACGCAGGAGTATAGTTTTCATCAAAATTACCGATTTTATCTAATACCTCACGTTTTGTAACAGCGCAAGAAAAAACACATTCATCAAAATTCTTTTCATATTCTTTGTTGTATTTGAAATTCTTTTTGAAGAATTGGATATAAGTGTTTTCGTTTGCATTGTCAAAATGCGGATTAATATGTCTTGGTCCGACAAAAGCTGCATTTTCTTTCAGGAAGACTTTTTCACATTCTTCAAACCATTTTGGATAAAGTAATATATCGTTGTTTAAAAAAGCAATGTATTCACCCTCTGCAATAGTTAAGCCTTGATTATTACCTTTGGAAAATCCGATATTTTCATCATTAAAAATCAATTTTACATTGTTCAATGATTGTAAATATTCTCGTGTACCGTCAGTTGAACCGTTATCAACAATTATTAATTCAAAATCTTTTGTATATTTGAATAAACTTTCAACATATTTTTTAGTGTATTTAAGTTTGTTGTAAGTCAAAGTTATAATGCTTAATTTCATAAAACTATTTTACCTTAAACTTATTTTCAGGTAAAATCTAGTAATGAAGATTTCTATTGTTATGGCAAGTTATAATTATGCACCAATAATCGGTGAAGCTATTGAGAGCGTGATTAATCAGACTTACAAAGATTGGGAATTGATTATTGTAGACGATTGTTCAGCGGATAATTCTGTTGAAGTTATAAAAAAATACTTGAGTGATAATAGAATAAAGCTTTATATAAACGAAAAAAATCTTGGTCTTGCAAAAACTGTTAGAAAAGGAATTCAATATTCAACGTCAGACTGGATAGCATTTCTAGAAAGCGATGATAAATTTTCCCCAAATGCTTTAGAAGAAAAAGTTAAAGCAATATCAACGGGTGCTGATATAATTTTTTCTGATTTAGAATTGTTTGGTGATAAAGAGCGTGCAGAGCAATTCCAAAAACATTTTGAAGACTTAAATAGATTCATAGTAAATCTTGAAGAAAGCGGTTTTATAGATGATTTTGCAAAGATATTACCTAAAATAAATGTGATACCAACATTTTCTGTTGTTATGACAAAAAAAGAGCTGTTAGAAAAATGCGATTTCAATCCCCTTTGCAAATCTGCGCTCGATTATTATTTATGGGCGCAGCTGGCGAACTATAAAATTTATTATATCAATGAAAAGCTGACTTACTGGAGAATTCATCAAGACAGTTATATCAATCGAGATAAGCACAGTTGGCTTAAGAAATACTTGTTTAATGTGAGTATTTACGCCTGTACAATAAAAAATAGAAACAAATTTATTAGACTATTATTGATTTTGAATTATATGCGAGCAAGGTTGATTTATTTAAAATGTGATGAAACTTCTATAAAATTAAATCTACTAAATAATCGTTTTATTTTTGAAAAGAAATTTGAGTAAACAACTTAGAATACACATTTTGTCCATACAGCTTTAATAATTCTTCCAGCTGTTTGTCATTTTGCCCTTTTGAATTAATTTTATAAAGTGTGCGTCTGTTTTGCATAATTTGCCTGAAAATATCCGTGCAATAAATCCCCGAATTATGATTTTTTGCAACTCTGATTTTCCTGTTATGAACTAACGCCATAACCCAAAACCAAATATCATCCGCAAAAGGAGCTTTAGTTAAAAATACATCTTTTCTTAAAACTTCATTAGAAAAACAGTTCGGAGGATACAATACTCCACCGACTCCCGTTAGAAAATTATCAAATCTTGCGCTTTCTTCTTCCACATGCTTTGTCCAAGTTTCATACGGTGCAATTTTTTTATTTTCAAGCCTAATTCTATGTGCGCGGTGAACACTGATATCTTTTGGATTGGTTATAAACGAATAATAAAGTTTAGCAAGCCAATCTTTCGGGTAATAAATATCATCGTCAGCCGTTACAATTATTGAGTTTGGAAATTCTTTAAACGCATAAATCGCTTTTGTATAAGAGCCGATATCTTTAACAAACCTGATTTCGAGTCCGTTTTTGATAAATCTTGTTATATCATAAGGTAAATCGTTTAAAGATAATTTATCACTCAACCACAAAATAATTCTGTCAGGCTTTACAGACTGATTTAGTAGCGAATAAACAGAAATTGTTAAATCATCAAAACGTTCTTCATAAGAAGTTAGCGAAACAATAATCTGATTCTCGCGTTTCAATTCATTAACACCCGAATATGAACCTAAATTATCTGCCATATATCTGATATAAGGATTTATAACAAATCTTAGATGGAATTTGCAGTTTAAAAGTTTTTTAAGCACACCTTACCACCTTTTATTTGTTATTAGACAAAAATAGTCTGTTCTCTATCAGGGCCTACACTGATGATTCCGATTGGCGCACCGATTAAATCTTCGACTTTTGCGATATATTTCTTTGCATTTTCAGGCAAATCTTCATATTTTCTAATGTCGCTTAAAGATGTTTTCCACCCGGGCATAGTTTCATAAATAGGTTCCAAATATTTATGAATAAATACATCAGTAGGATATGAAGTGTAAACTTTATCATTTCTGCAATCTTTGTAAGCTGTGCAGATTTTGATTTCGTCAAAAGTATCAAATACGTCAATCTTAGTGAGTGCAACTTTTGTAATCCCACCAACTAGCACTGCATATTTCATAATTACGGAATCAAACCAACCGCATCTTCTTGGGCGTCCTGTTGTTACACCAAATTCGTGTCCGATATCTTGAATACGTTTTCCGGTTTCGTCAGTAAGTTCGCTTACAAAAGGACCTTCGCCAACTCTTGTTACATAAGCCTTTGAAACACCTACAACTTCATCAATCATAGAAGGACCGTAACCGCTTCCTGTTGCAGCACCGCCGCCAATAGGGTTTGAGCTTGTTACAAACGGATAAGTTCCATAATCTATATCAAGCATAACACCTTGTGCGCCTTCATATAGAACGGTTTTATCTTTATATCTGTTAAGCATGTCTTGCCAATCAAACGCAACAAATGGTCGGAATAATTCTGCGTAAGTTTCGCATAAGGACATAATGCAATCTTTTGTGTACTCTTCTAACCCGTAAACATTTTTAAGCATTTTATTTTTGATTGGAAGAATCATATCTAATTTTTCACTTAAGGCTTCATAAGAATACAAATCTTGGATTTTTAAGCCGATTCTAGCCATTTTATCTGTATAAGTCGGACCAATGCCTTTTTTTGTTGTACCAATCTTACCTTTACCTGCTGTTGATTCGCAATAACCGTCAATTTCAATATGGTATGGCATTGTAATAGAAGCTAATGGAGATATTTTAAGGTTTTTAAAATCAACACCTTCTGCTTTCAATTCTTCCATTTCTTTTTTGAAAGATTCAGGGTGAATAACAGTTCCTGCACCGATAAAACAAACAGTCTTGTCGTACAAAATACCTGATGGAATAAGGTGGAATTTGTAAGTCTTTCCATTTGTAACAACAGTATGACCTGCATTACAACCGCCTTGATAACGGATAATTAAATCTGCTTTTTGCGCAAGCAAGTCCGTAATTTTAGCTTTACCTTCATCACCCCATTGTGCGCCAATAACAACTGTATTATTCATGTTTCATCTCCAACTTCAAAAGGAGCGTGAATAATATATTTCGCTCCCTCACCCTTTCCCTCTCCCATCGGGCGAGGGAGTTTTTATTACTAACCGTTATTTTGTTGTGCTTGTCTTGCTTTAGCTTGTTTAGCCTGAACATCAAGCATAGAGTTATGCGCCATCATGTAAACAGAGCAAATTTTATAGTTTTTCAAATACCATGCACAATTTTCTTGCATACATACAATTTCAACTTGTGAACCAACGCTCATAAGAGGGCATAAAGGTATTGATTTTTCTTGATCACGAGGTGCCATTTCTATCTCCTATATTATTTAGCCATTTTCAATAAATTACAATTTTCTGAACGCTTGCGTTCTTGGTCTTTATAAATCTTTGTTCTGTTGATAACTTCATCAAAATCAATTTTGTGAGCATCAAAATCAGGACCATCAACACAAGCAAATTTCGTTTCTCCGCCGACAGTTACTCTGCAAGCTCCGCACATGCCGGTGCCGTCTACCATAATAGGGTTCATACTTGCTTCAGTATAAATTCCTTTGTCGCGTGTCATGTTTGCAACGGCTCTCATCATTGGCATTGGACCGACTGCGATTGCGTAATCAACTTTTTCATTGTTCATTATGCGTTCCAAAACTTGTGTTACAAAGCCTTTTTCGCCTAACGTTCCATCATCTGTTGTAATAAATAATTCCGTACAAGCATCCTTCATTTTATCTTGCCAGAAAATTAAATCTTTTGTTCTTGCGCCCATTATCATGTAAACTTTGTTGCCAGCTTCTTTAAAAGCTTTAGCAATCAAATAGCATGGTGCAGCACCATAACCGCCTGCCAAGCAAACTACGGTTCCGTATTTTGCAATATGAGTAGGTTGACCTAAAGGACCAACAATATCAACAAGCTCATCACCAACTTCAAGAGTTGCAAGTTTTTTTGTAGAATAACCGACTGCCATAAATACAAGAGTTAAAGCTCCTGTTTCTTTATTCACGTCAGCTATTGTAAGAGGAACTCTTTCTCCATTATCTTCTGCTCTAAATATGATAAATTGACCGGCTTTGGCGTTTCTGACAACATAAGGCGCGTCAACAGTGATTTCAAATTGATTTGGACAAAGCTCTTTTTTTGATAATATTTTGTAACCCATTTTCTTAAGCTCCTCTTTACTGTGATATCATATCATAAATATCTTGTATGCTCAATATATATTTTTTTTACTAAAACATATTTTTTTGTTATAATCAGATTTGAGCTTATGAAAGATTTTTTTAAAAAATTATTTTATCAATTAAGAAACATGAAATTGCTGGACAAGTATATCTTGAAGCAAGTTATTGAGATGTTTATTATGGGCGTTTTGGTATTTACTTCCATTATTTTTGCCTCCGATACTTTCATAACTCTGATTAAACAGATTTCAATGTATGGCATTCCGTTTAAAATTGCATTTTTAATTATTATTTTGCACTTGCCTGCGGTTTTTGTAATGACAATTCCAATGGGGGTTTTGTTAGCAACTGTTATGACTCTTAACGGCTTGAGTTTAAGTTCTGAAATTACCGTAATGCGAGCATGCGGTATCGGTTTAAATCGTATTGCTAAACCTATATTTATTTTTGCTATAGTAATGGCTTGTGTAAGTTTTATTCTTAATGAAACAGTCGTTCCTGTTATGACAAAGCAGTCTACCGATTTGGCTTTGTATGCGTTCAGTAAAAAGAATATTCCTGAAGGCAAACATAATTTTACATTTAAAGAAGTTAAGGAAGGCGGTTTGCTGAAGCGTTTATTCTATGTCGGTGATTGCACAAATAAACAATTGCATAATATTACAGTGCTTGATGCTTCAAAAGAAGGTACAATTCAAATTCTGCAAGCAAGACAAGGTGCTACAACAGCAGAAGGTTGGGAGTTCCAAAAAGGTGCAATTTATACCGTAACTAACAGCGGTAAAACTCTTGATACAACTTTGTTTGAGGATTCAACTCTTAAATTCGGTATGGATTTATCAAAAGAAATGAATCGAAACTTGGCAAATGAACATAACTTTATGCAGTTATGCAAATTTTTGGCTAAAGCTGATGTTGAAAATAAACACATATTAAGAATAAGTTTATATGATAAAATCGCCCTGCCTTTAACAACAATTGTACTTGTACTAATTGGTGTACCGCTTGCAATTACTCCGCCAAGAGTTCGTTATAACAGAGGTTTTTTATTTAGTATTCTTATTATTTTCGCTTATTATTTAATAAGGGCATTATCAATTTCTTTTGGTGAAGCAGGTTCTTTAGCACCAATATTAGCAGCGTTTATGCCAAATATAATTCTTTCAATAATAGGAGTTGGACTTTATTATAGAAAAGTATTTACAATATGCTAGGCGGTGTTATTTATGGAACGTTTGATAGGTGCAGCAGTACTAGGATTAGTTTATTGTTTTTTTATATTTCCGATTCCTGCAATTGTGATATCTGTTATCGGTGTTATCGCTTATTTAATTTTTATAAATATACGAAGACACGGACATCCCCCTGAGCAGACCCAAGCTCGATTGACAGTGTTAAAAGAAGCTGAAATGTATTTATCGCCATACACAAGTATTTGGAAAAATTTAAAACTTTCTAATAAGCATTGTTCTCTTTCTTTGGGAGAGGATGGTGTGACAATAAGAGCGGTTGAAAAAGGTGGTGAGTGTCGAAGTTTTACAGTTGTTTCTTCCAGTGTTTATAGCATGCCTGTTTTATGGAATCTGTTTTGTCATCATTTTGACAGTACAAAAACTTATTATGGACTTAAAGATGAATGTAGAATATATAGGGTTCAAATTCGAGAATATATTCGTCCTAAGTCACAAAACGCATTCTATCTTTCAGGACCAAAACGAGATGTTGTAGATATAAATAACGCGTCTGAAGTCGAAATTACAGCACTACCAGGGATAAGCATTGTGTTAGCCAAAAAACTTATCAAAAAACGAGAAGAAATCGGTGGGTTTAAAAATACACATGAAGTTTTTGTGTATTTAAAACTCAAACCTCACATGGAAAATCAATTAAGAGATTTAATTTGCGTTAATAAAATGAAGGGTTCTGTAAAAATCGAAAAATATCAAGAAAGACATGTAGATTTATGAAGCTTCGCGTTTTCAATATATTAAAAAACACAAAAGTTGAAGGTCCGGAAACTCGTTATTGCATTTGGGTTCAAGGTTGCTCAAGACACTGCAAAGGATGTCAAGCCGTTCATACTTGGTCACACTCAGGCGGAGTTTTATATAAAGTTAACGACATTATCGCTGACATAAAAAAACAAAAAAACATTGAAGGTGTAACTTTTTTAGGTGGAGAGCCGTTTGAGCAAGCTGAAGCTTTAGGAATTATTGCAAAAGCCGTAAAAAAAGAAGGGCTTGGAGTTTTATGTTTTACTGGTGGACTTTTAGAAGAATTACAACAAAATAAAAAAAATAAAATCTTGTTAGAAAACATTGATTTATTAATTGATGGCGCGTTTGAAATTGAAAATGTTGACTACTCTCGTCCTTGGTGCGGTTCTACAAATCAGCGATATCATTTTTTGACTAACAGATATAATAAAGAGATTTTTGAAAAATATAAGAACAAAATAGAAATAAATATTTCGAAAGACGGCACAATATTTATGAATGGAATGGGAAATTTTGACGAAATACAACATAAGATTGATTTAACAAAATTAATATAATGCTAATATATTCTAAAATATGAGGATTTTATATGAGTACATACAAACTTTCTAATCTTATACGCGCAAGATTTCCGATGATTTACATTACAACGTTTGAAGAAGACAGAGTAACAAAATATATTAAATCTGTCGTAACAGACGTAAAACAAGTTAAATTTGAGCGTGAAGTTTTTACGTGGACACAAACAGCAGGACTTTATAATGACACGCTTAAAAAAGCTGTTCCGGATACGACTTGTCCTTGTAAAATGCTTGAATACGTTCGTAAATATGACAAAGACGCAGTTTTTATTATTTATGATTTCCATGTTAATTTCGGACCAAAGAATAGAACACCTGATTACAACGTAATCAGAAAAATTCGTGATATTATTCCTGATTTAAAATTAGGAACTGTTAGAAAAACTTTGTTTTTCATTGCGCCGGAATTATTGATTCCTGAAGCGTTGCAAAAAGAAATCACAATCTACGATTTTCCACTTCCAACATTAGATGAAATTCGAACTAAGTTTGACAGCATGCTAAGTCAAAACGAAAGTGTTAAAACTGAATTAAGCGAAGAAGAAAAAGATAAACTTTGCAAAGCTGCTCTCGGTCTAACGCTTCAAGAAGCAGAAAGTGCATTTGCTCTTGCAATGGTAAATGACGGCAAAATCGACATGAAAGATTTGCCTGTAATCTTGGAAGAAAAAGTTCAAGTTATCAAAAAAACAGGTATACTTGAATTCATAAAATCTGAATATTCAATGAAAGACATAGGCGGGCTTGATAACCTTAAAAGTTGGTTATTAAAGCGTAACAACTCTTGGTCTGAGCAGGCAAAAAAATACTGCATCCCTGCTCCAAAAGGTGTTTTAGTAACAGGTGTTCCGGGTTGCGGTAAAAGTTTAACAGCAAAAGCCATGAGTACAATTTGGCAATTACCTTTATTAAAGCTTGATTTCGGGAAAGTTTTTTCAGGACTCGTTGGAAGTTCAGAAGAAAATATGCGCCGAGCATTGGCAACTGCAGAAGCAGTTGCGCCATCAATACTTTGGATTGATGAAATCGAAAAAGGATTAAGCGGACTCGGTTCAAATGGTGATAGCGGTGTTTCTTCAAGAATCTTTGGTCAATTCCTAACTTGGATGCAAGAAAAAGAATCCCCTGTTTTTGTAATTGCAACCGCTAACAACATAAGTTCACTACCGCCAGAACTATTAAGAAAAGGACGTTTTGACGAAATATTTTTCGTAGATTTACCAACTTTTGAAGAAAGAAAAGAAATTTTTAAATTACATCTTGAAAGACGTCTAAAAAGCAAAGAAGTAGCCAGCGAGGTTGTTGGTATAAAAAACTTATGTTCAGAACTTGCTAAAATGACAGAGGGATTTATCGGTTCTGAAATTGAACAAGTTGTTATCTCATCATTATGCGATGCGTTTTTTGAAAATAGAGCATTGAGTTTTGATGATTTAGCAAAAAATATCTCTAACACGGTTCCACTATCAACAACACAAAGAGAACAAATCTTATCACTTAGAGCATGGGCTAACGTTAGAGCAGTATCCGCTACAAAAACTTCTAACCTGAAGGAATACGCAAAAGATATTAACGAAAACAATATCTCTGCAAGCCGTGGCGGACGCACACTCGACTTCTAGGTGCTACGGTGCTACGCACGTAGATACATGGTCGGCTGACAATAGTAATACTACCAGTTTTAATTAGGACTACAAGTCAGCCTCTATGATAGAATTACAAGTTGGAAGTGACTTTCAGGGCTACGCGCGTAGACATTTGGTCGGCTAACAATAGTAATACTACCAGTTTTAATTAGGACTACAAGTCAGCCTCTATGATAGAATTACAAGTTTGAAGTGACTTTCAGGGCTATGCGCGTAGACATTTGGTCGGCTAAGAGTAAAAAGAGAATGAAAAATATAGGAGAAATATATGTCTTGTACAGTTTTTGCAGTACCTTATGCATTGGCATGGGTGGTTGGAGCAGTAATAACAGGTGCAATATCCATGCATGATAATCAAAATAATTACACCAGCACTTATGATACTGATAGAATAATTGAAGAATACGGACGTTTAAACAACAATTGTGATGATATTAACATTATAAATACTCAATCTTTAATTGAAAAAACATTTGAAACTCCATTTGTTGATAAAAACTTATTAATCAAAACTCTCGAAGAACACGGCGTTACTGATATTCAAGAAAATGATTTTGGTAAAATCAGCGGTAAAGTGGATAATTATAATTTAAGTTTTGAAAAACAAGAAGCAGATAAACCTTATTCTCTTAAAATTTCTTGTTATGAATCCGATAACGCAGAAGAAAAAATTGGAGATTTGAGTTCCGAATACGCACTTAATGTTCAAGAAGATGCGTATTTAAACATTGTTGAAAAACTAAAAGCCAACAACATGGAAATTGAAGATGAAGAAGTCATGGACGATAACACAATCGTGTTAACAGTTAATCTTGAGTAAGGAGTTTTTATGAGCGGAAAGAAATTAAAAATAAAATTGTTACCTAACGGCGAAATCCAAATGGAAACGCAAGGTGTAAAAGGTAAAAAGTGTTTAGATTATATTGATGTATTAAAAAAACTTGTTGATGTCAAAATCACGGATACTCAACTTTCGCAAGAATATTATGAAACTGAAAGCGAAGTTATAAATACTGATAATGCTGAAATCAGATTAGATTAGTTAAAAAATTCTCTATCTCAAAAGATAGGGAATTTTTTATTCATAAATATTAATATTTGTAAATAAAAGGCAATTTTTTCTTTGTTGATGTTTTTATATAAGTATAGTGTGGAGGTCTTCTATGTTTGAAGTTAATAACGGTGTAGCAAAAATTGACGGTTCTAAAGGAAAATATGATAACAAAGTCACTGATCCATCAGTAAGATATGGAAGAAATGCTGTTGAGAACTATTATACATATTTAGAAAAACCTATAGTAGAAGATAAAATGACCACAGCTCCAATTTTAGATTTCGGTTTAAATCCTGATGCTGCAAAAAATAATGAAGACAAATTAAACAAATTTTTAAAAGAAAATGATGAATATTTAAACGCTTTGCCTCCTCTACAATACGAATATCGTTATATGCCTCAAGGTTCTGTTAATACTAAAGCTGTGTTAGGTGCAGCTTATGAAGAAATGGGCGGAAATAAAGAACTTTCAGTAAAAGAATTAGATAGCAGATTTGCACCTGACGCTAATTTTACATCAAAGGCATTGGATTTAAATAACGATGGTAAAGTTGATATTGCAGAATACGGTTCAAGTATTTTAGCTGCTGACATGCTTAGTAAATCCGACACGCCAAATCCTGCAAATGTTGACGGTACGATTAATACAAAAGGCTTCAATGCAGTTTTGGCTTATACACAAAAAACTAATGCAGCCGTTGCCGCAAAATTATATTCAAACATCTACAACACATACAACTTAGGTGAAGCTCAAAAAGATTTTAAAGCAGACTAGCAAAAAATATTTTTACGAGTTTTTTATTAAGAAGTAGTATAGAGGAGAAAAAATGAATATACCGAAAATAGCTCAATCAGCTTTGTTTACCGTAGCTGGTACTGCAGCGTTACTATCAGTTGTTGTATATAATAATTGTTCTAATAAACAAAGCTCGGAGAAAGACGTTCCTGTGCTGGTACAGACCGATAGCATTGATTTGACAAAACCAAATTTACCGGTAATAGGTGAAGATTTTATACAGTATAGAGGCTTAGACGGAAAAGTAAATAAAGTTATAAACTCGGATGAAACCGCAGCTGTTTACCGTGCTATTGCTAAAATGTCAACAGAAAAAGAACCTGATATTTTAGAGTCTGAAGAATTTTATTCAGAAGTTCAAAAAAATATTAATTCCAGTGATAACTCTCGTACTATTTTAGAAAAAGCCATTGACAAACAGATTTATAAAATGAGATTAACAGATTTGTTTGATAAAGTTTATAAGATGGCAACCGCATTTGAAAGTGATGAAGGTTCTGTAATTACAGTAAAAGAATATACAAGAATTATGGATATTTTTTCTCGAACGGGTACAAAATCAATTAATGATTAATCATAAAAAAGACAGGGCTTTGCCCTGTCTTTTTTGAAAAATAGCCATATTGTTATTCTTGAATAACTTTTATCCAACCTTCCGGAGCTTCTATTTTGCCCATCTGAATTCCAGTTAAAGTGTCATAAAGTTTTTGAGTTATTTCACCCATTTTTTCCATGCCTGAAGGTAGCAAAATTTCTTTTCCGTGGTCAACGATTTTACCAACAGGAGAAAGAACTGCTGCTGTTCCGCACAATGCACATTCCTTAAACTCTTTAACTTCTGTGAATGGAATTTCTCTTTCTTCTGCTTTTAAGCCTAAATAATGTTTTGCAACATACATCAATGAACGTCTTGTAATTGATGGCAAAATTGTGCTTGATTTTGGTGTTACAACTTCATTATCTTTTGTCACAAATATAATATTAGCTCCACCGGTTTCTTCAACTTTTGTTCTTGTTGCTGAATCCAAATACATGTTTTCATTATAACCTTGATTATGCGCATCAACGATTGCATGAAGACTCATTGCGTAGTTTAGACCTGCTTTTACGTGACCTGTTCCATGTGGAGCAGCTCTGTCAAAATCAGGAACTCTTAATGTAATAGGTTTAGCACCACCCTTAAAGTAAGGTCCAACAGGTGAAACAAATATTCTGAATTGGTATTCACTTGCAGGTTTAACGCCCATAACAGGGTTTATACCAAACATATAAGGTCTGATATAAAGTGCTGCACCTGAACCAAATGGAGGAACATATTCAATATTCTTTTTAACAACTTCCACAACTGCTTCTACAAATTTGTCTTCCGGAAAAACAGGCATTTCCAATCTTTTGCAAGTATCAGCCATTCTCTTTGCGTTTAAGTCAGGTCTGAAGCAAACAACTTTCCCGTCAGCAGTTCTATAAGCTTTCATACCTTCGAAACAAGTTTGTGCATATTGTAAAACACAAGCGCACTCGTTCATTACAATATTTTCATCCGTTGTAATAGTGCCTTCATCCCATTTGCCGTCTTTATAATTTGCTATAAAACGGTAATCGGTTTTCATATAACCAAATCCTAAATTAGCCCAATCAATATCTTTTGTCATAGCTCCTCCTTAATCTACATAAATTATACAACAAAAAGGATAGAACTAAGTCTATCCTTTTTGTATTATTCAAATAAATCGTATAATCTTTGTCTGATTTCTTTTTCCGACATTTCTTGAGTGATTTTATTTAAATCTAATGTCATTTGGAAATATTCTGCCGAGAGTGCTTTCTCGCCGATTGACTGATAAGCTCTGCCTAAATTGAAATATGCTAATGTGTAATTAGGATTAATATCAATTGCGTTTTTAAAATACTGAACAGATTCTTTCGGGTCGCCAATTCCGTCCAAGTAAACAACGCCTAAATTGTTTTGTGCTATTTCAAAATCAGGATTTAATTCAATTGATTTATGGAATGCTACGATTGATTCTTCCAAATAATCTTTTTCCCACAAAGCCAAACCTGTTTTTGCATAAGTTAAATAATTTTCAGGCTCAACTGCGATAGCGTCACAATAAGTTTTGATTGCTCTATCCAAATCGTTTTGTGCCATATATAAATCACCTAAAGAAAGTTGAATATCAACGTTATTAGGGTCAAGCACAATACCTGCATTGAATGTAGCTTCTGCTGCTTCAAAATTATTTTTGATTTCCGCGTAGATTGCACCAAGCGCATGACATACAATTGAAGTCCATTCGGCATCAGGATTTAATTTGATAGCTAATTGATAATATTCAATTGCGTCGTCGTAAAGCTCGGCTTTGATGTAAGCATAAGCCAATGAATTGTTATAGTATGGATTTTCAGGGTTTAATTCTTGCGCTAACTTGAATGCTGTTACGGCATGAATTTTGTCAGATTTATTCAAATAAAGATGACCTAATTCATAGTAAATTTTGTCTAAATCTACGCCGAATTCAAGCAGCGAGTTGTAATAATCGATTGTGATATCAGTGTTTTCAGGGTAGTAAGTTTGGTTAATTGTTGCAAGTTTAATTAAAACTTCTCTATCGTTAGGATTAAGTTCATAAGCTTTTTTGTAACATTCTAAACTCGCATCAATATCGTTGCATTCCAATGACAAGTCGCCCATCTTTTGGTAGAAAAGATTTCCTTGTGAAGTTTTTTCTAAACCTTTTGAATAAGCTTCTAAAGCAGATGGAAAAAGCTTCATTTTTTCGAAAGTTTCACCTAATGCTTTATAAGAAAAAACAGAAAAATCGTTTGCTAAAAATTTGCAAAACATTTTTAATGAAGGACAGTCCCACATAATCATCATGCTTCCTGATAAAAAGTAATACAAAAACTTCATCACATCTTTAACGGAATGTTTGTTATTTTTTAGACGAGAAAATAAGACTTTTGATAAGAACAATCTTGGTCGAGCAGAATTAACACCTGCATTTTCAACAGCAAGATGAAATTCTTTTTCCGCTTCATCAAAATTACCGTTTAGACATTGAAAATACCCAGAGTAAATGTGCGCATTAACGTTATTAGGCTCTAAACTAATAGCAGTTCTGCATTGCTCTAATGCACCTTCTACAGAAATTTGACCTTTAATAAGCAATAAACTTGCCAATCTATAATACGATTCAGACAAAGATGGATTAGCTTTGATTGCATCAATATAGCATTCAATAGCCTTTTCTAAGTCTGCGTCTTGTTGTTTTATCAAAAACTTCTCGTGTGCTTCGCGAGCTTCTTTTAAAAGAATTCCTGCATCGTTTGCCAGTGTCATTGTAGGGGTATTTGTCATTTTCTCTCCAAACCAAAATTTGTCTATATTCATGTTTTCGGTAAAGAAAATTTTTTCTTTAACAATTTTTAAATTAAATCATCTATATGGGGTAAATATTAATTTGAATGTCAAAAAGGCATGACAAAAAAATAAGTTGTTTGATTATGCCATCAAACAACTTATTTAAAATGTTGTTTTATTTTATTAAACTTTCATTTCTTTTTCAAATCCAAACAAAGAGCTGATTGATTCATCGTCATGGATTCTGGAAATTGCTTGACCAAGCAACGGAGCAATTGATAACTGTTTAACATTGCTTGGCAAATCTTCTGCTTTCCATGGGATTGTATTTGTAACAATACATTCTTCGATTGGAGCATTTTTAAGTCTTTCTATTGCAGGACCTGAAAATACAGGGTGAGTTGCGCCAACATAAACAGCCTTTGCGCCTTTGCTCTTAAGTAATTTCGCAGCTTCGCAAATTGTACCTGCTGTATCAATAATATCATCAAACATCAAGCAAACTTTGCCTTCAACGTCACCAATAATGTTTGCAGCAATAGCCTCGTTGTGTTTATCTCTACGTTTATCAATCAATGCAATAGGACAATCTAATTTTTTAGCAAAATGTCTTGTTCTGTTTGCACCACCCATATCAGGGCTTACTGCAACCATTTCATCAGGGTTGATATTTAATGATTTAACATAATCAACAAGAATTGGTGTTGCAAAAATGTGATCAACCAAGATGTTGAAGAAACCTTGGATTTGACCTGTATGTAAATCTACTGCTAAAACTCTGTCGGTGCCTGCTGTTGTTAACAAGTCAGCAACAAGTTTTGCAGTAATAGCTTCTCTGCCTGAAGTTTTTCTGTCTTGACGAGCATATCCGTAATAAGGAATTACTGCAGTAATAGTTTTTGCACTGGCTCTTTTGAATGCATCAATGATGATTAAAAGTTCCATCAAGTTTTCGTTTACAGGATTGCAAAGAGGTTGAATAATAAATACATCATCGCCTCTGATACTTTCTTTTACTTGAACATAAATTTCGCCGTCTGCAAAATTCTTAATTACCATCGGACCAACCGTCGTGCCAAGATAATCTGCGATTTCTTGTGCTAATTTCGGGTTAGAACGACCTGCAAATAATTTAATGTCGTGAGTGGGGTTTACTGCTTTTTCCAGCTGTGGATAAGTCATTTCAAGAACCATTTGGAAAATCCTTTCATGTAAAAATTGTTATAGTTGAGTATGTTTATTCTACTACTAAAATGTTTTTTTCTAAAGTCTTTTTTACGAAATATTAAGCAAAAATAATAACTTATTTTCCCGTTATTTTTGTGCTATTCTAATATTATATTTTATTGTATATACTAGCGAGGATTTTTTATGACAGAGACAAAAATAAAAGTAGAAGATTTACCTACTGTTTATGACGCTAAGTCAACAGAAGAAAAAATGTATAAATTTTGGGAAGACGGCGAGTATTTCAAAGCTGATGCTCATTCTAAAAAACCACCTTTCACAATTGTAATTCCGCCACCAAACGTAACCGGTGTTTTGCACATGGGACACGCGCTTGACGGAACTTTACAAGATATTTTAACTCGTTACCACAGAATGAGCGGTTATGAAGCTCTTTGGGTACCGGGAACAGACCACGCAGGTATTGCAACTCAAGCGGTTGTTGAAAAACAATTAAGAAAAGAAGGTTTAACTCGTCATGATTTGGGACGCGAAGAATTCTTAAAAAGAACTTGGGCTTGGGCTAACGAGCACAAATCTGCAATCTTAAACCAATTTAAACGTTTAGGTGCATCTTTTGACCGTTCAAGAGAAAGATTTACATTTGATGAAGGTTGTTCTGAAGCCGTTAAAGAAGTTTTCGTAACTCTATATAATAAAGGTTTGATTTACAAAGGCGCATATATCGTAAACTGGTGTCCTCGCTGTCAATCAGCAATTTCTGATATTGAAACAGAATATGAAACCGAGCAAGGACATTTGTGGGAAATTTCTTATCCGCTTGTAGGTGAAGCAGGCGCAATTATTGTTGCAACAACTCGTCCTGAAACTATGTTCGGTGACGTTGCAATCGCTGTAAACCCTTCTGATAAAAAATATTCAGAATTAATCGGCAAAACAGTTATGATACCGCTTTCAGGTCGTCAAATTCCTATTATTGCTGATGAATATGTTGATAAATCATTTGGTACAGGGGCTGTTAAGATTACTCCTGCACACGACCCTAACGATTACGAAGTAGGCAAACGTCACAACTTCAAACCAATTTGGGTAATTGATGAAGAAGGTAAAATGAAGTCTTGCGCGGAAGTTCCTCTTGATTATCAAGGTTTAGACAGATACGAAGCTCGTAAGAAAGTTGTAGACATGCTTAGCTACAATAATTTCTTATTGAGAGTAAAAGACCACGAACACAACGTTGGTAAATGTCAAAGATGTAATACAACCATTGAACCGCTACTTTCAGAACAATGGTTTGTAAAAATGGGACCTTTGGCAAAAGAAGCTATTGCTGCAGTTAAAGATGGCAGAATAGAATTTATTCCTGAACGTTGGGAAAAGAACTACTTAGGCTGGATGGAAAATATTCGCGATTGGTGTATTTCTCGTCAATTGTGGTGGGGCCACCAAATTCCTGCATATTACCATAAACAAACAGGCGAAATGGTTGTAGCTAAGGAAAATCCTGATCCTGAAAATTACGTACAAGATACTGATTGTCTTGATACTTGGTTCTCATCAGGTTTGTGGCCATTTTCAACAATGGGATTCCCTAACGCTGAAACAGATGACTATAAGAAATTCTATCCAACATCAGTTCTTGTAACAGGTTTCGATATTATCTTTTTCTGGGTTGCAAGAATGATTACAATGGGCTTGGAATTTACAGGAAAAGCTCCGTTCTCTAAAGTTTACATCCACGGACTTATTAGAGATGAAAAAGGTCAAAAGATGTCAAAATCTAAAGGCAACACTATCGACCCTGTTCAAATTATCGACAAATACGGTTGTGATGCTTTAAGATTTACAATGACTTCACTTTGTACTTATGGCGGACAAGATATCAAGGTTTCTGACGAAAGATTTGAATACGGTAGAAATTTTGCAAACAAAATTTGGAACGCATCAAGATTTGTTATGATGAACCTTGAAGGTGTTGATAACAAAGCTATTGACAAATCTAAATTGACTCTTGTTGACAAATGGATTTTGAACCAATTGAACGAAACAGCTAAAACTGTAAACCAAAACATGAAGGAATACAGAATTGGTGAAATCGCTCACACATTGTACGATTTCTTCCGCAGTGAATATTGTGACTGGTACGTAGAAATTGCTAAAATTCAACTTCAAGACCCTGAATTAAAAGCTAATACTCAAAGAGTTTTGAGATATGTTCTTGATATGTCATTAAGGATGCTTCATCCGATTATGCCGCATATTACAGAAGAAATTTGGCAAGATATTAAGGCAATCAGCGGATTTGGTGCTGATGAGGATGTACCAAGTGCTTTAATTATTGCTGACTTTCCTGTATACAAAGAAGAATGGGCATTCCCTAAAGAAGCAGAAGAAATGAATTTGGTATTTGAAACAATCAAGTCATTAAGAAACGTAAGACAAAGCTTCAATATTCCAACTTCAGCTACTGTTGATGTTGAAATCAGAGCAAACGGCAAAGAAAAGGAAATCTTTGGTGAAATTGAAGCTTATATCCATAGACTTGCAAAAGTTAACAATATTGCTTACACTAATCTTGATGCTCCTGTACCGCCAAAATCTGCAACTGCAGTTGTTTCTTCTTCTAAGTTGATTGTTCCGCTTGCAGATTTGATTGATTTAGCTGCAGAAGTTAAACGTCAAGAAAAGAAATTGGAAAAATTAACAAATGAAAAGAATTCTTTGTTGGGCAGAATGAAGAACGAAAAATTCGTTGCAAACGCTCCTAAAGAATTAGTTGAACAAACAAATGCCAGAATTGAAGAAATTATAGTTCAAGAAGGCGTTATCAAGGATTTAATCGAATCTTTGAAGTAGATATTTAAAAAACAATAAACAAAAATGTGCGTCAAATTGGCGCACATTTTTGTTTAATAAGTAACTTTTCCTAAAACGACTCGTTTTTCAGCACCTGTGCAAGATGGTAAATTATTTGGAATATTATAATAATTACAATAACCAAGTAGTGCAAATGCCATGACTTCTTTGAAGTTATTAGAAATTCCATAATCTTCATGCGTTTTTAAGGCAATATGTTTTGGTAAATAGCTTCTCAAATATTTCATCATTGTTTTATTGTATGCACCGCCACCGCCGATAACGACCGTATCGTATCTGTGATGAACAAATCTTTCATAAGATTGCGCAATTGTTTTAGCTGTTAGCGCAGTGAGTGTTGCAATAATATCTTTTGGCTCAGATGGTGCAATTTTCAAAATATTTTCTATATATTTGTTTGAAAAATATTCACGTCCCGTTGTTTTTGGCGGTTCTATAAAATAGTATTCGTCTTGTAAAAGACAATCAAGCCAACTTTCACAAACATTCCCTTCTGATGCAATTTTTCCGTCTTCATCATACTTTTTATTGAAGAATTTTTGCATGCAATAGTCAATCATAATATTTCCGCAACCGTTATCAAAACCATAGGTTTCGCAATCGTCAGAAATAACAGTTACATTTGAAATTCCGCCAATATTTTGAACAAGAGCATTTTTAAACCATTTATCATCCGCAAAACAAACTAACGGTGCGCCTTGACCGCCGAATGCAATATCTTTTTCACGAAAATTTGATATAACCATACAGTTGGTTTCTTTTGCTATAACAGAGCTTTCGCCAATCTGCAATGTGCTTTTTAAAGATATTCCATCCAAAGTTTCATCAAACGGATAATGAAAAACTGTTTGACCATGACTTGCAATAAAATCAGGCTTTCCAAATTGTTTAATCAGGACATTTGAAGCGTCTGCAAAACATTTGCCGACTGCAAAATTAAGCTGACACAATTCTTTTATTGAGATTTCACCTCTAAATGCAGAAAATATTTTTTCTCTAATATGTTCCGGGTACGGAAAATTAATCCCTTTTAGAAGTGAAACAGACATGTCCGGATAAACTTCACAAAGTCCTGCGTCAATAGAATCGCAGGATGTTCCTGACATCAAACCGATTATTTTTTTAGGCTCTTTTTCTTCCATAGTTTAAATTATAACATGAGGGATTTGTTTCAATCTATAATTTGGCATAAATGCCAATGCATTACTGTCCATAACAATTTTCATCAAATGAACGACATTCGCGTCGCGAACGTGTAGCGATTAGCTGCGATAGTGAGCGCTAGAGTGCAAGCTCTGCTTGCTACATCCATTTTAATCAACGCTCGTAAGAGCGTAGGAAGCGGTAGCGTGTTTTCTCTTTCTTTTCGTTCTTTTCTGGGGTAAATACTTTCGGCTTGTAGGAACACTTACTAGCTTGGAAGTGAAGTGAAAAATCTTTTTATTCGCAACAAAAGAGAAAGAAAAGGACATTTCAAAAAACTTTTTTATTTAAAAATAGTTCTTACTTTTTTCTTTTTTGTTGCGAAATAAAAAGAAAAAAGTAAGCAAAAAAGAAAAATAACGCACTATTTCCTACGCTCTTACGAGCGTTGACAAAATGGATGTAGCGGGTGAACCCGCTCTTTGACGCTCACTATCGCAGCTAATCGCTGCACGTTCGCGGCGCGATTGTCGTTCAAAATTGTATTCTGTTTAGAAATTTCTCTAAAAGTTTTAAATTTCTTCAAATAAAAAAAGGTTTCTTAAATCATAAAGAAACCTTCTTAACCCAATAATCTCCTACCCCAAATTCAATACTTTCCTCAAATCTCTCCTCAAATATTTGTCAATAAAATGATTTGTGATTAATAAAAATTTGTTTTTTTTGATTTGTGATTAATTCTGTCTTTTGGTAAATGTTTTTGTAAAAATTTTAAATCTTTTTTCTATCTTTGACTCCCCCCGAGCCTTTTAGCCATCACTCCTTTCAGGTATGTATATATAGTATAATTTCCCTATCTTTTAATCAAGTAAATTATTTAAATAAAAGTTTTACAATAGACCATGCTCCCCAAGTTTATTAGAGAAAATCCGAGTTTACAAAACTTAATATTTACAAAAGCATGAAAACTTATTGACATTGCGTTTTTAGTGACAAATGCAGTATATAGTATAGATTGCATGCTTATGATATTATTAAGAAAAAGGAGTCAACATGTATACAATCAAAGAAGTTGCCGAAAAAATGGAAGTATCTGAACATACGCTAAGATTTTGGGCAAAAAATGGTTTTTTCCCTTTTATTACAAGAAATCAAAATAATATAAGATTGTTTTCAGAAGATGATTTGAATTGGGTTCGTATTGTAAAATGTTTACGTTCAATTGGAACAGAAACTAAACTTGTTAAAAGATATATTGATTTGTGTATAATTGGTGACTCTACAATTCCTGAACGTTATGAGATTATTAAAACTACAAAGGAAAAAGCTCTTAAACAAATGGAAGAACTTAAAAACCAACTTGCGCTTTTAGATTATAAAGAAGAACATTATAAAAATTTAATTAAAAACAATTTAAATGATAACTGGAATCCGATGAACCAAGTTAAAAAAGAAGAAATTGCTGTATAGTGAGTAATAATTTAATTTTGCCTTTTTATAAAATATGACTATAATATAGATATGAAAAAATTTTTAATTTGTTTTTTACTGTTATCAATTACATTACCTTCCAATGCTGCTTTCTGGAATAAAAAGAATAAAGCTTTGGAACAAGAGCTGCAGGGAAAAGGTTATGCAGGTAATCTTCCTGATATCGGTGAAAAAATAGAACGTTCAAAGACAAAAGTAACAACTCCTGTTTTTGAAGCGCAAGAAGGTTTTGATAATCCCTCAGACCTTAAACCTGTTCCAAAAGATAATCCTGCTTTTATAAACATTATTCAGAAAAAAGACAAAACTTCACAATTTGTGCATGACGCAAATGAAGTTATTCCAATGCTTGAAAAACTTGTTGATTGCATAGAAGATAACGAAAGTTTGCAATTGTTTATAACAAAAGCTAATCTGTTGACTTTGAATATTGATAATATGGCAGAAAAATATGATGGCAAACCTGAAAGTTATTATGAATCTTTTAGAAAATTACAAGAAGTGAACCGATACGTTAAATCGATTTCGCTATTGAGAAAAGAAGCTGTAACTTACCAACGATATTTAGCATATTCAGAAAGCGGTTCTATTTATAATCCGGAAAACATTAATCAACAATTGCAATACCTTTTAGAAGAATTAAATACTGCAATATTGTTATTAAGGGAAGAAGGTTAATTACATGCCGTTAGTTAAATTTTATGATAAAATTTAACTATGGCTATTATATCAGACGATGAGGGATTGGAAAAAAGGGTTAAAAAGAACCCTATTATTAAGCCCGAAACAATAGAATACGATAATACTTTCGAAAATTCAATTCGACCAAAAGATTTCGACAGCTATATCGGTCAGGGAGCTTTAAAAGAAACTTTAAAGATTACTCTTGAGGCTGCAAAAAAACGCGGTAAACCGCTTGATCACCTGCTTTTCTACGGACCTCCGGGGTTAGGTAAAACTACAATTGCAGGTGTTATAGCTTCTCAAATGGGGGTTGAAATTCGTATAACGTCTGCTCCTGCTTTAGAGCGTCCGCGTGATATTATTGGAATATTGATGTCATTAAAAGGCGGAGAAATTTTATTTATTGACGAAATTCACAGACTGAATAAAGTCGCGGAAGAAATTCTTTATCCCGCTATGGAAGATTTTACACTAGACATGACAACAGGCAAAAGCCAAACCGCAAAAACATTAAGAGTGCCTTTACCTAAATTTACATTAATAGGTGCAACAACAAAAGCCGGTGAATTATCAAGTCCGCTTCGTGACAGATTTGGTATGATTCACAGATTAGAATTTTATACAGTGGAAGAACTTGCGCAAGTTGTTATGAGAACCGCAAAAATTCTTGAAACAGAAATTACTGAGGAAGGTGCAAAAGCTATTGCTATGCGTTCTCGCGGTACGCCGAGAATTGCGAACAGACTTGTAAAAAGAGTCTCTGATTTTGCTCTTGTAAAATACGATGGAATCATTGATAAAAAAGTTGCGAACGAATCTTTGGATATTTTAAAAATTGATGAATTTGGCTTGGATAATACCGATAGAAATTTATTAAATCTTATTATTGAAAAATATGATGGCGGGCCTGTCGGTATTGAAACAATTGCAGCCGCTTTGAGTGAAGATGTCAGAACGATTGAAGATGTTTGCGAGCCTTATCTTTTGCAGGCTGGCTTGTTGCAGAGAACGCCGAGAGGGCGTAAAGTTTCGCCCGAAGGTTACAGACATTTGGGAATAAAAATGCCGTCAGAACAGAGAAGATTGTTTGAGGATTAGGATGAAAAAACTTGTTGTATTTTTAATGATGATATTATCAATTATCCCTTGTTTTGCAGACGAGGGAAAAATTTTGCCTTCTGAACTCGGTTTGGTGCAAAAAGTAGAATATGTTGATTTAACGGATACTAATGTTACTCAAACAAAACAGGCGATTGAGGTTAAACTTTTAACGGGTCAATTTAAAGGCGAAACTGTTGAACTTGATAACATGCTTACGGGAAATCCGTATTATGATATAAAATTGCAAAAAAACACGAAAGTAATTTTGCATGCGGAGGATAACGGCAATGGAGTTGAATTTTCTATTGAAGATATTAAACGCTCAGGCACTCTGGCATGGCTATCTCTACTGTTTTGCGGTTTGTTGGTTTATGTCGGAAGAAAAAAAGGATTATACAGCCTTATATCAATTGGTGTAACTGTTGTTTTAATAACGCACCTGCTTTCACCGATGATTTTGCATGGAATTAATCCTGTATTTGCCTCAATATTGGTTTGCTTGCTTTCAACCGCTGTTACTATGTATTCTGTTGGCGGATTTAATGCAAAAAGTACATCTGCTGTTGTAGGCGCAGTTTTGAGTTTGGCATTTGCAGGGCTTTTGTCTTTTATAACAATGATGACTGCGCATTTAACGGGATTTACGGAAGAAACTTCAATGTTTTTATATACTGCGCATCCTGAATTAGATTTTATCGGTATAACAATTGCAACAATGATTTTAGCTACTTTAGGTGCTGTAATGGATGTCGCAATGTCAATTTCAAGTACAATTAATGAGATTTATGAAATAGATAAAACAAAGGGGATTAAAGAGCTTTTTGCATCCGGCATGAACGTTGGTAAAGATATTATAGGAACTATGGCAAATACTCTTATTTTGGTTTATATGGGCGGTTCTTTGCCGTTGCTTTTGCTTGCGGAAAATATTGATATGCAGAAATTTATCAATTTAAATCAAGTTGTAACGGAAACGGCGTCTGCTCTAATCGGTAGTATTGCGATTGTTGTTTGTGTGCCGATTACGGCACTTGTAGCTTCACAGATGATAAAATGTGCAAAGAAGAAAGACGAAGATATAGATTTAAGTTTGTAGCACTCACTGTACCCTCTTCAAGGGCACTACTGTCCGGTAAAAATTTCAAGTTACAGCGTTAGAATTTCGTAATAAACTTCGTTATAAGAATCTTAAATAGAGTTAAGACAAAAGATAAAAGTTAATAAAAAGCTGGATTGCTTCAGGCTAATCGCCTTCGCAATGACGGCACGCTAAAAAGTCTGACGCCCAGTCATTGCGAGGAGCAACGATTACAATTGGCGACGAAGCAAACTATTGTATAAATACAAATTAACATATATTTTATCAACTTAGATTTTCGGGTGAGGGTTCAAGTCGTAGGCTATTTGTTAATTTTTAGTTTTGTAACCCCCTCTTCCTAGCCCTCTCCCAAAGAGAGGAAATAATCACAAGTGTTTGAGTTTTGTAATTCCAAACAAATTGATTTTCACACAATAATGTGCTATAATTTCTCTCTGAATACGCCCTTGGGTTTACCTGTCCCTTGAGGTAGGGGCAAAATCTTAGATTTCGGGCTGGGGTAGTTACGGAGGAGAGAAAATGAAAAAATTACTAACAATATTAATCGCAATGTTTTTAGTTTCAAATACAGCGTTTGCAGGGGCATTCAAGGCGGATGCGAGAACAAAACGCATTCCTGCAGGAACTGTTTTTAAGCTTGAATTTTTGCAGCCTGTAAGTACTTTTTCAGGTTGTGAAGGAGATTCTTTTGTTGCAACAATGAAAAATGAACTTTCAACAGGTACAAATGTTATTTTGCCGTCAGGTTCGGTTGTTAGAGGAAGTGTTGCTCAAGTTAACACCGCAAAGAGATTCTCTCGTGGAGCAAAACTTTACCTTGATTTTGACCACATAGTAACACCAAACGGAAGACAAATCCCTTTAGACTTAGCCGTTTGCCAATTTGAAAATATTTACTACGACGGTTCTTTGTATAAAAACTTGGGCTATGGCGAAGCTGTTCAAAAAAATTATGAAAGAGCTGTAGAAATTACTAAAAACTCCACAAATTATGGTTTAAAAGCAGGCGAATCTGCTCCCGGTATTCAATATTTGACAACTCCATTCTGTGCAGTCGGCGGCTTTATCGGTGGTGTCGGTTATTGGGTTGGTGATAGTGTAGCTGATATGTTCAGAAAAGGACAAGATGTTTATATAAATAAAGGTGACGTTTTAACAGTTAAACTATTGAATCCGATTGATGTCCCTGTATATTAATTAATTTGTTTGTGGTATTATTGCTGTACCTAGAGGAGGGTTTAAATGATTAATGTAGCAGTATGCGGTGCTAACGGTAAGATGGGACAAGAAGTTATTAAGGCTGTTGAAGATGATAACGATATGTCACTTGTTGCAAAAATTGATATTAAAGATGGTGAATTTGCAACGATTAAAGATGCGAAAAATTCTGTAAAAATTGATGTTTTAGTCGATTTTACACAACCGAAATCAATTTATGAAAATGCTTTATATTGCTTGAATAACGGTATTAATATCGTAATCGGTACAACAGGATTATCTGATGAAGAAATTGCTGAGTTAAAGAACCTTTCTCAAAAGACTGGTTTGGGTTGTTTAATTGCACCAAATTTTTCAACTGGTGCTGTTCTAATGATGAAATTTGCTCAAATGGCTTCTAAATATTTTAATAATGCAGAAATTATTGAGTTACACCATAATCAGAAGAAAGATGCGCCATCAGGTACTGCTGTGAAAACAGCTTTGATGATGGCTGGTGAGAATACTAATTTTACTGCAGGTAATTGCCAAGAAGTTGAAACTATAAACGGTGCAAGAGGTGCTAATTCTTATAATAACATTCATATTCATTCTGTTAGAATGCCAGGATACATTGCTTCACAGGAAGTCCTATTTGGTGCAAACGGACAAATCTTAACAATAAGACATGATTCTATGAACAGAGAGTGTTATATGGATGGTGTTTTGAGAGCCGTCAGATTTGTGAATGAAAACAAAGAGTTTGTTTACGGATTAGAAAATATTTTAGATTAAGCTTAAGGGAGCATGTTAAATGAAAAAAGCAAGAATAGCTATTTTAGGCGCAACAGGTGTTGTAGGTAGAGAAATTACAAAGATTACAGAAGAACTTGGTGTAGAATTTGAAAGTATCAAATTTTTATCAAGCGCGAAAAGTGCAGGTTCTATAATCACTTTTAAAGGTCAAGAATATACCGTAATTGAAGCTACGCCTGAAGTTTTTGACGATGTAGATATAGTAATGGCATCAGCTGGAGGTTCAACCAGCCAAAAATTTGCACCTGAAATCGTTAAACGTGGTGGTGTAATTATTGATAACTCATCAGCTTTTAGGATGGAAAAAGATGTTCCGCTTGTAATAGCCGGTGTAAATGATGAAGATTTAAGAAAACATAAAGGTATCATTGCAAACCCTAATTGTTCAACATCTCAATTGATGTTGGCACTGGAGCCTTTAAAACAATTTGGAATAAAAAGATTAATTGTTTCAACTTACCAAGCCGTTTCAGGCGCAGGTTTAGCTGCAATTAATGAATTAAGAGAAGATACGATTGCGAATTTAGAAGGCAAACCTTTTGAAAATAAATGTTTCAAGAAACCGATTTCATTTAACGTTATTCCACAAATCGATGTATTTTGTGAAAACGGTTATACAAAAGAAGAAATGAAAGTTGTTAATGAAACAAGAAAAATTTTACACTTGGATGAAAGTACAATGATTTCTTGCACAGCAGCTCGTGTTCCTGTATTTAACGGTCATTCAGAAGCTGTTGATATTGAATTTAATCAAGAAGTTACACCTGAAAAAGTTAGAGAAATTCTATCAAACGCTTATGGTGTAAAGGTTATAGACAATCCTGCAAACTTTGAATACCCAACAACAAGGGATGCAAGCGGAGTCGATCCGGTATTTGTCGGAAGAATTAGAAAGAACTTAGCGTTCAACAATGGTATATCTTTATGGTGTGTTGCAGATAATTTAAGAATTGGTGCAGCATTGAATACTGTTAGAATATGCAAAAGAGTTATAGAAATGGGGTTATTTTAGATGAACGTACAAAAAATAGCAAATTTAAACATTAGACCGACTGACAGAAAGATGAGAAAAGCAAAAGAACTGGCTGATAATATTTTTCCAAAAGAATTACCGTTAGAAAAAAAAATTAGATTTGTGTCAGAAGCTGACAGATTTGAAAGAATTAAAGACTCCATTGAGATTTCTATTGATAATTTAACAAGGGGATAAGCGTGGGAAAATTAGTTTCACAAAAAGAAATAATTGATATAGTAAGACAAGGTCAAGCTGAAGGTAAAACTTTTGCAGCAACAAACGGTTGCTTTGATATTTTGCATGTAGGTCATGTAAGATATTTACAGAAAACAAAAGCTTTGGCAGATTATTCAATTGTTATGCTTAATTCAGACAAATCTGTGAAAATGATTAAAGGTGAGGATAGACCAATTAACAACGAACAAGATAGAGCAGAATTGTTAAGTGCCTTGTCATGTGTTGATTATGTGGTATTATTTGAGGAGAAATCTCCGGCAATGTTATTGGAAGCAATTAAGCCGGATATTTATACAAAAGGTGCAGATTACACACTGGAAAATCTTCCGGAGAGAGAGATTGTAATCAGAAACAATATAAAAGTTGAATTTATCGACTTTGTAGCCGGAAAATCAACTACAAACGTAATTAAAAAGTGTTTAAGATAATAAAAGGAGTGTATTATGAAAACTTTTACATTGGAACAAATTGCACAAATTACAGGCGGAATGCTTTCTAAAGCAAAAGACGTTGCTATTACAAATATAGCTCCACCTCTTTTGGCTGACGAAAATACATTGGCTTTAGCTTTAGGAGAAGATGAAATCAACAACCTTTCTAAGACAAAAGCTCAAGCAGCACTTGTTCCTTTGGGTGTAAATATAGACGGTTATTCAACAATTGAAGTTGAAAGACCAAGACTTGCGATGATGAAATTGATTACAATGTTCTATGAAGAACCACATGTAAACTCAGGAATTCATCCGACAGCAGTAGTTCACCCATCAGCAAAAATAGGTCAAAATGTATCTTTGGGCGCAAACGTTGTAGTTGGCGAAAATGCTGTAATCGGAGATAACACAAAGATTTTGGCTAACGGTTATATTGGTAACGGTGCACAAATTGGTGCTGGTTGCTTCTTCCACCCTGCAGTATGTATTGGTGATAGAGTAAAAGTTGGTGACAAAGTTATTTTACACCACGGTGTTTCTCTTGGTGCAGACGGTTTCAGCTTCGTTACGGAAAATCCTAACAACATTGAACAAGCTAGAAAAGACGGCGAAATCAAAGAAAATGACGTTCAACAAGTTATCTTCAAGATTCCTTCAATCGGTTCTGTTGTAATCGGTAACAATGTAGAAATCGGTGCTAATACAGCAATTGACAGAGGTACAATTGAAAATACTGTTGTTGGTGACAACACAAAAATTGATGACTTGGTAATGATTGGTCACAATTGCCGTATCGGTAAAGGTTGTATGATAGTTTCTCAAGTTGGTATTGCAGGCAGCTGCGTAATCGGTGATAGAGTTGTTATTGCAGGTCAAGCAGGTTTGGCTGATCATATTTCAATTGGTGATGATACAATTATTGCAGCACAAGCTGGTGTTACAAAGAGTTTCCCTGCAAAATCAATTGTTGTAGGTGCTCCTGCCGTTCCAAGAAAAGAATTTATCAAGCAATTGAAAATTATGAAAGATGCAGGCGATTTAATTGCTAAATTCAAAAAATACGAACCGCTTCTTAAATCATTTGAAGAAAGTGTAAACGAAGGCGAAGGTAAGTAGTTTTTGTTGGGCTGAAAGCCCAACCTACAGTTTATCATCACCTCACCCTAGCCCTCTCCTGTAAGGAGAGGGAATGACCAAGGCTTGTAAGTTTTAAGTAGCTTTAGTTGAATGATTTTTTCTTCAATCCGATATTATAAACAAGGTAAATATACAATGGGAACAATAAAAACAGAAATAAAAACATCAGGCAAAGGATTAATGAAAAACCGCGAATGCGAGGTTCTAATCAAACCTTCACGCGGTGGTAATATTCGTATTTTTTCAAAAGGTGCGGATGTGCCGTTTAATGTTTGCATTGAAAACTTATATTCAACAGATCATTGTGTAACTTTATGCAGTAAAGAACACAGAACTCTGTTGGGTGACTATAAATACAAGGTAATGTTATGCGAACACTTTATAGCGGCTTGCGCAATCTGCGGAATTGATTCAATTGATGTTTATTTGTCTGAAACCGAAATGCCGATTTTCGATGGCAGTTCGAAAGTTTGGGTAGAATTGTTTAAAAAAGCGGGAATTGAAGGCGTTAATAAAGACGCTTATACTGTGTCCGAACCTGTTTATTACTTAAACGGCAAGACAAGTCTTGTTATTCTTCCTGACAAAGAACTTAGGATTACTTATGCCGTAAACTATGACCACCCTGATTTGCGCGGTCGTTGGGTTACAATGGATAACAAGAATTTGGAAGAAATTATTGAGGCTAGAACTTTTGGATTCTTTAAGGATTTGAAAAAGTACCAAATGCTTGGATTTGCAAAAGGTGTGACTATTGATAATACGGTTGGTTTGAAGGATGAAGGCTTTACTACGGAATTGCGTTCTGAAAATGAACCGATTAAACATAAAATTTTGGATTTGATTGGTGATTTGTATTTGACAGGTGTTTCACCACTCAATTTCAAAGCGCAAATTTTGGTGAAAGAGGCAGGGCATGCCGTTCACACAAAAGTTGCTCAAGTATTAAAAAATAAATTAGTAAAAATATAAGGAGAAATTAAATGACAGAAGAATTAGGAGTAAAAATCGGCGAAACTGAGAATGGTGAAGATATTTTATCATTTGACGTTATGCAAATCATGGAAATGATTCCTCACAGATACCCGTTCTTGCTAGTAGATAGAATCACAGAATGTGTACCGGGTAAATATGCAAAAGGTTATAAAAACTTAACTATGAACGAAGCATTCTTCCAAGGTCACTTCCCTGGTAACCCTGTAATGCCGGGTGTATTGCAACTTGAAGCTTTAGCTCAATGTTCAGCACCTGTATTGATGTGCTTACCTCAATACAAAGGTAAATTGACTTTGTATGCAGGAGTTGACAATGTAAGATTTAAAAACATTGTAAGACCTGGTGATAGATTCGAAATGCATATCGAATTAATTAAGGCAAAAGGTCCTATTTGCAAGAGCCATGGTGTAGGTTACGTAGACGGTAAAGTTTGTATTGAAGCTGATATGACAGTTGCTTTAAAATAAGCTTTAGTTATATGTTTAAAAAGTCGCTCACATGAACTGAACCCTAAAAACTAGACAAAGTAAAAAAGGGTGGCTCAAGAAACAATCAATAAATGACTTCTGTATTGTACAGGAGTCATTTTATTTCTTTCCATTGATGCATTTTTTCTTGACATAGATTGTATAATATTCTTTTCTTTTAATCTTTAAGTCCAGCCTCGACGCTTTTTTAGGTATTCTACCTGCATTTTAAGGATTTCATTTTCTTTTAAAGTCTTTTCATATTTTTTCAATAGATAATTCTTTTTTGCTTGGACGACCGGTACTATTTACGCCTCGATTTTCTTGTAATAAACCATTTGGACCGTATGCTCTATGGATTTTGAACCAACGACTTAAACACTTTTGTGGTTGTTCTCTTCCCGGTATATACTATTTCTTTTTCTTGAACTGTATAAGGTTTTCGTTTTATTTTTACCTTCTTATATATTAAAACCCTAAAACCGACTTTTTTACTTTGTCTAGTTTTAGGGTCTCAGTTCAAATTTGAAGCACCTCTCTTTTTTATAGGAGTCTATATTCTATGATTTAATCAACAAGCTTGCACCGATAACACCTGCTGTATTACCCAATTGAGCAGGAACAACTTCAACTTCTTTTTGAATTGTCATTGCTCTTTTTGCAATTGTTTCTCTGATTGGGTCAAGTAAAATATCACCTGCGTCAGCTACACCACCGCCGATGATGATTTTTTCAGGGTTAAGCAGGTTAACAACACTTGTTAAGCCCATACCGATGTATTCACCCATAATTCTAAAGATTTGTTTCGCAACAGGGTCGCCTTCTTTTGCAGCAACAGCTACAATATATGGTGTAATATCAGGGTTAGCAAGTTCTCTATACTTAGTAGATTTACCGCCTCTTATGTATTCTTCTGCCAAAGCAACAATGCTTGGGCCTGAAGCGTAAGCTTCTAAACAGCCTCTGTCGCCGCAACCGCACAAAGGACCGCCTTGCATATTCAATTTAATATGACCAATTTCACCGGCAGCATTATTAGCACCACGAACAAGTTTTCCGTTGATTACAAGACCTGAACCGATACCTGTACCAACTGTGATACAAACTAAGTTTTCGCAACCAACACCTGCGCCGTAGTTTAATTCGCCTAAAGCTGCTGTTCTAACGTCGTTATCAACACGAGTAGGGATGCCAAATTCTTTTTCCATAATTTCAGCAATCGGAACATTTACCCATCCAGGAATATTTGGAGCAAGTCTTACGATACCTTTTTTGCAGTCAATTTGTCCTGGGAAGCCGAAGCCGATAGCTTCTACATCAGTTGCTTTTAGTTTAGTTTCTTTTAATAAATCTCTGATTGCATCTTTCATGCTGTTAATAGTATATTCGTAACCCATTTCTGCACGAGTTGGGATAGAATTAGAGTAAATAATTTTACCTTTGTCGCTTACAAGCGCAATTTTAACGTTAGTACCGCCAACGTCAACACCTATTCTTTGTGCCATTTATAAATCTCCTTCTTTTTGCTATTTGATTGTAACATAAAGATGAAAAAGTTTGTAGGCATTGAATCCATGATGACATATTCTTTTCGTGCTAAAATGTACTTATGAAATATAAGTGGCTGAACAAAAAAAATAACGAAGAGTTGATATTGTTTTTTAACGGTTGGGGAATGGATGAAAGCGTTGTTTCGCACATAAATCCTGAGAACTTCGACGTTATTATGATTTATGATTATAACAATCTTGAGTTTGATTGGAGTGTAATCGAAGGCTACGCAAAAAAATATCTTGTTGCATGGTCAATGGGAGTTATGTGTGCGACCTTGTTTGATATTGATTATATCAGCAAAACTGCCGTAAATGGTACGCTTAAGCCGATTGATAACGAGTTTGGAATTCCAACAAGGATTTATGATTTGACTATAAAAGGTTTCAGCCCCAAAGGCAGAAAAAAATTTATCAGCAATATGTTTTCTAATTCTGAAGATTTGCCGAATATTTCAAGAGAGTTTGAAAACCAAAAATCAGAACTTTCAGCATTAAAGAATTATCAAGCGAATATTAATTTTGAATACAATCGAGTAATAATAAGCGATGCGGATAAAATAATACCAACAAAAAATCAGGAAGCTTTTTGGAAAAAAGAGGCTAATTTAGCAAGCGGTCATTGTCCGTTCAAATTATTTAACAAGTGGAGCGAACTTTTATGAACAAGGATTTGATTCAAAAAAGATTTGCTAAAAATCTTGATACATATAATGACAACGCAAAAATTCAAAAGAAAATGGCTGAAAGGCTTTTGTCGTTTTTAGACAGGAAAGATTTTGATGATATTTTGGAAATCGGTTGTGGAACAGGTTTCTTGACACAGCTTGTGAATGATAAATTTAATTTTAAAACCTATACGGCAAATGATATTGTTGAATCTTGTGAAAAATATGTGAAAGAAATTAATCCTGAGATTAATTTTATTCCTGCAGATATTGAAAAAGCTGTTGAAAATAGTGACAAAAAATACGATTTAATAATTTCTAATGCGGCATTTCAGTGGGTTGAAAATTTAAAAAGCTTTATAAAATTGCTTGTTTCAAAACTTAACGATGGTGGAATTTTGTTGTTTTCTACATTTGGACCTGAAAATTTTAGAGAAGTTAATTTTGTTTTGGGAAAGACATTGCCTTATTATTCAGCAAATGAATTGCAGGAAATTATAAAAGATTACAAAAATATTGTGGAGCAAGAAATGCATGTAATGGCGTTTAAGACTCCAAAAGATATTTTGAAACATATAAAATCAACTGGTGTCAATGCTTTAGAGATGGTTTCTTGGACAAAAACGGACATGCAAAAGTTTGAAAACGGATATAATAATTTTTGTTCTGGAATCCCAACGCTTACGTATCATCCGATTTATGTAAGGATCGACAATAAATAAAATTTTCTGTCAGGCACTGCCTGACCTACTTACACTATTCATGATAATTCTCATCAAACGAACGACAATCGCGCCGCGAGCGTTTTTTAGCGAGCGAAAGAGTGCAAGCTCTGCTTGCTACATCCATTTGATTAAACGCTCGTAAGAGCGTAGGAAGCGGTAGCGTGTTTTCTCTTTCTTTTCGTTCTTTTCCTTCTCTTTGCCTCGCAAATAAAGAGAAAGAAAAGGACATTTCAAAAAACTTTTTATTTTAAAATAATTCTTACTTTTTCTTCTTTGAAAAAGCAAGAAGAAAAAGTAAACAAAAAGAAGAAACTTTCATTGTTTTCAACGCTCATAAGAGCGTTGAAAACAATGGATGTAGCGGATTTTCGGTAGGGCGATGTCGAGCGTAAGCGAGCAAGCCCGTAAGAGCTAATAACATGGAAATAACAAGAAAAATCCGTAAGGATTTGTTGTTATTGTAATGTTATGCTCACCCGAATAATCCAAGACAGCGGGTGAACCCGCACTCTTGCGCTCGCTATCGCAGCTAAACGCTGCACGCTCGCGGCGCGCATGTCGTTTTTTTGATGAAAATTATCATGGATAGTAGTGGAGGACTATTAGCCTGTGGCAATCCTGCTTTTAAGAAATTTTTTAATGTCGGTTGGGCATACTTGCCCAACTACATTATTTTAACGTTCCATAGATTATTCTATCTATTCCCGCCAAATCTTTTTCAACAACAATATCCTTAAAATCTTTTTCCATAAAACTTTTTACAGCATTTGATTCTCCAATTCCAAGTTCAAACAACAATTTGCCGTTTGGTTTCAAAAACTCGGGAGCTTGCTCTACGATTTCGCGATAAAATCTTAGTCCGTTTTCATCCGCAAAAAGAGCGATTCGCGGTTCGTAATTCACTTCATCGGAAAGAATTGTGCCGAGCGGAATGTATGGCGGATTTGAAATTATCATATCAAATTTTTCATCATCACGAACTTTAGAAAACAAATCAGACTTCCTGAATACTGCGTGGTTATTTATACCAAGTCTTGTTACATTATCTAAAGCGACCCTCAATGCGTCAGATGAAATATCAACACCCAGAACTGTTGCATCGGTTTTATGGGCAATTGTGCAGGCAATACAGCCTGAACCAGTTCCTATGTCCAAAACTTCTTTTAAATCATCTTGGCGAATAAACTCGATCGCTTTTCTTACAAGAAGTTCTGTTTCATCACGTGGAATTAACACATCAGGCGTTACTTTGAAAAATTCGCCCATAAAATATGCTTCTCCGATTATGTACTGAATCGGCAGTTTTGTATTAGCACGTTTTTCAGCCTTTTCTTTCAAAATTTCAAGCTGTTTTTCGTTTAGTTCTACACCTTTACATCTATCAAGTTCCGTATAATGACAAAAATGTTCAAGAAGCATTTTTATTTCTTTTTTTGCTTCATTAGGTTCAATTCCTGCTTCAATCAACATTTTTGTAATCGTCTGAATGTTCATTTAAAATTCTCTCTATTTCATCTCTCAAATCGAGTTTTGATAACTCTTCTACATTTTTCTTTTCTAAAGAATATTTTTTGCACAATCTGTCGTAATAGTAAAGCTGTTTTTTAGTCGGTTTTTCTTTCGACATTTTGACTTCTTGCAAAAATTTTCTTTTTTTCTTTTCAAATTCTTTGTTAGCTTCTATTATTGGTCTTTGCTTTTCTTTGTACTCATAATATTTGATACATTCTTTGATATAATCTTCCGTATCACGTAAAAAATCTCTTTCATCAATTACATTTTCTAAAAATGGAAACCTTGATGCGTGCTGTTTCAGATAATATTTTTCATCATCAAGAAACTTGTCCAATATTTCTGAACAAGTTAAACCTAAATTTTGTTTCACTAACGCCCTTAAATAATTACATACCCCGCTTTTTTGTGTTTTGTCAAAGTCGGGGTATATTCTGTTTTTAATCTGGTACATTTAAACCAATTTCCTTTTTCCTTTTCCGTTCGCCACTCGTTTTATCGTTTTTTGCTTGTGTAGGGTGCAATTTTTTGCACCAATGCTACCATTTTAGCAAATCTTCAATTCCAAACTTCTTTCCTGCTTCTTCGTTTGTGAACTTTATCAATTTCTCTTTCAGCGGATTTGTCTGATATGTTCGATGTCGTTCTTCATCTGTATGATTAAATTTATCATTTGAAATAACTGTAAATTTCTTTCTTTGTTCAGTTGTCATTTTTTATTGCCTCTCTTATGGTTAATTATCTCTTATGTATATATAAAGTATCTAACTCATAAAAAATTGCCTTTTTTGAAGCGTATTATTAAGAATTGTAACAAACAATTTAAAATTTTTCAATTTTTGTAATATTTTGCAATGAAATACAATTCAATTATAAATTCCTTTTTAATTTAAATTGAATAAATATTTAATACAATATATCTATACAAGAAAAGATTAGCGTATATAATAATTAATTGGGTTAGGATGTATTAACGTGAAAAGGATTATAACACTATTAATAGCAAGTTGTCTTTTATTCTCGCAAGGAGTAGTTTTTGCGGTTAAAAACGATACTTATGATGTACAAATTAAGAAAAGTAAAAATGCTCCCGATAAGACTTTTACGCTTCAACCATACTGGGAAAGCTATAATGACGAACTTCTGAACGGTTATATTCAAGATGCTTTAGAAAACAACTTTGATATTAAGATTGCAACAAATCGTGTTCGTGAATCAGAAGCTTTACTGGGTACAATAAATGCTCAAAGACTTCCTCAATTAAGCTTTAATCCGAGTATTTACCCTTTTAAAACGATTTCTCGTTGGACAGGTAAATACGGCAGCGGCTATCTTTTGAATTTTCCGCTTTTGCTTAACTGGGAAGTTGATATTTTTGGAAAAATTAATGACAAAGTCAAATCTTCAAGATATAACGTAAAAATCAGCAAAGAGGATTTGAATATTGCCAAACTTTCTGTTTCTTCGGAAGTTACAGCATCTTATTTTAATATAATTTTAGCTGATGCTCTTATAAAGAACTATGAAGAATTAGTTTCCAATATAAACGAAACAATCAGGCTCAAACAACAGCTTTATGATGGCGGAATTATTGCTTACGATAATCTTTATACGACAGAGTATGAGCAAGTTGTTTATCAAAACGAATTAAATGCACTGCTAAAAAAAAGAGAAATTTTGCTCCATCAGTTTGCGGTATTGAGAGGAGTTTCGCCTGAAGGCGGAAATGATATTGAGCGAGCAAATATTGAAAATTTGAATTTTCCGTTTGATATCAATAAAGAAATTTCTTCAGATTTAATTTTTAATCGCCCTGACGTTATACAAGCAGAATTTGGAATAAAAAAAGTAGCGTTTGATGTAAAAGTCGCTAAAAAAATGTTCTTGCCGTCAATTAATTTAAACGAAATGATTGGTTTTGAATCAATTAAAGCAGGGCGAATTTTTAATTGGGACAGTACGGTTTATCAGCTTGGCGCAGGCTTGTTGATGGATTTATATACAGGCGGTGCTAAAACTTCTTATTTGAAATACAATAAAGAACTTGCGATTGAAAAATTACACGAATACAACAACGTTTTATTGAATGCATTTTGCGAAATCGAAAACGCACTTTCAAGCTTGAGGACAGATTACAATTCGTATCAAGGCTTTAGCGGTGCTATCGAAAAATCAAACCATTTTTATAATGTAGCGAATATCAGATATACAAACGGAACAGGCAATAAAATAGATGAATTGGACGCAAAGCGCAAACTTTTGCTTAATGAAAACTCTATGTATAACGCAAAAGTCAGCACATTAATAGACACAGTAGATATTTACAAGTCATTGGGGAGCGAAATCGAATGAAAAACTTTATGAAAATGATTTTAAAGTATTATTATACTGTTGTCGTAATGGCTTTGTTCATTTTGATTATGGGGCTTGTAACCATTGCTAAGACTCCGATTGATATTTTTCCTGAAATCAACACTCCTGTTGTAACCGCAGTATGGACTTATACAGGCATGCCGGCAAAAGATATTGAGCGCAGAATCGTTACAATTGCCGAAAGAGCGTATGTTACAAGCGTTGATAATGTTGAACACATTGAATCGCAATCTCTTTTGGGTGCAGGTGTAATTCGAGTTTTTCTTCATCCGGGTTCTGATATTAATACGGGGATTACACAGGTTAGTGCGACATCTCACGTTTGTATGAAAACTATGCCAAGCGGGATTATGCCGCCTAACATTTTGAAATACAAACCTACTACGATTCCTGTTTTGCAGGTTGTAATTTCGTCTTTGAAACTTCCTATTCAAAAGGTTACAGACTATGCGCAAAACAATATTAAAGTTCAGTTGACAAAAGTTGAAGGCGCGCAAGCACCGCTACCTATGGGTGGTAAGGTGCGCCAAATTATAGTTGATTTGGATATGCAAAAAATGGAAGCAAGAGGTTTAACTCCTGCTGATGTTACAAAAGCCGTTGCAGGTCAAAACGTAATTATCCCGTCAGGTAACACGAAAATCGGCGACAAAGATTATTTGATTTCTTTGAATAACGCTAGCGCGACAGTTGAAGAAATGAACAATTTTCCTATTGTTTCGCCAAAAACTAACCAAGTTGTTTATTTGTCTGATGTCGGCTATATTCATGACGGTAACGCTATTCAGACAAATATTGTGCGCCAAAACGGTAATGCCGGCTCTCTTATGACCGTTTATAAATCAGGTACTGTTTCTTCTTTGAAGGTTGTAGACGGTACTAAAAAATTACTTCCGATTATTGCAAAAACCATTCCAAAAGAAGTAAACATGCAGGTTCTGTTTGACCAATCAGTTTTCGTAAAAGCATCTATTCGAGATGTAATTTTTTCAGGGACTTTGGCTGCAATTTTAACAGCGTTAATGATTTTGATATTCTTGGGTAGCGTTCGCTCAACCTTTATTATCGCAGTTTCAATCCCGCTTTCTGTTTTGTTTGCGGTTATTTGCTCATCACTGTGTGCTCAAACGATTAATATGATGTCATTAAGTGGCTTAGGACTGGCTATCGGTATGCTTGTTGATAACGCAACGGTTGTTATTGAAAACATTTTGCGTAACAAAGAAACGATGCAAATGGCAACAATTAAGGATGTTATTTATAAGTCGGCAAGCGAAGTTGCAACTCCGACGCTTGTTTCAACGCTTTCTATTTGTACGGTATTTGCACCGATATTTTTAATGGAAGGTGCTACAAAATATTTGTTCATTCCGCTTGCAATGTCCGTAATTTTTTCTATGCTTGGTTCTTACATGCTATCAAATACGTTAGTACCTGTTCTTGTAGATAAATTATTGAAGAAAAAAGAAGTTTTAAATAAGTCATCAATTTTGTTTAAGATTAATAACTTTGTAAACACGAAATTTGCTATTTTTAGGAATGCTTACAAAAAATTCCTTGTAAAAATGATTTTAAGAAAGCCAAAGAAAGTTGCCGTTATTTATGGCGCGGTTGTTCTTTCTGCTTTAATCCTAACTCCGTTTATCGGTGAAAACTTCTTCCCTGAAGTTGATGCCGGTCAAATCAGACTTCACGTTTACGCACCGCACGGTACTCGTATTGAAGAAACCGCAAGAGAATTTACGAAAGTTGAAGATGTAATCAGAAAAACAATTCCGCCAAAAGAATTGGATACAATTCTTGATAATATCGGACTTCCTGCAAGCAGCTTAAACCTTGCGTTTATGGATAACTCTCAAATAGGTGTCGGTGACGGTGAAATTTTGATTGCTTTAGGTGAAAAACACAAGCCAACAAAAACTTATGTTAAAAAACTTAGAAAAAATCTTAATAAAGAATTTCCTGATATGACGTTCTTCTTCCAAAACGCAGATATGGTGGGTAAAATCCTTAACTTTGGTTTGGCTTCTCCCATTGATATTCAAATTCAAGGTAAAAATGTTCAAGAAAACTATAAGCTGGCGCAAAAAATGCTTGCGGATGTTAAGAAAATCAGAGGTGTAGCTGACGCACACATACACCAAATCACAGACACGCCTGAAATTAAAATTGATGTTGATAAAACAAGAGCAAGTATGATGCATTTGTCACAAGAAACTGTTTCAAGAAATGTTCTGACAGCTTTAACTTCAAGCGGTCAGGTAGCTCCAAACTATTGGGTAGATCCGACAAACGGCGTAAACTACACTTTGGCATTAAGAGTACCGCAATTTAATGTGGATACGGTTAAAAACGTAACGGATATTCCTGTTGCTTATGCAAATAATAACCCAGTAAGACTTGCTAATATAGCATCAGTTCGCTCAAGTGAAGCCGCAAGTGTTGTAAACCATTATGATATTATGCCTGTGTTTGATATCTTGATAAATCTTCAAGATAGAGATTTGGCGGGTGTTTCAAATGACGTTAATAAAGTTATTAAAAAATACGAAAAAGATGCACCGCGTGGTACATTCATTAACTTGTTAGGTCAAGCAAAATCAATGAACTATGTATTTTCGTCACTTCTTTCAGGTTTGATGCTCGCGCTTGTGTTGGTATATTTGCTTATTGTCGTGAACTTCCAATCTTGGCGAAATCCTTTTATTATTATAACTCCGGTGCCACTTGCGCTTTCAGGTATAATTTGGATGTTGTTTATATCTGATACAACATTTAGTGTTCAAGCTCTAATGGGGTCTATTATGGCGGTTGGTGTATCTTGCGCAAACTCTATTTTAGTTGTGTCTTTTGCGACTGATAAAATGAAAGAAGGCTACTCTTCTACTCTAGCAGCAATAGAATCAGGCTATACACGTATAAGACCCGTAATTATGACAGCTTCTGCAATGATTTTGGGTATGTTGCCGATGGCTTTGGGTATTGGTGAAGGCGGCGAACAAAACGCACCAATCGGTAGAACAGTAATCGGCGGTTTATTGTTTGCAACTTTTGCAACGCTTGTAATTGTTCCATTGTTATTCGCAATTATGAACAAAAACAAAAAATTTGAGGTAGAAAAAGATGAAGATTAATAAAAAAAATATAATAATCGCAATTGTGGCATTTTTATTGCTCGTTGGAATTATTCCAAAAGTTGTGCGCTTTATAACGACATCAATTAACGCAAGAGAAGCAAAGTATGTTGCACTTGTTGAACAACCGAGTTTGACAAACGGTGAAGACGGCTTGGAACTTTCAGGGGAATTGAAACCGTATTTGCAGACAGAGATGTTTTCGAGAATAAACGGACTTGTTTCTGAAAGATGCGTTCAACTTGGTGACCACGTAAAAAAAGGACAATTGCTTGCAACTATTGATACTCCTGATTTAGACGCGGAAGCTGCGAGTGCTAAATCAGCTCTTATTTCTGCCGAAAAACATTTGATGGAAACTAAGTATCAATACAATTTTGCAAAACAAACTTATGAAAGATTTAAGAATTCATCTTCAGATGGTGCAATTTCAAGACAAGATTTGGATACTAAGTATAACGAGTTTAAGACTTCTGAAATGAATTACTTAGGCGCGCAAGCGGATGTTGATAAAGCAAAACAGGATTTAAACAGGTTGACTGCACTTCAAGGATATAAGCGAGTAGTTGCACCATTTGACGGAGTAATTAGTAAATATAATATTGATGCCGGTGCAAACGTAGTATCAGGCGGAAGCTCAACAAGTACAAGTCTTTTTGAAATTCAACAAATTGATAAATTCAGAGCAACTATTTTTGTTCCACAAAATTACGTTAGATTTATAAAAGATGGACAGGCTGTTGAAGTTTATATACCAGAAAATCCGAGCCAAAAAATTAAAGGATATATTTCTCAGATTTCAGGCAAATTGGATAATGTTTCACGCGCTATGGAAGTTGCGCTTATTATTCCAAATGACGGAAAATCAGGACTTTATAGCGGTTTGTACGTAAAAACTAATATTGATGTTAAGGATAAGCAAAAATATTGGACAATTAATCCGGCATGTCTGACTACATTTAATTCACCAGACCAATACGTTGCGCAAGTTAAACCTGATTCAACCATCCATTTCATCAAGGTTAAACAAGGACGCGATTTCGGAGATAAGGTCGAAATCTTGGAAGGCCTAAAAGGCGACGAAAAATTGATTACAAATATAAATGACAACCTTAAAGAAGGGGATAAGGTCGAATTTAAAGAAAACGATAAATAAATCGAACGACTTTAGTATAGCTCCTTCCCTTGTCAGGGAAGGTTGGGATGGGTATTAACCCGTAGGGAATAATTATAATATATTTATTGCAACCCACCCGCATCTGTAAAGCTCAGCATAGCTTCGCTAACAGCTGCGACCTCCCTATCCATGGAGGTTCGCCAATCAGCGAACGACTTTAGGTTATTCCCTCGCCTTGCAGGAGAGGGTTAGGGTGAGGTAAATACCCGTAAGGGCAAATATATTAATCGAACGACTTAAGTTTGTAGGTCAGGCATTGCCTGACAATAACTGGAATTAAATAATATAACTTATTTAGAATCGTTATAAAAGCTTTTACAAGCAAGTCTTGACCAATTAATCTCTGTTTTTACAATTTTTGCAGGAGTTCCTGCAAAAATTGCGTTTCCTATTTCATACGGTTTTGTAAAAATGCTCCCTTTCGCTATAACACTATTATTAGGAACCTTTGCACCTTTTAATACTGAAACATTTTTGCATAACCAAACATGGTCACCGATAGTAATATCTTTAGGTGTATTTATTATTTCACCATTGGTTGAATAAATAGTATGCCCATCTGCCGTATCTAATTCAATATTACAGCCGAATTGACAATCTTTGCCAATTGTAATTTTAGTATTAGGTTCACCATGTGTATCAAAAGAACCGGATTCTATTGAAAAATCCTTATCAATATTAATATCAGTATTGTCACTTCTTGCATTAATGTACAAATTCTTAATCTTGTGTTTAGTGGCGTTGATACAAATTGTTGTATTATCTCCACAATCAATTTTTACATTTTTAAAACTTGGAATTTTGTCAACAAATTTTATTATATTATTTGAACCATAAAATTTTATTTTAAGACCACGAACATGTTTAATAACTTTTATTTTATTATCTTTTTCTAAAACTATGCAATTGTTGGTACAAGCGAATATATTTGGAAAAGTAAGCTTTATGCCACAAAAAACAATTTTAATTCTTTTGTTTGTTTGTTTGTTTGTTTGTTTGTTTGTTTGTTTGTTTGTTTGTTTGTTTGTTTGTTTGTTTGTTTGTTTGT
>CAKVIG010000011.1 GCA_934754515.1 uncultured Candidatus Melainabacteria bacterium | reverse complement strand
AAATTGTTAATGGTCTTAGGACCAACAGAAGTTGAGAGGGATATTTTAGAAATCGCATCACAACCTCAAGAATATATGAGGACAGATGATTATACTTCAAAATGGCTTAAGATTTTTGAAGGTCTAAAGTATTGTTTTCAAACTCAAAATACGGTTGTGGTTATGGCGTCATCTGGCACAGGCGCAATGGAAGCCGCCGTTACAAATTTTTTGAGCAGAAATGATACCGCTATATATATTAACGGTGGTTCTTTTGGTAAACGCTGGGGTGATATATGCAAAAAACACAAAATTAATACGGTTGAAATTTCTGTGCCTTTTGGAGAAAGTCCAAACCCTAAAAGCGTTGAAGAAATTTTGAAACAAAATCCGAATTCAAAAGCGGTATTTGCGACTCTTAATGAAACTTCATCAGGGGCTTTGACTGATATAAAATCTATTGGTGAAATTATTAAACAATTTCCTGAAACTCTTTTTATTGTTGATTGTGTGAGTGGATTATTGGCTGATGAGTTTTTACAAGACGAATGGGGAGTTGATGTTGCAGTTTCAGCTTCACAAAAAGCTTTTGCACTTCCACCGGGATTAGGATTTCTTTCTGCGAACGAAAAAGCTTTAGAATTTGCACAAAAATCTGATTTAAGAAACTTTTATTTTGATATTTTTGATTATGTTAATAATGCAAAAAGAGGTCAAACCCCTTTTACACCTGCAGTTAGCCTTGTTAATCAACTGGATAAACGATTAGAAAAAATACAAAAAGAAGGATTAAAAAACTTTAGAACACGATATAAACAAAATACGGAGATTTTACGCAAAGGATTAGAATTACTCGGATTTAAGCTTTTAGCAAAAACACCTGCGAATTGCGTAAGTGCCGTAATGACAAATGATATAGACGCAAGCCTTGTTGTAAAAATAATGCGAGAAAAATATAATATTGAAATCGCACCATCAGGTGGAGATTTAAAAACTAAATTATTCAGAATCGGCAACTATGGAAATGTTGGCGAAGATGAAATTAATCAATGCTTAAATGCGTTGAAAAAAGTAAAGGAAGAACTATATGCAAACGAGAGTTTACGCAGATAAAATAGAAATCGACAATAATTCAACAAAAGAATTTTGGGAAAATCGTGCAAACAACATAAATAATTTGCAAACTGTTTTGCTAGGTTCAGATAAAACAGGAATAGAACAAAATACTAGAAATGAACACGAAAAATTGATAGTTGAATCTGTTGTTAAACAAATCAAAAAACCTAGAATTTTGGATATTGGTTGTGGCATTGGACGTTGGGCAGAAAATTTAATCAATCAATTTGATTATTATGCAGGTGTGGATTTTTCTGAAGGTTTTATAGACTACGCATCTAAAAAATTTGGTAATAATGAAAACATTAAATTTTATAACAGTTCTATTTTAGAATTAGATGATAAAATTGTATCATCTAATTTTAACTTTATAATTTGTACAGGTGTATTGATGTATATTAATGATGCAAATATTTCAAAAATTTTTGATTTTTTTAAACGAATAGCCTCAAATCATATATATATATATATTCAAGAGTCTATAAGCCTTATGGAAAATCGTTTGACATTAAATCAATTTGAATCAAAAGACCTAAAAACAAACTACAATGCTATTTATCGTACAAAACAAGAATATGAGGAATATTTCAAAACAAATAATTTTGATATTATAAAAACAGATTTATTGCTTGATAACAAATCGGGCGCAAGAGAAGAAACTAACGCACAATATTGGATATTAAAAGGATAAAATTATGATAGGAAATAAAACAGTTGTTTATACATCAGGCACATTTGATATGTTGCATATCAATCACCTTAAGATGATTGAATATGCACGTGCATTAGGTGATATTCTAATTGTCGGAGTAAATACTGATGAACTTGTTGCAAGTTATAAATCAGAACCTATTATTCCGTTTGAAGAACGTATTGCGTTGATGAAAGCGATAAAATATCCTGATGTTGTAATTCCACAACATAGCCTTGATCATAGAGATAAGGTTAAAAAACTAAATTTTGATGTATTTGTTGTCGGTGATGATTGGACAGGCAAATATGATTATCTAAAAGAAATGGGAGTGACCGTTGTTTATTTCCCTTATGGCAAAGGTGTTTCATCATCTTCATTGAGAGAAAAAATATATTCTAATTATGAAAAACTAAAACACAAAGCCGATAACCATTTTCCGCAAGATATATGTATAGAGGAATAAATCATGCTAAAAAAAATATTCAATATTATCAATAATTTATTCCCATACAAAACACAGGGTAAAAATAATCAAATATTTGTTACTTATAACGGCAAAAAGAAAAGACTAAAAAGAAAACTAGATGGTCTAAATGTTTCAATGCATGGAATTAATAATTATTTAGAAATAGAATTGCCAATATCATTTAAAGATACAAATATTGAATTAGCAGGAGAAAATGCTGTTTGCATAATCAAAAAGACTCCAATAAAAGTAAATCAAGCCAGTATTTATGTTAGCAGTTGGGGACGATGTTTTATAGATGAAGGTATTTGGTTAAATCAGCCAAACTTTAACGTAATCATTAATAATAACGAACGATTTAAACCTCACAAACTCGTAATAGGTAAAAGAGCACAATTCGGCAGAGAACTTACTATAAGAACCTCTGACGGACATTCAATTTATAATATTGGTGAAAAATTACCATATAACGAACCTGAAGATATTATTATAGGTGATGATGTTTGGATAGCACAAAGAGTAACCTTGATTAAAGGTGCACAAATCCCTTCAAACTGCGTTGTTGGGGCGTGTTCTCTCGTTAACAAAAAATTTGAAGAAGAAGGTTGTATTATTGCAGGTAATCCGGCAAAAGTTATCAAACGCAATATTCGATGGGAATTTGACCCGTACGGTCAGGTTGTCAACAAGCACAACAAAAATACCAGTGATGAAAAAAATATCAAACACATGATTATTAAAAGATTAAGACGCAAACTCTTAAGATTTTTGTTTCGTTTTTATTTCTAATAATGGTGCTATTGAAAAATTAGAAGGGAAGTTCCAATAATCCGGATATTGAACTCTAATATATCCGTCAGGGTCGTTTGGAGCCCAGAATTCATAACCTTCAAATTTCACCTTTTTACGAGGAAATATCATATCCTGACTCATTGGACCTGTTGGATTAACAATATAGCTACCCAAACTATCCACGCCATAATAAATAAAACTACTTTTATCTGCTACGTTTTTATTGTTTGCGATTTCTAAATTCAAAAAATCTGTCATGTCTTGCCAAGAATCAATTAATCCCAGTTGATTTTTAATTGTTGACATATATTTTTTGTATTCAGTTAAAGTATATCCATCTTTGTAATATTCATGCGGAAATACTTCTATCAACCTACAATTTTTGAAACTTTCGCCTTGATAAATTTGTGTATATTTTGGACCGTTATAATACAATATTTCGCCATTACTATTTTTCAAAGCTGAATCAATAACCTGAATTGAATTACCTTTTGAAACTGAAATTTTTGAAATATCTATTGATTTAAAATTCTCTTTCAAGATGAGTTTTAATCGTTCATAATCTTTACGCATCATTCCAACATCAAAATCATCATCCCAAGGAACGAAACCACCATGTCTAACTACACCTATTAATGTTCCTGATGTTATAAAATATTCTAAATTATGAGCATCAAAAAAATCCGTCATTTTTTTTGCAAACTCAACGCAATCCAGCTGATATTGTCTAAGACGTTTTTCTTGACAAGGTTTTATCGTTTTTATGTCAACAATATCGAGCATTAAATCTGCTAACGGTTTAGTTTTCTTGTACAATTCTTTATATTTTTTTTCTTTTGAAAACCTAAATTTTCTCTCTATTTTCTTTAACATTACTTGTTTATCAAGACTATGTTTAACAACTTCGCAAGTTTCTCTATAACCAATATGAGAATTAAATATAATTTCTTTTGGCATAGACATATAATCATTACCATAATTTATTAGCAACGATTTTTCTGGTTTATTTGGAACACAACATTGTATATTTTCATAATCTACTTTTTTTATAGGTAAAATATCATCAACCTTATACCAATCGGTAAATGGTATAAACGTAATATCATAGTTATCATAGCCATAATAAATTTTATTAGATTTTACACCAATCTTATTATTGCTCAATCTCAATTCTTTTAAGTATTTATTAAGTTCTGCAAAATTGTCTATTTTTGTTTTCTGACGTTTAATTAAATTTATATCTTTTTTTATTTCTTCTTCTGTATAATCATCAGAATAATAATCATAAGGGTGAATATCCAATGTCATAAGATTTTTCATACTATCACCTTGTAGTATCTGCAAGTGTGTTGGAAAAATCGCAAAAGACATTACGTTTGGATTTTTTTTGATAAACTCATTAATTACAAAACTTCTGTTTCTTTTTGAATAAGAAATTTCACTAACATCAACTTCTAAACAATTTTTTCTCAAATATTCAATGAGTTTATCGAAATCATCTCGAATCATTCCTATATCTATATCATCGTCCCAAGGAATGAAACCTTTATTTCTATATGCACCAAGAAGATTTCCACTGATTAAAAAATATTTTACATCAATTTTTTCAAAATCTTCAAACCAATTTTTTGCAAAATCAAGTATTTTTAACTGATACTCTCTTAACTCACCTTTGCAAGGCTTAAGAAATCTTGTATCAGCAATATTTTTTAAAAATTGATAAGTATGATAACTCTTTTTATAATAATTTTTTAGCTTTTCTTCTTTTGATTTTAATTTGTTTTTTAATCTTTTTATTAAAACTGATTTTTCCATTATTTACCTAACAAAACCTTAATTGTGTATAAAAATGTTGGTTCAATTATTGAACGTATTGGTTTGTCTTCGTTTTGCGTATTTAGAAGAAGTTGATACTCTAAATAATCACACAAACTTGTATCATCATATAATGCAACTAATATCACATCTAAATCAAAATCTTTTAATTCTTCAGGTGCAAGAGCTAAATACGGAGTAGGATTTGAATCTTTTGAGGTTTCAAACTTTTTGTCGGCAATGCCTACAATGTTTAATTTAGACAAATCAAAATTATTTTTTAGAATTTGGAAATATTCTCCCGCGCCATAAATTACAATTTTTTTGTTTTTATATTTACGTGCAAGTTTATTAATTTGTCTTTGTGCATGTACTGATTTAAAATAACCTAAAATATTCAAAATAACTCTCCATTTCTTTATTACCTATTATAAATTAAATTCATTTTTCGAGCAATATTTAACATAAAAAAAAAGCCTCTTAGAGGAGAGGCGAGGGGAATTTATTAAGTTAATAGGTATACACTTCACGTAGATTACTACACACATTTACGTTTTTAGAGTTAAATTAAATTCTTTATCCGAGTCCGAACTTAGGTGCGCTTTCTCTAGCTTCTTCGCTCGCTAACTGTTTAACGGATTGAAGTTCTGCACGTTTCATTGACAACCTTTGTTCTATATCGTTCATTTCTAATTGAATTTCTTTTTCTTTTTCGTTGAGTACTTGAATTTCTTGTTCTTTGAGTGCTTTCATAGATTCTTCTTTGAACTTGGAGAATGCACTCATTTCCATTTGATATTGTTGAAGCGCATTTCCTGTCCAAGGAACCATTCCGCCCATCTTCATTGTTTGCAAGTTTTGCATTGCACTCATTGAACTTGCTTGATTAGAGAACTGAGCAAACATAGTTGCTCTAGGCAAAAGCTCTGCTGACATACCTGCAACGTTTGCCATCGTAATGGTAGAAGAACCGCCCAACATACCTGCATACTTTTGATAGTTTGAAAGTCTGTTGCGGGTTTCCATTGCCTGTCTTTCAAGAGCATTTATTTCGCGTGTTAATCTCTGGACTTGCCAGAATGCCATTAACATAGTAAACCTACCTAACTTTGTTCTAACCTTTTAACCTTACATTTATATAAAGTATTTCTTATTTTAAAAATTGCCTTTTTTCTTTTATTTTGTTAAGATTTGTAACGAAGAGTTTAAAGGAGGATTCTATGATTAAAGATAAATTAGAGCATGCCTGCACTTATTACGGTATTTCAGCAAGATTGAAACAAGGTTTTGAATGGCTTAAAAATAATGACATGGTTAACATGCCTGATGGAAAACATACAATTGACGGTGATAAAATTTTTGCCAATGTTCAAAGTTATGATACAAAGGACGATGCACCTTTTGAAGGTCATAGAAAGTATATTGATATTCAATATATGATTAATGGAGAGGAAAAAGTCGGTGTTACTGATTATTCAAATTGTTCAACAACAGAAGAGTATGACGAAGAAAAAGATATTGAATTTTTAAAATCAAACATAAATGCTCATTATCAAGTTTTAGAGCAAGGAGATTTCTTGGTATTCTTCCCGCAGGACGCGCATCAACCTGCATTAGATAATAATAAAAAGCGCTTTGTAAAAAAAGTTATTGTAAAAGTTGCTATATAATACGAGGAGCGGTTGAAAATTAATTTTCAACCGCTTTTTAGAAGGAGATTATTGAATTAAAAATTTATGCAGCAAAGATATTTACTGTATCTTTGTCTATTTGATACTCGTATAATTCGTTTTGATATGGTTTTTTTTCGGAAGCTTGATTGTTAGCAGAAGCTATATTCCATAATTCTCCAAAAACAGGAGTTTTTTTTGTTTCTTTTTTAGCATGTGATTTTAAATATTTTAAAGTTTCTTTTAAAGTATCGTTAATACTAATTTGTGTAGAAGCTTTCAACACAGATAATTGAGGGTTCGTATATTGCTCTTTTAATAGTCTGTCACCTTCAAATAGAGTCTTTTCAACTATCTTTTGTGTTGCTTCAGGAGTTGCACCACTATTTGTTAAAATATTTTTTGCGGTATTTTTTAGAATATCTCTATTTTCCAATTGGAATGAGTAATTCATAGATACATTTAGTCCCATATCCCTGTCCTTTTGTTTTCCCTTTTGTAATATATATATCGGCATAAATTCAAAAAACTTTAGGGCTTTTAAAGTTTTTGTTACAAAAGTTTACAAAAATTCCGGCAGGAAGATATGTAAGTTAATTAGAAATAATTTTTTAAGAGTTTGCTAATACCTGAATTAATTATAGATGTAGATTTTTGTGGGCAGACATTATAGAACGCATTCCGTAAAATTTGAAATGCAATGCTAGAGTTTCCATCGCAAAATGAAGTTAGTATTTTTTGTGCATTTTGCATTACTTTTTGCATACCTTCATCTTTTATGGTGGAGTTATTATCAGTCATAATTCGTTTAGTAAGGCTTGCAAGTTGCGTATAAGCTTTCAGATATCCGGATTCTATTTGAGGAAATTGTGTTCTTGAAAGTTTTTTTGATACTTCTTTTAATTCATTTCCACTCAATAGTATGTCATTGTTTAGATAGAGTACTTTATGGTTTGGATTTTCTGAATATAAGCATAATAGTGTATCATCCATTTTTGAATCAAAACATTGGTCAAATTTTGCCAGTTGCTTGTAATTATCTAAATCCTTAGTTCCGTTGTTATCAAGTTGAACTGCAAATAAGGCTAATCTGTTGCCTTTTGATTCTTGGTCAAAAGTTATTAAATTTTTATATCCTTTAAAATTAGGCATGTTATAGTTATTTGAAATCTTCATATTAATGTAAAATCCTCTAAAAAAAATTTTTGCTATTAGATAAAAACTATTTTATAATAATTTTATGAATAAAAAAACATCATTTGCGGGGAGCTTTTATCCCGAAAATCCTGAAGAATTAAATAATTTATTAGACTCATTCAAAGAAGAGCAAACTTTTGATTACAAATCAAAAGCTATTATAGTGCCACATGCAGGCTATGCTTATTCAGGTCATGCAATGATGTCTGCTTATCAACATTTAGAGCCGAGCGAAAATATTTTTATTATTGCTCCATCTCATCACGAAAGTTTTAACAATATTGCGCTTCCGGAATACAGTTTCTTCGAAACTCCTCTTGGTAATTTAGAAGTCAATAATAAATTGATAGCAGAAATTGCAGAAAAGTTCCCATGCATTATAGCGGATGAGGTTTTTGAGAATGAGCATTCTATAGAGGTTCAGTTGCCTTTTATTCAAAATATGTTTCTACCTCATAAACAAAGTGCAGTTGATTTTGTAAAGAATTTAAAGAAAATAGGGAAAAAGATAAAAATTGTTCCGGTCTTGGTTGGTAATTGTGATTACAGATTGATTTCCGATTTGATTTCTGCTTATTGGGAAAATTCTTCTTTTATAATTTCATCAGACTTAAGTCATTATTATACTCAACAACAATGCAGACAAATTGATACGTATACTGCTACTGTTATAGAAACCGGACGGATAGAATTTCTTGAACCGCAACAGGCATGCGGAATGACAGGAATAAAAGGGCTTGTTGATTTTGCTAATAACAATGAATGTGTAATGATTAGAACTGAAATGTACAATTCAGGTGATATAAGTTCGGATAAAGAAAAAGTTGTTGGTTATGGCGCTTGGTTTTTGTACACGGATTCAAGAAATGATTTTATAGAAAGATATTTTTCAAAATATATTATAAAAGCTGCTAAAGCGAGTATTATTGCTACAATTAATCAAGAAGAATTCATACCACACAAGATTCCTGCTGTTTTAACACAATTTGGAGCATCTTTTGTAACGCTTAAATTAAATGGTGAACTCAGAGGTTGTATTGGTTCTATTTATCCGACTAAACCTCTAATATTAGATATCATTGATAATGCAAAGAATGCCGGATTTCAAGACCCGAGATTTGAGCCGTTATCAATAGAAGAACTTGAAAATTTAGAAGTTTCGGTATCAATCCTTTCTGCTATTGAAAAAATAAATTTTAAAGATGAAAGAGATTTGTTATCAAAAATTTATCCGCATGGAATAATTCTTGTAGAAAGGGACAAAAGAGCTGTTTATTTGCCTGTTGTATGGGAACAATTACCTGATAAAGAGATATTCTTGAATTCTTTGAAGGAAAAAGCCGGACTTCCGCCTGAATATTTTTCAAGAACAATAGAGGCATATAAATTTGATGCGGTATCTATAGAAGAATAAAAAGTTACTATAATAAAAGTATTATGCTATAATCTTTTTATACTTGAATAATTAAGGAGATAATTAATGAATACGGCAACTATCATTGGTAGAGCAGGACAAGACGCAGAAATCAAATATTTTGAATCAGGCAAAGTTAAAACAACTTTCTCTTTGGCTGTAAACAGATGGGATAGAAAAACAAACGGCGAAGTTACTGACTGGTATAATATAGAAGTTTGGGATAAGCAAGCTGAATTTGCAGGCGAATATATCAAAAAAGGCCGCCAAGTTGTTGTTGACGGTAGAATTTCTATCAGCAAATGGACTGACCAAGCAGGCGAAGAAAGAGAAAGATTTTTGATTATCGCTAACAATGTTAGATTGTTAGGTTCTAAAAGGGATGCAGAGCAACAATAATGATATTTTCTGATATAGTAGGAATAATTGCGGATGATTTAACCGGTGCAAACGATACAGCTTTGCAATTTCATTTGCGCGGTGCAAACACTAAAATTCTCTTAGATAGTGAATGTATTCCGCAAGATAAAGCAGATACTGAGGTTTGGGCATTATCGTCCGAATCAAGGAATGTTGAAGATTGGGAAGCCGTTTCAAGAGTTGAAAAAGCGGTAAGAGCGTTTGTTGAAAACTTTTCATTTGACTATTATTACAAAAAAATTGATTCGACAATTCGCGGCCATATCGCAAAAGAAACTTTAACGATGCTTCAAATTTTGGGTTATGATGCGGCAATCATTATGCCTGCATTCCCGCAAGAAGGTAGAATTACGGTTGGTGGATATCATTTGCTAAAAGGAGTTCCGCTGGGTAGAACTGAAATGGCGATGGATCCGCATTCTCCTATATTGGAATCACATGTTCCGACTCTTTTGATGTCACAGCTTGAAGATAAGCAAAAGAATTTGGTTGGAACCATTGATTTAAAAACAGTAATGAACGGCGCAGGACCTATCTTAATTAAGATTAATGAATTGATAAAAGAAGGTAAAAAGCTTATCGTAGCTGACGCAACTTCAATTACCGATATTGAACAAATCGCATTGGCTATCAAAAAATGTGACAAAAAATTGCTTCCGACAGGAACAGCTGCGGGCGCACAAGTTTTGGGTAAATTTTGGTTATCAGGAATTGAAAAAGAACATGAGCCTTTGCATTTGGAAAAATTACCAAAATTTGTAGTTTCAGGTACAGCAACACAAATTACGGCAGAGCAGATTGCAAAACTTGAACAGTCTGACGATATCGAAAATGTTAATTTCATTGCACTTGATGTTAAAGACATTTTAGATGGCGTAACCGAGGATATTGTTGACAGAATTTACAGAAATTTATCAAGCGGAATTACTGTTGTCGTACACACTTCACACTTAATTGCAAACTTTGACGGCTTTTCGGAAGATTCTTTTAATGCAGAATTAACTAAAGATAAATTAGCAGTTAAAATTACTGATTATTTGGCTGTTTTAACAGAAAAAGTGCTTGCAAAAATTAACGTAATCTTAATTACGTTGGGCGGAGAAACATCTTATAAATGTTGCAAGGCTATTAAATCAAACGAATTAAAACTTGTAGACGAAGTCGCGCCTGCAATTTCAATTTGTTCTGATATAAATAATCGTTGGATTGTTACAAAATCAGGCAACTTAGGTAACACAAAAACTTTAATAGAAATTTTAAATTATTTTAAATACCATGAATAACTACTCTAATAAAATTGCAATAACAACAGGCGACCCGAACGGGATTGGTGCTGAAATCACAATAAAAGCGTTAAATTTATTGAATTTGCCGCCAAAAGACATTGTTATAATTTCAAATTCTAAAATTTTGAATACGTATTCAAACGCAGGTATTTTAAAAAATAATTATGAAATTATAGAAATTGATTATCCCGAAAAAATCGTTCCAGGGGAAGTTTCAGCAAGCGCAGGCAACTTCGCGTTTAGAGCATTAGAAAAAGCTTGCGAAATTAAACCTAAATTTATTGTAACGGCTCCGACTTCAAAAGAAGCAATGCACCTTGCAGGACATAATTTTAACGGGCAAACTGAGGTTTTGGAAAAGTTCTTAGCGCACAAAGGACAAAAGGCTGAAATGCTATTTGTGTCAAGAGATTTTAGAGTTCTATTGTTAACAAGACATTGTGCATTAAAAGATGTAAGCAATTGTCTTACTAAAGAAGTTATTATTGAAAAAGTTGAAAGATTAAGAAGCTATTTTCAAAACAAATTATTTATCAAAAAACCGTCTTTTGCGCTATGCGCTTTGAATCCTCATGCCGGTGAAAATGGAATAATTGGAACAGAAGAGGATGATATAATCATTCCTGCCATAGAAGCAGTGCGTAATCGCGGTATAAATATTACAAATCCATTGCCTGCTGATACTTTGTTTATTGGCGGAGTGCAAAATTATTTAAGGGGTGAAAAATCACCTTATGATTGTTATATAGCTTGTTATCACGACCAAGGTTTAATTCCTATTAAAGCTGTTGCCTCAGAAAAAACTGTAAATATGACAATTGGTTTGGATATTATAAGAACTTCTCCGAGTCATGGAACAGCGTTTGATATTGCCGGTAAAAATATAGCAAATCCTGAATCAATGATAGAAGCTATCAAATATTGCTTATATTAAATATAAACAAAAAGCGGAGATTTTGTATCTGAACAAAATCTCCGCTTTTTTATACAAAGATAATTATTTTAAATGTTTTTTAACCCATCCTTCAATTAATTTCAAAGGTGAACGAGTAATCGCTAAAGACCATTCAGGAATGTTTTTTGTAATTACTCCGACAGCACCTACATTTGCACCTTCTTCAATCGTAACAGGTGCTACTAATACAGAATTAGAACCGATTTTAACATTGTCTTTAATTATAGTTTTACTTTTTACTTTTGTTAAAGGGTTGTAATTAGCAGTAATCGTACCCGCACCGATATTTACGTTAGAACCGATTTCACTATCACCAAGATATGTTAAATGACAAGCATTAGTGTGTGATTTTATTGTAGTTTTTTTAACTTCTACAAAATTGCCGATTTTAACGTAATCTTCTAATACAACGTCGCCTCTTAAATGAGCAAATGGTCCTATTTTGCAATGTTTACCGATTTTATTTTTGCCGTTTATGTAACAAGACGGATAAATTATTGTGTCTGCACCTATTTCGGTTTCTGGAGAAATCCAAGTTGTAGCAGGGTCAATTATTTGAACTCCGTTATCAAGATGCTTTTGGATTATTCTGTTATTTAACATTTTTGTAGCTTCTGCTAAATGTGCTTTAGAATTAATTCCGAATGTTTCATCGTTATCCTTGATAATATAGGCATTAACAGAAAGCTTTTGATTATTTGCCCATTTTACAATATCAGTAAGATAGTATTCGCCTTGTGCATTATCTGTTTTTAATTCATTAAATGCATTTTTAACTTTTGTCCAATTTAAACAATAACATCCAACGTTAATTTCTTTAACTTTCTTTTGTTCAGGACTTGTATCTTTTTCTTCTACGATAGCGTTTAATGTTCCGTCTGAATTTCTGATTATGCGTCCATAGTTTGTAGGGTCATCAAAATTAGCACTCATAACTGTAACATCAGATTTTTTATTTTTATGGAATTCTACAAATTCTTTTATTGTATCGGATGTAATAAGTGGTAAATCGCCATTTAAAATTACAACTTCGCCATCAAAGTCTTTTAGATATGGTAGCGCCATGCTAACTGCGTGACCTGTTCCCAGCTGTGGAGATTGAAGAACGCATTTTGCGTTATCATAATTTTTGTTGATGTATTCTTCTACTTTTTCAGCCTGATGACCTACTATTACAAAGTTTTCATCAGCTAAACCTGTATTGTTTACTGCATCTATAACATATCCGACAAGAGTTTTATCAAAAATTGTATGTAAAACTTTTGGCATATCGGATTTCATTCTTGTGCCTTTGCCTGCGGCTAAAATAATTGATTTAATCATTTTTTACTCCTCTTTGAATTAATTTTAGCATAAAAGTTTTTCTAAATTGAAGAAGGTAATGTTAATGGTGCTACTTTTTCTAAATTGAAAATGGATAATGGACAATTGAAAATTATTTATAACAATTTTCCATTTTCCATTTAAAGAAGGTAGGGTGCAAATTTTTGCACCATTAATTTTGTATGTTATTATTGTCATTAGCTGTGCGCTCAAAATGTGATTGTTGTTCGATTAAAACAAATTTTAAAAAATCTTTACAATAATTTGCAATTTATTTATGTTTATTTTAGTATTAACTTATACGCCGATTTAAAGAAAGAATGTGTTCAGCACATTCTTTTTAAAAAGGTCAAAATTATTTATAAAATAGCAATAAAAGGTAAATATAAAGGAACTTAAAAATGGGTATCAAAGGTAAAAACGATAGAATGGTAGTTCTAGCTTGTGAGGATTGCAAGGAAAGAAATTACACAACTGTTAAAAACAAAAAGAATGTTAAAGACAGATTAGAATTGAGCAAATACTGCCCAACTTGCAAAAAACACACAACTCACAAGGAAACTAAGTAATAAGGAAATAAGCACTGGTAATAAGGGCAAAAGAAAATTTAAAATCTCTTATTCCCTTATTACCGAAAGTCTTATTCCCTTTTATATGCGTCCTTAGTTCAGTTGGTAGAACGTCGGTCTCCAAAACCGGATGTCGAGGGTTCGAGTCCTTCAGGGCGCGATTTTTATAGAAAAAGGTTATTAAAATGAATGATACTTTTGAAACAATAAAGAAAAATGTTATTACTTATTTTAAAGGCGTAAAGACTGAGTGGGGCAAGATTACTTGGCCTGAAAAACATCAGGTTGTTGTAGAAACATTCTTTGTTGTTGCTATTGTTTTTATATTCACTGTTTTTATTTATTTTGTGGATGTAATTTTCAATATGTTGTTATCTAAGTTTTAATTAAAATTTATAAAGGGTAAAAGTAATGAGTGAAAAAGACGAAAATATCATGAATGAAGAAGTGATGGAAGAAACTCAAGAAGTTGAAAACCATGCGTCTTCTGAAAGAAAAAATCAAAAACGTTGGTACATTGTTCACACTTATTCAGGATACGAAAACAAAGTTAAAAGTAACTTAGAAAAACGTATTGAATATATGAACATGGCTGACAAAATCTTTAGAGTAGAAGTTCCTCAAAAGACTGTTACCCAAATTAAAGGCGGAAGAAAACAAGAAAGAGAAGAAAAAATCTTCCCTGGTTATGTTTTAGTAGAAATGATTATGGACGAAGACAGCTGGTATGTAGTAAGACATACTGCAGGTGTTACAAAATTCGTTGGTTCAGCTAAAAAACCTATTCCGGCTAAAGACAGCGAAATCAAAAAGATTATTCACAGATCAACAGCTCAAACTCAAAAAATTGAAATGGATGTTAAAGTTGGTGAAAAAGTTAGAATTACTTCCGGTCCATTCGCAGAGTTTGTTGGTGATATTACAGAAGTTTATCCTGATAAGGCTAAACTTAGAGCAATGGTTTCTATATTCGGTCGTGAAACTCCGGTTGAATTAGAATACAAACAAATTCAAAAGTTATAAAATAACGCACCTCGCGTATTCCCTCTCTGAGGGTTGAGGTGGGGGCAAGCCCGTAAGGGTTTAGTTATACAAATAACGTGGAAGGGGGTGCCCCCCGTTAGTACCACGAAAGGAGAACAAAATGGCAAAAAAAGTAGTAGGAAAAATTAAACTACAAATTCAAGCAGGTAAAGCAAATCCATCACCTCCGGTTGGTCCGGCTCTAGGTCAACACGGTGTTAATATCATGGATTTCTGCAAACAGTTCAATGCTAGAACTGAATCACAAGCAGGTTATATTATCCCTGTTATTATTGATGTATACGAAGACAGAAGCTTCACTTTTGTAATCAAATCACCTCCAGCTCCTGTTTTAATTAAGAAAGCTTTGAACATTCCTAAAGGTTCAGCTGTTCCTAACAAAACAAAAGTTGGTGAAATTACAAGAGCACAATTAGAAGAAATCGCAAAAATCAAAATGAACGATTTGAATGCAACTTCTATGGATGCTGCTGTAAACATGATTAAAGGCTCTTGCAGAGCTATGGGCGTTACAGTTAAAGAAGACTAGTAAAACCCATCAAGGTGATGCAAACTTCACCGCACCCCTCTCTTAAATGAGAGCGAGTCAGAGATAATATGGAAGGATTGAAAAATCCGTTAACACCATGAAAGGATTTAAAGAAATGTCAAAAATAACTAAAAAACAAAAGAAGCTTCAAGAATTGTTAGCTGATTTCCAACAACCGGCTAGCGGTCGTGATGCTCTTACTAAATTACAAGAAGTATCTAAAGAAGTTGCAAAATTCAACGAAACAGTTGAATGTCACATGAGATTAGGTATTGAAGTTAAACACGCAGAACAACAAATCAGATCAACAGTTGTTCTTCCTGCAGGTTTAGGTAAAGAAGTTCGTGTTTGCGTTATCGCAAAAGGACCAAAAGTTACTGAAGCTAAAGACGCAGGTGCTGATTTCTACGGAACAGAAGAAATTATCGACAAAATCGCAGGCGGTTGGTTTGAATTCGATACATTAATCGCAACTCCTGACTGTATGGGTATGTTAGGTAAGTTAGGTAGAGTTTTAGGTCCTAAAGGCTTGATGCCAAACCCTAAAACTGGTACAGTAACTCTAGATATCGCAAAAGCAGTTAAAGATGCTAAAGCAGGTAAAGTTGAATTCAGAGCTGACAAACAGGGTATGATTCACTGTCCAATCGGTAAGGTTCAATTCGCTAACGAAGATTTGGTTAAGAACTATGGTACATTGGTTGATGCAGTTCTTAGAGCAAAACCTTCTGCAGCAAAAGGTACTTATGTTAAGTCAATTTATTTGACAACAACAATGGGACCAAGCATCAAGATTGATGCAAAGAACCTTCAAGCAGAAGTTAAAGAAATTGTTGGTTGATATTTACGGCTAGCCGAAAGGTTAGCCTTTTTTTTATACAAAATAGAGAGAATGTATTATTTAGCATTATCTCTTTTTTTTATTTGATTTATATCGTCAAATTGTAACAATACTTTACTTAAAATACTTGTAAAAATATTCTTTTTAAGGTAGACTAGAATTACACTGGTAGAAAGAAGGAAAATAGAACTATGTCAAAACAATGTGAAGTATGTGGTAAAAAACCTATTAAAGCAGCAAAATTAACATTCTCTCATAAACAAATTAAAAAAGTTCAAACTCCTAATTTGCAAGAAATTAGAGTTAATGTAAATGGTCAAACTAAGAGAATGACAGTTTGTACTTCTTGCTTAAAAGCAGGCAAAGTTCAAAAAGCTGTTTAGTTTTTTAACAATGATTTTAAAAGCGGTTGAGCTATGCTCAACCGCTTTTTTTATATTATAATGTTAAGTTTTGTAACAAATAAATACCTTCTTGAAATTGACACTTTTTTAAATACTTTATATATATGTAAGATTTAAAAAAAGGTATAAGAAGATGGCAAACACAGCAGCATTATTAGGAAATTTATTAAATACAAACGCAGATATCAACTATTATACTCAACAATCAGTTTTCTGGAATGCTAAGTATGAAGCTAACAGCGCAAAACTTGAAAAACAAGTGAAGTATGAAGAAAAATGGGAAAGCGCATTTGATTCAGCTATCGACAATACTAAAGAATTGACAGCAGGCGGCGTTAAAATTAGTGCTAATAACAAAAATGAAATGCTTGCTGATAAATATGCACACGCTAAAGTTAAACAATACAATGAAGAACTATCATTAGAATTAGCAGATTTAGACATTGAATACGATACAATGAAAACTATGTACGATACAATGTTAGAAGAATTAAGAGCTCAAAAAGAAAGCGAAAAATCAGCAACTTCTACAGCTGCTCAAGATACAGGTTTATTACAATCATAATATTAAGTCGAGGGTTTCGCCCTCCTTAATTAATAAACCTTTGAAGCATTGTACATTAAAGAAGCTATGGTCATTGGACCAACGCCGCCCGGAACGGGTGAAATATAACCACAAGTCGGTGATACGAAATCAAAATCTACATCGCCGGTCAGTTTGCCGTTAGCATCTCTAAAGATACCAACGTCAACAATACAAGAATTTTTCTTAACCATCTTACATCTTACAATCTTTTTACCAACCGCAGATATTACGATATCAGCGGTTTTTATTTTGTCTTGAATATCTTGTGTAAACGAATGACACATTGTAACCGTTGCATTGCGTTTTAGTAGAAGTTGAGCCACAGGCCTTCCGACAATATTAGAACGTCCTACTACAACCGCCTCTTTGCCTTCTATTGGAATATTATATTCATCTAAAAGCATCATTATACCTTGCGGTGTTGCAGGATAAAAGTAAGGCTCTAAACCGATAACCATCTTGCCAACGTTTTCAGGAGTAAATCCGTCAACATCCTTCTTCGGCGAAATAGCTAAAATAACTTTGTTTTTATCAATATGTTTAGGAAGCGGTAACTGTACCAAAATTCCTGTTACATCAGAATCATTATTAAGCTTTTCAATTGTTGAAAGTAATTCTTCTTCTGAAACATCAGCACTCATTTCAATAACGGTAGATTTAATCCCGACTTTTTCCGCAGCTTTCTTTTTATTATTAACATAAATTTTGCTCGCAGGATTTTCGCCAACCAAAATTACAACAAGATGAGGTTGTTTTTCTAATTTTGCAACCCTCTCTTTAACTTGTTCTAATATTTTTAAAGATAATGCTTTCCCGTCTAAAATTATCATCTGTTCTCCTGAGGTAAGTTCAATCTGAAATAGAACTGATTTAGTGCATCGGATACAATTTCCGACTTTCTGTCAACAACACCGGTTGCCAAATGCTCGTCAAACGGAATGCTGCCTAAAACTTCTACATCTGCGGTTTTTAATTGTTCAGAAATAGCGTTTAAATCTTCGTTTTTAACTTTATTTATAACAACACCCATTTGACCGCCAACAGCGTATTTTGCAGAAAATTCACTTATGCGTTTTGCAAGATTAATTGAATCAACAGTCGGGTTTGCAACAACAAGAGTCAAATCAATATCTGTATCAACAAGTTGGTTCAAGTATTTCAAATCAAATTCGCAATCAAAAAGTACAAAATCATAGCGTTCGATTAGTCTTTGGCAGGCGTCATTAATTTGACCCGTAATCGGGCATCTGCAATCTTTTGCACCTACAAACCAAGAAACGATTATATCAACGTTTTCATTTAACGGTTCAATAATGTCTTCCATTGCCCATTCAACGTATTCGTGCTTTGACATGCCTTCCGGGATGCCTGTTTTGTATTCGTGTTTACCGCTTCTGATACCGTAAATAGTATTTCTGATATCAAGTCCGAATGAGTGACCTAATTCTGATGTCAAGTCGTTATCAAATAATAAAATTGATTTTTCGGGGAAGTTCTTTTGTAAAATTTCTAAAAACGCCTTTGTTAAAGTCGTTTTCCCGCTTCCGCTTTTTCCTGTTATTGCGATTTTAATTGCCAAAATAATACCTCTTTTGTTTATTTTAACATGAACATGGAAAGGTTTTAAATTTGCTCGGCAGAACCTTCCTATCCTTGGAAGGTTAGTTTGTATGTGAACGACTTTAGGTTATTCCCTCTCCTTACAGGAGAGGGCTAGGGTGAGGTGTCTACAAAAACAAATTCTATTTTTTCTTACCCTTACTCTTCACTTTAGCATTCTTATTCAATTCAACTTCGCCATTTGCAATGTTTTTACCAATAACTTTTTCTAAAGTTGCGCGAGCGGTATTATATTCATACATTGTTTGATAATACGTCAATTGTGCATTCTGGTACTGAACTTGTGCCTCTTTAAGCTCAACGGGATTACCAACTCCAACTTTATATCTGCCATAAGAAAGTTCATAGTTTTCTTTTGCCTGTTTCATTCCCAAAAACGCAACAGGAATTTTATTTTTCTTTTCTTTTAAAGAAAAATACGATTCTTGAACTTCGTAGTAAATATTGTTTTTCGTATTAATTGCATTTGCTTGTTCTTTTGAGTGTAAAGCTTTTGCTTCTTTGATTTCATTTTTAATCAACATTCCGTTAATAGTCGGAAAATTCAAGTATCCACCGAAATTATAACCATAGTTAGAAGCAGGTGTTCTACCACCGACTTGGAATTGACCTTCAACACTCAATTGTGGAAAATACGATTTCTTAACCAATTTAACGTTTTGACGAGCTTCTTCTACCTTAACTTCCGCCAATTGAAATTCAGGACGCGATTCTTGTGCAATCTTGATTGCAGATTCTAAAGTTACATCACAAGGTTCGTATCTTAAACACTCATTAATTTTATATTTGTTAAAATACGGTAAACCCATCGCATTATTTAATTTTGCCATGGCAATGTCAACAGCATTTTCAGCTTGAATTAATGTCAATTTAGCATTTGATAAATTAACTTCAGCTATCGTTACATCAACCTTTGGTTTTGTACCGACAGTATAAAACGCTTTTGCTTGGTCGTAAAACGCAGAATATTTAGCAACCATATCCTCCGCAACCTTCTTGGCTTCAATCGCATATTGAAGACTGTAATAAGACTTTTTAACTTCACAAATCACATCATTTACGGTGCCTGTCAAAGTGATTTTGTAGCCTTGATTATCTAACTTTCTTATTGTAACTTGATTTTGAGTTACACCAAAGTCGTAAAGCATTTGAGATGCACTTATTTGTCCAAGTACAAAATAGTTAAACACTAAATTTTGTCTAAACACGTCTGATAATTGAAGTTGTCTGATTCTGGTGTAACCTGTTTGCCAACCAAATTGAGGGAAATAAGACGCCCATGCCTGCCTTATTCTATAATTAGATGCGAATACATCCTGCATAGCCGCTTGTATTCGAGGATTGTTCCCTAAAGCAAATTTTAAACATTCTTCTAGTGAAATATCAATTGAGTTTTCTACTCCGCCTTTTATAACAGCGACTTCATCAGCTTTTGGTTCAACATCTTTACTGTCAGGATATTCCTCTTGTTTGATTTTATTACCCAAATCGTCTTTATGCCAAAAAGCAGCGTAAGAAGGTACTTGAGCTAATATCAATTGTATTATAAAAAATATTACTAATATTTTTTTCACGTTGTTTTAACCTTTACTAACTAAATATTCTATTTAATAAATACATCAAGTTATCCAAACCAATGAATAACCACACAGGTATCATTATTATTAAGAATAGCATGAATGCGAATTTTATACCGTCTTTAAATAGTTCAACTCGTTCTTTTTTGTCATTCTTTATAATGTTTAGCATAACAAAAAATGCCGGAACTAATATACTACCCAAGAAGGCAACAGCCATCATACCACCGAATACAGAAACCCCGATTGAGTGACGGCTGCCTGCACCTGCACCTTTTGCAAACACAAGAGGTAATAAACCTAAGATGAACGCAATATTTGTCATCATAACCGCTCTGAAACGAAGTTTTGCAGCTTGCATCGCAGCTTCAATATAATTTAATCCATCCTTCTCCATCGCATCTTTTGCAAACTCTACAATCAAGATTGCTTGTTTTGTACTCAAACCGATTAACATAACCAAACCAACTTGAGCGTAGATATCAAGCGATAGGCCTGATATATATTGGAAGAATAATGCACCTAAAAGAGCAACCGGCGAAATTAGAAGTACGGCAATTGGTAATGTCCAGCTTTCGTATAACGCTACAAGGAACAAATAAACGAAAGTTAATGCCATTGCTAATATTGGCCCGATTTGACCTGCGGATTTTTGTTCTTGTAAAGAAGTACCTGACCAAGCATAGTCCATATCTTTAGGTAAAACTTTATCAGAAATTTCTGACATAGCTTTCATAGCGTCACCTGAACTTACACCGCTTGCAGGGTTCCCGTTAATAGTTATAGCAGGATACATGTTAAAACGAGATAGCATATAAGGTCCAACGATGTTTTCTGTTGTTATTACAGAAGATATCGGAAGCATTTTACCCGAATTGTTTTTAACATAAATCTTGCTTATATCACCCAATGTAGCACGATATGGCGCATCAGCCTGCATGTATACACGATAAACTCTACCAAACTTGTTAAAGTCGTTTACATAAGTTGCACCGAATTGAGCCGCTAAAGTGCTATATATTTCAGTTATTGAAACTCCTTGAGCTAAAGCTTTTTCTTCATTAATTTTTACTACAACTTGCGGTAGCGAAGAAGTAAATGACGTATATAAGCTGGAGAAAGCAGAATCTTGTCTTGCAACTTGTAATAAATTTTGAACCTCTGCAAACAATTCGTCTGCGGTTCTATCACCCTTATCTAAAAGTTGGTATTCAAAACCGCCATACATGCCCATGCCGGAAATTGCAGGTGGTTGTGATACAAACGAAGTTGCTTCCGGATACTTACCAATAATTTTATTTGCTTGTGAAGTTATACTGCTTACGGATAACTTTGAAGATTTTCTCTTAGACCATGGTTCTAATTTCAAAATCATAAACGCCGAATTTTCGCCCTTCATACCGTTTATTTGCATTATTGAAGCAATCCCCGGTATATTTGCAAACTCTTTGCTCATTTTATCAACAACGTTAGCAGTTCTTGTCAAAGTTGCACCATCTTGTAATTGAACCATTACAAACAAAGCGCCTCTGTCTTCATCCGGCAAAAATCCTGTCGGAGTTAATTTAAACATGATAAAGATTGCAAAAATAACACTAATAAGAACTCTTAAAGTCTTTTTCGGTGAAGCAACAAAATAATGTACGGTTTCTAAATATTTAGTTCTGACCCCGTTAAACCAATCCTCAAATTTTTGGATAAATTCAAAGTCTGTTTTTTCTTCACCTGATTTTAAAATCAATGAACAAAGAGCAGGAGAAAGAGTTAAAGCAACGACGGTCGATAAACCGATTGAAGTTGCAATACAAACCGCAAATTGTCTGTACATCTGTCCTGTAATACCACTCATAAAGGATACTGGAACAAATACCGCCATTAATACAAGGGACGTTGCTACAACCGCACCAAAAACTTCTTGCATTGTTATTTCAGTAGCATCTTTCGGCGATTTACCTTCTTGAATATGTCTTTGGGTATTTTCCAATACTACAATAGCATCATCAACAACCAATCCTACCGCAAGAACCAAGCCAAACAAGATTAACAAGTTAATAGAGAACCCCATTAATGCCATAAATATAAACACACCAATCAATGAAACAGGAATTGCACAGAATGGAATAAATGCAGCACGCGCAGTTCCCAAGAATAAATAAGTTACCGCGCTAACTAAGGCAATTGCAAGAACAATCGCACTAACAACCTCATGAATAGATTCTCTTACGAATTCTGTTGTATCATATTGAGTTGCATACTCCATGTCACTTGGGAATTTTTTACTCAAAGTTTTCATTTTTTTCTGAATTTGATTTACCAAGTCAATTGTATTAGCTTCCGGCAATTGAGAAATAGCAATAACAGCAATATCACTACCATCAGCAGATACGGCCGATGCATAGTTTTCAGCACCCAATTCTACACGCGCAACATCTTTAAGTTTTACGTTTGAACCATCTCGATTTGATTTAACAACAATGTTTTCAAACTCTTCAACATCCTTCAATCTTCCTTTTGTCCTTAATGTAAATTTCATCATTTGAGGACTTTCCATAGGTTCAACACCAATATTTCCCGCAGGAGATTGTGTGTTTTGAGATGTTATCGCACTATTAATTTCGCTTGCAGAAACACCTAAACTAGCCATTTTGTCAGGCTTAAGCCAAACTCGCATTGAATAATCGCCTGCGCCGAAAACTTGAACCTGACCACAGCCTTTAGTACGAGCGAGCTCGTCTTTTAGATATAAAGTCGCGTAATTGGCTAAAAATAATGAATTATACGTACCGTTTGGAGAAGAAAGGGCTAAGTATAAACATCCTGCACCACCCGTAGATTTTTTAACAGTCAAGCCATACCGCTTAACTTCTTCCGGCAATCTCGGCTGAACCAATTGTAATTGGTTCTGAACGTTAACCAGAGCCATGTCAGGGTCTGCACCGACATCGAAATACAAAGTCAATTGGTAAGAACCATTCTTTGATTCTGAAGACATATAAAGCATGTCTTGAATACCATTCAGTTGTAATTCTACCGGTGCTGCAATCGTTGATGCGATTACATCAGAACTAGCACCGCTGTATGTAGCATTTACAATAACCTGTGGCGGTGTAATTGAAGGATATTCCTCCAAAGGTAGAGTTGTTAGAGATATCAAACCCGCTAAAATAATCGCTAATGAGATTACAATAGACAGTTTTGGTCGTTTTATAAATAAATTACCTGCCATTATTTTCCTTTAATCAATCTTTTTACTTTATTTGTTGCACGCTGAAATAAGCTTACTTTCTTTTGAGTCGCTTGTTCTTCAATCCTTTCCACAATTCTTACGGGACGTCCTTGTATAACCTTTTGAATACCCCCCGTAATAATTCTGTCACCTACATTAACACCTGAAGAAACAAGCCATTTGCCGTTATCTTCACCCATTGTTTTAATATAAGTCATTTTTGGTAAATTATCCTTATCAAGAATGTACAAATAGCGTCCTTCTTGGTTTTCCATAGTTGCTTCTTGAGGAACTACAGCTACTTTATCTTTGTTTTTAGTATAAAGAATTACACGTCCAAAATCCCCTTGTAACAAAGAATCGTCAGGATTTGGGAATGTTGCTCTCATAGTAATTGTACCGGTTGAATCATCAATTTTGTTATCATGAAAATCTTGAACACCTTTAAATTTGTACTTTTCGCCGGAACTGAAAATAAATTCAACATCTCGATTTACGTTTGCTGTTTTATCAATTCTAACAAGCTCTGCATAATCTTTTGATTCCAATGGGAAGGTTATATACATAGGATCAGAACTGTTAATGGTTGTTAAAGCCCCGCTATTCATTGAAACATAGTTACCAACAGTTACGGAAATAATACCGACACGTCCGTTCACAGGAGATTTAACTTTTGTGTAACCTAAATTTCTTTGAGAGTCACGATATGCACTCTGAGCATTCGCAACCTGTGCTCTATAAGCATCTCTCTGAGATAAAATGCTATCATAATCAGATCTAGCAATATAATCATTCTGTACAAGTTCTTTATAACGTTTTAACTGCTTGTCATAATAAGCATATTGAGATTGCGCGTTATCTAAATTTGCTTTAGCTTGATTTGCAGCATATTGGTATTGTTGAGGTTCAATCTCAAATAACAATTGACCTGCTTTTACATGGTCGCCTTCTTTAAAATAACTCTTAGTTAAATATCCGCTAATACGCGCTAAAACGTCAACACGATATTTTGCAACAACTCTCGCTGTAGCCGTAAATTGGCGTTGCACTTCTTCTGAGCCGACTGTAGTAACCGTAACGGCCGGTGTTCCCATCATAGCACGTTGTTTTGCAGTTTTCATTTTATCCATATTAGATAAAAACATTCTGCCTAAAATTAGCGCAAGTACTACTAGTACAATGATTATAATATTTTTTTTCATTCTCTCTCCATAAAAACTGGTTTTACATATCCTTGTATTATTTTACACCAAAAACACAATAAAATAATGTGTTTAATTTTGAACGCAATTTAACAAAAAATATTGGGGAAATCAAGAAGTCAGTTGGAGAAAGTTTCACAAATTGAAAATTGTTTTAAGGATGTTTTTATTATGGATTGCCACGAAATGCATAGCTTTTCTCGCAATGACTGCACGCTTAAAACTCTTGCGCCAAGTCATTGCGAGGAACGAGAGTGACGAAGCAATCCACAACACATTCAATAAACGCATTTGTCTAAATATAAAATCTAAAACAATTTTCCACTTTCCATTTTCTATTTTCCATTGAAAAGCGGTAGAGTGCTTTTTTAAAGTAAACTATTTGTGAATCCTCAAATGTCTGCTTTCGCCTTCACCAATAGAGGTACTTTTTAGATTATATTGGTCTACAAGCTCGTGTTGCAATTTTCTAATCTGAGATGGTTGAGGTGAAAGTTCTACAACATCCGCACCGTCAGACACTTGTTTTATTGCCGCACGAGCTTCATCCAAAGCTTTTTCCGTATCATCGTTATAACCTTGCAAAGGTTCAACATCACCGGGTTGGATATCGAGTGCATCCTTCAAAACCTTTTGAATTTGTGCCATTGAGTTCGTTTTTACATAGAAAATTTGAACTCGATATTCTTTCGCTGTATTCAAAATTTTAGCTCCGCCTTTTGCAAAATTTTTGTGTGCGATTACAATATCAGCGTCTTCTACATTACGCGTCAATTCAACATTCAAGTTTAGACGTTCAATTGTTTTTTCAACAATGGTTCTTGAAACAGCATACAAATACAATTTCTTAAGCGGCTTTGCCTGTTCGACATACTTTTGGCGAGAAAACGAAAAATTCATGCTATTATCTTGAGGAGTATCAGGAACTTCCTGCTTAACAGGTTCAGGAGCTGAAACTGTTTCAACATGTTGTTCTTCAACTTTTCTGATTTCTGGACGAATCGGCCAACCTCTTAAGATGTAATCAACCGCTTCCGATGTGTTTTTATAAACTGCAAGTGTATTTCTGTCTAAAATTTCGATAACAATATCAAAAGTAGGTTGCTTTTCTCTTTCCAAAACAGTTTTTTGAGAAGCACGACGTTTAGCTTCGTCATCCCCCAAGGTTACGGACTGAATTCCGCCGACTAAATCTGATAGAGTAGGGTTTTTTATTAAGCTTTCTAAACAGTTACCATGAGCAGTTGCAATAAGCATTACACCACGTTCTGCGATTGTTCTGGCAGCTTGAGCTTCAGGTTCGGTACCGATTTCATCAACTACAATAACTTCCGGCGTGTGGTTTTCAACCGCCTCAATCATTATATCTTTTTGAAATTCAGGCTGAGCAACCTGCATTCTTCTTGCTGAACCAACGGCAGGATGCGGAACATCACCATCACCTGCAATTTCGTTTGATGTATCTACAATTACAACACGTTTACCGAGTTCATCTGCTACAAGTCGAGAAATTTCTCTTAATTTTGTAGTTTTACCAACCCCCGGAGGGCCTAAAAATAAAATGCTTTTTCCTTGTGTACAAATATCTTTGATACAAGCAATCGTACCTGTTACAACACGACCGATACGGCAAGTCAGACCAACAACTTTTCCTTGTCTGTTTCTTATTGCACTGATACGGTGCAAAGTTCCGGGGATTCCCGAACGGTTATCATGCGTAAACTCTTGAAGATGAGAAGTTATAAACTTAATATCTTCATCATTAACAACATCACACTGTAATTTTTCAATCTTGCCTCCTGCATGACGAACTTCAGGAACTCTACCGATATCAAGAACTATTTCGATGACATCATCTAATTTTTTACACGACAAATTAGACACGACTTTTGGGGGCATAATGGCGATTAGCCTTTCGAGGTCATTTTGAAATTGTAAATTGCTCATCATTCTTATATATAATGCCTTTCTGCTTTCGCATTTGGCTGCAACGGTTCAATTTTGATCTCCTACTTTTATTATAGCATACATTTTTAAATTTTTCATAATTTTAATTATTTTGGATATTGATTATAAAAAAAATAATAACTATAATATAGTTGTGTTGCAAAGCCTTTTGTATAAACGAGGTGTTGATATGAGAAAAAAAGTTATTGGCGGGATTGTATTGGGAGTTGTTGCTGTTGTTTGTTTAGCGGCTCTAATTGTTTCTAAAGAAACTAAGGATGATGAAAAAACAATTCCTGAAAGAGAGATAAAAAAGGTAGAAAAAACTGCAAAGGTACATGTAAAACCGCTTGTTCCACAACCGAAAGTCGAAGTAAAAAAAGATCTAAGTATAAAAACTGATTTATATAAAGGTGTGCCTGACAGTCTTTTGCCGCTTTCTGCAATAAGCGAGATTGCATCTTTGAACGGACATGTTCATAAAACAATAAAAGAATTGGTTGATAATTCAACGGGAGTTTTATATGCAAAATGCAACGGTAATAAACTTGTTATGGTTGTTGAAAACCCTGATGATAACAGGCATGGATTGGAGTTTGTAGAAATTTCTGCAGACGGCAAGCATGAAAAAATCGGTTTTTTGCTTTCAAAATATAGTGAAGGCAATACTGATGAAGATTTGTGGGAATATGATGTTTCAGAAGACGTTAAACGTCCTACTAAGCATACAAAATATAATTCTTATGGTGATGTAGAGTTTGTAGAAACTTGGAATTATTCATCAGATGAACCAATTAAATATGAACTCAAAAATAAAGATGACAAGGTGATTTCACTGGTTAAAGAAACCATTGACGAAAATAACAGCATGAGGCAAGAACACCTTATTTATGATAAAGACGGTAAAACAAAGGTTAATTTGACCGTCAACTATGATGGCGCAGATTTAACACGGTTTACTTATTACAATGCGGATAAGCCTAACGAAAGCGGTAGTGTAATTAGTGAATATAAAGATGGTGTAAAAACAAAAGAAACTGTTTATACTTCTGATTATAAAGTTAAGAATGTTTATGAACCTGAATATAAGAACGGTGAAAGAGAAGGTATAAAAGTTTTCAATGATGAGAATAAAGAAGTAAAAACACTTTTGTCTGAATAGACAAAGGTATTTTTGCAGAGTATTACAGATTTTTATTGAATGATTTAGATACCGAAAAAGTTAAGTATTTTTTTCTTTATACTGTTATTGTTGGTGGTCGGCTTTTGTATATGTGGTTTATGGTATAAATAAAAATATTTCTTTTTTTCCGTATTACAACGTTCTTTCTTTTTTACAAATGCGATAAATTTTCTGGAATTGAAGTTTTTAAGTCTTGTTAAGGCATCTTGTAAAGACATGTCATTTAATATAGGACAGTATTCTCCATGAGGCTTGTATCTTCTATCATAAGTGCAACTAATTGAAACTCGTTCATGCTTGCGTATGTCATTATTTTCTATCCAAAATTCCATTGAAGAATTTCGTTTTTCTAAATAATTTGAAGCTTTTTTTATTTCTTTGTTGGTTAGGATTTCATTTAGTAATGTTTTTGGCCAATGTTCTTTATATGCTATTTTAACTGATTTATAACTTATATTATTTTGCTTGAAATTGTTGTTAATTTGCATTCTGTTTTATCCCTAATAGTCTAATTTTGATATTTTACAATCCTAAAATTGTTATTGCAATTATTAATTGTTTTTATTCCGCAAATTCTTTGAAATTTACAATTTTCGGTCTACTAAAGTAATCCATAATTACACTCGTGGCTCCTACGGCAAGTCCTGTTGCGGTTGCATGACCGATGTAAGTTAAAAGAGCTTTTGCGTATAACTTTTTCATGTTTTTAATCAAGGGTTTTGCAAGTCCTGTTTTTCTTGCCAGTTTTACACCTTTATAACTTGCCATTCCTTCTTCAAAAACAGTCGGTAGCATACTCAAAAACGCAATCTTACCACAATTATCCTTGATAAAATCCATCTTGTCTTTAGGGGCTTCTTTTGGTTTTGTGCGTTGGAATAATGCGACATATCCCATTAGACCTGCAAACGCGCGTCCAGGCCAACGCATTTTGCTTAAAACCTTGCCCCATTTGCCCATTGTATCATTCATTGCATGACCTGCTTCGTGAAAGCCCGCGATTGAAATTTTGTCGGTATTAATTACAATTTGTTTTGTTTTAGGCATATAATACGCATTTTGCCCGCTACAAACATCGGACCTATCTCTTAAAAACTGTGCGGGAATTATTTGGACTCCTTTTTTATCAAGCCCTGCCGTGCTTATTGATTTTTCAAAAGCGTCTTTGTATAAATCATTCTGTAAATGTTCTTTAATCAGTTGTGAAGAAAACGGTTTTGAAAATGCAGGCAAAGTCCCCATAATGGCAGATGAAGCAAGCGAAGCCAAGATAAATCCTTTAGAACTGTCGCCTTGCGTTCGCGGAATATATTGATTTCCGTCATAATAGTACGAATTAACCATTTTGATATTTTCCTGCACAACTACACTTAAATATAATAAAACCACTTATAAGAAAAAATTGCTAAATTGTTACAGTTTGTTATATTATAGATTTATTATGAATTGTTTTTTTAGAGATCAGCAGGAAGCTTTATATAAGGCTACAAAACCTTACCAATACGTAGGTGGGGAATTTTTATCATATAACAAAGATTTTGACAAAGCTAAAGTTCGCTTTGCATTTGTATTTCCTGATAAATATGAAATTGGGATTAGCAATCTTGGGGTTAGAATTATTTATGATAGGGTAAATGCGCAAGAAGGTATGATGGCTGATAGAGCCTACGCCCCTGAGCCTGATTTTAAACCCGAATTTTTATACGGAGTAGAGTCAAAGCGCGCACTCAAAGATTTTGACGGCATCGGTTTTTCTCTACAATATGAATTATCTTATCCGACTGTTTTAAAAATGATTGAAATGTCAGGAATTACAGTTAGAAATGATGAACGCCGCGAAGATGAACCTATCGTTTTAGCGGGCGGTCCTTGTTGTTATAATCCGCTTCCTATGTGCGAATTTATCGACGTATTTTGCATTGGCGACGGCGAAGAAATGATGGTGGATGTATGTGAAGTGTTGGAAAAAACAAAAGGGCTTCCAAGAAAACAAAGAATTGAAAAGCTGTGCGAAATCAAAGGTTGTTGGAGTAGTACTCCCCTCGCCCCTTGCGGGGATAGCAACCCACCCCAACCCTCCCTGTCTAGGGAGGGAGCTTATCGCACGGTTGAAAAACGTCTTGCGCCATTAACTCTAGAATCTGCTTCAACTTCTTATCCGATTCCGTTTTCTAGTTCAGTACACGATAGAGCGATAGTAGAAATTCGTCGCGGATGCGGTAGAATGTGTCGTTTTTGCCAACCGGGACATGTAACCTTACCGGTTAGAGAGCGTTCGGCAGAAGATATTATAAAAATCACAAAAGAGCTTATTAACAATACAGGCTATGATGAGTATTCTTTACTTTCTTTATCTTCAAACGATTATTCAAATATCAAAGAAGTCATAAAAGAATTGGCTGTTGATTTTAATAAAAAGAAAATCTCGGTTTCACTTCCTAGTCAACGTATTGACGGATTTAATCTTGAGCTTGCAAATCTTGTCCAATCTGTCCGAAAATCAGGCATGACACTTGCGCCGGAAGCCGGTAGCCAGCGTTTAAGAAATGTTATTAAGAAAAACATTTCAGAAGAACAAATTATTAATGCAGCTCTAACGCTTTACGAAAACGGCTGGTCAAAGATTAAGTTCTATTTCATTTCAGGGCTTCCAACAGAAACATTGGAAGATATGGATGAAATGGCGGAACTTCTTAATAAAATAAAATATCGTGCAAAATTGATTAAGCGTGAAAAAGAGTTAAAACACGGTTTTGAAATTACTTGTACGCTTTCAATCTTTGTGCCAAAACCGTTTACACCGTTCCAATGGTGTCCGCAAATGGATTTGGACAAAGTAACCGAGCATATTCATTACTTGAAAGAAAAAACTAAGCATATTAAAGGTTTAAAAATTAATTATCACGAAAAGTTTGTTTCTCAAATTGAAGCGGCCTTGACTCGCGGTGATGCAAGCTTGTGCAAGTATATAGAAGCTCTTTATAAAAAAGGCTGCTATTTGGATGCTTGGGGCGAATATTTTGATAAAAACGTTTGGGCTGAAACTGCAAAAGAATGTGGTTTCACGCTTGAAGATTATGCAAGAAAATCTTTTGACTTAGATGAAGTTTTGCCTTGGGATTTTATTAATACGGGGCTTAAAAAAGAATGGTTGCAAAATGAGTATAGAGAAGCGATGAAACAAGGTTGCGAATTTAATTTACAGCCGACTTGCGAAAACAAATGTGTTCAATGTGGCGTTTGCCCATCTTTAAAAACACATAAAGTTATGGCAAAGCCTTATAAAGCATCAGAAGAAGCTCAAAAAATCGTTTCAATTGAAGAACATCGCGATCCTACAAGAGCGAATGTTGACCCTAATATTCCTGTTTATCGCTACCGCTTGAAAATAACGAAAAAAGGCTTACTTAGATATTTTTCACACCTTGATTGGCAAAGCACTTTCCATAAGGTTTTAGCGCGTTCCGGCTTGAATATGGTGTTCACACTCGGCTTTAACCCTACAATGAAAGTGTCTATGGGGGTTGCGCTACCTTTGTTTGCGCAATCGGAAGGCGAACTTGTGGATATTGAGATTTATGATAATCTATCTGAAAAAGAGGTTATGGATATTATTAATCCAAAACTCCCTGACGGTGCAAAAATCGTTGATGTTAAAAGGGTTGAAAGATATACAACGGCGGTTGATATAGTTGCTCAGTGGGCGGAATATTGTATAACGCCTTATTGTAAGTCGAATGACAGCTATGATTTTGAGGAATTTAAAAAGGATGTTGAAAGAGTGCTAACTTCACCTGAAATTTTGATTTCCAAGAAAAATAAAAAAGGAATTGAAAAAACTACTGATTTCAAAAAGTCAGTAGGAACATACAGATTTGAAGGCGGTAGCCTTTATATATTCCTAAAAACAGGACAAGGCTCTGACATTCCGGCTTTGAGAGCAGACAGCTTGATGCAACTTGTAAATCCTGAAAGATTGTTCTATATTACAAGACTTCGTTTCTTGGATGAAAATTTGAAAGAGTTGTAAACAAATCTTTAATTTACAAGTTTTGGTCATTCCCTCTCCTTACAGGAGAGGGTTAGGGTGAGGTGAAGTCCCGTAGTTTGTAGGTCGTGTTCAACATTTTTTATTGAACACGACATAAAAATTTATGTATTAGTCGTGTTGGATGACAATTGTCCAACACGACCTACAAGCTACAAGCTATAAGCTATAAACTTTACGTTCTTTTTGGGGATAATGCGAAAGAATGTAAATGGTGCAAAAAATTGCACCCTACATTTCTTGAATAATATATGTTCAAAATCGAACATCTATTTCTTTGTCAATTGTAGGGTGCAATTTTTTGCACCATTAACCTTTATCTATGATAATTGATTAACGATTGCTTCTAATCCCTGTTGATGACCAAGCATCCATCATTTTAGTGTACTCGTTGACTGTTATATTTTCTCCACCTTCGCTTTTTGGCGATGTAAAAATATCAAATAATTTATTAAACATTGTCGAACATTGCAAATGTCTTAGTGCTACTACATTCTGACCGTTCAGCTCATAAATACTGCCTTGCGCAGTCATGTTGTCGGACTCATCATATTGAGCTTTGCTAATATTTGATTCTACATCGGCATAAAAGCCTCCAATGTCTTTTATTTCAGGAGAATTCTTAGTCGAATGTTTTTGGATTGCGCTGTAAAGTGAAATTGTTGCATCATCAACAATTTTTACGTCAACAAGCTTTCCTGATAAATTTCTGTATTGTATAATGTCGGAATTAACGCGTCTTGGTAGATTTGGCGTATTGTTGTCTATTTTTTCTTCAGATTTGGCGTTATATTTTTGTTCGATAGGCATAGAACTGTAATCTTTAGAAACAGATTGGGATACTTTGTTGTTATCGTTTGAATGACATCCTGTTATAGCAAGAGCTGAAATTGCCAATGGAGTTGCAACAGCAAGTGTTTTTAAAATTTTCATCTGATTAATTCCTTTCTATACCTTTTAATACCATATTAACAAAAAACTGCTAAAAATATTTTTTGTTATATATCTTTTGTTACACTCTCTTTACAATTTTGAAAAATTTTAGTATGATAGAGAAGAGGTTTTATCTTCCGCTGGAAATTAATCACGAAGAAAAACAAAAAAGGTTTTTAAAAACAATAGATAATCTATCAAATACATAAACTTGAAGAAAAATATCTGTTTATATGTCTAAAAACAAGCTTTTTATCACGCAATAATAGCGGATAATTTTAAGAAACTTGTAATAAATAGCGAGATATTAAAAAGCTTTTAGACAAAAACCTCAACGAGATGTAGAAAATGCTTAGAAATTAAGCAAAGTTAAATAGTTGAAAGGTTGAAAAGTTCATTTTAATAAAATTTATCCTAAATATCGGATTTATCCGATTAAACAAACTTTTCCGCTTCTCAACATATCCACTTAAAAGAATTATAAAGGATTTAAAAGAATGAAAGATTCAATCGCTAACAAAATTGTAATAGCTGAGCGTGATAATATCGCTGCTGTTATTGAAAAAGGAAAAGTTGCAGAATTTTACGTGCATAGAGGTGAAATTATCTTAGGTGATGTTTACCTTGCGCAAGTAGAAAATATTTTACCGTCAATCGAAGCTGCGTTTGTAAACGTAGGTTCTGACAAGATGGGTTTCTTGCACGCACAAGACATTATGGGTAAAGGTGCTTTACAAGACAAACTTAAGCCTAAACAAAAAATTGTTGTTCAAGTTGTAAAAGAACCTGTTGGACACAAAGGTCCAAGAGTTACAACCGAAATTTCACTTCCGGGAAGATTTTTGGTATTGATGCCAAATGAAGCAGGGATTAACGTAAGTAAAAAAATTACTTCTGCTAAAGAAAGAGCAAGATTAAAATCAATTGTAAATTTACTAAAACCTGTTGGAGTGGGTGTTATTGTAAGAACAGAAGCTGAAGGTCAAACCGAAGCTGATATTCAAGAAGATTTAGAAATTCTTTTGGAAAAATGGAATAATATTATTACGTCAGCTGAAAGTATGACACCTCCAAGTCTTTTATACAGAGATCAAGACTTGCTTTATAGAGTAATAAGAGAAGCTTGTAACGAAGAAACTCAAGAAATTGTTGTTGATACGGCATTTGCTTTAAATAGAGTTCAAAACATTCTTCAAAACTGGCACATGAACAAAAACATCAATGTTACTTTGTATAAAGGCTCCGAACCTTTGCTTGTTGCAATGGATATTCATAAAGAAATCAAAGCAGCTTTACAAATGAAAGTTAATTTGCCATCTGGCGGTTATTTGTTCATCCAAACTACGGAAGCACTTACTGTAATTGACGTTAACAGTGGTAAATTTACAAATTCAGCAACTCAAGATGAAACAATTCTTAAAACAAATATTGAAGCGGTTCACGAAATTGCGCGTCAATTAAGACTTAGAAACATCGGTGGTATGATTATTATTGACTTTATTGATATGACAAACCGTGTTGATAAACTTGCTATGATGGAAGAATTAGAATTGGCTGTAGAAGCTGATAAGGCTAAACCTCAAGTTGGTCAACTTTCTGATTTAGGACTTGTTGAAATGACAAGACACAGACAAGGTCAAGCGATTAGTGAAATTTTTGCAAAACGTTGTCCGCACTGCCAAGGTAACGGCTATATTATGGAAGATATTAAATTTGCGTCAGCTACTTCAGAAGGCGAATATAGAGCAAAAGCAGCTAAGTTAAAACTACCAATGGGCGGTAAAAAGAAATTTAATAACAATAATAAATTTAATAATAAACCGCAAGAAGAAATTAAGGAAACAGTAGTTCAAGAAGAAAAACTTGAACCAATTACCGAAAATCCTTCTGTTGAGGCTCAAGCAGAAGTTCAAGAAATTAAACAAGAAAAAGAAGTTAAAAAATCTCGTGGCAGAGGTAGACGCAAGGTTAAAGAAACAGAAGTTAAAGCTGAAAATATTGCTCAAACAGTAATCAATGAAACTTCTGAAATTGCGCCGGTTATTGCAGAAGATGCTGCTAAAAAAGTTGAAGAATCGGCAGTTGAAGAAAAAACTCCTGTTGCAGAAGAAAAAGCAACAGAAACCACTCCAACTGAAACAGCAGTAGAAGAAGTTAAAACAGAAGAAACTGCGGAAGAAAAACCAAAAAGAACAAGACGACCTAACAGAAATTCTCAAAAGAGAACAAGAAAGACTACAAAGAAAAATGTTGAAGAATAAAATTCTTACAATCGTTATAGCATTAATGTTAGTTTCACCGGTAATAGCAGAAAAAGCTACCGGTGAGGCTTTAATGCAGATTGCTGAAACAACGCAAGAAAATGTTCAAACTACACAAGAAAAATTACCGCAACTCGATACAATTCCATATAAACAGCCTGTAAGCAAAAAGAAAATGGCTAAAAAGTTCTTAATAGGAATGGGAAGTGTTGCTGTTTCTTCAATATTGCTATTTTTGATTTTAACTGTCTATAACAAAATTCGTGAAAGCATTCTTGCACCGAAACAAGACCAACAATCTGGAGAAACTTCGCTTGTAACACCGGAAAATTTGACAGAAGCTGTTAGAACATTTTTAGATAAGACAAAATACTAGGTGATAAAGTGTCGCAAAGAAAATTTGATTTTTATATCGTTCCAACTCCGATTGGAAACATCAAAGACATTACTTTCAGGGCTGTAGAAATACTCAAAGAAGTTGATTTAATTGCTTGCGAAGATACCAGAATTACGCAAAAACTTTTAAATCATTATGAAATTTCTACTAAATGTATTTCATACCACAAATACAATGAACATGAACGCATTGATTTCTTTTTAAATCAAATAAAGGAAGGAAAAACTGTTGCGCTTGTGTCTGATGCAGGAACTCCGATGATTTGCGATCCTGGTGGAGTTATTGTTTCGGCTCTTTTAAAAGAAGGTTTTTCTGTAACATCTCTTGCCGGAGCTTGTGCAGTGACGACATTTCTTTCACAATTGCCTAGAGAAGATGAACAGTTTTCTTTTATTGGGTTTATACCGAGAACAGAAAGCCAAATAAAAGAAATTTGTAAAAAATATTCTGCCCAAAATATGGTATTTTATGATTCTCCTGAAAGAATTTTGAAAACTTTAAAAGTTATTCAAGGGTATAGAGGCGATGTTAAAATTTCTTTAGGACGCGAAATTACAAAGCTTTTTGAAGAAATCATTACTGATAACATTTCAAATGTTTTAGAACATTTTAAAGATGGAATTAAAGGTGAAATCGTTTGTATGATTTATGCAGAAAATTCTGAGTCTGATTTTGATTTAAAAACGCATATTATTGACTTGAAGAAAAAAGGTTTTAAAGATAAAGATATTTCTATAGTATTGTCAACAATTTTTAATATGAATAAAAATGATGTTTATAAACTGGCATTAGAATTAGACTAATTAAAAAGGATGGTTTAAACCATCCTTTAAATTTTATTTGTTCATTTCTTGTAATCTATCGCAAGGATCACATGGTTTTTGTTGTGGGATTGCCTTTTGACAAGGATTGCAAGGCTCTTTCTTTACACAAGGTGCAGCTGCGCCTGTTGGGCAAGGTGTTTCAACTTTTTGACAAGGGTCACATTTTTTAACCTTTTTACAGCCACAATCTGCTTTTTTCTTTTCACATTTTGGACAATGTCCCCAATAAGCAGGGTTTAAACTTGACCATTCAAAAGCATTTGCGCTTTGAGAACCAATGATAGATACAAGACCTAAAACGGCTAATACAGATAATGTTTTTTTCATCTCTTACTCCTTTTTCTAATAATTTGAACTGTATTTTGAATACATAATTATTGTAAGAAATTAGAAAAGAATTACTATAAGCCATAAGGACAAACAAGTGATTGCCGATTTGGCTAATTTCTTGTTTTATCTATCAAACGATTTTCTCTATTCCATTTAAAAGAAGAACGAATTTCAGTACCGATTTTTTCAATCAAATGACCTTTAGAAGCGTTTCTTAGTTCATTAAATTTTTTACCGCCGTTTGCCATTTCGTCCATAAATTCTTTTGCGTATTCACCGCTCTGAATATCAGCCAAGATTTTTTTCATTTCTTCTTTAACTTGCGGATTAATAAGTTTAGAACCTCTTGTTAAATCGCCGTATTCAGCGTTATTAGAGATAGAATAATGCATATCTTCAATACCGCCCTGATAAATCAAATCAACGATTAATTTCAGTTCGTGGCAAACTTCAAAATATGCCATATAAGGTGAATAACCGGCTTCTACAAGAGTTTCAAATGCAGTTTTAATTAATGCGGAACATCCGCCACAAAGAACAGCTTGTTCACCGAATAAATCAGTCTCGGTTTCTTCTTTAAAGGTTGTTTCTATGATACCTGTTCTGCCAGAACCAATTGCTGACGCGTAAGAGAGGGCAACCTCTACTGAATTGCCGTCATAATCTTGATAAACGGCAACAAGAGATGGTACACCGCGTCCGTCTTTGTATTCGCTTCTTACAGTATGCCCCGGAGCTTTTGGCGCAACCATAATTACATTTACATCTTTTGGCGGTTTAATAAAACCGTAGTGAATATTAAAACCGTGAGAGAACATTAAATATTGTCCAGCCCTCAAGTTAGGTTCAATTTCTTCCTTATAAACTTTTGCCTGAATTTCATCAGGAATTAAAATTTGAACGATATCAGCCTGTTTTACGGCGTCTGCAATACTCATTGTAGTTAAGCCGTAATCTTTAGCTTTAATATCTGACGCACCGCCTTGTCTTAAACCTAAAATCACATCACAGCCTGAATCTTTAAGATTTAGAGATTGTCCGTAACCTTGTGAGCCAAAACCTATAACTGCGATTTTTTTCGTTTTAATCAAATCTTGGTTAATGTCATTATCCATGTATATTTTTAAGTTACTCATAAAACCCTCCTTAAAACATGGTTATTATAACACTTCAAGATTAATTGCGAACTACCAACAAAAAAGGTGCATAAAAAAACGCACCTTTAATAATATTTAAGAAACGGCAAATGCTTTTTCTCCCAGATATTTTGCACTTGCACCAAGTTCTTCTTCAATTCTTAAAAGTTGGTTATATTTTGCCAGCCTGTCAGTTCTTGAAACAGAACCTGTCTTTATTAGTCCGCAATTTGTTGCAACTGCTAAATCTGCTATAAAACTATCCTCTGTTTCTCCCGAACGGTGAGAAACTACTGCTGTATAACCATTTTTCTGCGCCATATATATTGCATCTAAAGTTTCTGTTAATGTTCCTATTTGGTTTGGTTTAATCAATATTGAATTTGCCACATGCTTTTCAACACCTTCTTTTAAGCGGGAAGTATTTGTTACAAATAAATCATCACCAACTAATTGGCATTTTTTACCCAATTTTTCGGTTAAATTTTGCCAGCCAAGCCAGTCGTCTTGCGCCAAACCGTCTTCTATAGAAATTATCGGATAATCTCTAACTAATTCTTCCAAATATACTACCATATCTTCTGAAGTTAATTTGCGATTTTCACCCTTCAAAAAATATCTGCTTAAAGAACAAACTCCATTTGAGCATTCGCCTTCTTCATAGAGTTCAGATGCTGCAACATCAAGACAAAGTTTTATATTATTGGTGTTATATCCTGCTTTTTCTATCGCGAGTATTATAGTTTCAATTGCCTCTCTTGTTGAACTCAAATTAGGAGCAAAACCGCCTTCATCACCCACTGTTGTTGAAAGTCCTTTTTCGCATAAAATGCGTTTGAGTGTGTGAAAAATTTCTGAACCTGCTTTTAATGCGTCAGAATAGCTTGAAATACCGACAGGAGCAATCATAAATTCTTGTATATCAAGATTATTATTGGCATGTGCTCCGCCATTTAAAATATTCATCATTGGTGTGGGTAGAGTTCGTCCGACAATTCCGCCTAAATATTTGTAAAGCGGTAATTCATAATAATCTGCAGCTGCTCTTGCACAAGCAAGTGATACGGCAAGAATTGCATTTGCGCCTAAAGTCGATTTATTAAAACTGCCGTCCATTTCGAGCATAAGGTTATCTATTAATTGCTGGTCAGTAGCATCTTCTCCTAAAAGATTCGGAGTAATAGTAGAATTAATATTATCGATGGCTTTTAAAACACTTTTGCCTAAATAATCCGTTTTAATATTATCTCTAAGTTCTTTTGCTTCATAAATTCCGATTGAAGCACCTGACGGAACAGAAGCTCTACCATAAGCTCCATCAATAAGTTTAACATCAACTTCAACAGTTGGATTTCCTCTGGAATCCAGAATCTGTCTTGCTTTGATATCATCAATTTCGCACATAATTACTCCTCTCTTTTTTATAAGATTAGAAAAAAATATTATATAGAACTATTCAACAGTCGGGTAAAGTTTTTTATTTGTGAAACATTACAAATTGTAGTAAGATAAATCTATGATTAAATTTTTTGGTAATTGTGTAGAAAATCTTTATAGAAGTATTGTTTATCTTGTAACAGGACGTTCAAGAATAACTCATGTAATTACGCAAGCAGCATCTATAAGTTATGATTCACTTGTTATATCATTAGTTATTGCTTTTGTTTCAGCTGCTGTTATTGCAATTCAAGTATCAAAACAATTCTTGATGTCTGGAGCTGAAGCTTATGTTGGCGGTTCAATTGCCGTTGTTATGATTAGAGAAATCGCTCCCGGGTTTGTAGCTTTAGCAATCGGTGCGAGAGCAGGTACTGCAATATCTGCCGAAATCGCTAACATGCAAGTAACTTCTCAAGTTGATGCTATAAAAACTTTAAAAGTAGATCCTGTAGGATACTACTTTGCTCCAAGAATTTTGGCCGCCGCTATAACAGTACCTATGGTTGTTTTGATTGCAGAAGTTGTTGGTATTTCCGGTGGTTTATTAGTTTCTAATGCTACAATACATTTACATCCATCAAGATACATAACCTCTGTTTGGTTATGGTTAAGCACAAGAGATATTTATATAAGTTTATTAAAAGGTTTAATATTTGGTATTTTAATAGCCTTAGTTTGTGCAACTCAAGGGTACAATACAAAGGGCGGAGCGAAAGACGTAGGTGAGTCAACAACAAAAGCTGCTGTTTTGTCTACTGTTTATATGTTAATGGCTGATTTCTTAATTAATTTGGTATTTTATTTGTAAATTATAATTACAGATTAAAAAGATTCCGTTATTGCTAATTTAAGTATAGCAAACTTTTGTCTTGTAATTTGAGCATTTAGTTGATTATTAATTTGTCAGAATATTGTATTTTTTATCCGCTATATCTCTACCCATTGTAATAGTAAGATTCTTTGTTTATTACTATAATTTTGCAAACAATAAAGGCGCGAACTTCGTTCGCGCCTTTATTAATATTTTGAAGTACAGGCAATGCCTGTATTATTCTTAGTGGCAAAGTGCTAAAAGAACACCTGCTGCAACAGCAGAACCGATAACACCTGCAACGTTAGGACCCATTGCGTGCATTAACAAGAAGTTTTGAGGGTTAGCTTCAAGACCAACCTTGTTTGATACACGAGCTGCCATTGGAACTGCAGAAACACCTGCTGAACCAATAAGTGGGTTGATTTTTGTTTTTGAGAATAAGTTCATTAATTTAGCCATCAATACACCTGCTGCAGTTGCAACTGAGAATGCAATGATACCTAAAACTAAGATTTTTAATGTTTCTAAAGTTAGGAAGTGGTCATATTGTAGTTTTAAACCAACAGCCAAACCTAAGAAAATTGTAACTATGTTGATTAAAGCGTTTTGCATTGTGTCTGATAATCTTTCAACAACACCACATTCTTTACATAAGTTACCGAATGTCAACATACCAACCAAAGGACAAGCATCAGGTAAGAAGATTGCACAAAGAATAAGAACTACTAGAGGGAAAGTGATTTTTTCTCTCTTAGATACTTCTCTTAACTGTGTCATTTGAATTTTTCTTTCAGCTTCAGTTGTCAATAACTTCATTATCGGAGGTTGAATCAACGGAACTAAAGCCATGTAAGAGTATGCTGCAACTGCAATTGCACCTAATAAATCAGGAGCTAATCTTGAAGTTACGAAAATTGAAGTAGGACCGTCAGCACCACCAATGATACCGATTGAACCAGCTTCAGGTAATGAGAAACCTAAGAACAATGCTAAGAATAATGCACCAAAGATACCAAACTGAGCAGCACCACCTAATAATGCTGTTTTAGGGTTTGCTATCAATGGACCGAAGTCTGTCATTGCACCTACACCCATGAAAATAATCAATGGGAAAATACCGATAGCAGGGTCAATACCTACTTTATAAACGAATTGTTGAAAACCGTGGTCGCAAGGGAAGTTTGCAATCAAACCTCCGAATGCGATAGGAACAAGTAGTAATGGTTCAAATTGCTTTTTGATACCTAACCAAAGTAGGAATAAACAAATGAATACCATTAATATTTGTCCGTACATGTGTAAGAATTGTTCTACACTATTTTGAATTGTTGGATCAGCAGGAAGAACGAAGTTCACGATACCTGTTGAATTCCAAAGGTTTATTAAACCATCTTGAATACTAATCGCCATTTCTAACGTCCTTTCCTAACTAACCGATAACTACCAATGTTTGACCGGTAATAATTTTATCACCTTGAGCAACTTCGATAGCTTGAACAGTACCTGCTTTTGGTGATTTAACTTCAGTTTCCATCTTCATAGCTTCAACAACCAATAATACATCGCCTTCAGCTACTTCATCACCTTCTTCAACTTCTAATCTTAATACGTTACCAGGTAAAGCTGCTTTGACTTCTTCACCATCAGCGGAACCTGCAGATGCTTTTTGTTCAATACCTGCTTTTACATTAATGTCATAAGCTTTGCCGTTAACAGTTGCTTTATCACCTTCAAGTTTAACTGCGTAGTTTTTACCGTTAACCTTAACTGTGTATTCACCGTTTGAAGATGCTTGAGCAGCAGGTGCAGCTTCTTTATTAGCAGTTTTATTAACAGAAACTTGACCTTTACCTAGCAAGAATTCAATACCTTTATCTACATTACCATCTTTGCAAGCTGCAGAAATAAAGATGTTTTCATCTGTTGTAGGAAGTCCTGCTTCTTCAAGTCTTTTCTTAGCTGCTTCAATACCTTTTTCAGGGTCTTTTTCATTAATATCAACAACTTTTTCTGTTGTAGGTTCCATACCAACTTTTTCTTGAGCCCATTTAACCAATTCAGGATCAGGTTCACATGGAGTTTTACCGAAGTAACCAAGAAGCATTTTTGCGTAACCTGGGTTAGCTTGTTGCCATGGTTCAGGAGTAATTGCGTTCAAGAATGATTGTTGAGCATAGAATTGAGAAACAGGAGTTACAGATGTAGCAAAACCGCCTCTTTCAACAACTTCTTTCATGTTAGCAATTAGTTTAGGGAACTTGTCTAACATACCCATATCTTTTAATTGGTTAACAGTTGTAGCTGTTGCACCACCAGGAAGTGGAGCTTGAATAAGAATTGGGTTAACTGCCAAAGAAATTGGAGAGATTGGATAATCTTTCATGCATTCTTTGAAAATTTCTTCTGTTTCCATGATTTTCTTAATATCTAAGCCTAAATCATATTCAGTACCACGAAGAGCGTGCCACATTGAAATAATATCAGGTTGACCAGTACCGCCTGAAACAGGTTTCATAGCCAAATCAATACCGTCAGCACCACCATCAAGAGCAGCTAAGTAAGCAGCTAAACCAGTACCTGCTGTTTCGTGAGAGTGGAATCTGATATGTGCATCTTGACCTAACAATTCACGAGCCATTTTAACTGTTTCGTAAACTTTTCTAGGGTGAGATGTACCTGATGCATCTTTGAATGCCAAGCTGTCAAATGGTAAGCCTGAATCTAAGATATTTCTCAAAACTCTTTCATAGAAAGCAACGTCATGTGCGCCTTCGCAACCGTAAGGAAGTTCCATCATAGTGATTGTAACTTCGTGTTGCATACCGTATTTTTTAATAGAGTTTGCAGAATCAACCAAGTTGTTTACATCGTTCAATGCATCGAAGTTTCTAACTACGTTAACACCGTGTTTAGCAAACATTTTTGCGTGTAAGTCGATAATATCACGAGGTTGAGAGTTAAGACCAACAACGTTTACGCCTCTTGCTAAAGATTGTAATTTGATGTCTGGTCCAACTGCAGCTCTGATTTTATCCATTGTTTCAAAAGCATTTTCATTACAGAAAAATATTGGAGCTTGGAATCTTGCGCCACCTGCTGTTTCAAAGTGTTTTAGCCCTGCGCTTACAGCTGATTGCAAAGCAGGAATAAAATCATCTACAAGAACTTTTGCCCCGTAAATTGATTGGAAACCGTCACGGAATGACGTATCCATAACCTTAATTAATTTTGTCATTTTTATACCCTTTCTTATTTTTATAAAATTTATCTTTTAAACATTGCTGCAACAATAGCAGCTGCGATTTCTGAATCATCGCCTTTTGCAACTTTTTTCTTAGCTCCGCCTGCAACTTGTGGAACAGGTTCCGGCCAAATTGTATTTAATTTTGCAACAACTTTTGACATGCAATTCATGGCAAAAATCAAGATGCACAAGAAGATGAATACTGTACCCATGCCTACGCACATTACAGCAAGCCCTTCATTGAAAATTTCTACTACGTTCATAAAATATCTCCTATTAAAAGTGTATGTAAATTATTATCTCTATCTCTTAAAATTAAAGCTCCTGTATCAGTTATACCTTCAGCAATTCCACTGATTTGTTTATCAAAAACTTTTACAGTAATCTCTTTGTTGAGAAATCCGGCTCTCTTTTCATAATCATTTTTAATCAATAAAAACCCATTCTCAATAAAACAATCATATAACAAACAAAATTTTTCTAACAGTTTTTTTAAGAAAATTTTTCTATCTATAAATTTCCCTGTTTCAATATTCAAAGATGTTGCAGGCTGATTGATATTGGATAAAAAATCTATCTTTGTATTCAAATTTACTCCGAAACCTAAAACCAAGCCTTCAAGTTTACCGTTTTCTATAACACCTTCGGCTAAAATTCCCGATATTTTTTTCCCTTTTATTTGAATATCATTTGGCCATTTTATAGTCGGTGTAACGCCGTATTCTTCGAATGTTTGGGCAAGCATTAAACACAAAAATTGTGTTAAATTCGAATAAATTTCTTTCATCTCATCATACGGTTTAAGAATTAAACTTGCATAGATATTATCTTTGCCGGCATAAGACCATTTTCTATCTAATCTTCCGCGCCCGTTTGTCTGATTATCAGTGTAAATCAGAGTCATGTCGTTATAATCTTTTATATGCTCTTTTGCATATTTATTAGTTGACTCAACTTCTTCTAAAAAAATTAATTCCATAGGATTAATTATATAATAAACAAGGTTTATTAATTTAAACTGTAAATTTTTGAATTATCTCTAAAAAACAAAAGTTTCTAAAAGGCTGGATTGCTTCAGGCTAATCGCCTTCGCAATGACGTGATATAAAACTACCGGCGATGTGTCATTGTGAGGCTTGTTAGAGCCGTAACAATCCAGCTTTTTAATAAATATTTTTAGAATACTTTCTTATTTCATGCAAAACAACCGCCTTAAACTAAAGCGGTTGTCTTGTATGTACACATTAGGTTTGCATTTTGATATTTTCTTAAGCTGCTACTTTTTTATTTTGGTTTTCTGCAACTTTTTGTTCATCTTTTTTATCTTCACCATTAAGTTTTCTACCAATCCAGTTTGCAATCGGAGTTATTGCTACCGGAGTAATGTATCTGTAAATTAATGTGAATGTGATTAAACTTGTTAATGCATTAAAGCCCTTAAGCTTATCACCAAAAGTTTTCTTTAGTTCTTTTGCTTCTTCCTTAGATATTTGACCAAGGGCAATTTGTTGTTCTTTTAAACCACAATATTTGTATTCTGCATTTTTCTTAAACTTACTCAATAATTTACTTACTGTATAAGCTCCAATTGTAGGAATTACACAACATAGACCTTGGTTTACCGCTAATGTTTTTCTCTTATCAGAATCCAAATCTTTATTATTTAAAGTTTTGTACATATAAGTTGCACTAGTCAAAATAGAACCGAGGGTTGCCATGTGTTCTGTCATTTCACCCGGGATTTTTGATAATTTTTCAGAAACATTCTGAATTTTTTCAGAATTCATTACTTTTTTTCCATAATGCTTTCCATAAAATTCACTTATCCAACGACCAAAAGCACTTTCTTTTTTACCTTTAAAAGTTACTTGTGCAGGTTTGTTTTCTGTCTTTTGATGACTGTTATTAACCTCAGCTTTTATAGCATTATCTTGTTTTTCTTCATGCTTTTTTGACTTTTCTATATGGAATACATTTTTCAAAATGAATGGAATTAGATAAATTGTTCCTGCAGCAACCGGTATTCTTGTAAGAATATCAGGTAGCCAACCGAAAGTTTTATTACTAATACCATTTATTTTATCTGCCTTTAAATAGTCTTGTTCTACTGCTGAACCGATTTTTTCCGGAGCTTTTGTTGAATCTTCCAATTTTACATTGTTTTGATATGAAATATATTTTTCTGTTGTTCTTCCACCTTTTGTTTCAACTCTCTTTTTACCTGTGTAAAGAGGAGTTGCGTGTGCAGTTTCTCTATAAGAAGATAAATGGATTATATCCATATCAAGTTTAAAAGGAGTTCCGTCTACGTTTTTCCACATATCAGTGTGTAAACGTTTGCCATCTTTTTCTATTGAATTTATATCAAGTTTTGGCATAACTTCTTTTAAGAAATCTTTATCAATATGAGCAAGTGAGAAGAAGTTAGTATCCTTATTATCTTTTAATGAACCACCCATTCCTTCTTCTTTTACTGCAATAAACATATCTTTTAATTCGAAATGAAGTTTTTTGCCGTTTCTGTCAGTCCATTCACTGATAGGTTTACCTTTCATTGCATTTACATCAACATCGGCTCCTAATTCTTTTAATGTAGCTTCTGAAATTTCTGAAATATGTTTTGGTTGTGCAACTTTCATTACATCTTTATATTCTTTAGAGAATTTATTACCTAAAATATCTGTCCATTCAGAAACAGGTTTTCTAACTTTTTTTGATGCATCTGTCCAGATAGAGTCAATATTCAAGTTCGGATACTTACGTTTTAAAAGAGTTTCACTCATATCTTTTAAATAAGTTTTTTGAGCATATTTTATACCTTTTGAAAATGGCGTTGCAATTAATAAAGATGATGCAATACCGACAAGACCTGATGAAACAGAGTGAGCAGATGCGTACATGTTATCTTGCTTACTCTTTTTTGTAGGAATTGCCATAATCGTTAGCGGTCGCATTGCAACGCAAACAACTGCTGAAATTAATGCTTGAACAAGAACTTCGTGGTTCATAATATTCAATGCTTTATCAAAAAAGCGGCTTTTTAGAAACTTATCCATTTTTGTCTCTTTATCCGCCGCTTTTCTAGAATTATCTACAATTTTCTTTACAATTTCTTTTTTACCCTTGAAAGACACCTTACCCTCGAACGAGTCCGGTTGGTCTAAAAGGTTCTGCTTTCGCATCTGTTCTGAATAGTTTAATCTAATCTCAGGGATAGTAACATTGTCGGTTGATTGTTTTCTCACTTTGGAGATTAGATTTTGCGTTGTATGAATGTTCATCATAGTTTCCAATCTAAATTTACTGTCTACACATTTATCTTAAAACAAAGCAAAATTTTTTTTGCTAGTTTGTGAATATTTTGTTACAATTGTTTATAATCAAACAAAATTCGGGCATTCCCTCTCTTTGAGAGAGGGTAGGGTGAGGGATTTATGAAAAAAATTTTATTATTACAAATTTTAATTTTACTTACATCTCAATTTGCATGGGCATTTGACTTAGACATGACGGTTGAAGATGACATTCGAAAAAATTACAATTCGTCAAAATTAGTAAAAGATACACACACAGAAGATAATGAAGAAACATTACCTGCTCTCCCTGAAATCAGCAAATACAAAGAGCCTGTACAAGCTGTTATTAAGCAAGAAACATATACTCCGCCAACTCAAATTTATAATAAAGGTAATAAAAAAATCCATGCCGGAACAACTTTTGACGTTGTTAACTCTGCTAAAATTTCGGACTGGCAAACAAAAGGTGCAACTGTTAAATTTTCGGTAAAAACTCCTATACAAAGAAAAAAATACACAATTCCTGCGGGGACTGTATTTACAGGAGAAATTTTAGAATCACATCAACCTCAAATTACTTGCAATGGCGGTTTAGTCGTAATTAGAGTAAGAAGCATGCTTTATAAAGGTCAAACTATACCAGTGAATGCTTATGTTACAAAAGCAGGTTCTAAAAATATTTTTCTTAATAATATAAAAGGAGATAGAACTTATCTCAAAACAATGTGGAAGAAAGGAAATTGGGGTAGAACAATATTTAATAAAATGATGACTTTAACCGTCAACCTTGGTGGAGAAGGCTCTACATTAATACTTTCTCCATTTCCGTTTGCTTACGGAACAATTTGTCTGGGTTTAAATACTTTAACTTCTCCAATATGTGCATTTTTCCAAAAAGGCGGGCATGTTTCAATTCCGGCAGGAAGTAAATTTACTGTCAGATTGTTAGATGATACATATATAGATTAAAAGTTTGCAGGCAAATTTTGTTTCTAATATAATTATTATGCAACTATTTGCAATAAGAAAGGAAAGAGATTATGAAAAAATCAATTCAAGATTTAGGTGACATCAAAGGAAAAGTTGCTCTTGTTAGAGTTGACGTTAACGTTCCACTTGATGAAAACAAAAATGTAACAGACGATACTCGTATTCAAGCTATCGTTCCAACTGTAAAATTTTTAAAAGATAAAGGTGCTAGAATCGTTCTTATGGCTCACTTAGGCAGACCAAAAGGCGAAAGAAACATGGAATTCTCTCTAGCTCCTGTTGCTAAATACATGGCTAAAGTTTTCGGCGAAGAAATCGTTTTCATCCCTTCTGTTGAAGAAGCAAAACCATTCGTTGAAAAACTTGCTGACGGTCAAATCGCTTTATTGGAAAACATCAGATTCTACAAAGCTGAAGAAGCTAAAGATGATGATATGACATTTGCTAACGAATTAGCAGCATTAGGTGATTTCTATGTAAACGATGCTTTTGGCGCAGCTCACAGAAACCACACTTCAACTGCTAAATTGGCTAAGGTTCTTAAACCTGCTGTTTCAGGATTATTGATGGAAAAAGAAATCAGATGCTTATCTCAAGCTTTGGATAACCCAACAAGACCATTCACAGCTGTTGTTGGTGGTGCTAAAGTTTCTTCTAAAATCGGTGTTTTGGAAAACTTGCTAGACAAAGTTGATAACATGATTATCGGTGGCGGTATGGCTTATACATTCGTTAAAGCTAACGGCGGTAAAATCGGTAACTCTATTTGCGAAGACGATCAAATCGATGTTGCTAAAGCTATCGAAAAGAAGGCTCAAGAAAAAGGCGTTAAGCTTGTAATGGCTACTGATGTTCTTGTTACTGATGATTTCTCAGGCAACGGCAAGAACGAATTCGTTAAAATCAACGAAATTCCTGACGGCTTTGAAGGTGTTGACGCAGGTCCTGATTCAAGAAAAGCTTTTGCAGAAGTTCTTAAATCTTCAAAAACAATTCTTATGAACGGTCCCGTTGGTGCTTTCGAAAACCCTAAATTTGCAGAAGGTACAAAAGCTGTATTAGAAGCTATTGTAGAAGCTACTAAATCAGGTGCTACATCAGTTATTGGTGGTGGTGATTCAGTTTCTGCTGCTAAGAAATTCTTCAAGGCAGAAGACTTCACTCACGTTTCAACAGGTGGCGGTGCTTCTCTTGAATTTATCGAAGGTAAAGTTCTTCCAGGTGTTGCAGCATTGGATGACAAGTAGAAAGAAATTTCTATATAATATTTAGTAAAGGTGGCTTTGAATAAAGCCGCCTTTTTTTGTTAAATTTACAAAAGTAATTACAGGGAAGAATAGTATTTATTTCAAAAGCTTTATGCTATAATGTTGATAATAACGAGGGGATTTATTATGTCACATGATACTAAAAAAACAAACGGTAATAGGTATTCTTTGAGGACTCCGGAGTTTTATAACAGATGGAGAAAGATGTTTTTGTTCTTAGTGACACATGTTTTTTATATGATACGTTTCAAACTCGTTTATCGTTTGGAAGTTCAAGGGAAAGAAAATATTCCAAAAGATAATGGTTATATTATTGCAGCAAACCATCTTTCAACATTAGATCCTCCTCTGGTTTGCGGTGTTATGAATCGTGGTGTTGCTTATATGGCAAAGAAAGAGCTTTTTGAAAATCCGTTTTTACGTTGGTGGCTTGATTGGTTAGGTGCTTTTGCCGTTGATAGAGAAAAACTTGGGGTTTCAACTATCAAAACCGTTATGACAATAAAAAAAACAGGTTGGGTATTAGGAATTTTTCCTCAAGGAACCCGTCAAGAACCAGGTGAAATCAGTAATATCACAAAAGGTTTTGCATCACTCGCCAAGAGTACAAAATGTGGTATTTTACCTGTTGGAATCACCGGAACTCAAGAAGTTAAGCGATTTCCGTTTACCGGAAAAATCGTTGTAAAAATAGGTAAATTAATCCCTTATTCCGATGACATAAACGGAATGGTTGATGCTTGGGGGAATGCTATTCAAGAATTAACAGGGTTCAAATACAATAAAGAACATGCAAAAGTATAATAGTATGTTTTGAATTAAGAGTGGATTAAGAAATATGACTGAAAAAAATTATAACAGACGCACAGAAAAAGATTATAACTTTTTTAGAACGCTATATTATATGTTGTTTGTAACATTTGTAGTATTGCCTGTTACAAAATTCATGTATAACGTAAAAATTGAAGGACGTGAAAATTTACCTAAAGATTCTCATGTAATTTATGCAGGAAACCATGTTTCTTATATTGACCCTCCGCTAGTAGCTTTGGCGGCGTGGAAAAATATTGCATATATGGCAAAACAAGAATTATTTCAAGATGATAACAAACTCTTAAGGTTCTTAGTACATACTCTTGGAGCATTTGCAGTAAACAGAGAAAAACCAGAGATTGCAACATTTAAAACTGTTAAGTCTGTATTTAATACCAATTGGGCATTGGGATTATTTCCGCAAGGCAAAATTGTAAAAGAGCATGAAATCAGCAATATACATAAGGGTTTTATAATGTTTGCTAAAAAATTCAAAGCAGATATTGTGCCTGTTGGTATTTGCGGTTTTGATGGATATGCTAAAAAGTTGTTTGAGAAGCATGTTACTGTAAGAATTGGCAAGCCTATTTCATATACTCTTGATGAAGATGAAATTTTAAGAGAATGGGCCAGACAAATTTGTGATTTTACCGGATTTGAAAATAAAATTGAAGATAGCTTAGTAAAACAGTAATTGTTTATGCAAATAATATTAACTATTAGTCCGTTTTACTAATTGACGAAATCAATACTTCTTAATATTTTGTAATAATAGTTCAAATAATAGCAAATTTTTTGCTTCAGATGTTTTATATTGAAAGACGAAAGGTAAATAGCGTATGAACATTCAAGCAATTACGAATTTAATGCCCAAAACGGTAATGTATGATTCAAAAGTTAATAATGGCCAAATCACAACCAACTTTGGCTTAAAACTGGATGCGCCGATAAAACAAGATACATTGTCTTTTCAAGGTACAAAGGTAAGTAAAGTTACTAAAAAATGTGTAAATATATTGAAGCATACTGTAGAAAATAGTGAAACTACAGTTGCAGATAATAATGGAATATCAAATAAAGTTGCAGCAAAAACATTAGAGATAAATAGAACAACTGCAACTGCTATTTACAATAAAAATTTAAGAACAATGCAAAGAGTTGATGACTTTTTCTATAATACCTTTGGAGATTTGGTTGCAAATATGAAACATCCGGATAATCCGATTCTTAAAATTTCTTGCCGACCAAAATCTAAAAATTCTATAATTGAAAAAACCGGAAGTCGTGAATGGAAAAGTATTAATGAAATTTTGGAAAACATGACTGATTTGAAGGGCGGAAAAATCGTTTTAAGAGATTCTGATAAGAAAACCGTTGATGGAGTTTTAGACAGATTAATACCTGCTATCAAATCCAAATCAATAGAATTGTTAGAAATAGAAAACAAGCGTCCTAAAGCTGTTAAAGATTTACCTGAAAATGAAGCTTCAAGATATGATTATGCATCTATCGGCATGCTAGAGAAGTTGATTGATATTCAAAATGAAGCTTGGAGAAAAGGTGGAAGTAAAGAAAAAGTTGCGGCTCACTTAACAGATGAATTTACTCCTGCAAATTATTGTGCTGTTCACTTTTTGCTAAGAATTCCGGGAGTTCCAAACAGTACATTTGAATTTCAATTAATGGGACATAATACGGCAATGGCTAAAGATATAGATGACGTTGTTTATAAAAAATTAGACGGCAAAAATCCGGCAAATTGTCCGGATGCTTTCAATGAGTTATTTGAACCATTAACTAACCCAAAATTCTATGCAGAAGAAACTGAAAGCAAAGCCAAAGAACTTATGAAAAATGCAAAAGATAAGTTCAATCAATATAGGCGAGAAATGTTTTTATTCCAAAGAATGAAGGCTGATATGCCGTATTCAAAGAAAACTGCTAAGAAAAAAGAACAATTCCTGCCAATTCAATATCAATTATTCCCTAGTGATATTGAGTTAAAATACGGAATATCTTCTCTAGATTTTGATTATAATAATATTGCCAAAATTTTAGAACGTGGTAGAAAGAAAGGCAATAGTAAAAAAGTATGGCATTACACAACAATTTCAAATTAATAAAAAGGTCAATCAAATTCTGAACTGAACCCTAAAACTAGATAAAGTAAAAAAGGGTGGCTCAAGAAACAATCAATAAATGACTTCTGTATTGTACAGGAGTCATTTTATTTCTGCTCCATTGAAACCTTTCATTGTTGTAAAATATTATTTTCTTTTAATAACATTCTGTGTTCCGGGTTAGTATAGTGAAAGCCTTGAGCTGAAGGTAATAACACATTTGATACATTAATATTTTCTTTTAAATATTTAATTGTATCTAATACAATTGGAATTGTTAAATGCCTTGCAACCCTGTATGCAACAAATTCCCCTGTCACAATATCTTTTACAGCCGATAAATACGCTTTTTCACATTTTCCATAATACTTTTTTTATTAATTAAAATATTCAATTACAGCTTGAGTCATTAGATTTGCGTAATTTTTCATTGTAGTCGGGTCTTTCATTCTTTCTCTGCCTTTAGCTGCTGACATAAATGCAACTTCCCAAATTACTCCCGGAATGCCTTGTTTGTTCATCGGTGCTTCTAGAACATTTGTTCTTTCATCATTCAAAGAAACTTGCGCATAGTCTTGAAGTTTAGTAGTAGGGTCTATGAAAGCCTCTTTCGCACTGATTTTTTCATGTCTAGGAATCCAATAGTCAAATTTCTTTTCCATAATCGTTGCTAATCTTAAGCTTTTCTTTTGCATTATTTCAGAAATATTTTGTTTTCTGTAATAGATTTGTGTTCTGTCTTTTGCGGCATCACAACCTGAATTTACATGAACAGAGATAAACATATCAGCTTTGTTCTTACCGGCATTTGCAACTTCTTCTTTAATTAATCTTTTTTTGCCTTGCATGAAAATTACTTTTGCTCCTTGTGCACATAATTGGTCTTTTAATTTCATTGCATTATCATAATTTAAAAGCCATTCGCTGTCTGTTCCATCTCGACCAACAACACCTGTATCTGTACCGGCTTGAGAGTAACCATGTCCTGCATTTACTATGATAGTTTTGCCTGAAAGTTTACCACTCTTTGTTGGATTAAAAACTTTTCTTATTGCTTGAACTTTACCATTTATAATAACTTTCTTTTGTAAGAGTGGTCTGTTTTTCAAACTTTTTTCTAAGCTCATATCAATTGTTTCTGTCGTTGTCTTTGTCTTTTTATCAACAGAAATTGTTTTTTGATTTGCATCAACTCCAAAATCAGGATTATTATAAACTATTACAAGTTTTTGACCTTTTGTAATTTTGTCACTTGACAAGTTGTTAATTTTCTTTAAATTTTCAACATCAACACCGACTTGTTGTGCAAGTTCTTTTAAGTTTTCATTTGTCTTAGCTTCGTACACAAATCCAGGAAGTTCCAGTGTTTCATCAGCATTAATTTGACTTGCATCATCGATATTGTTCATATCTTTTAGCATATCTATACTTATACCGAATTTTTTAGAAATTTGATATAAATTATCGCCTTTTTTAACTTTATAACCTAATTTTTGAATATTGATATGTTGGTCAATATTGATTTTATTTTCATCTTCAATATTGTTATCATTTTTCAAAATACCTATACTTGTGTTATAAGTTTTTGATAAATTCCAGAGATTATCACCTTTTTTTATTGTGTAATCATAGCTGATAACATCAACATCACCGATTTTTGAATACTTACCATGTTTTAAAATTTTTTGGAACGGTGTTAAACAAGCATCTTCATCTTCTTTTTCACCGCCGAAAATTTTATTCCATAAGCTCTTTATACCATTAACAACTGATTTGAAAAAGTTCTTTACTTTTCCCCAGAAACCGATTTTTTCTTCTTCTTTTTTTGTTTCAGGTTGAACTAAATTTGCCTTTTTAGATGCAGTTTGTGTTTCTTTTGACTTTATATTACCAATCCCTTTTACAAGAGGAATCTTTAATTCTTGTCCGACTTCAACAGAATCAGGTTCGTTGTTTAAGGTTTTTAGTTTGTTATAAAAATCTTTAAATTCAATTTCGTTGTTGTCTAATTCTTTATAAAGTGATTGAGCAATTGAGAATAAGCCTTTGCCTTTGAATTTTTCATCAACTTTAATTTTATATGCTTCTGCGCTAACTGCAGGTTTGGATATAGAACCTTTTGTATATTGTTCATACATTTTTTCTAAAGCTACAGTTGATTGTCCTTTTTTTGCATAACAAGCTTTGGCTCTATTATATATATTTGCAATTTCTTGACGAGATTCTTCTAGTTCTTTGCCTTTCAAATCCTTTGTTGCTAGAATCATTCTGTTTAAGCTTCTTAAATACAACCCAGGTTCTTCGACCTTTTCAGCACCTGATTTACCTGAATATAGGTAAACAGAATTCTTTACAACTCCTGAAAAATCTTTGCCTTTAATTGCTTGCATCAAAGCTGCATTCTGTGAAATCTTAGGCAAACCTTTGTTGTAACAAAGATCAATCAATGCTTCTTTTATTGAATTTGGTAAAGCTTCATAAGTTCCTTCACCAATTCTTTTATTCAATACATTTTTCACTTCTTTTGATGCTTGTTCGAGCTTTTTACACATGTCTGAGTAAGCTTGTTTTTGGCTTACATTCTTTTTACCGAGAACACCAAAACCATGTGTCCAAGAACCGAATTTGTCTTGATAAGGAGTTGTAAAAGCTTCGTAATAATAATTTTTATCACCTTCAAAATACTTCAACATGTCAATTAAATGTGATTGAGCTTTTTGAATTGCAACATTATCATTCTTCATTATAGAAGGAGAATAGTTTGAAATTCCCATTTTCTTCATTGAATTCATCAACAAAGCTTTTGTTTCATCATCCCAAAGTGTCTTTGTTGAAAATTTGTCTTTGGGAGCTTCTGTTTTAAAATCAAATGTTGATTTGTACTCAAAATCTTCAAACTTAAACATAGGAACTTTTACGTCAGAAGGTTTTACTTTTTGTATGTATTGTGTATTAATTGTCATCTCTAAATCCTCGTGTATATATAAAGTATTTCTTTTGTATAAAATTGCTTCTTTGTTACAAACATTTACAAAATCTTGTAGTATAATCTTTATGTGGAGTTATAAATTCGATAAGAGGGAATTGGTAAAATATGAAATTAACTGTACTTGGACCGGGATGTTGGGGATTAACACTTGCTTGGTTATTAAATGATAATTTTGAAGATATAGTAGTTTGGGGCAGAGAAAGCGACTTAAATGAAGATTTGGTTGTAAATAAACATTGCTCAAAACCTTTAGAAGTACAGTTGGATAAAAAAGTTGAATTCACTTCTGATCTTAAAAAAGCGATTGATGGTGCTGATATTATCCTGTCAGTTGTTGCAACATCAGGTGTAAGAAGTGTTTGTGAACAATTAAAACAAGTTGGCATAAAACCTGAACAACCGCTTGTAAATGCTTCAAAAGGCTTGGAACTTAATACTTTAATGAGAATGTCAGAAGTTATTAAAGATGTTTTACCGAATCAAAAAGTTGTTATCTTATCAGGTCCGACTCTTGCGAAAGAAGTTTTACAAGGCAAACCAACCGCTGCTTCTGTTGCATGCGAAGATATGGAAGTTGCAGAGTTTGTTCAAAAAGCTTGCAATGTTCCTAATCGTTTCAGATTGTACACAAATTCTGATGTAATTGGTGTTGAATTAGGCGGAAGCTTGAAAAACGTAATCGCGATTGCCTCAGGTTTTGCTCACTCAATGGAATTGGGTGATAATTGCATGGGAACTCTTTTAACAAGAGGTATGGCTGAAATAGTAAGGCTTTCCGTTAAATTGGGTGCAAATCCGTCTACTTTATACGGACTTTCAGGCATGGGCGATTTAATCGCAACTTGCTCAAGCCCTATGTCCAGAAACTACACGGTAGGTTCTATGATTGGTAAAGGCAAAAAAATTGACGATATATTAAGAGAATTAGGTTCTGTAGCAGAAGGTGTTAAAACATCAAAAGCCGTTTGTGATTTAGCAGAAAAATTAGACATCGAAGTTCCTGTTTCAAACGCTATTTATGAAGCAGTTTACACAGATATTACTCCAAAAGAAGTTTTATCAAAATTGATGAACAGAAAACTTAAAAAGGAAGAAAGTTATGATTAAATATGCGGTTAAATACTTAAAAAATACTTTCGTTCCTTTGAATTGTCCTGATAACATTAATCTTGATGACGGAGCATTAGTTTTAGCTCGCACAGAAAAAGGCGAAGAAGCTCTTAAGGCATTTTTGGTTAACAAAGAAGTTGCAAAAAAGTTTGAAAATTCTAAAAAAACTCCTGCACCTTTCGAATTTATTCGTGTTATGACTCAAGAAGACATGATGGTGCTTGACGAATTAAAAAAAGAAGAAGTAACTTCATACTTCAAATGTAAAGATTTGGTAAAAAAACACCGCTTGAACATGAATCTTGTTCAATGCAGAATTACGTTTGACAGAAGAAAAATTTCTTTTTATTACACAGCACCAGAAAGAGTCGATTTTAGAGAACTTTTAAAGGATTTAACACAAGTTTTTAAACGCATGAGAATAGATTTAAGACACATCGGTGTTAGAGATGAGTCTTCAATTATGGATGGAACAGGGATTTGCGGAAAACCGTTCTGCTGTTCATCTTATTTAAGAAAATTTGAATCTATTAATGTTAAGTTAGCAAAAGACCAAGGAATGCCGATTGCGCCTTCTAAGATTTCTGGAACTTGCGGAAGATTGTTGTGCTGCCTGACTTACGAGTACTCAAATTACATAGAAGCTGCTAAAGGAATGCCTCCTGTCGGGTCAACCGTTATGACTCCAAACGGGTTGGGCAAAGTTTGTTTTATACAATTTCTTAACAATATGGTTGCAGTAAAATTTGAAGATGGTAAAATAAAAGAGTACAATAAAGCTGATATCGAAATGGTAGATGCTGATGTTAATGTAGATATTGAAGTATCAACCCTAACAACTTCTTACTCAGCCGATGAAAAGGTTGATGCAAGACAATTAAAACAGTTGGAAGACGATAGAAACAGCTCAACAGGAAATGTGTAAAGGCGAAAATTATGAACATCCAACCAATCAATCAACAAACCAATAATAATATTGGTTTTCAAAAACTTATCGTAAAAAAAGGTAGTTTCAATGTATTAAGAAATTCTGAATATTTTCCGGAAAGTTCTTATCCTGATTATTACAAAAACTTAAAATCGTTTTGTAAAAAAATGATGGACTTAAGAAAAAACTGTGAAAAAAATGATATATACAATGTTGTAATTCGTCCTTCAAGCAAAGATTTTGAGGGGGGCGTATACATTGAAAATGCTGAAGGTAAGGCTCAATTTGGATTTTTCCGTTCTTTCAGAAAAATCTTTGAAGTAGAAGCTATGAAGCCTAAAAAGCTTCTTACTGAAAGACAAGATCCACGCTTATTGGATAGACTGTTCAGAAATTGGAAAATTAAAAGATATAACAACAGAGTTAAACATCAACAAGTAAGCATGCAAGATTTTCTCACATCTGTTTATAAACATATAGAAGAAAGCGTAAATAGTGCTGATTATTTAGCAGAATTGCACACAATAAAAAAACAATAAGAAAAAGGAGCTTCTATGCTAGAAAAAATTGAAAAATTACAAATTGCAACTTTAGGGTTGTTAGTTGCTTTGTCATTAATTATTTCAACAAGAATTGTAACAAAAAATTTCAATAATAATGTTATTTCAGTAACAGGTTCTGCTTATGAAATTGTAAAGTCAGATTCCGGCACTTTAAACTTTGATATCAACGTCAAAAGTCAAACAAAACAAGAAGCCTATAAAATCGCACAAGACCAAATTGATATTGTAAAAAAATATCTGACCGAAAAACAAATAAAGAATGTTGAGCTAAAAACTGTTAACGGATACTATTCTTACAAAAGAAATCCAAAAACAGGAGAATATACTGATATTCCGGACGTTTATAATTTAACTCAGCCAATAACTATAAATTCTGATAATGTTGAATTAATAAAGGAAATATCTAACAGTATTACAGGTTTAATAGATAAAGGTGTTGATATTAGTGCTTATGCTCCATCTTATGATTACTCAAAATTACCTGATTTAAAAGTCAGTTTATTAGAAAAAGCTTCTAAGGATGCTAAAGCAAGAGCTGCTTCTATGTTAAAGCCAACACATAATTCTGTCGGTAAAATTCAATCGGTTAGAATGGGTGTATACCAAATAACTCCTGTTGATTCAACAAATGTTTCTGACATGGGAATTAATGATACGTCTTCTATTGACAAAAAAGTTACAGCGGTTGCAAATGTATCATTTAAAATTAAATAAAATAAAAAATAAGGTGTACCAAGTTGTACACCTTATTTTTCTATTATAGATAATTAGATAAAATTGATTTCACATAATTTTGCGTTTCTTTATAAGGTGGAACGCCATCATATTTATCAACAGCTCCCGGACCTGCATTATATGCGGCCAAAGCCAAAATCACATTCCCGTTATATTTATTAAGCATTGATTTTAAATACTTAACACCGCCTTCAACGTTCTGCTCAGGATCCATTGCGTTTGTAACACCTAAACCTTTTGCTGTCGCCGGCATTAATTGCATCAAACCCATTGCTCCGACTTTTGATTTAGCATTAGGATTAAAACCGGATTCTTGTTTAATCAAAGCATTTACGAGTTTTTCATCAACACCATGCTTTTTAGAAATTCTTGAAACCAAACCTTTGATTTGCTCTCTTGTTGAAACTTTTTCCGTGGCTCCAGATGCTTTTGCTGTATAAATATTAGCATTTACTCTTGTAGAGGGATTTGTAAGCAAATCACCGAATTTAACTTGAGCAGAGTTTTTTAATACATTGTCAAAAGATTGGATTTTATTATTTGTATCAGGTAAAGCATTTGCATTTTTTTCTACAGGCGTCCATTGTGAATTAAGATTATTCACATAATTATTCATCTGAACAGCTCTCTGCATAGCGCTCGATTTACCTGATGATGTTAATAAATTCTGAATCATTGACGAAAACATAGTAATAAATCCTTTCTATAATTATGTCGGATATTAATTATTAAACTTTAGAAATAAGAATCAAATATCCACCATTTGATTTAATAATATTTTTTTTATTGTCAAACAATTAAGTCAATATTAATGTTTATCAAGGCATGCTCATTTACTAGATTTTTTTTTAATAATATGATATTATAAGGCATAGTATGGGAGAGTGTTAGGTGAATACTGATAATTTTTTGATAGAAGATAACGATATTGAATTTGCACAAAATATATGCAAAGTTATTACAAACAGTGATACACGCAATCGTGCCGTTGCTGACAGTTTAGCTTCAAAAATTGCAGAACGCTTTTTTGATAAAACTACTTATGATGTCGATACCGTTTCAGGTTTGCACAATATTGGACAAGTATTAGAAGATATTGATATTGCTGATATATACATCAATAATTCCTACATTGATGTCAGACTTTATTTTAATGACGAAGAATTAAGTGTTCCTAAATCACATTTTGACAACAACTTGCTTCCTGTCACATACATGTTTATAAAAGTTTCTCCTGATTTATCCGGCGCAACTGTTACAGGTTTTATTCAGCCTGAAAACATTGAACTATCAAATGTTAAAGATAATTTTATTGCCGTTGATGAAACTCTATTAGTATCTTTCTATGATATAGAACCTTTATTGGTAACCAAAGAAGATGAATTTGACGTAAGTGAAATTGATATTTTTGCATACTTGGGAAATAATATTAATGATAAATATGCATTTTATAAATCTTTAATCGCATCTAAAGATGGTCGATTAAGATTAGCAAAGGCTATCAAAGCTCAATATGCATTTAATTTTATTTCTATCAATAATCAACCTGAAGAACAAAACGCCATAGAAACTTTAGAACCTATGGATGAATTAGTCACAGACAAACTGGTTTCAGATGATTTAGTTTCTGATGATTTTATGAACATTGACGGCAACAACGAGATGTTAGATTTCGAGCCGGCTCAAGATTCCATGCTCCTGGAAGAAGCTGATACACTTTCAGCAGGCTTTGATGACGGTTTGGATTCGTCTTTAGATTTAGCAGACGATGTTGAGCCTGCTCAACAAGATAGTTTAGATATTATTGATGAACTGAGTATTGATAATAATATTGATGACAATGCAGATAATGAGCAAAATGAAGAATTCACTGATGTCTATGCTTCAGATACAGATACTGAAACATCTCAAGAGTTGACTTTAGATATTGAAAATGAAACAAATGCAGAATCTGATAATGGTTTTGAGTTTTCTACAACAACTTCACCAAGTTTAAATTCTCTAAGCGATAATTTGGATGACTTATTAAACCAAGATGCCGAAGAAAATAAGCTTGATAATATTGCAGAGGAAATTGCACCATACGAAGAACAAACAAATTCTACCGAAAACATTTTAGACTTACTTGGGAAAGAAGATGAGAATATTCCGGAAGAAAGCCACGAAACAGCAGTTATAGAAGACAACTCGCCTGAAGATAATCAGGATTCTTCAGATGAAGATAATGAAAATAACACCGAACAGATAGAAGCTTTATTCAACTCTGATAATACAGATGAGACTCCAAATGTGGTTTATCAGAAGCCAAAACAAAAAAGTTCAATTAAATTATTAGCAATTATCGGTTTATTGGTAGTATTAGGAGCAGTTGGATATTTAGGTTATAATCAATTTACTAACCAAGTTCCAAAAGAAGATGAAAATAATTTGATTGCAGATTCTGTTCAAACTCCTGCTCCTCAACAGCAGCAAGAGGAAGCTATGCCGATTGAATCAGTAGAAACGGTTGCTCCTAAACTTGATAGCAATGAAGGTACGGCAGAATCAATTCCTGCTATTGAACAAAATTTAGATGCTTCAATTCTTGTTTCTAATTTAAAAGTAGACTGGGAAGTGCCGGCTGGTTACGCTTCAAATACTTCAGCTAGAAGATATCTTGTAAAATTGGGTAAAATTATTCAGTTAAATCTAAAAACAGAATTGTTGTTGTTAAACAAACCGCCTATAACAAACAAAATTGCAGTAGAAATCAAATATAATGACAGTGCGAAAAAATTTGAAGCTGTTGGCATAACCGTTTCAAGCGGCGAGCTGTCTGTTGATAATTTGATAATGCAAACAGTTAATAAAGCATTAGCAATGAACTTAAGTGTAAATTCAGATTCATTCAAAAACTTGCAAGGTAATCCTGTTTTAATCATTCATTTATAATATAAAGAGAGCGATATGGAAAAAACTAATAAATACTATAGTGTAATTGAAAATTTAGTAAAGCAAAACCGAAAATTTCAAGGTTTGGAAGCTATTTTAGACGATATTATTGATGATGTATACTCTCATTCGGAAGTCATTATTAATTCAATAAATAATGATAGCGTTATTCAATCATATTTAGAAAAAGTTGTTTCAACTTCAATAATTACAGTTCCTAAAAAAATGGGCTTTCATCCTGAAATAAAACACAGAACAATTGATGCTCAACAAGTTTTAGAAAAGGTTGCTCAAAGAAGAACTGAAAGAGTTAATACTGAACTTGTTGACAGAATGATTAATAATATTCCTATAGAAAATAAGGAAACACCTAAAGAAACTGAAGAAAGCGTTGCTGAATTAGCGGAACTTAAACCGGAAGAACCGGCTCTAATGTCAGAGAACGCCACACAAGATCAATCATCTGGTGATGAGGTTATGAGCATTAACGAAATTCAAGAAGATGTTCAAAATAATACACCTGAAAATTTTGTTACGATAGATTCACTAGAAACAGAAGATTTAAATGAAGTTGAGCCTACAGTTGCAACAGAAGATGCTCATGATAGTGTGCTAGAGGATTTTGTGGCTACAGATTCTCTCGAAACAGAAGATTTGAATGAAGTTGAGCCTACAGTTGCAACAGAAGATACTCATAATAGTGTGCTAGAGGATTTTGTGGCTACAGATTCTCTCGAAACAGAAGATTTGAATGAAATTGAACCGACATTTGAAACAGAAGAGCTAGCTCAGGAAGAAAGTTTAGAAATTTCTGATTTGAAAGAAGAACCAAATATTGTAGAAGATAGTAAAAATGACTGTCTTGAACTTAACGATTTGGACGAGATTTCTCTTGATGATACAACAGACGATTCGACAATAGATGATGTTCAAGGCTTAGCCATGCAAGAAACAGAAGAACCTGTTGCAGATAATAACATCGAAGGTTTTGCACCAAGTGACGAGTCGTTGGAGCAGACTTTAGATTTTGATGATTTAACTCCTGCAGACAATGATTTTGAAACTCTAGAGCCTGCTGATACTTTGGATTTAGATTTGCAGGAAGATGATAATCAAACTTCGCTACTGGATACAGAACCATTAGAAGAAAATCCATTGGATGTTATAAATGATAATGGATTAGAACAAATAGCAGATGTTATTACAACGACATTGGAAAATACTGAAACAACATCGCAAGAAGAAATTAATTTTAAACCTACGGATTATTCGGTATTTAGCTATTCAACAGACAAATACAAGGATGATATCGACGCAGAAGAAATTGTTAATGAAATAAAAGATTTAGCATCAAAACATCCGGAATTAAATATAATAAATGTATATAATTTGAAATTCAAAGAGAAACTTACAATTCCTCAAGTAGCTTCAGAACTTGATATGAGTGAAGATAATGTAATTGAAGCTTTGAATGAGTTGGTAGCTATTGTACAATAAGGACTTAAAAATTTTATGCAGTGTCCCAAATGTAAAAAAGAAATAGAAGATAATTCTTTGAAATGCAAATTTTGCGGTGCAAAGATTGCTTCTGTGTGCAAAGATTGCGGGACAATAAATCCGATTACTGCTAAAGAATGCTCAAATTGTCACAAAGTTTTGCTTAAAATTTGTACGGAATGCGGTGCCGCAAATCTTCCTGAAGCTAAAGCTTGCAGAAAATGCGGTATGGAATTTGTTATCCCGCAAAAGAAATTCAATCCTAAACCTGAATACAGCGCAGAAATGAATTCTCAGCAAAAGGTTAAAGCAAGACTTTTAGATTCTATTAAGGACGCCGATAAAACAATTATCACATTGAATGGTGAAAGCGGAATCGGTAAGGATTTAGTTTTAAGATACACAATCAACGAGCTTAAGAATGCTAAATTGCTTTGGTTGTGGGGGACTTGCACACAAGTTACACAGCTTTCTCCGTTTGGATATTTTCAAGACTTATTACTAACATTTTTTAATGTAAATAATTTCTGTCCTGATACATTGCAGCTCAAAAAGAATTCTGTTAAATTTTTCAAACAGGATTTTCCGACGCTTTCTAATGCTGAAATTTTGGATTTGTTGAACTTTTTATATCCTGAAAATTTGGATAAATACGAAAATATTTATTACAATAAAGCAAAAATGTTCAATATAATGAAAAAAGTTTTGCTAACAATTATTGAAAAAATTAAAGCAGTTTTTGTTATTGATGATTTTGAAAATATTGATGGCATGTCGTTTGATTTCTTAAAAGAAATTTTAAAAGATGATTACTTTTTGGAAAGATGCAAATTTATTCTGATTTCAAAAATTGTTAAACCCGGCATGGGTTGTATAACTTCTCCTAAACTTACGGAAGAAAATTATATTGATTTAACAATCGCACCGTTTACAAAAAGTCAGGTTGATATTTTGGTAAAACAATATAGTGACCTTGAAATTGGTGATGATTTTGTAAATTTGGCACTCAAAATTTCAGGCGGTAACCCTTCTATTGTAGAGCAGATGGTGCTTTTATATAAAGATATCCGAAGAAACGGCTTAAAGCATATTACATACAAATCTTTAGAAACAATTTTGGATGCAAGATTAGGAATCCTTAAACAAGAAGATTTGCCATCATACAGAATGCTTGTTGCAATGTCTGTTTTGGGTTCAAAATTCTATCCTGCAATGCTTGAGCATTTTGATAATAATTCTGAAAAAGAATTTGAACGCATAATTGAAAACCTTGTTCAAAGAGGATATATAAATCAAATTAACAATCTCTCATTTGAATTTAAGAGCAACGAAATTTGGAAAAATATTGTTTCTGTTGTTAAAAATGACGACTGCTTCTATGAAGTTTTGAACATTTTATATGAAACTCTAAGTATTTATAAACAATCATCAATCGCACTTTTGGGCTACATAGTACAAAAATTAAACAATGACGATCAAGCACTTACTATTTGGACGCTTTTGATGAAACAGGCGTCTTATATCGGTGATATCGGGCTTTATATAATTACTCAAAAACAAGCCTTGAAGCTTGTTGAAGATAAGCACGGTGCATTTTATCAGAAAATCAAAAAGAATATTTATACAAGAGTCGGTAAATTGCTTGAACCTATTGACCACAAATCTGCGTTTGAATATTTGCAAAATGCCGTTATGATGCTTGATGATAATGAAGAATTTGAACATATTGAACTTTTGGGTTATTTAGCATCTTCTTCTATGAAAAGCGGTAACTATTGGGGTGCAATTGAATGCGCAGACAGCGTTTTGAATAAAGTTCCCGAAACAATGGAATTAGAACGCACGCTTGTTAAATCGCGCCAAGTTCGTCCAATGCTAAAACTCGGTAATTACGGTCAAGTTATTAATCTTATTGACACCGAAATCATGCCTGTTTTTGAAAAATATTTGGCTAAAGGAAAAAATACTCAAATTATCACATTAAAAGAATTGTATTTAACTTGGATAGGTGTTTATTTTGATTTTGCAGAAGCTTTAACATTCCAAGGCGATGGAAGAATGTTTGAAATTATCAAATTGATTTTTGATATTATTGAACGCAATCAAATTAAAGAACCTGCAATATTATGTAAAGCTCATTTAGCTCTAGCTTTAGCAAATACAATAAAAGGTGATATTAAAACTTCCGAAAAAATCTTGGATGATATTTTAAAAGAATATCCGCTTGATAGCATGGACGTGTTTATTGTTTCAAGATGGAATTTTATTGATATTGCAAATAAGTTTATAGCGAAAGATTATGACAGCTTGTATACAGAGCTATTCAATGTTGTTGCTTATGCAAATAATGTTAATGACAGCTTCACAAAAAATATCCTAAAAACTTTGCTCGCTAAGATGCTTACGGACAAAAACGAATCAAAAAAAGCGTTAGAGATTTTAGAAGAACAGGTTGCATATTTTGCAAAAGAAAAAGTTGCAACAGGCGTTTTACTTTGTTGGTATTTGATTGCAGAAATCAAGCTTGTAATAAGCGGTACTCAATTTGCACTTGATATTGCGAATAAAGCTTTAGACATTGCTCAAGGTCCTAATATTAACAACTACTATTTTATAGCCTTGTTTAACAAACTTATTGGCGAAATTTATATGGCAAAACAGGATTTTGACTCTGCTAAGGTTTATTTAGAAAAATCAATTTTTGTTGCAAAACAATTCAACTTGCTTACAATTTTGGTTAAAGATTATATTCAGTATGCAAAATTCTATCAAGAATTGGCGTTACCAAAATCAACATTGAGAGCAAATTATATCAAACAATCGTTGAAAATGTTCCAAATGGCTAAAAATGTAAGTATTGTAGCGGAACATCCGCATTTACAAAAGCTTATAAGAGAAGAATTATCCATTTTGACTTCGTTCTGTAAATTGAATGGTATTATTTTGAAAAAGGGTAGTAAATAATATTAGTTAATTTACTACCCCTCTTCCATATCAATACAACTTTCCCATATTTTTTTCGAAGTGTCCTTTTCTTTCTCTTTATTTGCGAGGCAAAGAGAAAGAAAAGGACCAAAAGAAAGAGAAAACACGCTATCGTTTTCTACGCTCTTACGAGCGTTCAATCAAATGGATGATTAGCAAGCGTAGCTTGCACTCTTACGCTCGCTAAAAAACGCTCGCGGCGCAAATGTCGTTCATTTTTAGTGGTAGGGTGGAAAAAGCGTGAGCGGTTTCCACCTTTTCAGTAAGTAAGTCAGTAAGTAAGTAAGTAAGTAAGTAAGTAAGTAAGTAAGTAGGTCGTGTTCAACATTTTTCATTGAACACGACATTACCCCCCAAAAAACAAAATTCCCCATTATAAAAACGGGGAACTACCTCAAATGTTTATTCAATGTTTGCCTGCGCCGAGGCGCAACGATTAAGTAATATAATCTTGCGGATTGCCTGAGTAGTCTGCAATAACATCGGTATTTTCTTCTTCTTGAACAGGCAAAGCTTCATACTTAGATTCTTTATAAGCTAACGCCCTTTTATTCAATTCATCCATTGCCATCGGTCCTGTTAAAACTTGTAAGACTTCACCATCTTTGTCATAAATTTTTAACCGCGGAATTTCTACACCCTGCGGTGTCTTAAATCCCATCAAAGAGATTTTTCCATATTCACCAAAACCGTCTTTTATTTCATAGTAAATATCTTTCAAATCACCTTCTTTAAGGCAATTTCTTGCAACGTCGTTACAATCTTCTCTATTTACCCAGTTTTGAACGGTTGCAGTTTCTTTATTCAAGTCATCTAATTGAGTTCTGGAAGCCGTTATACCCCTAAACAGCGGATCACCGCCACGACCGATAGCTGTTGGGCCTTTTTCTCTTGGAGCATGAATTCGATAATTTGCCTCATCAATTACTTTTCTGCCTCCGCTTGTGTTTTGTGGAACTTGTCCGCCGGTCGGATTGATTTCATTTGCCATTGTATTACTCCTTATAGTATTCTTTACGGCATATTTTTGAAAAACTTTAGACTTTTCGTATATTTTGTTACAATCTGTAACATTCTTGTTTTTGGTTAATTTTTATAAGCACACCTCCCTTGTTAGGGAGGTCGCAGTTGTGCGAACGCAAGTGAGCTACAAATGCGGGTGGGTATTGATTTATTCTTTAAGTTAATAAAGCAGTTATTAATAAACTGGATTCCTCGGTGCTAATCGCACCTCAGAATGACGCCAAGCTGTTCGTCACACGCCAAGTCATCCTGAGCGCGATTAGCGCGAAAGGATCCAGCCTTTGAATAACTATTATTATTTTTATTATTATTTTACCCTTACGGGAATTCACCTCACCCTAACCCTGTCTTGGATTATTCGGGGTGTCGGCGGAGTAACGTCCGACCTCCACCTTACGGGCTTACGCCCTACCGAAAATCCGCTCTCCTGTAAGGAGAGGGAATGAGCAAAACTTGCTTGATTTTTGTTATGTAAATACCCATCCCAACCTTCCCTAACAAGGGAAGGAGCTAAAGTCGTTCAATTATATCAACTGCAACGCAATTGACGGATTTTGATTGGCGGTTGCAAGAAGTGTTGCAGATGCTTGTTGAAGGATTTGATTACGAATATATTCGCTCGAAAGTTCGGCAACATCCGCGTCCTTGATTGTTGATTGAGTTGACGTCAAGTTGTTAATATTCACACCGATTGACTCTAGCACACTTTCCAAACAATTTTGAATAGCACCCAACTCGGTCTGTTTATTGTTAACTCGTTTTATTGTGTCATCTATAACTGACAAACAGCTTGAACTGGACAAATTCAGCCCCTCTAAAGCACCTGCATTAAAATACGTATTGAAACTTAATGCAGATGAATCATCTGAATGTATACCAACCTGCAAAGTCGTATTATTACCCGCTGAAACATCCACAAGTCCGCTTGATGTTATCTTGGTTAAATCACCGATAAATAACGGTATATTTGGATTAACAGATGCATCGTAAGATACATTTTTGACAGTCAAAGGGTATGAGTCAGTACCTTCACTATTACATGCAATAATATAAGCATCGCCTGATGCAGAATAGAGTGCGGTCGAAGTATGACAGTTTTCTATAATAGCGTTGCCTGAATACCCCAGTAAACCACTTGATAAACCCACTTTCTGATTAACTATTGAACCTGATGAAAAACAATTTTTTATATTTACAACTTGTGCTACTCCAACAAGCCCAGCCATCAAAGCCGAGTCACCTGAAATACTGCCAGAAAAAAACGAGTTTTGCAATTTCAAATCAGAATCATCGTTTAAAGCAGCTGCAACTAATCCTGCTACAAACCCACCATCTTCACAGAGTATTTCTGCATTACTCCAACAAGCATAAATAGAAGAACCATCCTCGGCATCAACAACTAAACCCGCCCCCATATTAAACCAAGTGTCTGGGTCATTGTTGACTTTTCCATTTGCGGTATAACAATTGAAAATCCCTGTATCACTAATTTCGGACGCTAGCGGTGCTCCTGCAACTGAAAACTCTTCTAAACCTAAATTTTTAATTTCAGAATTTTCCAAAAGTCCAAACAAAGTATCATTCAAACCTTTAATTTTATACCCATTACCATCAAAAGTAATGCCACTGGCATTCTCGCTCCTTTTCCAATCAACACCCGACATATCAATATCATTTGCCAATACAAATTCCGCACCGGAAGCATGACCGGCTAACTTTCTAAACTTCAGCAAATCATCCTTAGTTTCGATTTTGTAAGTTCCGCTTGCAATACATGCATCATTTGACAAAGTCGAAATTGACGTCATTGCTGAAGTATCACGTTTTACAACATCTTTAATAAAACCATCTGCGTTTGGTTTTAAATCAGGGGCATAGCTTGTTGATGCAGTTGAATCAGCAGAGTAAGTTGTCGTAGACGCAGTAGGAAGCTTGACTGTACCTTTAAACAAACTTCTGCCGTTATACTCTGTTGAGGATTGGATACGATTAATTTCTTTAGCAAGAGCGTTCGCTTCCACATTAATTGCATCCAAGGATGTGTCACCATAAGTGCCGTTTTGAGCCTGTATTGCAAGTGCACGCATTCGGCTGAGTTTATCAGAAATAAGACTCAGACTATCGCTCGCTGTTTGAACCATATCCAAGCCCATCATTGCGTTTTCTTCTGCTATAGTGTATGCGCCAAGTTTTGTTGTGAGAGAAGTCGAAATAGAATAATTTGCAGCATTATCTTTGGCATGATTGAGTTTGAAGCCCGTTGTCATGCGCTCGATTGCGTTATTAAGTCCATTGGTCGAGGTTTTGAGGTTCGATTGGACGATGAGAGATGAGAGGTTTGTGTTGATGGTTAGCATGAGAACCTCCAAGAGAGAGCTAATAACACCCTCTCCCCTGCCCCTCCCCCGAGGGAGGGTGTGAGATTTGTTTGGAGAATGTTTGCCCTTACGGGTAAACACCTCACCCTTTCCCTCTCTGTCACTAGCGTGACATCTCTCCCACTAAATGGATGCTGCGGGAGAGAACAAAGTTTTAATAATAATCTATACCTCTCCTGCAAGGAGAGGGAATGACCAAGATTTGCTTGGGTAACGTCACCCTCACCCCTTGAGGGAGAGGGTAGAAAATCAAGTTGAGATTCACAGTGTGAAGCGAAGCTTAGATTTTCGGGTGTGGGGTCAATTGGATTTTTGGTTAAAGATTGCGTTAAGCAAGAAGAAGGATTGAACCCTCTCCCTAACCCTCTCCCTCGGAGAGGGAATAACCAAGACGCGTTTGTTTGGTTAACAGATATGCTTAAATCATTGGCAGAGCAGGCCTTTAGACTTACCCCCCCCCGAAACAGTTAATTTCAGAGAGTTTGAGCAAGTGATAAGTATTTTTCATCACACTTCTCGGCTGTCTGCTTCTCATTTTTGACACATATCCCTATGTTAGTCTTTCTATTATACTATCTTTAATTATACAATTCCACATTATTAAGATGTAGTAACATTTCATGAAGTGGATTGTTACAATTGTTTACATTAATAAATAAATTTAACATTTATTACATCTAATGGACTTTTGTTGTATTATAAATAAATACAGCATTGGGGAATAAGAATGAGAATAGAAGCAAAGAATTTAGTTAAAATATACGGGGATAGAAGCGTTGTAAACGATGTAAGTTTCTTTATGGATAAAGGCGAAGTTGTTTGTTTACTTGGTCCGAACGGTGCCGGAAAAACAACCACTTTCTACATGATTGTCGGTTTGGTTAAACCAAACACCGGAAACGTATTTATTGACGGAAAAGATATTACGGCATGGCCGATGAACTTACGTGCAAAAGCAGGTATCGGTTATCTTCCACAGGAAAACTCAATCTTCAGAAAACTAACAGTTGAGGATAACATTCAATTAGTTTTAGAAATGAATGACAAATTAACAGTTAACGAAAAGAAGAAGAAGCTTGAAGAATTATTAACTGAATTTGGTGTTATGAAGCTTCGCAAATCTCCTGCGGTTGCGCTATCAGGCGGAGAAAGAAGACGTGTTGAAATTGCACGCGCACTTGCCGCAAGTCCTGATTTCATGCTTCTTGACGAACCGTTTGCTGGTATCGACCCTATTGCGATTGGTGAAATTAAAGACAACATCAGAAAAATTTCCGAAGAAAAAGGTTTAGGCGTTCTAATTACAGACCACAATCCAAAAGCAACGCTTTCAATCACAGACAGAGCCTACGTAATCTTTGATGGTAAAATCAAGATTCAAGGTAAGAGTACAGATGTTGCAAACGACCCTGTTGCCAAAGAATTCTATTTAGGAAAGGACTTTAAACTCTAGTATGAAAAAGCCTTTTACCGTTTATGACAGATACATTTTTACACAAGTTTTAATCACAACAATTGTTGCAATTATGTTGTTTACTATTGTTTGGATTGCGCCTGAAATGCTTTTGAATACGATTAAAAAGGTACTTGAGGGTGTTTATTCCGCTAAAACAGGTGTTTTAGTTTTAATATATGAAATGCCTAAGATTTTAGGAAAAGCCTTCCCTGTAGGGCTATTGTTAGGTTCATTATTCACATTTGATAAATTGAGCAAGGATTCTGAATTAACAATTTTCAGAGCTGTTGGCATGTCTTTTTCAAGAATTTTACGCCCACTTTTAGTCTTGAGCTTTATCGTAACTTATCTTTGTTTCGTAACTTATGACAAATGGATTCCGTATACTTGTCAAAAGTTGGAGGAAATTAAGGGCGGGCAAATGCTAACCCAATACATTTACACTAAAAAAGATGAAAACGACCATCCTGAGCAAGCTGTAATTGTATCGAGGTTCTTTGAAGGTGAAATGAACGATGTTATTGTCATGAATTTTTCAAAACAAGTTTTCGATGATTTGCATGGTTTAGATAACATTCTTGTTGGGGAAATCGGACACAAAGGAGTTAATCCAAATGGCGAACCTAGTTGGGTTTTAGATAACGTAACATCTTATGATATCAATGAAGACGGTATTTTTAGAAAAATAACAAAGCATGACAAAGCTTATATCTTGAATGGCGAAGATGCAAATGACGCGTACACAATTATGATTAATTCGACCAAAAAAGATAGGGATATAAACAACAAGGATTTGAAAAAATACGTTGATTTGTTGAAAAAAGAAAACTTGGATGAAGATTACAGATTGATGGCAAACAAATATTACCAAAGATTTTTCCATCCGTTTGTTTGCGTACTTTTAGCGGTAATGGGATGTCTGCTAGGTTTCAGCAAACCGCGCGAGCAAAGATTAATCGGGTTTACTATTGCTATCGGTTGTATCTTTGTATACTATATAACTCTACCATTCTTTGACTTATTGGCAGAAAAAGGAGTATTGCCACCTCTTGCAACGGCAGCAATACCACCATTAGCATTTTTATTAGCGATTATAATGTTTTACAGAACAAGGGATTTATAAAATGAAAAAAATCTTAGTATTATCATTACTGTTTGCATCAACTTTAGCGGTGTTCGCGTCACCGATAAAAGTTGATTACAATGATGGAATTTATCACATAGTTTTAAGCGGTGATAAAATAAAGAAACAAGTACAATTTGTTTCGTCACCATCTTTAATCACAAACAGAGAAGCTCATAAAAAGGGGAATTCTTTGTTAACGATAAACACAGGTTTTTTTGATCCTAAAAACGAAAAAACAATTTCATATGTAGTAAATGATTTTCAAACAATAGAAGATCCTTTGTTTAATGAAAATATTATGATGAATCCAGTTTTAAGACAAAATCTTCAAAAAGTTTTAAATAGAACAGAATTTCGAGTTCTAGATTGTGATAGCAAGCTAAAATACGAAATAGCTCAACACAATTCTAAAGTTGATTTTATGTGTTCAGTGAAAACTTCTGCTCAAGGCGGACCTCAACTTTTACCAAATCTGAGATTAGAAGAAGAATTCTTTGTTGTTAAAGATAAAGATGGAAATGTAGTGAGAGAATCAGCTTCTGTATTACATAAAACCGCTAGAACATTGATTGGTATTAAAAATTTAGACAATAGTGCTCAAGAAGCGCATATTTTTATTGTAACCAACGAACATCCAATGGATATTTTTGAAGCCAGAGATTTGTGTGCTAGCTATGATTTAGACAGCGCAATGGCATTCGATGGTGGAAGTTCAACATCATTAAATTACAAAAATATCAGTGTTGTTTCCACTCAAACAACAGGTGATACCGGTAGAGCTTTAAAATCTTTTATGGTTGTTAAACAAAAATAAAATTCTACAAGTTTTTTATAACCGATGTTTTTAATTATAAGACAAAACCAAACCCAAAACGAATAATAGCGTGTAATAAATAGTCAAATTTCTTGATTGATACATTCTTATCATGAAATTTGATGCTCCGCGCATATCTTCCATTGGGAAGTGAAACCATTTGTGTTCTGGAATTGACTCCGAGTTTATAGTGTAATCAACCATAGATTTATATAAATCAATTGCAAGCGGAATTGTAAGCCAGCATAATAAGACTTGCCAATCTGCAATATCTAAAATACATAAAATTATAGGAGCAGAATAAGCAAATAATATCAACCATTTTAGCACTACCAAAGAATCCAAAGAAGAGTCAAAAGCATTAGCAATTGTATTATGTCCTTCTTTTATATCAAATTCAAAATCCATAACTGTATGTATATATAGTAATATCACTGTAATGAACATTGTCGGAATTGATAACACAAAAACTTCCCAAGAATAAGTCTTTGTCATCACATAATAAATACCACCAAATAATGCCGGACCATAAGCAATTGCAATAGCTAATTCTGATAATCTGATTTTTGATAAAAAGGAGTATAAAAAAGCGATTAACCCGCCTATTATTGCAAAATATAATACTCCCACACCACACTTAAAGAAAAAATATACCCCTATTAATCCTGCAAAAAATAAATAAAATAACGCCCAATAAAGCATATCTTTTTCTTGAACCATACCAGAAATTAAATATCGGCATTTCGTTTTTTGAGAATTTTGTAAATATTCTTTTTTGTCAAAGTTTACTTGTTTAATAAGTGTTTTATAATCAAAATAATCATCTAAAACATTTGTCGCCAAATGGACTAGGCAAACACCAAGTAAAGCTATAAAACCATATAATTTATTGCCGGCAACTGTTATTGAATAAGCAAAAATAACTAGCCATGACATAATAGTCATTGGTAGTGAAAATACTCTTGAACATTCTAAAATAAAAGGAAGTTTTCTTAACATAAAACAATCCTAACACAAATATATTTAAATTTAATACTCTAAAAAGCAAAAACTTCTACCAAAAAAAAAGAGATAAACTGAAATCCATCAATTTATCTCTTTTTCTTAAATTAGATGTTGGCAACGTGCTATCTTCCCAGGAAGTGGCCCTCCAAGTATTTTCGCCTCTGCAGGTCTTTACGACCGTGTTCGGGATGGGAACGGGTGGTTTACCTGCGATTGGTCACCAACAAACTTGTCGTTTGCTGTTACCGATTATTCTCGGCTTCAGCTATACGCTGAAGATTGCATAAAATATAATCATCAATTTTTAACTTTTGTTTAGATTATTGCTTCACACTCCGCAGTCATTCGCTTCATTTTACTCTCGTAAAATTTACGCTCATTTTGCTTCGTGCTACTTCGAGTTAGGAGCTTCGCTCCGTCACTCTACGCAAAATCTAATTAGAAAAAGCCCTCGTCCTATTAGTATCGCTTGGCTGAAAATGTTGCCACTCTTACACCTGCGACCTATCAACGTT
>CAKVIG010000010.1 GCA_934754515.1 uncultured Candidatus Melainabacteria bacterium | reverse complement strand
TTCAAAGTTGGTTCAGAAGTTGACGTTCTTATTAAGAAATTCACTCCAAAAGAACACAGAATCGCTTTGTCTGTTAAAGATATTCAAAAATAGTTTTTTGAATCATTGATTTTTATAAAGGCGCAGCCAATGGCTGCGCCTTTTGATTAAAAAGACTTGCATATTGTTACATTTTCCCTGTAATGTAAAGATTTTGTAATGATTTGACTTGTTTTTGGTACAATTAATAAAAAGTGGTAAAATAGCCGAGAATTAAGGGAAAAGAGATTATGAAGAAATTTTTGATGATGTTATTTACGACAATGCTTATGACTCTACAGTCTGCGCAAGCTATGAATGTAGACGAATTTATGGATAAGCACGTTGCGCCGATTTCAGACGCAGTCGCAAAATTAATTTTCTTCCCAATCAATATCTGCGGATGTGATGTTCCGTTGATTATTTTTTGGGTGCTAATTGCAGGTTTCTTTTTCACGTTCTATTTTAAAGGTATTTCTGTTTGGGGATTTAAACATGCGATTGACGTTGTTGCAAAACCTGCCGAAAAACACAATGACGGATGTGGTGAAGTTTCATCTTTCCAAGCATTAGCAACAGCTTTATCTGGTACAATCGGTATCGGTAGTATTGCAGGTGTTGCAATTTCAATTTCAATCGGTGGTCCGGGTGCTGCATTTTGGATTTTCGCAGGCGCACTTTTGGGTATGTCAATTAAGTTTGTAGAAGCAACTTTAGCAGTAAAATATAGAAGATTTAACCTTGACGGTTCTGTATCAGGCGGTCCGATGCACTACATTGCGCACGGTCTTACTAGAAAGAAAATGCGTTGGTTAGGTCAACCTTTGTCAGTATTATATGCAATACTTTGTATTGGTGGCGGTATTACAGGCGGTAACATGATTCAAATTAACCAAACTGCACACCAAATAGTATTCATTACCGGTGGTTCACATAGTATTTTTCATGGTTATACTTGGTTAATTGGTTTAGTTGCAGCAGTTTTGATAGGTATGGTAATTGTTGGTGGTATTAAAAGCATAGCAAAAGTTACAACAATTTTAACTCCGACAATGTGTTTATTATATATTGTTTCAGGTTTAATTGTTATTTTTGCAAACTTTATGAACATTCCTCATGCTATCGCTTTGATTATTCGTGAAGCTTTTAATCCTACAGCTGTTGCGGGTGGCGTAATCGGTACAATTATCATTGGTTTAAGACGTTCTGTTCAATCAAACGAAGCCGGAACAGGTGCCGCTGCGATTGTTTACGCTACTGCTCAAACTAAAGAGCCTGTTTCACAAGGTTTTGTAGCTTTATTAGAAACATTTTTAACAGGTGTTCTTTGTTTATTTACTTCTTTTGCAATTGTATTTTCAGGTGCTTGCACACACGCTGCTAAAGAAATTTCAGGTATCGAATTAGCATCAAACGCTTTTCAATCTGTAATTCCGTTCTTCCCGGTTATTCTTTCAATAATCGCTGTAATGTTTGCATTATCAACATTGATTTCTTGGGCTTATTACGGACAAAAAGCTTGGACATTCTTGTTTGGTGAAGGTAAAAAACGCGTTTTGGCTTTCAACTTGATTTATTGCTTATTCATTATTATCGGTTCTGCAATGAACGTTAAGTCAGTTATTGATATTACAGATGCTATGATGATTGCTTTGTGCGTTCCAAACATCATTGTATTGTATATCTTGTGTCCTGAAATTAAACGTGATTTGAAAGCTTATTTAGAAAAACAAGATATGAAATTAGTTAAAAAATTTATCAGATTTTAGGATGAATTATAAATATTTAAAAAAATCAATGTATCTTCTTGGTACATTGATTTTTTTTGCCCTCTATTTTATAATTATCATTGAACTTTGAAAAAAGAATACAGGCTAAAGATTTTAACACATTTTGACTAACGAGCGAAAGCAGAAAGGAGGTTTTTTACTTCACTTTTAGCTTGTAGGTTGTATTAAGGCGGACTTGGTACTATACGATTGAATTGTAATTTTCAATTTGACGCCGTCCTTGACCTACGTGTGTAGCACTGCTTGTTGAAGTCAATGCAAGAGAATTAGCATTATTAATAATACTAATTCTCGTCCTCAAAACCCTTTAATTAGGGTTACGGGTAAGGGTAGTTGCATTACCCTTGCCTGTGTTCTTATTTTAACGTATTTATAATTTTTTTCAAGTGAGAACAATGATTTATTTAGATGCAGGAACAACATATTCAAAAATAATAACAGACGAAAAACGATTTGATGATAAGTTTTTTATTAAACAAGACAGAAATTTCGCCTATTACATTTTGCCTTCGCGCATAATAAAAGCGCAAAACATTGTGCCGACTCGCTCTTGCGGTCACATGTCAAATGCAAGCGAAAATGAGATTATCGCGTTAGCACAAGGTGCAAAAAAACGTGATATTTCATCTAATGCAACCGTTTTGGATTTAGGAAGTCGTGATGCTAAGTGGATAAAATTCAAAGACGGCAAATTTCATGATATGGATTGGAATACTTCTTGTGCCAGTTCTACCGGTGCAACAGTTGAGATGCTTTTAAAATTTTACGGAGTAAGAGCAGAAGAATTAGCATTTGATGAAGAAAAATTTGCCGTTACCTGTGGTATTTTTGGAATGGAAAAGATTATGGATTCGATTTCTGCCGGAGTTAAACCTTCAGAAGCTATTTCTAAATTCGTACACGGAATAGCTTTCAATGCTTGGAACTTTTGTAAAAAGCCTGAAAAAATTTATTTGTCAGGCGGTTTTTGTGATAATAAATGCCTTGTGGATTCATTAAAAAACTATTGCGAAGTCGAACTTTTAGGCAGATTCGTTTTGTGTGAAGGTTTGTTTTAAATATTTTTTGATTTTTGTAAGCCCCCACCCTAACTGACCTCTCAAAAACTTGACATTTAGTCAACTTTTTTCGGCAGAGTCCCGTGGAGAGGGAATGCGCTAAAGTCGTTCGCAAAAATCTAGCCTTATTGTATTATTGCTAACTCATCCTGTTTACGGTATTCTTGAATACAATGAGGAGAAGGCAATGACAGTTTTGGAAAAAATTAACGAAATTAATGAAGCTTTAAAAGAAATTTTTGATTTCACGCAAACAAATGAAACTATTAATTCTGATTTTACAGAATATTTATCAACCATAGGCGCAAGAAATATTTCACTTAATCAGATGGAAAAGATATTTTTACCTTACGTTTTTGAACGCAGAATAAGCGGTAAATCTATTTTGGAAATGTATACAGAAGAAAAAGGCGCAAAAGATATTATAGAAAAATTAAACGACGCACAATCTTCTATTTTTGAAATCAAAAAGATTTTGAAAAACGGTTTTGAATTATATAATTTAGTAAATGAAAAAACTTATAAAGTGCTTTCGCTTACTAAAATGACTAACTTTAGAGGTATTTATGCCGGTCAATTTATAGCAGGCAGAATTTTCGAACTTGATGGCGAATATTATATTATCGAAATTTCAAGCGTACTTTCTCATTCTCAAAAAGAAGAAGCTTACAGATACGCTGTAATGAAATTGGTTCACACTCCGCGCTTGTTGTATATGGATAACCCTGAAAAAGAAGAAGAAATCAAATCAACAATCGCAGAAATGTATGAAAAATTTATCAAAACGTTTGATAAAGATATAATTTTGACTACTAATAAACACGCAGATGATATTATAGGCACGTTTAATGAAGGTGAAGAAGTTGATTTATCAGATAAAGGTTGTGACATCTCCGAATACAAATTTTTCCACGTTAAAGAATTGGATAACAATTATTCAAACTTCTTGGAAAATTCTATGGGCGGATTTTCTTCTCACAACGAAACTTACGATGTTGCAGTAATTTTTGATAAAGAAAACGGTCTTTATGCAATACCTTTCTACGAAACATTCTGCAAGATTTTTGAAAACAAAGACTCTGTTGAGAACGCAAAAAGCTGCGTTGAATACTTTTTAACAAATGATTCAATTCCAGATACGATTTTGGAAAGAGTTTCAACCCAATATCCAAACTTTATGGAAACTGTAAATGAAGTTATGGGAACAAATTATACTTTTGAAGAATTGATTAAAAATTATAAATCAGAATATTTGAATAACAAACTTTATTCTTCTGCAACAATTTTGTTCTGTTCAAATGCGTTTTCACAAATTTTCGATTACATATCAGAACCTAAACCGCAAGCACCAGTTGTCACTGAAAAAGTTGGTAGAAACGACCCTTGTCCTTGCGGAAGCGGTAAGAAATTCAAAAACTGCTGCGGTAAATAATTAAAATTAATGATTTTTTTCAAGTGGGCAAATTTAGTTAAAACTAAATTTGCCCACTTTTAATTTTATTAATAGGTAGCAGTTTATTTTATCGAAAACATGTGCTAAAATATAAATAGAGCTATGAAATCAGTAAAAGAAATATCAGTAGAATCAAAGATTCTTAAAAGACTCCAAAGTCACCCTCTATGTTTGGAACTTGCACATTACCTGTTTGAAGACGGAGAACTTCAAGAGATGCAGGATTATGCAAACAATGTTTCAATCAAACGTTTGGGCTACAATGACCACGGTCCTGTTCACATGCGACAAGTTGCGGCTAACTCAATCAAGATGTTGAACATTCTTCACGAATGCGGAATTAAAACTTCGCTTGAAAAAGAAGAAATCGGAACTTTTGAAGATAGTATGTGCGCGGTAATTTTGGCAGGTTTAATGCACGATTTGGGCATGATGATTGGACGTCAAGGACACGAAGAAATGTCTGTAATCTTAGCGAAACCGCTTGTTGAAAGAGCTTTGATGCATATTTTGCCAAATGATTTACACAGACGCGTTGTTATTCGCTCACTTGTAATTGAGGCGATTATTGGTCACATGGCTTCTCGAAAAATCCACTCTACAGAAGCAGGAATTATTCTGATTGCAGACGGATGCGACATGACAAAAGGTCGTGCGAGAATTCCTCTTGCAATGAATACAACTCCGAAAGTCGGCGATATTCACAAATATTCAGCAAATGCAATTGACAGAATAAGAATTCAACACGGCGAGAAGAAGCCTATTAAGATTACTGTTGAAATGACAGGTGATGTGGGATTTTTCCAAATTGAAGAAGTTTTATTTACAAAAATTGACTCAAGTCCTGCTAAACAATACGTTGAGCTTTATGCAGGTGTTATTGGTCAAGAGTCAAAATGCTATTTGTAATAAGTTAAACAAACAATTTGTTTTATTGTATAATTAACTTATGAAATATCCGAATTTAGAAAAACTGGTAGATATAATTGCCGTATTAAGAAGCGAAAACGGCTGTGAGTGGGACAGAGAGCAAACTCACAAATCTTTACGCCCAAACATGTTGGAAGAAGCTTACGAGGCCGTTGACGCGATTGATGACGGTGATATTCCGAATTTGAGAGAAGAGCTCGGTGATGTTCTTTTGCAGGTTGTTTTGCATGCTCAAATTGCAAAAGATAACAACGAATTTGATATTGAGGATGTTGCAAAAGAACTTAGCGACAAATTAATTCACCGTCACCCACACGTTTTCGGTAATCAAAAAGTTCATTCAACTCAAGAGATTTTAGACGCTTGGGATAAGTTAAAAAAAGAAGAAAAAACTTATCGCAAGTCAGTTTTGGATGGAATTTCTAAATCTCAATCCGCATTAATGTCCGCACAAAAAATCAGCAAAAAAGTTGTTAAAGTCGGCTTTGAATGGGATTCTGTGGACAGCTTGAAAAATTGTATTAAATCCGAATACAAAGAGTTTGAAGAAGCTGTAAAAGAAGGCAACAAAGACCACATGGAAGATGAAATGGGCGACATATTCTTTGCAACCGTAAATCTTGCAAGGTGGTATAAAATTGATGCTGAACAAGCACTTTTAAGAGCAAACAAAAAATTCATGAAACGCTTCAAAAAAATGGAAGAAATTAAAACCAAACCGTTTGAAGATTACACATTTGATGAATTTAATGAGTTGTGGGGAAAGGCTAAAATAGAATTGGCAAAAGAAACAGTGCATCATCTTTATTGATTTAAAACTGTTCAATTAACACAAGCGTTTCCCTCCCCTGGGGGAGGGTGCCGAAGGCGGGAGAGGGTATTATTAACGAAAGGGCTCACATGAAAAAACTACTATCTACACTATTTCTACTAATGCTAACTTGTTCAATAGCTTCAGCAAAAGAAGAATTCAGCACTGTATGCGCAAACCATATTCTTGTACCTAATGAAATGGACGCAATTAAATTAAAAAGCCAAATCAAAGATTTCAGCGATTTTCAATACTATGCAAGAATATATTCTACTTGTCCATCTGGCAGAAATGGTGGCGATTTAGGTTGTTTTGGCAGAGGTCAAATGGTAAAACCTTTTGAAAACGCAGCTTTTAATGGTAATATTGGAGAAGTTTCAGACCCGGTTAAAACACAATTCGGTTACCACTTGTTGTGGGTTACAAAAAAATATTAAGCAAAACCCTCCATGGATAGGTAGGGCACAGCTGTTGGCGAAGCTCCGCTGAGCCTTACAGATGTGGGTTTTATCTAATGGAAAATGGAAAGTTGAAAATGGAAAATTAATTTAAGTTATATGGTTTATTAAAAAGGAAAAGAGGTTATAATGAAAAAGATTTTAACATTTTTAATGCTAAGTGCGTTCTTGGCGGGACCTGTATTTGCAGCAGCTCCTACACAAGGACATCCCGGAAAAGTTTCAGGTCGTTCAGTTGGTGCAGCAGCAGTTTCATTAATTCTTTGGCCAGGATTGGGACAGTTAATGAATGATCAACCGCTTGAAAAGAACGTTACACACGCAGTTTTAGGCTTGACAGGTATTTTCAGATTTTGGTCTTGCTATGATGCCTTTGTTGACAGACAAGGCGGAGTTTGGCATAACAGAATTTAGTTAAGTTCTCATAACAATCGAACGGCGGCTGCATTCTGCAGCCGCCGTTCGATTTGTAAAAAGTGTAGTTAAAATTACAATTTAGCCCTTACGGGAAAACACCTCACCCTTTCCCTCTCCTGTAAGGAGAGGGAATAACCACAACTTGTTTATTTTATTTTTTCTAAAAATTATTATAGACAATCATACCCGAGGAGAGGGAACTTGCAAGACTTGAGAAATTATCGCAAGGCAATTGCCATTCAATCCAACATTTGTTCGAAACAAAACTTTTCGCTATAATATAATTATGAGAAACAAAATCTTAGGAAACATTGCATTATTAATCACAGCAATTATTTGGGGGCTTTCTTTTGTTGCACAAAGAGAAGGGATGGAACACATTGGACCGTTCACATTTAATGCCGTTAGAAGCATTTTAGGTGGTTTTAGCCTATTACCTGTTATCGCTTGGATAAAATTTTCTCAACCTGACAATAGAACCCAAAGACTAAAACGTTACCAACACATTAATCTCGCAAGAGCCGGTATTGGTTGCGGTTTAGCTTTATTTACAGCAATGAGCGTTCAGCAATATTGTATGCAATATGTAACTGCCGGAAAATCAGGTTTTATCACAGCACTTTATATAATTTTTGTACCGATAATTTCTATTTTGCTTGGCGAGAAATTAAGAAAGCAAATAATTTTAAGTATCATGCTTGCCGTAATCGGTTTATATTTACTATGCTATAAAGCAGGGAACGGTTTTAATATTTATGACGCCTTGCTTTTGCTTGGAGCGTTCTTTTATGGCGTTCATATTATGGTTGTCAACTATTACTCAGAAAAAATTAATCCTGCAAAAGCATGCTGCTTGCAATTCTTTGTTGTGGGAATATTGTCAGCATTGCTTATGTGGGCGTTCGAAAACCCGACTATTTCTGCAATAATTAGTGCTAAATCTTCTCTGCTTTTTGCAGGCGTTTTGACTTGCGGTGTAGCTTATACATTCCAAATTTTCGGACAAAAATACACCTTGCCTGTCGTAGCATCGTTGATTTTGTGTTTGGAATCCGTTTTTGCGGTTTTGGGCGGTACGTTGATTTTACATGAAATAATGCTGCCTAAAGAAATCGTGGGATGTATCTTTATGATAATTGCAGTTATCATAGCAAACCTAAAAACTAACGAATGCGATAACTAAATTTTTTTCAGTAACTATGCAACATGTTTTTTGCTATTATGTTCAGTAATTTTAGCATTCATCATCGGAAGAAGAATTCCTAGAGTGATTGCAGAGTACGCAATACCGGCAGCTTGCGCCAGATTTACTTTCCACATATTTTTCTTGGCAAACTCTTTTCCTTTAGACGCAATTTCATTATGACTTTTTAAAGTCATATCATTGAGCCAGTGTTTCAAACCTTTACCTTCTTTTGAATAATTAAACAAATCTTTGCCCTTTTTATCGAGCAAATTTGCAACACCCTTTGCAGCAAACCCGCCAAATACGAGCCAGTTTAAGAAGCCTAAATAATCTCTTGTCATAGACTCTCTAAGTTCGGTGCCATTATCTGCAGCCATAAATCGTCCGACAATATTTGCAGCATAAACGGTTTTAATCGCATTTCCGCTTGTAATCGGACCGGTAAATTCGAGTTTTTTTGCAAATTGTTTTAAGTTTTTAACCCCCATAACACTCGTTACCATGCCTACCATCAAGGCACTTGCACCAAGTTTTTTTGCCAATAATAAATTATCCTTTTTCTTCTCGCCCCTGAAAGTTGAAGTAAAATCTACTTCACCAACAAAACCTTTCTTGCCGGTTCTTTTTTCAGTGATTTTTCTATTTATAAATTGGTTTGTTAAACCTAAAACACTTGCACCAGCGATTGCACCAAATGCTTTTGTCTTATTTATTTTAGAAATTCTATCCAAAATCTTTTTAGCATCTTTGCCGCCATTAATGCCAAAAACATCTTTGCCCATATCAAGGGTATCACGTAATATATTATCTAATCTTGCTTGAAGTTTATTTTCTTTGATATTTAATTCAATATCACGCTCTGCTCCAAGAGCATTTGCCAAACGCTTTTCCATAATTGAAAGTACATGATTCTTGTCGCTTTCTGCAATTTTCTTATCTTCAATAATTTGGCTCATCGTGTCAACAAAACCATCCTTTGAAGTTAACTTCTTTTGAATATTTTTATATTTGTCATTTTCCCACTGAATATTATTCCATTTTTCCTCATCAATCCAATCAACTTTTTTCCAATTAATATCTTTAAATCTGTTGATTGTATGCCCGTCACGACCTGATATGTTTTCAAAAACATTTTTTACATACTTTTTAGTATCACCATCCCAAGCCGCTTGTAGTGTATCCATAGAATCCTTTGAGAACCAATTGTTCGGGTTGATTCTTACTTCACCTTTATTTGCCATAAATCTTGCAATCCATTTTGCAAAAATCCCAGCGGCTAAACAATTAATAAATGTTCCGCTAATTTCTCTAAAAAAAGTTTCGGTTCCAGCATATTGGTTTCTGTTTTTTGTATCATAATAAGCACGTGGAATAACCATTGCACCGACATCTAATCCGACTGCATTAACCATTTCATTCATATCACAAGTTCGTAACAAACCTGTTACTGCGCCATCCAAAGGTCCTCTAAAATTTATATTGCTATTTATACTATTATTTATTCTCATTATTCATCCCTATAAAAAAGGTCTTGTTAAATTTAACAAGACCTTTCAAAACTTTAACTAACAACTAACCGCATTAAAATCTATCCGAGTCTCGACTGAAACTTAGATGATGATGAGGATGAGTTGTTTGAATATAATTTAATCATATGCTTAGTATACTATTTATTTTATATAATTGTCAAGTTATTTCATTGAGCAATTCTTTGATAAACGAATGGCATTAATAACAATAGCAGATACTCCTGCTATAACGGCAGGAACCAACATTTTTAAACCATCTGTAAACGCACTGATAAAACCACACGCAGAAACACCCAACAAAGTTCCGTTTATAAGTCCGATAGTTTTTGATTTATTAGTCTCCCTTGCAGATTTTTCTAAGCAAGAATCTCTGTATGCCCGAAGAACCTCTCTGTGTCTAAAATTGGTATTATTTTGAATTGCTTGAACTCTCATTACAGTTTCCTTTTACTCTTTTGCCTCTCTGAATTCTTCGTCTGCCTCTGCTTCAATGCGTTTAATCTCAAGTTCTTCATCTTCATTATTTTCTTCTTTGTTTTCCGTTTTAATATCTTTGACTGTTTTTTTATGTTTTTTAGAATTTAAAACGGACGCAACATTTGTCATCGCAAGAGAATTCAAAGTTGCTCTTAACAAAGCACTTCTATCAACATACGGTTCGTTGTTATAGTAACCATCTTCTTCTTCACCTTCCGCTGGCGGAAGATACATGGCTTCAGAACCATATTTTTCCTGACTCATTTTTGCCGCAGTACCGGATGGGTCCCCACTTTTAAAGTTGAAAGCACCGCCGATTCCATAAAAACCTGCTGACCTGTTATCTACCACTCTAAGACCTCATGTAAGAATAATTATCTTACCCTATTATAATTATCCTCATAGTGTAATATAACCTCTAAAAAGATTATTTGCTAGTTTGTAACAGAATTGTTACAAATGAGAATATTTAAAATAAAAGCAGTTTATGATTAAACCAATCCTGTAATATTATCTCTCGTAATCACCGCGTCGTAGTTTTTATAACCCAAAATTTTCTCAATATTGTTAGAATGCGAACCAACAATTCTACGGCATTCTTGTGAACTATAGTTAACCATGCCGCGCGCAAATTCTACATTATTTTCATCCATAATTGACACAACTTCGCCTTGATTAAAATCGTTTACAACGTTCAGAATTCCAATCGGCAAAAGACTTGAGCATTGTTCTAAAATAGCTTTTTTCGCACCTTCATTAACAACAAGTCCTCCGATAATATTTGTTGCGTAACCAATCCAACGTTTTTTGTCAGGAAGATTTTCGCTTGTAGGCAAGAACATCGTTCCAATATCTTCGCATTCAAAAATTTTATTAATTACATAAGGAATTTTACCGTTTGCAATCAATACTCGACCACCAAAACGTGTTACAAGTTTTGCTGCCTCAAGCTTAGTTCTCATGCCACCGCGACCACCTTCAGAGGCATCAGTTCCCAGTGCCATAATCTCATCAGTTACACAGTCAACTTCTTTAATCAAAGTCGCGTTTGGATTTTCTTTCGGATTAGCGGTATAAAGTCCGTTAATATCAGATAATAAAATCAACAAATCCGCGTCAAGTTCGCTCGCAACAAGCGCAGACAATTTATCATTATCCGCAAAACAAACCTTCATGCCAGCCATCATAGGATTCATAGCGATTGTTGAAACCGTGTCATTTTGGTTAATAATCGGCACTACTCCAAATTCCAAAATCTTGTTTAAAGTTGTTCTAAGGCTCAAATATCTGTATCTCAAAGAAAAATCGTCTTCTGTTAAAAGAATTTGCGCAATCGGCACATCAAAAATACCAAAACCGTTTTCATAAAACGACATCAAACGACTTTGACCGACAGCCGCACATGCCTGTTTTACACCATCTTCGGCAGTAGAATCTAAATTTAATTTCTTTTTGCCTAAACCAACTGCACCGGAAGTTACCAAAATAACTTCTTTACCTTGCTTCACAAGTTTTGACATGTCTTCAATAAATGAATAAATACGAGAAATCGCAACTTCGCCATCAGCGTTTCTCAAAACATTTGTACCAAGTTTGATTACAATTCTTTTTGCATCAATAAATTCTTTTCTTAACATTTTAAATACCCATTGCTTTTAAAACATCTTTAATTTCTGATGATGTCTTTTTAACATCCGCATTAGAATACTTAATAGCATTATCAGGGTCTTTAAGTCCGTTGCCCGTAAGGATACAAACGATGTCTGTTCCTTCTTTAACAAGACCTTGTGAGTATGCTTGGATTAAGCCTGCAACTGATGCAGCACTTGCAGGTTCACATAAAATACCTTCAGCCGATGCTAACATCTTATAAGCTTCAACAATTTTTTCATCAGACACGCAACCAATTTTACCTTTGCTTTCATCTCTTGCGGCTTCTGCTTGCTTCCAGCTTGCAGGGTTACCTATTCTGATTGCAGTTGCTAATGTTTCAGGTTTTAAAATTCTTTCTCCGCGAACTATGGCAGCTGAACCTTCTGCCTCAAATCCCATCATTTGTGGTAAAGCTTTAATAGTACCTTCTGCAAAATACTCTTTGTAGCCTTTCCAGTAAGCCGTAATATTACCTGCGTTTCCTACAGGAATAAAATGATATTCAGGGGCTTTTCCTAAAGCATCACAAATTTCAAATGCGCCTGTTTTTTGACCTTCAATTCTGAATGGATTTACTGAGTTTACTAAAGTTATCGGATGGGTTGCAGAAATTTCTCTGACACATTCCAAAGCTTGGTCAAAGTTGCCTTGAATTGCGATAATTTCAGCACCGTACATCATAGCTTGAGAAAGCTTACCTAACGCAATATACCCGTCAGGAATAAGTACAAATGTTTTAATCCCTGCTTTTGCACCGTAAGCTGCGGCAGAAGCGGAAGTGTTTCCGGTTGATGCACAAATAATAGCATTTGCGCCGGCTTCTTTAGCCTTTGTTACAGCCATTGTCATACCACGGTCTTTAAAACTTCCCGTTGGGTTGCAACCTTCAAATTTCAAATAAATATTTGCTTCCAAACCTATTTTCTTAGCCAAATTATCAGCCTTGATTAAAGGTGTGTTGCCTTCATTAAGTGTTACAACAGGTGTAGACTCTGTTACAGGTAAGTATTTTCTATATTTGTTAATCAGACCTTGGTAGTACATATTAAATCCTCTCTTTTTTCTTTAATATAGCACAAAATAGCTTTATTAATTTTATCTAATCTGCAACTCTTATTATACTATTAACAGTGCAATCTTTTAACTCATTTACAACTTCTCTTATTAATCTTTCTTGAGCTTTTTCGGTAATTACTGTAATATCTGCAGTATTATCACTTGAAACGCCTTTTTGAAGAATACTCGACAAGCTTATATTTTTGCTTGCACAAATTGTACCAATTTTAGCAATTATACCAATCGCATTTGGCGCAGTTATTGAAATATAGTATTTGTTGAATGTATCTTCAATTTTAACAGGTTTTGCTGCCGTGTGGTGATTACATCTCATCATTGGAAGCATATAGTCAGTTTTTCCAAATTCTGCTTTAATAGACAAAATATCACCGACTACAGAGCTGGCAGTTGGAAATTCGCCCGCTCCCGGACCTGAAAGCACAATATCACCAATCGGGTGACCGCTGATTGCAATTGCGTTTTTAACATAGTCTATGTGAGCAAGCATTGAATCTTTTGAAACAAGCATCGGATGAACTCGAACATCTGCGTTATCATTTTCATCAATCGTAGCTGTTGCAATAAGTTTAATTTTATATCCAAATTCGTTCGCCTTTGCCATATCCTCTCTGCGAACTTTTGTAATACCTTCTCGGTAAACGTTTTCAATCTTGATACGTTTTTTGAATGCAATTGTTGCAAGAGTTGTGATTTTATATGCGGCATCAAAACCTTCAACATCACCTGTCGGATCAGTTTCTGCGTAACCTAATTGCTGCGCTTCTTTTAAAACATCTTCATAAGAAGCACCGTCAGTATCCATTTTTGTTAAAATGTAATTTGTTGTACCGTTTAAAATCGCATGAATTTTTCTAATTTTGTTACCTGCTAAAATTGTTTTAATCGGCATAATAATTGGAATGCCACCTGCAATAGCGGCTTCGTACAAAACAACTCTATTATGTTCTTCTGCCAAATTAAAAAGTTCTTCGCCTTTTTTTGCTAAAAGTTCTTTATTTGCAGTTACAATATGTTTGCCATTTTTAATTGCTGTAGAGATAAAGTCCCATGCCGGATTAACACCGCCAATCAATTCTACAACAACATCAATAGAAGGGTCATTAACTAAATCATAAGGATTATCGGTAATCATTGAGGTCGGAACTTCTACAGAACGAGGTTTGTTAAGATTTTTTACTGCAATTTTAACAATCTCGATATCATTCATATCCTGTAAGGTCTTATAAACACCTGAGCCAACTGTTCCAAGACCAATAATACCGATTCTCAATTTACTCATATTCTTCTCCTTCGATTAATACTATAACGACTAGTCTAACATGAAAAAAAAGCAAAATCACTGCCAATAAAAAAGACAAGGGGGTAGAATAATGCGCAACATTGTAATACAATAAATCAGGATAAGAGGTATTTATTATGTCTGAAGAAATATTTGGAAATCTACATTCTATAGAAAGCTGCGGAACCGTTGATGGTCCGGGGATAAGATTTGTAGTGTTCACGCAAGGTTGCCCTATGCGCTGTCAGTACTGTCACAACCCCGACACTTGGGATTTTAAAGAAAATCATAAAGTTAGTGTTGATGAAATAGTTAAACAATATGAAGGCGTTAAAGAATTCTGTGCCGGTGGAGTTACCGTAACTGGTGGAGAACCGATGGCGCAAATTGAATTTGTAACAGAATTATTTAAAAAACTCTCAGAAAAAGGAGTTAATACTGCTCTTGATACATCTGGCGTTTTGTTTAACAAAGACAATACTGCAAAAGTTGATGAATTAATGAAATATACAAGTATTGTACTTTTGGATATCAAACACATTGATGATGAAGAACACAAAAAATTAACAAAACATTCTAACAAGAATATTTTGGATTTCGCTCGTTACCTTTCTGATATCAAAAAGCCAATGTGGGTAAGACATGTTGTTGTCCCAGGTATCACTTATAAAGAAGAATATTTAACTCGTTTGGGTGAATTTTTGGCAACATTGAATAATATTAAAGCGTTAGATGTTCTACCATATCATGATATGGCAATACCTAAATACGAAAACTTAGGTATTGATTATCCGCTAAAAGGCGTACCACCACTTACACATGAGGAAGCTATTAAAGCAAGGAATATTATATTAAAAGCTTATAAGGCTAACAGAAATAAATAAAGGTGCTTACTCCAATGGAAAATTGAAAGTGGAAAATGGAAAATTGTTTAAAATAATTTTAATAAGATAAAGGTGTGATAAATTATCACACCTTTATCACTATCATACAAATACACTTCCATAAGTTGACTTTTTTGATAAGTAATTACCCTATAAGTATAGATATTAGTTTTGCTTTACAAAACTTAAAAATACCTCTATAATAAAATCAACATACTAAAAAGAAATAAAAAATAATGATTGATGAATTAAGATTAAACACGAAGTTTCTCGGCACTGATGGTATTATTGGAAGGTATGATTTTTGTTATAACCTGATATATTTAGGCATGATTGCTTTATTTTTTTCATTGCCTTTAAATTTATATTTGATAACAAATTTAGGTACACTCGAAGATATATTAAACCTTAATAAAGTATGGGCGGAAGCTTCTTTATTGCTCAAATTTTGGACGTTAATCGGCGGAATTTTGTGTTCTTACATTGTTTGTATAAATGCAAACAGAAGATTAAATGATATCAACGGCAAAATTTTAAAAGACATTAATTTAATCTTTTCCGCTTTATTTATTCTTAATGCTTTTGGAATTATTTTCCCCTGTCCGATTGCAATATTACTTGCAACTCTAAACACTGTTGCGATTTTGTATCTTGCACTTAAAAAAGGCGAAATTACAGGGAAGTATCCTTATGACTACCGCAAAGAATTCAACTGGGGTGCATACTTTGGAACTTGGTTGTGGGGACTTTGGAATAAATCATATCAAACCTTATGGATAATTTTATTAGGCTGGACACCTTGGGGATTCTTGTATTCGTTGTTTATTGGTATGAAAGGAAATGAATGGTCTTCTAACAATCGTAAATGGCAAAATATAGAAGAATTTAAAAAATCTCAAGAAACTCAAACTATTGTATTTGTATTATATAAGGTTTTAGTGTTACCAATATTGATTTATGTAATTGTTTTTGCAGTTGTATTCGGCATAGTGGCTATTGGCATCAATGAAACAAAAAATTCTCCTGAATGTAAATCCGCGACATTAGAAAAACTTGATTCTTCTATGCAAAAATATTCATCTATATATTTTGAATCTCATGAAATTACAAAGAATGAAAATAAATTTTATGTCTTGCCGGAAGATTGGAAAAGATATTCTTTTAGCGAAAAGAAAGATATTTTAGATATGGCAGCGTCTTTAGCTTCTTCTGAAAGAAAAAAATCTGATAGTAACGGATATTACAGCAAAACAGAAGAACTTTCACGCACAAAGATTTATAATGTAAAAAATAATGAACTTTTAGGCGAATATTTTATGGATGAAAGTTTGTTATATTCTGAAAATGCAACGACTAAAAATATATTGAAAAGTGCTATGACAGCATATAAGTTTTATAAACCAACTAAGTAAAAAGAAAGAGAGAAGATATGGAAATTAACGGATTTAACAAACCGCAACAAGCAAAAGCAATACCCGGTGCAAATAGCTCACTTACGAATAACTCAGGTGCGGGAAAAGATTCTCCTGTTCTGGATATTATAGCTAAGAGATTTAACTGGGGTGCTTGTTTATTGTCTTGGATTTGGGGTCTTGGAAACAGAAGCTATATAACATTAATCATATTCCCAATTGCAATATTAGGAATTATTCCGATTCTTGGTATTATTGTTCAGCTTGGCGTTATGATTTGGTTTGGCATAAACGGTAACAAATGGGCTTGGCAAAATAAAAGATGGAACAGTATTGAAGAATTTCATAAGGTGCAGAAAAAATGGGCAATTGCAGGTCTTATACTGGAAATCATATTAGCAATTCTTATACCTTGTATAATTCTAGCGACTACGTTACCGATTTTAATGTCAAATACTGATAGTTCAAGAAATGAAACAATGATAAAAAAAGAAATTTCAACAGCAATGCAAGTCGCTTTGATGGGTGAAGCAATGGATACAAAATGCCAACCTGAAAGTTTAGCTAAATGTTTTGCAGAGCACATGAATGTAACATCTGTAAGCGATTCAGAAATTCAAGCGAGCGATGGTTCAACGTGGAAATTTTCAGCATCAGGAGATTGTAAAGATAAGGGTGAATGCCAAGTTGCGGTAAATTCAGGTTATGGTGATGATATAATCATTCCTTTATACATAAATTCTGAAGGACATATAAAAATAAAAACGGAAGATGTTGAAAGTTATATCAAATAAAAAAAATCGGCTTTAAAAGCCGATTTTTTTTATTATACAGATATTTTTTGATAATTTTTTTTCAGAGATTCATCCAGCACGTTCATTTCTTTTAAATAAGCTTTTCCACCCGGAACATAATTATTTTTTTCATCCATTCTCTTAACCAATTCCATATTTAAAGCATCCTCTTGAGATTCATTTAATCCAATTTTCTTAGAAAGTCTGTCCGTAAGTTTTCCTACAAATTCGCATTCTTCTATAAATCCATCATCACCTTTTTGGAATTCTACATCATTTAAAGAACGATAATTGTTTTCTGTTAAAAAAATCTTAAACTCTTTTCTTAACTTTAAAGCTTTTTCTTTTGTTAATGCAAGCGTATCACTTAAAGTTTCCATTAACGCTTTATCTTGCAAACAGAGAATTCTGCGAGGAACAACACCTGCTCCTTTAAAATTTACCATTGCGCGACCGTAATTTTCAGCAGTTGGTAATTCTTTATTTTCAACAGGTTCTGCTTGGGGTGCTATTTCTGATTTAAACATTATTGGAGCTTTTGTAAACATTGGTTGAGTAATTTTTGAGATTTGCATATCTTGCCTTTCATATATTTATATTTTATTTTCATAGCTTTCTATTATTTACATCAACATAAAAACCTGAAAAAATAATTTTTGCTAGTATTATTTACAATTCTTAAAGATATAGCAAGAAAATTTTACAACTTTCTTGCTATATAAAATTCTTATTTCCAACTGTTTAGATATTCTTCTTGCTCTTCCGTCAAGCTGTCAATTTCGATACCCATAGACTCAAGTTTCAATCTCGCGATATCTTCATCAACATGCTTAGGAAGAGTATAAAGTTTGTTTTCTAATTTACCTTTATTTTTTACAAGAAATTCAATACCCAACGCTTGGTTTGCAAAACTCATATCCATAACTGATGCCGGATGACCTTCCGCAGCAGCAAGGTTCACAAGTCCGCCTTCCGCTAAAACGTAAATTGACTTGCCGTTTACCAATTTGTATTCATCCAAAAATGGTCTTATTCTCTTGATTTCAGCAGCTTTAGATTTTAAACCTTCGACGTTCACTTCTCTATCAAAGTGACCTGCATTACTTACAAAAGCACCGTCTTTCATGTTCATCATGTGTTCAACATCAATTACGTGCTTATCACCTGTTACAGTTAAGAAAATATCACCTTCTTTAGCCGCTTCTGCTATCGGCATGACTCTATAGCCCTCCATTGCAGCTTCTAAAGCTTTTAGAGGGTCAACTTCGCAAACAATAACGTTTCCGCCCAAAGCTTTTGCTCTCAACGCGCAACCGCGTCCGCACCAACCATAACCTGAGATTACAACAGTCTTACCTGCAATAAGAACATTTGTTGCTCTCATAATGCCGTCCATAGCAGTTTGACCTGTACCATAACGGTTATCATACAAGTGTTTTGTTAAACTTGTATTAACACCAATTGTTGGGAATCTTAATTCACCTTGTTTTTCAAGAGCTTCAAGTCTTACAATACCCGTTGTTGTTTCTTCTGTCGCGCCGATAATATGGCTTGCAAGTTCGGGACATTTTGCGTGAAGTGTTGCTACAAGGTCACATCCGTCATCAATAATGATATCAGGCTTGTGTCCGATTGCGTCCATAATATGTGAATGATAAACATCTTTAGCTTCGCCTGCATAACCTAAAACAGGAATATTCCAATATTTTACAAGAGCAGCTGCAACATCATCTTGTGTTGAAAGAGGATTAGATGCGATTAAAACAACATCAGCCCCGCCTGCTTGCATAACTGTACACAAAGCTGCTGTTTCTTTCGTAATATGCAGGCATGCAGAAAGTTTCAATCCTGCAAACGGTTTTTCTAAAACAAATCTATCTCTTATTTTTTTAAGAACAGGCATGTCTTTTAAAGCCCATTCGATATTGTTTTTACCTTGCTCTGCCAAATTTATATCTTTTATATCACATTTTAATTGAGTAGAATTCATAAACTTCTTCCTATTCCTTTAAATTCGCAACACTTACTGTATACATTTTATCACTAACATGTACAATCGCCCATCTTAGAGGATTAATGTTGCGTTTTGTTAACTCAGATTCGACGTATTCAACTGTTGGCGCATTGTTGTTTGGTATTTCGACTATTTCCGATACGACTTGCATAAAATTTTCCTAAAACTATTGTTGGGCAAGAATGCCCAACCTACTTTCCGTTTTTTAAGTTATTGGTGCAAAAAATTGCACCCTACATTTCTATACTTTATGAGCGAAGCGAAATTAATAATTTTCCACTTTCCATTTTCAATTTTCCATTTATTCAACCGTCACAGATTTTGCCAAATTTCTAGGCTGATCAACGTCTTTACCCAAAAATTCTGCAATATAATAAGCCAACAACTGCAATGGAACGATTGCAAGTGCTGGTGACAAGATTTCTGAAACTTCAGGGACTCTTATTATGCAATCAAAAAGTTCTTCCATTTTTGAATCTGTACAATCTGTAAGTGCAATCATTCTTGCGTTACGAGCTTTTGCTTCTTCTGAATTTGACATGATTTTATCAAATACTTTGCCTGACATTAAGATTGAAAGCACAGGCATAGATTCATCCAACATTGCAATAGGGCCATGTTTTAATTCACCTGCAGTGTAACCTGTGGCGTTAATATAACTGATTTCTTTAAGTTTTAAAGCACCTTCCAAAGCTGTTGGGAAATTAATTCCTCTTGCTATAAAGATAAAGTCTTTTGCGCTGGAGAACGCTCTTGCGCATTTTTGAACATCATCTGTATGCGCTAAAATTTTCTCTATTTTTTGTGGAAGAACAATTAATTCATGTTTCAAGTTAACTAATTCTTCTTTTGGCATAGAATTCTTAACTTCTGCCATATAAATCGCCAACAAGTAGAACGAAATCAACTGTGCCATATATGATTTTGTAGCCGCAACAGAAACCTCTATACCTGCGTTCACCGGAACTAAGCTATCTGCTTCTCTTGCCATTGTTGAATCAGGTCGGTTAGTTACAATTAAAATATGTGAACCTTTATTTTTTGCTTGTCTTACAGCAGTAATCGTATCAGCTGTTTCACCTGATTGAGAAACGCCAATTACAAGCGTATTTTTATCTGTAATTGTTTTTCTGTAAATATATTCACTAGAAGGTTCAACGTCAACAGGAATTCCGCAGAAATCTTCGATTAAATATTTACCAACCATTGCAGCATGCAAAGATGTTCCGCAAGCAACTATCTGAATACGGCTCAAGTTTTTTAATTTATCTTTATCTAAAGTAACTTCTTTTAAAATGATATCCTCATCCATTGCATGAAGTTTTCCTGAAAGCACATTTCTAACAACATCAGGTTGTTCATGAATTTCTTTAAGCATGAAGTGCTTATAACCCATTTTGCTTAATGCTACAGGTTCCCAAGGAAGAGTTTCTACTTTTAAAGTCAATGGATTTTTGTCAATATCAATAACCTTGTAAGAATCAGGTTTTAATGTCACGATTTGATTGTCATCTAAGTACATTGCTTTTTTTGTATATTGGATTAATGCAGGAACGTCAGATGCTACAAAGTTTTCACCTTCACCTAAACCAACAACAAGTGGTGCATTTCTTCTTGTCGCAACAATTGTATTTGGTACATCTTGATGAATAACACAAAGAGCATAAGCACCTTCAATTTCTTTTGTAGCAAGTCTTACTGCTTCTGTTAAATCGTGAGTTTCACCATATTTTGTAGCTACTAAATGCGCAACTGTTTCTGTATCGGTTTGAGAACGGAATGTGCAACCTTTAGCTTCTAATTTTGCTCTTAATTCTTTGTAATTTTCAATAATACCATTGTGAACAACCGCTACCTTTCCACAATTACAAGAATGTGGGTGTGCGTTTTCAACTGTTGGCGCACCGTGTGTTGCCCAACGAATATGACCTATACCGATTGTTGATTTAGAAATTTCTGCGTAATTTTTTTCAACAATATCTTTAAGATTTTGTAATTTACCTGCAGCTTTATAAAGTTCAACTTTGCCTTCTACGTTAACCGCAATTCCTGATGAGTCGTAACCTCTATATTCAAGACTTGTTAAACCTTCTAAAAGAATATCAACAGCTGTTTTATTTCCAACGTAACCAACAATTCCGCACATTTATTATATCCTCGCTATTTTGTAAATAGAGTTGAAAGGTGGAAATGTTGAACAGTTGAACGGTTCAAATTATTCACTTTTGATAAGCAGACATTTTAGCCAAAACGAACTTATCTAACTTTTCCGCTTTTCAAATTTTCAACTCCTCTGCACTTTATTCTAACATAAAACAGAAATTCTGCTAATTAAGATTTTCTAAAGAAGTTTCTGATTTTATATACACCGGCGATACCTGCGGAGAATAAAGCAACACCGCCAAAAATTTTAAAATACAGTTTTTTATTAAAATCATTTTTTGATTTCTCCTTTTTAGCACCTTCATATATATCAGTATTAATTTTTTGCATTCTTTTGTCTGCATCTTTATTTGAGAACAGCGTTTGTTTAGGCAAGATTGCAGGACCTTCTGCCGCGACAATTTTCGGTCGTTTAACCTTAGTTTCGGTCGAGTAGTGTCCTTCTAAATAATTGTTATTAATTTCACTCATTTAGAATAGTTCTCCATAATGTAACAATTTGTGCAGCCTGTTCTTCGGTAAGTACATCATTCCCGTCTGAACAGGAATATCAGGTACTTTCTTTCGTAGGCATTCCTCCATATATTCATTCGCCTGAGGTGACGTGAACCTGAACCCGAGCTTGTAAAAGAACAAAGCCGGCGATGATTCTTTGACCAGTGGCGCCGAAAAAGTCACAATACGCCCTTCGGCTTTCGGGTCAAACATGGCTTTTTCAGCCAAAGCTTTGACAGCCTCCGCTCCAAGTCCGCACCTTGGTTTAGGTGATTGAATATAGTCAATTATATAACAGTTTTTCAAATACTGTATTTTTCTTTTTACAGGTATAATAAAGGATTGCTGATTAAAGAAATTCCCTTCTTCCGGTTTTCGTTCCAGATTAAGAGTTTCTTCGACCACATCTACATAGTCGTCCTCAATTATTCCGGGTATAGCAATATTATCGCCCCTTTTTAACTTTTTGACACGCATTGTCGCCTTTTCCCTCAATGGAATAGTTTTAAAGCCCAATATTGGCGGCATACTAAAGCTTGATACAGAAGCAGTCGGTTTTGCGACTGCCATCTGTGGACGCATGTCCATAGATGCAATATTATTAATCATAACCTACCTAACCTATTTTTATCTAACCTTATATTTATAAAGTCATATTTTGTAAAAAAATTGCCTTTTTCTAAAAAGAAAATCAGCATTTGTTACATTTGTTAACATTTATATAAAAATAGTTTTTTGATTAATCTACAGGAGTATTTTTACCTAAGCCAAAACCTTCTTTAAGCACCGTAAACACGCCATATCCGGCAACTCCCCAAGCTCCGATTTTTGACATTGTACCTTTTGTAGCAAGTGCTAAGGCTGAAAAAGCAACCGGTATAAGATTATTTCCTAACGTGTTTAAAAATCCTTTTGTAAATCCTTTGATATTTCCCATAATTGAAAATAGAGGGTTATCCATACGCATTTCTGCGACTTTTTTCTGCATAGCACGATTAACAGAACTTTCTCCGTTTAAAGTTCTTGTCGAAGCATGAACTTTTTCAAAATGGTCGGCATTTTCCATTTGAGAAACTCTGCCTGCATTCTTTTTGGCAACAGAATATGAGTCATAAAGCACTGCGCTCATGCCTGCTATACCAACCGTTTTGCATACTATGTTAGAAACCATTCCCATTTTTATTGTCCTTTAACTCCATCCTGCGGAACATCTTCTTTTACTGCAGGATTTGGAATATTTTTAACTTCCGTTCCGCCTGCCATTTTTAACAAAATATCAGCTGCTTGAAGAACATCTTCTTTATCAGCACTTGGATTTGCTTGAATGTTATGAAGAAGTTCTACCGTAAAATCATTACCACTTGCCAATTGAGAAGCAAACGCACTCAACGCCGCAACTCTGATTAATTTTGATGGGTCTTGAAGCATTTTATTTAATAATGCGTTCAAAGCTGCATCATTGTACCTGTCTTTATCTTCATCTAATCTCATCAAAATTTCTTTTGAAGCCATCAAACGAATTTCATCATTCGGATTATTCAAATAATTTTCTAACGATTTAATATATTCATCCGTTAGGGCAACAACTCTTTTTTGCTTGCTGTTCTTTTTATCAGCTTTAATTTGTTCTTCACGAGCGTCTAAATCATCAATAATCCCGCTTGATTTAGTCATATCTTGTTTTGTATCTTTGTTTTCGCCTGTGTCATAGTGTTTTAAAGCTGTACCATCTGCTCCCACACTATCGGTTTGATTTGCCTCATTTGCAATTTCACCTGCTTGAGTAGAATTTACATCTTTAGAGTCTGCATTTTGAGTTTTATTTGCAGGTTCTGATACATTTTTAATATTTTCTAATTCTTTATTAATAGCTTCTATATCAGATTTATTAACTGCATTCTCTGTACCGTTTTTTCCGTTGGCATTTTCAGCAGTCCTTCCGTCACCTTGATAGTTATAATTGTTTAAATAGTATTGTGCAGGGTATGTTTGAAATCCGTTTGGCTGTTGTGTCATTTGTGGGTTTGTTGCATAACCGTAAATTTCTTTTTGCGGTATTGCCCCAATTTGTGCTTGCGGAACTTGATAAACTCCTTGTGGAACATCTTGGTATCCTTGAGTTTGATAACCTTGAGCCTGATAAGCTTGCGCTTGATATCCTTGAGGAGTATTTGGAATACTACAATTTCTGCCCAAATTAACGGCAGGATTTGAAATCTGAATTGTTACACCCGAATAATTTGGTTGTTGCGGATTAATCATTGGATTTGTCATAGCACATTACACCTTTGTTACACATTCTTATATATATAAAGTTAAGTAGAAAGCAAAAATTGCTACATTTCAATATTTTTGTTACGATATGTAAAGAGGTTCTTATGGGATATAAAGTTTTAGATTGTACATTACGTGATGGCGCTTATGTCGTTGATTCAAAATTTGGCGAAAAACGTATTTGCGATATTATTACAACATTAGAAAACACTAAAATCGACATCGTTGAATGCGGTTGGTTAAGAAATTGTGTTCATGAAAAGGATTCTGTTTTATACAGTGTTCCTGACGATACAAAAAACTATCTTGAAGCCTCTAAATCTAAGTTTTCGCTTATGTTTGATTACGGACGTTATGATATAGCAAAACTTCCTCAAAACAATGGTTTAGTTGATATAATCAGAATTGCGTTTTACAAAAAAAGTTTGGATGAAATTTCTTTTGCGGCAGAAGAAGTTAAAAACAAAGGTTACAAAGTGTTTTTGCAACCGTCAAACGTTAAAGATTATTCAAAAAATGATTTGATAAAACTTTGCAAGCGCGCGAACTTTATTGGTGTAAATGCTTGCTATATTGTCGATTCGTTCGGTTCAATGTTTCCTGAAGATATGGATTTAATTCTGCCGATTTTTGAAGAAACACTCGATAATGGAATTGAATTGGGATTTCATTCGCACAATAATATTCAGCTTTCGCTTGCGCTTAGTATAAAGTTCATAAACGACACTAAGCGTGATATTATTATAGATTCGACTCTGCAAGGCATTGGGCGCGGAGCAGGTAACACAAAAACAGAACTTTTGCTTGAATATATGAATAGATATAAAAATTGTGCATATAATGTCGATGCAATTTGGAAAGGTTTAAACAATAAGCTCATGCCTGAAAAGAACTGGGAATATACGGCTGAAAGAGGATTTAGAGGAGTAAATAATATTCATCCTTAATGCTTAGCCATGGAGGTGCTAACGCCAACATCGAACGACATTCGCACATACTCCTTCCCTTGTTAGGGAAGGTTGGGATGGGTATCAACAAAACGTGAATTAAACATTTCTCACGTCAAATTTTTCTTGCAAAATTCCATTCTCAATTTCTCAATTTTTTCAAATAAATACCCACCCGCATTCGTAACTCGCTTACGCTCGTACGACTGCGACCTCCCTAATTAGGGAGGTGTTAACGCCTCAACTGTTAATTTATATCAGCACATAACAATCCACAACAATTTTCGCATTTGTCTGCCTGCGAAAATCGCAATCATTGCAAAAAATATGTCATAAAATACCTGCACACCACTTTGTGACATAATCCAGCTTGTCACCAAATCCATTGGTGCGTGGCGAAGCGTTGCTATAAAAAACATATATAAAATTCCTAAAACGTGAATTATCAAAACGCCGATAAGGGAAATTAAAAACACTCTTAAAATATCGGTCTTACCTTTGAGCAAAGTTCCCGCAAAAAAGATTGCAGGTAAAAATGCCAAAATATAACCAAAGCCATATTCAAAAAAGTAACTTACGCCTCCGCCCAACGCAAAAATAGGAAATATTAAGCCTAAAAATATGTACATCAAAATTGCTAAAATTCCGAATTTTCTACCCATTAGAGCAACAATAAAAAATACAACAGGGATTTGTGGTATGTATTTATAGCTCTTTATAAAATGATGTAAAATCGCGTGTTCATCCGTTTCCATCGCTAAAAAACTCAACGAATCAAACGGAATATAAGGGTGTTTTAAAGTAAGCTGCGTGAAAGTTGCGACAATAATCAGCAAAACACACAGAGCAGTCATAACAAGCGTACCCATAGTTATTCTGATGGGTTCACCTTTATATTTAAAACTGTTTATTTGTTTTGCAACTCTTTTGCTCATTTTATTTCAATCAACGTTTTTAATTTGTTAATATTTTCTTGGTATTTTATTCTAAATTTATCGTAAAAAATATTTTCAGTCCACATAATTAATGCGTCTTCATTATTATCTTGATAATATCCTTTTCTTGTTCCTAAAGACTGAAACCCGTATTTTTCATACAATCTGATAGCAGGCTCATTTGAAACTCGAACCTCTAAAGTCAAATACTTAACCTTGTCTTTGTAACAATCTTCAATAATTCGATACATCATAGCTTCTGCGATATGATTTCTCAAAAAATCTTTTTTTACAGCAATTGTTGTAATATGACCTTCGTCAATAATATGCCAGGTACCTGCATAACCAACGATTTCGCCATCAAAAGTTTTAGCAGCATAGTATTTAGCAAGGTTATTTGCCATTTCATCATAAAACGATGATTTAGCCCAATGATGTTTGCCGTAAGCCTCTTCTTCAATCGCTACAACGGCATCAACATCTTCTTTTTCCATCTTTGTAATAATTATTTCAGATAATTTTGTTATGGACATATACTTTCCCAATCAATGTCATCTTCGGTTTCTTCACCCGGTTCTACAATATGTTCTCCGTCTTCAAGCATAAGCATAAGCGAAAGTCGAAGCTGTTTTTTGTAGTTTTCTAACGCTTTTTCTCTGGTTTTAGCACAAAAAGCAAAACTCGGAATTTCTTTAATTTCAATATAATGATAAGGATTTCCGTTAAAATCCAAGTCTGTTCCCTCAATAAGCGTCCAATTGAGGTTCAAATAGTAGTCTAAATCTTTGTTAGTCATCTAAAGACCTCTCGCTTAATGGTTGTTTAACCATAATTCCTTCACCGCCGATTACATCAGCTTGTTTACCGTTAATGTACAAATAAACAGGTAAATTTGTATTGGCTTTTGCGGTTTTAATAACCTGCATAACTCTTGTGCAAGTACTTTCTGCGCCGCCACCACTTTCAAACGCTGATGAAAGGTCTATCATAACACTGCCTTCGCCTTCTCTAATTGATAGAATTTTTGTACTAGAAGGAATTTCAGATGTGAAACCTTTTGATTTTTCCCAATTAGAAGGTGCTGAAACAAGTTCTTTCATTGCATAAGCAAAACAAGATTTTTCTTGTGCTGTATCGCATTTGCGGTTAAGTGAACGAATTTTTCCGTTAGAATCAGTTACGAAAATTTTAACAGTTTTAACTGTATGTTTTTGCGGAGTTTCCGTAGGAACTTCGTTTGGAGTTGTAGTTGTGATTTCATCTAATATTGCAGGCGGTAATTCTGAATTATTCTCATCTTCGTGATTAAATGACGGCAAAGTCGGAATATGTATTCCTTCTGCAGAAAAGAACGAAAAATAAACATAAGCAGCCGAAATAGCAATCAGAATAAACAGACCCAGTTTTTGAGAAAAATTCATAAACTACTCTCCTTTTACAAATATTCTACCATCAATTCGGACATTGTTGTCAACAATTTTTACATTCTCAATATTTGCTTTGCATTCTTTTGACTCAAGCAGCATCATAGTGAATTCAAGCGGGTTCAAAAGGTTCAACATATTAGCAACTTTATTTAAAGAAACTTTGCCGTACGCGCTATCCAATTTAACATTTACGGCTTTGATTTTACCATTTCTAACCTCAAAATCAGAGGATGCTACAAAAACTTTATCCTTTGGTGATGGTGCAATCGGGAAATTGTAAGAAGTCAAAATATAAAATTTGTTATCCAAAATTTTTGTTTTTACACTCTTAACCTGAAACATCGGATATGCTAAATTGTTAATATTATTAATTACAGCTTTGTAATTACCATGCTCTAATGCTTTGTTAAGACTTTCTTCCGAAAGCAACATATCATAAGCGTAAGTCATATCAGACTTAAACACAATCGGATCTTTTGTATAATCAACATAATTATAGTCGCTTAAAGATTTCAAGTGAACATAAGGTATTGTAATATCGTCAACCTGAACATCTTTTCCCGTAAGTTCAAGTTCTTTAAAAATACCTTTTTTCATACTTGAAAGTGTGTAACCTGAAAATTTAACTTTAAAATTAGCATTTGTTTCTTTTTTCAAGGCGCTTTTGATAGAGTGTTCAACAATCCCTTCAGCAATCGGATTCATAATTGCGATGTGCTTATGGTTTTTTAGGTAGTCTTCGGAATATTTATCTGCTGCTGCAAAACTCATACCGCAAGATAAACCCAGTAAAATAATCAGTGATAAAATCTTTTTCATAATAAAATCCTCTTTATTGATATTGGGCTGAAAGCCCAACCTACATTGCACAATCACAAGCAGGTCGGATTTTCAGCCCAACATCATATTTCTAAACTGACGCCATTTTTTCTTGAAGCGTATGCGCAGATTCTTCGTAACCTGCCCTACCCATCAAAGCGTAAGTATAATTTTTTGCCTGTTCTACACCAGGCTGATTAAATGTATTTATGTTGTACAATTCGCCTGCGATTGCAGTTTGAACTTCTAACATATAAAGAAGTTGTGCAACGTTGTATTCATCAAGTTTTTCTAATGAAATTGTTATTGTAGGACGAGAATAATCTGCTAATGCGACCCTTGTAGAGTCCGCTTCCGCGTTAATCAAATCATTGATAGTCTTTCCACCTAAATAACCAATTCCTGTATATTCAAAAATTTTAGGAATTTCTAAAGTTGTATCAAAATTGTTTACACGAATAAATGTAATAACTTTATTATTAGGACCTTCATTATACAATTGTATTTGCGAGTGTTGATCAGTTGCACCAACTGCTTTAACAGGTGTCGGACCAACATTAACCTTTTCTCCTGCATTATTGTATTCTTTACCCAAAGATTCTGCCCAAAGTTGAACGTACCAGTCAGAAACATATTTTAATCTGCTTGAATAAGGCATCATAACTGAAATATTCTTACCTTTTTCAGTATCCAAAAGATACTGAATTAAAGCACCTTGAGCTGCTATATTTTGATGAATATCCGTGTTTTTTAGAGCCAAATCCATATCCTTAATACCATTCATGATTTGGTCAATATCAAGCCCTACTAAAGCAAACGGAACAAGACCTACTGCTGAGAATACGGAAAAACGTCCGCCTACGTCATCAGGAACAACAAATGTTTTATAACCTTCTTGGTCAGCGAGTTGCCTTAAAACACCCATTTTTTTATCGGTTGTTGCAACAATATTTCTTCTGTAATTATCACCGAGTTCTTTTTCCAAACGGTCCTTGATTATCATATATTGTGACATCGTTTCTGCTGTTGAACCTGATTTTGTAATAACATTTACCAATGTTTTCTTCAAATCAAGAATATCTAAAAGCCCGTTCATGGAATCAGGATCAATATTATCCAAAAAGAAAATTCTTGGAAGTCCGTTTCTTTGTTCAGGTGTTAAAAGGTTCCAATAAGGTTTCAAAAGAGCTTCTGTTACAGCCAAACCGCCCAATGCAGAACCGCCGATACCGAGAACAAGAATGTTGTCAAATCTACCTTCTACCATTGAAGCAAATTCTTTAACGTACCAAACGGTTTCTTCGTTGTAGCCTAAATTCATCCATTGCAGCCATTGTCCCGGCTTGTCCTTGCGCTGATTTAAACCCTTAATAATATCAGATATTTGCTGTTTATAATTTTCAAATTTCTCATACAAATTTAAGCCGTTTTCTTCGCCAATAACTGCGGAATCAACATTTCTGCAATTTAATTTAAGCATTCAAAATCCTTTCTATAACTTAACACCCTTATTTAAATTGTACTATTAACAATTATTTTTTCAACTAAAACAAGAGTTTGAAGCACAATAAAAAGGAGCGTTAAACGCTCCTTTTTATTAGCCTTCTATAACTTCAACCCCGTCATCCGATACAAATTGTATTCCGAACTTAGCGCGGAATAAGTATCTGACAGTGTTGCTTTGGATTTCAAACATCATTTTATTGAATAAGTCGTAAGCTTCTTTTTTGTATTCAATCAACGGATCTTTTTGACCGTAAGCACGCAAACCGATACCATCCTTTAGCATATCAATGTTGTGCAAGTGGTCAATCCATTGATTATCAACAACTCTCAAAAGAATATCTCTTTCTAAAGAACGCATGATATTATCCGCAGCGAACACCTCTTGCTTTTCAAAAGAAGGGTCATACTGTTCAGAAATTGAATTATAGAAACCGATAATTTCTTCTTCATGCTCTTTATAAGCCTTTTGAGCAGCTTCTTTAATAGAGTCATAAATTCTGTTAAATCTCTGACCTTTAATATCATCGACCGTAATATAAGCCAATTGCGGAATAACGGCGTGCAATTCTTTAATCAAGGTTTCCAAATCTTCTTGAATGTATTCTTCAGGGTTCATTTCAGGAGCGATGTAGCTTTTTAGAAGTCTGTCAACTTCCTTATCAATCATAAATTCGATATCGCTTCTCAAATCTTTACCCTCAAGAACCTTACGTCTTTGAGCATAGAATTTTTCTCTCTGAATATTCATAACATCGTCATATTGAAGCACGTTTTTACGAATATCAAAGTGGTAAGTTTCAACTTTCTTTTGTGCAGACTGAATTTGACGAGTAATCAAAGAAGATTCAATCGCCATATTTTCTTCTACATTAAGCATATTCATCAAGCCTGTAATCTTATCGCCGCCGAATATTCTCATCAAATTATCTTCTAAAGATAAGAAAAATCTTGTAGAACCCGGATCGCCCTGACGAGCAGCACGACCTCTTAACTGGTTATCAATTCTTCGTGATTCATGTCGTTCTGTACCGATTACGTGAAGTCCGCCCAACTCAACTACCTTTGCGTGTTCTTTTTCAGTAATGGCGCGAGCGTTAGCGAGCGCTTCGTCTTTCAATGCCTCATAGCTTTCATCTTCAGGCGAAATTCCTCGTTTTTCTAATTCTTCTTTTGCTAAAAATTCGGCGTTACCACCTAACAGAATATCAGTACCGCGACCTGCCATGTTTGTTGCGATTGTAACTGCACCTACACGACCCGCTTGAGCGATAATATAAGCTTCGCGCTCGTGCTGTTTGGCATTCAAGACATTATGCTTAATACCTTTTTTGTTTAAAAGAGCTGAAATATATTCGGATTTTTCAATACTTACAGTACCTACCAAAACAGGGCGTCCAAGCTTGTTTTGTTCGATAATATCTTCAACCACAGCATCGTATTTTGCTTTTTCGGTTTTATAAATAACATCAGGATAATTAATTCTAATATCAGGTTTGTTTGTAGGAATAACAGTTACTTCCAAATTATAAATTTTACCAAATTCGGCTTCTTCGGTCATAGCTGTACCTGTCATACCTGATAATTTAGGATATAATCTAAACAAATTTTGGAACGTGATACTTGCTAAAGTTTGAGTTTCATCTTGAATTTCTACACCTTCTTTAGCCTCAATTGCTTGGTGTAATCCGTCTGACCAGCGTCTGCCGGGCATCAAACGTCCCGTAAACTCATCAACAATCATTATTTCTCCGTCTTTTACAACGTAATCTGTATCACGAGTGAACAATTCTTTTGCTTTTAATGCGTTTAATAAATCGTGTGCATATTGATTATTTATATCAAACAAATCTTTGCAACCGATAATTTCTTGCGCTTTATCAATACCATCTTCAGTTAGAATAACGTTTTTATTCTTTTCGTCAACTTCATAATCTGTATTTTTTTCTAATTGTGGAGCAACTTTTGCCATTAAAGTATATGTATCGGCAGATTTTTCAACACGTCCGCTTATTATAAGAGGAGTTCTTGCTTCGTCAATCAAAATACTGTCAACTTCATCGATAATCGCGTAGTTAAAAGGTCTTTGAACAAGCATATCTTTAGAAGCTGCCATATTGTCACGCAAATAATCAAAGCCGAATTCGTTATTTGTACCATAAGTAATATCGCAATTGTAAGCAGCACGCTTGCGATTAAATTCGTCTGCATCGTGCTGATTAGAAAGAATTACACCAACAGACAAACCTAAAAACTTGTAAATCTTACCCATCCACTCGCTATCACGTTTTGCAAGGTAATCGTTTACAGTTACAACATGAACGCCTTTTCCTGTAAGTGCGTTCAAATAAGCCGCAAGAGTAGCAACAAGCGTTTTACCTTCACCTGTTCTCATTTCAGCAATATGTCCGTTATGCAAGAAATACGCACCAATCAACTGAACATCAAAGTGACGCATATTTAAAACACGTTTACCCGCTTCTCTTACAACCGCAAAAGCTTCAGGTAAAATTTTATCCAACGCTTCTTTTTCTAAAATCTTATCTGCTTTTTCATTATCAGAAGTCGGACGTGCATCCAAAATCTTCTTAAATTCAGCAGTTTTTCCTCTGAGTTCTTCATCTGAAAGTTTTTCAAATTCAGGTTCTAAAGCGTTTATATGGTCTATAATTCCTAATATTTTTTTAACTTTTTTTTCGTTCGGGTCACCTAATAGTTTTAATAAAAAATTTATCATAATAATCCTCTCCAATTACAACAATAATAACATGAACAAGGAAAAATGAAAAATAAGACAGATGTCGAATGTAATAAATAAGCCCTGTGAAGAAGTTTATGACAACTTTCTAATCATCTCATGCGCTTCTTCATCTTCCGGAAAAATTGTTACAACTTTGTCCAAATATTCTAAAGCTTTATCGTTATCTTTTTTGCCTTCATAACATTTCGCAAGACTCATCAATACCGAAATATTATCAGGCTTTTTAGCTAACAAATTATTGAAAATATTAATTGCAAAATCATATTCACCAAGCTCATAATAAGTCAACGCAAGTGTATTTTGTGTTTCTATATCCGGATTCTGTTCAACTGCGTGAATCAAATAATGCTTAGCATCTTCATATTCTTTTCTTGCGTAATAAATTCTACCTGCGCAAAATTGAATATATTCATGATGCGGATTAACCTTAAGTGCCTTCATTATATAATCTTTTGCTTCGTCAAGCTGGTTCAAGATTAATTTATTTAACGCCATGAAAGTAAGCGCCAAAATATTATTCGGCTCAATATCCAAAGCTTCTTGGTAGAATCTTTCAGCCTCAGTGTTTTTAGAAATTGAATACAAGAAGTTTGCATACTCAAAAATAATTTCAAAATCATTCGGTTGCAATTGCATTGCAATTTTGAATTCGTCTTCCGCATAATCGAATAAACGCTTATTCAAATAAATAATTCCCAAATCCTTGTGCGCTTTCGCTATATCAGGATTCATTTTGATAACTTTTTTAAGCATCTTTTCAGCCGTTTCCGTATCACATAAACTTGATGAAAGAATTGCATACTGATGGAATGTTTCAGCTGAAACCTGACCTTTTAATAAAATGTTGTCGTAAAGTTCTTTAGCTTTATTTAGTTGATTTGTTCTTATATAAAGACTCGCAAGCTTCTGTACGGGAAGGATAAATTTTTGGTTCACATAAACAATTCCTTCAAGCATTTTAATTGCACCTTGCAAATCTCCCATCATTTCCAAACAGGTTGCTAAGTTGTATTTATAATTTTCTTTTTCTGGATGTTGAAGCAACAAATTCTTATAAATATTTGCAGCTTCTTGATATCGTTCCAGCTTCGTTTTTGACATTGCGAGCGCAACTTTAAAACCTTCATCTTCGTCATCTAGTTCACATGCTTTTTCCAAATAAATGCAAGCTTCTTCATGATTTTGCTGAATTTGATATGCAGAACCCAAATTGTAATAAGCCATCGGGCTTTCTGTATTAAGCTCCAGTGCTTTTTTATAGCATTTTATTGCTTCATTAATTGAACCCGTTGCCATATAACCCGTACCAAGACTGTTATAGATTCCGATATTATCAGGTTCTTTTCCTAAGGCGCGTTTAAACGGTTCAATGCTTTTTTTAAACTCTTTAATTTTCATATACGCAGTGCCGATTACAAAATCAAAAATATAATCATCAGGTTCAACTGCGTTTGCCATAATTGCATATTTGATAGCTTCTTCTGCTTCATTCATTTTCATTAATACAACGCACAAGCTCTTATATGCTTCTGAATATTCTGAACGTAACTCTATGACCTTAATATAAGCATTTTTTGCTGAAACAAAATCGCCTAATCTGTCGTAAGCACTTGCCAAATAAAACCAAGAAGTTGCGTCTTCCGGTTTAAATTTAACAACTGTTTCAAAACAGCTTCTCGCTTTCGTCCAATTATCTTCATTTGAAGCTACAAGTCCTGAAAGTTTAAGAAGTTCAATATTTTCAGGTTCTTCTTTTAAAGCAGGTTCTAGCAGTTCTTTTGCTTTATCAAATTCTTTTTTAGAGATTAAATCATTTATTTCTTCTAGCATGGTGTACCTTTTATTGTAGTTGTTGTTGGGCTTTCAGCCCAACCTACTTTCTATATTTAACGTATTTGGTTCAAAAATTATTTAAAATAATTTTCCATTTTCCACTTTCAATTTCCCATTCGACCATTCTATAGTCGTAATCTATTCACCAATATAATTTCTTAACCCTGAAGTTAAGTTTTTATTTTTACACAACTTTTTCAATTTAGAAATTGCACGGTTTTCGATTTGGCGAATTCTTTCTCTTGAAACACCGTAAATTGAACCGATTTCATCCAATGTCTTTTTATTTCCGTCATTATTCAAACCAAATCTCAAAATTAAAACATCACGTTCTTTTTGGCTCAATTGTTCAAGCATATTCTTGATATCGTCAAGCATACTTTCTTGTGATACAAGAGAATCAGGTGTAATAGTTGATTCATCTACAATATAATCAATGATTTTATTAGAATCCTCTTTTTGACCTGTCGGAGTATCAATACTGATTGTAGATTGAGTTGATTTAATAATAGAGGTCAATTTAGCAACCGTAATACCCATTTTATCAGCAATTTCTTGCTTGTTAGGAATTCTGCCGAGTTCTGTCGTCAAATCCATTGTAGCTTTTTTAATCTTATTAATAGATTCAATTAAGTGAATTGGAAGTCTTATAATACGAGCTTTATCAGCAATCGCTCTTGTGATTGACTGTTGAATCCACCAAGTTGCATAAGTTGAGAACTTGTAGCCTTTTGTATAATCAAATTTTTCGGTAGCTTTAATTAAACCCATATTACCTTCTTGAATTAAATCCAAAAACGAAAGACCGCGTCCGATGTATTTTTTAGCAATACTTACAACAAGTCTTAAGTTTGCGTTAATAAGAACTTTTCTTGCGATTTCGCTCTGTGTTTCATAGATTTTCTTTGCGACCTCAAGTTCTTCCTGAGCAGAAAGCAAAGGAATTTTGCCGATTTGTTGAAGATAAATTCTGACAGAATCGTCTGAATTAACTGTATTCAAACTTTCTTGAGTTTTCGGTTCTTCAATTGCAATTGATTCTTCATCATCATCCGCAGGTTCGATACTATTGAAATCTACGCCTTCGTCTGAAATGTCGTCTACCATAATATTTAGTTTTTCGCTCTTTTTGCTCATCTTGTTGTCCTTTTTTGTTGTTTTGGGGAAGACCCCTCACCCGAAAATCTAAGCTTTGCAAGGCTCAACTTGATTTTCTCCCCTCTCTCTTGACCGGTTCACGCTAAACGAGTACGCTTACAGTGAGGAGGATGCGCACGCTTAATGCGTTGCACTTTGTTTAGTTTTCACTTGTTGTTTGACTGCTTCAAACAATATTATCGCTGCCGCATTTGAAACATTCAGAGAGTTAAAATCAGTCAACATTGGAATCTTGATTTTGAAATCTGAAAGTTTCAAAAGTGAACGCGATATTCCTGCATGTTCCGCGCCCATTATAAGCGCAAAATTCATGTCTTTATAATCCACATCAAAATAATTATCTTTTGCATGATGGTCAGATGCAATTACCCAATAGTTGTTTTCTTTTAGTTTTTGAACTGCACCAACCAGACTGTTGACTTTTATTATTGAGATATGGTTAACCGCTCCGGCACTCGTTTTTTCAACAGTTGAATTAATCAAAACACCTCGTCGCGACGGTAAGATAATTCCCTTAACGCCTGCACAAACACATGAACGAATTATTGCGCCAACATTATGAGAATCTTCTACGCCATCTAATATTACAACATTTCCACCTGTTTTCTCAATAAAGTCGTCCAAATCAGTATATTTTACAGGCGAAATCTGTGCGATTACCCCTTGATGACGACCTTCAGGTTCAAGTTGATTAAGCTTTTGAGGTGCAACGAATTGGAAAATAATACCGTTTTTTTGCGCCAGTTCTTTTATGCGTTCAATCTTAACATCGCTTCTTGCACTATTTGAAATAAGAATCTTGTTGAATTCTCTTTCTCCTGCTTCCAAAGCTTCAATAACAGCATTTTTTCCATAAATAACAGTGCTTTCCATTATTTTGACACCTTCAACATTCTTTCTATACAGCCTGCACTTGCTTTACGAACTTCTTCGTCTAAAGTAATTTCATTTGTTTCATTCTCTAAAGAATGAAGAATCTCTTCTAAAGTCGTAAGTTTCATACTTTCACACAACATATTATCTCTGATAAGAACAAATTCTTTTTCGGGATAATCACGTCTGAGCCTGTCTACAACGCCTTTTTCGGTCACAATAACAAATTGATTGTGCTCACTATTCTTAACATAATTAATTATACCACTTGTACTGCCGACATAATCACCCAAATGGCTTACTTTTGGTTTGCATTCTGGATGAATAAGAATTTTTGCGTTCGGATAATTCTTTCTTGCAAGCTCAATATCCTCAACAGTAATATTATTATGAACAGGGCAATTGCCGTCATATACAATCACCTCTACGCCTTCGAGCTGACCTTCGACCCATTTGCCAAGATTAGCGTCAGGAACAAAAAGAACTTGCGGCACATTAAGGCTTTTTACGATTTCTAACGCGTTAGAACTTGTGCAGCAAATATCGCACTCTGCTTTAACTTCTGCCGTTGAATTAATATAACAAACAACAGGCAAATTTGGATGTTTTTGCTTGAATTCAATCATTTGTTCGTGGTTAATCATATCAGCCATTAAACATCCTGCCTTAACATTTGGTAACAAAACTTTTTTGTCAGGCGATATAATTTTTGCTGTTTGTGCCATAAAATATACGCCTGCAAAAACAATTATGTCAGCATTCGTCTTTTTTGCCATTTGGCTTAAGTATAGAGAATCTCCAACAAAATCAGCAACCTCATCAATTTCAATATTTTGATAACTATGTGCCAATACTATTGCATTTTTCTCTTCTTTTAATTTTTTGATTTTATCTATTATGTTTTTCATCTATTTACCCGAGTATACAAAATTTAAGTTTTATTGTACAATAAAAAAAAATAGGATGAAATAGGTATGGAATTATTTAAGAAGAGTGTTGTAATTGGTGTTTCCGTTACTCCGGAAATTGGCTTGGAAGTAGCTCAAATAGATTTTGCGACAAGAACTGTCCTCAAATATGCAAACAGACCGTTAGAATATGATATAAATCGTAGGGATATTGCTGATTTAGATATTTTTAAAGAAACTCTTAAAGATATTATGGACGAACTTGCGATTCCAAAAGGGGCTTCTATTGTATTAAATCTCCCTACTGTAGTATTCAAGGTTAATGATTATCCTGCTGCACTAGATGAAGCACAGGTTAGTAATGCAATTGAAGAAGAGTTAAGTGAACATCCTTTTTTTCAAAACACAGACCCTTGTTCATCAGCAACTGTTCTGCCAAACTCTACTATTCAATTCAACAAAGTTGCTTATACAGCTGCACAAAGAGCAACTATCGTTGAAGTTGTAATGGCAATTAAAGATTTAGGGTATAAAACGCTTGCTATTGATACCTCTGTAAATTCAACGTTGAACGCTTTAATGTTAAAAGAAAGAGTTAACATTGAAGGCGATACATCTTGGGTTCTCTTATTAGTAGAAAATAACTGCTGTCGTATCCTACCAATGAATGGCAGAAATTATGTAGACGCTTTTGAAGAAAGAATTAGTATTGGTGAGGTTTTGGGTGATGCAGAAAACTATTCAACTGTTATTTCTGCGGTATCTCCTCTATTAAAGAATTTACCGTCTCAATATTTATGTGTAGTTTCTAAAACAAATATAATCAGTGCTGAGGTATTGGCAAGCAAACTCAGCTATCCTGCTCCAATCATTCACCAGGAAGCAAATTCCTTCTCGAATGAGGCATTTATGGACATTTCTCCTGAAGTTGATGAGTCATTGGCACCGATTATTTCGTTAGACATCATTGGTGCAGCAATTTATCAGGATTTCTTGCCATATTCATCCGCTCACTTAAATTTGTTCAACAAGTCATTAGGTGATATCTATTTAGAAGAACAACCTCCGGAAATTACTATAGCCGGACACCGAATTGTACTCTCAATAGAAAACCTGATTAAAATATTTATAGTTCTCGCAATTCTTATTACGATACCTGTACTTATCGCATTTTTTATATTAAGTAATAATATAAAAACAGAACAAGATACAGTAGCAGACTTAGATACCAAAATACAACAAATAAGTAAGTTCTTAAAAGATAATGAGAACGTTTCTTCTGATTTGTTTGATGAAGGCGATGAAATCAGAGTTGGTTTGGAACATAATAAAAATATTTATTCTTACTATACAATTATTGGAACAGAAATCCCTAAGAAATTGTGGTTAACTCACGTTAAATTCGGAGATAAAACAACAATCGAAGGACAAGCTGATAACTTGGAAAGTGTTTATGCATTCTTTAGAAGTATAAAAGATTATAATCCGGAATCAGAAATCAAATTACAAAAACTAGGTTTAGCATCAAGCTCTCAACCACAAATACTTGATGATTCAAATCCGGATTTTGAAACAGATTCAATCTTAACTTCAATGAATGCAGATTTCTATGAGTTTAGAATTTCAGATGAACCTGAAGTTAAGAAAGAAGACTTGAAGAAAGATTCAAGCGGCAATGATTTGCCTGAAGGTTTAGAAACAATAAAAGAAAATAATTAAAAGGTAGTAAATATATGGATAAGTACAAAAGATATTATGGTGTAATAGTTTTTTGCATAGCAATCATTTTACTAATTTTTGGTTTTGTGCAATTAATCTCTCCAAAAGTTACCGAGCTAAATAATTTGAAAGCCAGCATTGAGCAAAAGCAAGGACAAGTAAGTGAACTTGAAAACAAGCTGAACATTGTTAAACAAAAAATCAAAAAAATTAAGAATTCAATTATATCTTCACAAAAGAAAATTTATTCACCAATTGAATCTGATTTGGGTAATGAAACATTATTCTTTACTCTATATAATGATGTAATTGAAATGGTTCATTCAAATTCAGTAAAAATCAAAGCAATTGATTATACTTATAATCCTGAAACCGATGCTTTCGTTAAATTTGGTAAAGATATTTATTTTGTTTGCGATGTAAATATGGAATTGGTTTCAAATTATGTTAATTTAGGTAAATTAATCCAAGATTTATATCAATATCCTTACTACATCAAAATCAATGAAATTGAAGTAAAACCTTATCAAAAAGATAAAAAGATTTTGATAACTAATTTGAGCTTGAGATTGTATGCTCACACTGAGCCTGATGAAACAACAAATGTTGATAATGAAGCAGTCGCACTTCCTTTAAATGGAGCGAATACTCAATTGCCTCAATAAGGAATAAAATTAGACTTAAAAATCAGGTTTTGTTTTTTAAAACCTGATTTTTTTTGCACTTATTTTTATAGTCTAACACCGTGGATTTTGCGTAATATATTAATATATATTATTTAATCGACTTTCAAGACTTCATAAATATCCATTTTATGAGCCTTACCTCGAATTTCTACATCAGAAATCTTAATTACTTCTATATAATTTTTTGTAGCCTCATAGGTAGTTGAGCCAATAAGCATACTTGTTTTATAAATCTTGTTATAGCTTTCCAAACGGCTTGCAAGGTTCACGGTATCACCGATAACAGTGTATTCCATACGATTCACAGAACCGATATTTCCTACAAAAACTTCGCCCGTATTAATACCAACGCCTATTTCAATTCTAGGTTTGCCTTCTGACGCCCATTTACGCTGAAGTTCTTTAACCTTTACCAACATTTCATAACCGCATCTTACAGCGTTCAAAGCGTGATTTTTATCTTGAATAGGTTCGCCAAAAATTGCCATAACTGCATCACCAATAAATTTATTAATAATTCCGTTATGCTTTGCAACAATCGGTTCCATTTCAGTAAAGTATTCATTCAGAATTTCAGAAACCTGTTCTGCGGACATTGTTTCAGAGAGAGATGTAAAACCTCTGATATCAGAAAACAAAACAGTTACAGTTGCCTTCTTTCCGCCCAAGCCCAAATTATCAATGTTCATCACAATTCGTTTCATAACGTCTTGTGACATGTATTTTCCCATTGCGGATTTAACTTTTTCTTTGCTCTGATTTTCAATAATAAATTTGTGAATATATGCAATAATCATCATAATCACAAACATTACGAGAGGCGTAATTACATTAATCACAATGCCGAAATAAAAACATATTGCACTAAACGCTAAATAACCGACAAACAAGGCAAAAGTCAGAGAAATAGATTTAAACAAATCATAAACTCTGATAATTCCATAAACCACAAGCATTCCGAGAAGCACTATAAACAGATTTACAAAGTGTGGTGTTACTTTCAAAAAATCGTTGTGCAGAATATTATCCATTGCACTTGCTTGAATATCAACTCCCGGGTGAGCAACAACCATCGGTGTATTTTTATTATCGTTTAAACCTGCGCCTGCGGTTACGTTTGCTCCGATTACAACGATTTTGTCTTTAAAAATTTCAGGGTCGACAATTGTTTTTTTGCCTGATTTAATATTATCGTAAGAATCCATTATATCAATTGCAGAAAACTTTTGGTGTGAATACCCGTTAAATAATTTATAATATTTAATTGGCACAATTGATTGGTAAGACGTAGTTTTCAATTTTATTTTGTACTCTAAATCAGGAAATGCAAGAGTTTTATCGTCTACAACCATTTGAGGATTATCATACGCCATCAAGAAAGTTTTCAACGCTAAAGACGGATAAAGCTGTCCTTTATATTCAAAAACGTATTCATAAGTTCTGAAAACTTCATCCATCGCAAAGATATTCCAGTTTGAAAGTCCATTTATAAATCCCGGGAACGCCGTTACAGAACCTGCATTTTTTATCACATTAAAACATGGAGTCGGATAAGGAAGAATGCTCTGATACAAATTTTGATGTAGTTTTTTGTTGTTTGTAGCATTCAGAGCAAATTTTTTCGCAAAAGCCTTGTCATAAATCGCACCCTGCTCTTGATTTTCCCAAGGCATTGCTTGAGGGATAAAACCAAGCACAAAATTATCTATTTTATTTATGTCGTTAAAAAATTTCTTATCCGATTCCGGATTATCCTTGTCCAAGCTTGAAATATTAGCATCATAGACAATAGCTTTAGCACTCGTATAATCATTGAAATAATTAAAAATTTTGCACAACAATTCACGCTTCCACGGCCATCTGTAACGTTCGGCACTTTTTGTATCAATAACAACAACTACAACATCGTCACTACCATAAGTTTGCTTGTGAGTGTCAAATGGCAAACGTTCGGTTAAAACGTGCTTTGTCATAAAATCATAGGCCTTCGGCTCAACAAAAGTGTAAGTTATAATGTAAACAAAAACTAAAAAAAGTATAACAATGATACTTGAAAATGCAAATTTAATCTTATTCATAATTTAATGATAGAGGAATTTTGGACAAAGTGCAACTTAATCTGTTGTTTTTAACAATTGTAAGCTGTTATGTTAATGGTGCAAAAAATTGCACCCTACAATTTTTAAATAAATATATGTTCTATCATGAACATATTTTATTAAGGAAAAGTAGGGTGCAATTTTTTGCACCATTAACTTTATAAGAAAACTCCAAATTATTATGCTATAATATAGCCAAAGAGGATATATAAATGAGTGAAAATTACATACAAATGATTAGTCAGGATAAAATTTATCCTATTATCAGGTGCAAAGAAGCAAGTCAAACAATAGAAATAGCAAAAGCATTAGTAGAAGGTGGAATAAGAGTTTTAGAAATCAATGTTGAAAACCCTTCAATCTATGAAGCAATTCAAGAAGTTTCAAAATTCGCAAATGTTTGCGCAGGTGGAATTATTACCTCTATGCAAGCAGATGCTGCGCTTGAATGTGGTGCAAAATTATTTTCTTCACCGATTTTTCAAATGAACATGGTGAAAATTTCTAAAAACAAACAAGTGCCGTTTATCGCAGGCGCATCAACTGCCAACGAAGCATACAACGCTTGGAAATCAAGAATTCCTTTGATTAAATTATTCCCAACAGACGCAATGGGCGGTGTTCAGTATATAGAAGATATTTTAAGACAAATGCCATTTTTGAACTTAATGCCTATGGGAAATATCAAACTTGGTGACGCCGTAACTTACATTAAAGCAGGTGCGACAGCTGTTGGTATCGGTCGTGACTTCTACAACGGATTTACTCCAAAAGAAATCACAAACCGCACAAAAGAAATTTTACTTGAAATAAAGGATTATACTAAATGGAGCCAAAAGTAGATATCGCAATAATTGGCGAATGCTTAATCGAGCTTTCCTCTAACGGAACGCTTGCCGATACTTCAACGCTTAACAAGTATTTTGGCGGTGATACCGTAACTACTGCGGTTGCAATCGCAAGATTGGGCGGTAAAGTTACTTACGTAACAAAAGTCGGTAATGACGGTTTTAGCGAATTTATACTTTCGAGCCTGAATAAAGAAAATATCGACACTTCTTTAATCAAGGCAAACGAAGAACAAAACGGCATGTACATTGTTTCTCGTACACCAGAAAAAAAAGAACTTTTATATTACAAGAGAAAAACCGCCGCAACAAAATTATCTATTGATGATTTAAATGAAGACTGTATAAAAAAATTAAAACTCGTGTATTCAACAGGCGTTGTACAATCACTTTCCGCAAGCTCTAGAGAACTTGTGCACAGCGCATTTAAACTCGCAAAAGAAAATGATGTAATGACGGCTTATGATCCGAATTACACATCTTGTTTTATGAATTCTACCGATACAAAAGAATATTTTGAAGAAATCGTAGACTACACTGATATCATTTTTTTGAGCCTTAAAAATGATGCCGAAAGACTTTATGACGTTGAATCAATTGACAAAGTCATGAACTATTTCTGGGATAAAGGCGTTAAAATAGTTGTCGTAAAATCCCATATTGATAACGGCTATTACACAGGCTACAAGGGCGATATCAGCTTTACGGAATTTTATAATACATCTAAAGCTATTGATACAACTGCTTCTGGCGATGTGTTTAACGGCGGATTTTTGTACGCAATTACAAACGGTTATGCGCCTGCGGAAGCCACAAAATTTGCTGCGGTTGTTTCAGGCTTGCAGACACAGAATTTCGGCGCAATTCAATCAATCCCTTACCTTAAAAATGTTTTGGAGAATGTTTAATGACAAAATACGTTGTTTCAGGCTATATCGGCTTTGACAATTTCGGTGACGAAGCAATCGCACATGTTTTGGTTGACAAACTTAAATCAAAAGGTGCTGAAAAAATCACTCTAATTTCCTCTAATCCTGAAAAAACCGCTCAATTATATAATGTAAATTCTGTACCGATGTTAAAATTTGTTGATGCAATAAAAGATGCAGATGTTTTAGTGTCAGGAGGCGGAAGTCTTTTGCAGGACGTAACAAGCTTTAAAAGTCTTTTATATTATCTTGGCGTAATTTATTGCGCTTTATTCTTTGGCAAAAAAGTTGAAATTTTTAGACAAGGAATAGGCCCGATTCATTCTAAGTTTGGACAATTTTTGACAAAAATTGCATTAAAGCATGCTTCAAAAATTTCAGTGCGTGATAAAAAATCGCAAGAACTTTTAAAAAGTTGGAAAATTAATGCGGAATTAAAACCCGACCCGATTTTTGATTTGGATTTACCTAAAAAGAACCAAAAAGGTGTAGTCGGAGTGCAGCTGAGAAATTATCCTACGCTGAATGAGAGCTTTTTGAACGCTTTAGCGGATGAAATCGTAAAAAGATTTTCTGATAAAAAAATTGAAGTTTTATCTTTTCAAGATAGCATTGATTTAGCTGTGTGTGAAAAATTCGCAAGAATTTTGTACAAAAAAGGTTTAGAAAATGTTGAAGTTATAAAAGGACTTTCCGTAAACGAAGTTTTTGAAAAAATTTCAGACTTAGAATTTCTTATAGGAATGAGATTTCATGCTAACGTTGTTGCAATTAAATCCGGCGTAAAGGCACTTGCGATAAATTATGATATCAAAGTAAAAAAACTTGCAGATGAATATAATTTGCCATTAATCGAGCTTAAGCAGAAAGATTTTTCAAAGGAATTTGATTTGTTAATTAATAATTAATATCCTTTTATGCTACATTTTTTTGCTTATGTTTTGTCATAGAAATATTTAGTTTTGGTAGTAATATTCCCAGCATTAAGGCTGAATATGCAAGACCTGAAATATGAGCAATATTTAGTTTACGCAAATTCTTTTTAACATCTTTTCCGCCTTGCGCTGCAATTTCAGAATGTGTTTTTAATGAAACATCATTTAGCCAATGTTTAACACCTTTGCCTTCTTTTGAAGTATTAAACAAATCTTTTCTGTCTTTATCCAGCAAATTACCGACACCTTTTGCAACAAAACCGCCCAATACAAGCCAGTTCAAGAAACCTAAATAATCTCTTACTACTGTTTCTCTAAGTTCCGTATTATCTTTTGATGCGAAAAATCTTCCTAAAATCAACGCTCCATAAACTGTTTTAATCGCGTTTCCGCTTGTAGTTGGTCCGGTGAATTCAAGTTTCTTAAAGAAATCTTTTACGTTTTTGATATTCATAACTTTTGCAAGCATTGCTACAAAACCTGCACTTGCTAAAGCCTTATTGAAATTAAGATTTTTCTTTTTATCTGTCTGACTGTTATTTCCAATGTGGCTTTCATAGTCCATGTTGCCGACAAATTCTTTGCTTCCCGTGCGCTTTTGTGTGATATAACGATTTATCGCTTGGTTAGTAAGAGCTAAGGCAACAGATAGAGTAAGTGCGCCAAGTGTTTTAACTTTGTTTAACTTTTTGAGTTTTGCAATTGCTTTTTCTGATTCATTTGCAGAAAAAACATTTTTTCCCATATCAATTGAATCCCTTAAAATATTCTGCACAGTTGAAGTTATAGATTTCTCGCCGCTTTTAAGGGTAATACTACTTTCAGCACCAACTGCGTTAATTACTCTTTCCGTCAGAATATTTTGTAAATTCTTTGAGTCGTTTTTTGAAAGATTTTTATCATAAATTAATTTATCAAAAGTTTCAATAATTGATTTTTCTGATTTGATTTTGTTATGAACCCCTTCAAAATCTTTGTTATCCCATTTCAAATTATTCCAAGCATTTTTATCGTACCATTCTATTTTGTCCCAGTTAATTTTATTCCATGCCTGTTCTTCATTTTTATTTAAACCCGAAAGTGAGTTGAAAAGATTTTTTGAATAATTTTTTCCTGATTTATTAATGTCATTCAAAACATCAATTGCATTATTTGAAACCCAAGAATTTTCATTAACCTTAATTTCAGGCTGAATACGTTTTGACATAGTTTTATTAATCATTTGACCGAATAAGCCTGCTGAAAAACAAGCTATAAATGTTCCCGTAAATTCTCTAAACGCCATCTCAAAACCTGCGTATTTGTTGCGTTCTTTATACTCAACAACCGTTCTCGGTAATCCCATTGCAAAAACATCAACTAAAGAGGCGTTAAGCATAGGATTTGTACTTAATGCAGCTAAACCTTGAGTTAGTGGATTATCTATCGGTCCGCGGAAGTTTGGTGTTCTAAATTGTATTTGGGGTGCATTGTTATAAACTTTCATTTTTAATCCTTTCAAATTCGCACATGAAAAAAGCCCTTAATTTACATAAAATCAAGGACTCATCAAACTATTTATTTCTACAAAATTGTTACATCACAAAAGACAAGTCCTGTTAGAACTTGCAACAACAATTTTGAGTTTTAATATTTCGTCTAGCCATACTTAAATAATTATACAAAAAATTTTTGTTGTCAATTACCTACATATCTTTTGTGAAGTTATGTTATGGTATGTAATAACATTTTTCTAAGGAATATCCTTTGGGAAAATTTTACTTTACATTTCTTTATAAACTAGCAAAAAATTTTGTTTGGATTACTTTATAGATATAAGTAGTATTAGTGTGAAGGTAGATTTTTATGGTTAATGGAATTACCGGTTTTAAACAAAATTCTTATGGCAATATTCAAAGAATGGGTTCGACTGAAAATGGCAGAGCAATTTACAGAGTAATTGATTCTGATGGCAAAGAAGCCGGACGTTTGAGTGTTGCAGGTACTGACACAGATAAATTTGAATCTGCATATCGTGATATTATGGATGCAGCTCCCAAAATACAAAAATATGTCACAGAAAATTCTTCCGAAGCAGATATTAAGAAAAGAAGAAATATTTCTCGTGCAATTGTAGGTGCCGGCGGATTTATCGGCGCAGCAATTCCAATTGCATTAACTAGAAAAGCTTCTACTCTTAAGCAGATTTTGGCGACTGTTACAGGCGTTGTAGCTGGTTTATCAGCCGGTTTTGCAACATCACTTGCGGTAACAACACCTCCCGGAACTTACAAATTTGCAAAAGCTTCCAGAACATTTGCAAAATTAGATATCCAACCGATTTCTGAGGAAAAAGTTTAAATATTAAATGAAAAAATAACAAAAACGCGAATAAGTTTGATAAAAAACTTATTCGCGTTTTTGTTTTACTCGATTTATTTTGCGAAAATCGCATGTTTATTGTATAATCAGCATGGAAAATTTTAAAAGAAAATTAGTAGAACTTAATGGAAGCATTCGGCTTTCGAGTAGCCGGAGAAAGAAGGAAAAATGGTACCTGAAACAAAAAGTTTTCAATTAGAAATCGGCGGTAAAACCGTTACTGTTGAAACAGGTAAGTACGCTCAATCAACTAACGGAAGCGTTACTGTTCGTTGCGGTGACACAATGTTATTTGTACACTGCGTAGTTAGTAAAGAACCTAGAGTTGGGATAGACTTTTTCCCACTTCTTATTGATTATGAAGAAAGAATGTCTTCAATCGGACGTATCCCTGGCGGTTACAACCGTTCAGAAGGTAAAGCAAGCGATAAAGCTATCCTTGTTTCACGTTTAATTGATAGACCAATCAGACCTCTATTCCCAAAAGGATATAGAAACGATATTCAAATCGTAGCTCAATTATTCAGCTATGACCAACAAAACCAACCTGATACATTAGCTATGTTAGGTGCATCTTGCGCATTGATGCTTTCAGGCGCACCATTTGAAGGCCCTATTGGTGCTGTAAGAGTTTCAAAAGTTGATGGTCAACTTATTGCAAACCCAACTCACCAACAAGCTGACAAATCAGATTTAGATATTGTTGTAGCAGGTACACATGATTCTGTAATCATGGTTGAAGCAGGTTGTAAATTCGTTACAGAAGACGATATTATGGAAGCTGTTGAATTTGCTCAAGGTGAAATCAGAAAACAATGTGAAGCTCAAGTTGAATTTGCAAAAGCTTGTGGCGTTGTTAAAGAAGAATTCGTAAACCCTTACGATACAACAGAACTTAAAAATATCATTAACGAAGTTGCTCACGATATGATTTTTGATGCATATCACAATTTCGACAGAAAGTACAGACAAGAAAAATTGGAAGAAGCTAAAAAGCTTGTTAAAGAAAGAGTTGAAGCACTTCCTGAAGACCATTACATCCACAAAATCATTGAAGAAACAGGCATTGACTTTGTTGCGGAAGAATTTAAAGCTGCTGAAAAGAAAATTATGCGTGCAATGATTCTTGATGAAGGTGTTAGAGCAGACGGACGTAAACCGACCGAAGTTAGACCTATTTGGTGTGAAGTTGGTGTTATTCCTCGCGCTCACGGTTCAGCCGTATTTACAAGAGGTCAAACTCAAATCTTGTCAGTTGCAACACTTGCAGGCCCTGGCATGAAACAAGAATTAGACGGCGTTGATCCTGAAACAGAAAAAACTTACATGCACAAATACATCTTCCCAGGATTCTCAGTTGGTGAAGTTAAACCTCTAAGAGGTCCTGGCAGACGTGAAGTTGGTCACGGTAACTTAGCAGAAAGAGCTAACGTTCCAGCACTTCCTTCTCAAGAAGAATTCGGTTATACAATCCGTGTAACTTCAGATGTATTGGAATCAAACGGTTCTACATCAATGGGTTCAACTTGCGGTTCTTCAATGGCTTTAATGAACGCCGGTGTTCCTGTTAAATGTATGATTGGCGGCGTTGCAATGGGTATGATTACAGAAGAAGGTAAAGAACCTGTTGTATTAACTGATATTCAAGGTATTGAAGACTTCTTAGGTGATATGGACTTCAAAGTTACAGGTAACGATGACGGTATCACAGCTCTTCAAATGGATATGAAGGCAAAAGGTATTGCAAACGATACATTGAGAAGAGCTTTGGCTCAAGCAAAAGAAGGCAGATTGCATATCTTGGGTGAAATGAGAAAAGTTATTACAGAACCTGCAAAACAACTTTCACCATTTGCACCAAGCATTTCTACAATGACAATTCCTACTGAAGATATCGGAACAGTTATCGGACCTGGTGGTAAACAAATCAGAGCAATTATTGACGCATCAGGTGCTGAAATTGATATTCAAGACAGCGGTGTTGTAACAATTACTTCTAACGACCAAGAAGGTGCAGCAATTGCTAAGAAGATGATTAAAGATCTTACATTCAAACCTGAAGTTGGTATGGTTATCAAAGGTAAAGTTGTAAGAATCATTCCTATCGGTGCTTTTGTTGAACTTGGCGGTGGTAAAGACGGTATGGTTCACATTTCTCAAATCTGCCAAGAAAGAATTGAAACAATCGAACCACACGTTAATATCGGCGACGAAGTTATTGTTAAGGTTATCAAGATTGATGATAAGGGCAGAATCAACCTTACTATCAAGGGTGTAACCGAAGAAGATAAAGCTAAATTAAACGCTTAATTGTGGATAATGTTGGGCTGAAAGCCCAACCTACACAGATACAAAAGACCTCGGATTTTGTATACAAAATCCGAGGTTTTTTATTATATCTAAATTGTTACAATTAACAATGCATTTTGAATGATTTTATTGAAAAAACTAAAAGAATAATGTATAATAAAAGCACAGAGTGGTAGCTTGCGAAACTACCAATGCTCTTAGAATGTCTAGCGGTTCTTAATCTTTTGATTGAGAGCCGTTTTTTAATATAAATAAAATCATAAAGATTAGCAATAAACTTATATTGAATTCATTCATACCGACCTCTTTCTAGTCGGGAGCCAACCCGAATGTCTAATACGCTATTTTGTAAGCTAACTCCGTTTAGAAAAGAGCATCTTTTACTCTGTGCTGAACATTATGTTCTAATCGAGTATAACATTATTTTGCATAAAATAAAATACTTAGTCGTTTTTCATGATATTAAATTCGTACGCAATTTTCCCTCTCCAAGGGAGAGGGTAGAATTTCAAGTTGAACTTTGTGAAACTTAGAAATTCGGGTGAAGGTTTTAGCCGCAAGGCAATAATTATTTTTTATATCAAATTCACCCATCATCTTTTGCAAAAAGAGATGCTGTTTCGCCTAATACGGACAATCTAAAAATTAACCTAAAATATCACTCAAATCAAAAATCTTTTCTGCACCAAGCTTCATGCTCTTGATTGCAGCCTGAACTCTGTTAGAAACCCCGAGCTTTTTATATATAGACGCTACATGGGCTTTTGTAGTGTGATTTGAAATGAAAAGTTTCTTAGATATTTCCTTGTTATTCAATCCCCTTAACAACAAAAACAAAACTTCTCTTTCTCGCTCGGTAAAGTTTTCCATAGAAATACATCTTCCTCATCATTCATAACATTAGTTCCTATTATCTTTGTACAATATCCTAAGTGACGTGTCTATAAGCTCGGTGGCTACTTTTTATAAAGGTTGTTGTCTTTAAGACAGCTTATTCAATCAAAAACTAACATTAAGATTTGTAAAGAAAATTGTAATCTATGAAATCAAGCTAATTTTTAATACTTTATATATATGAGGTATTTAAGATGGCTTTAGATGGTATTAATAAAATTGAATACACTTCTAATACAGCAGCAGCTTCTAAAGTTGCAGTTGAAAACAAGCCTGTTAACTCTGTTATGACAGAGGCTAACAAAACTAATACCTCTGTGGAAGAAAAAAAGAATACCTCTAAACTTGATGAATTATTAGAAAAATTGTGTGCAGAATTCTCTAAACTTGGTTTGAAACCGGAAGAACTTAAAAACAGCGGCATTTTATACCGTGTTTCCGGTATGAATCAAAAACAAATCGAAGCAGCTACTGATGCTCAATTAAAACAAGTAATTGATTGTCTTAAAGCCGCAATTAAAGATTCTGTAGTTGATGGCAAAATCGATTTAGAAAAAGCAGGTAAACTTGGCAACACTTATTTTATCGCCGTAAACACAGGTTGGACAATAGAAGGATTCAAAAAACACAACGACAGCGTTAAAAAATCATCTCTTTTACAAAGATTAAAAGAAACAGGCTGCTTAAAAAATGATGCAACTTTAGAAAATACAAAAACTGAAGAATTGCAAAAAGCTTTATTTGATTTCTTCAATAAAACTTTGTTAACACCTCTAAAGAATGCTAAATCTGCAAAAGAAAAAGCAAGCATTTATAAAGGTCAATTACAAACATTTGGTCGTTTGTTAATCAACACTCCTGATGAAGAAAAAGCAATCTTCAAACAAGCAATCGCAACTTTGGCCTCTGACAACAGACTAAAAGGCTTAAATGCTGTTCTTGCAAGCTTTGAAACTCCTCAAGCAAAAGAAGCTTGGGCTGATAGCTGGTCAGTTGAAGAACTTTCTCAAACAATGGGCGCAAAGGACGTTGAAGGCAATGTTCCAACAGATAGAGACCAAACTGCTATGGTTGCCGGCATTTTTGCAGAAAAATCAGAAGAAAGTATTAAAGAAACTTATTCTCAAATGAGTGAACCTGCAAAACAATTCTTCCAAGAAAATGCAGACAAACTTAAAGAAATCAAAGAAAAAGAAGCAAAAGGCATTGAATTAACTGAAGAAGAAAAAGAACTTGTTGCACAAAGAGATTTGTATAAAAATCTTTATTCAGGCGCAATGTCAGGTACTGCAGTTAACCAAAAAGTTGCGGAAGAATCTAAAAAAGAAATTCTTGGCACAATGAACAAAGATGCTTATAATCTTCCTATTTATAGAGAAGTTTTAAAACAAGTTAACGAATTTGTTGAAGAACATCCTGAAGCTTTAACAATGCCAAAAGAAGAATTGGTTAAATTGTTAGATGAAGTAACAAACGGAAACTATTCAACAGTTGCAACAAACAGCAATGCTGAATTAAAAGCTCCCGCAGAAGAAAAAACAGGTGTTACAGAAATCGTTAACACAAAATCTGAAAACGAATACAAAGAAGCTCAAACAAGACAACAAACTTTGATGAGCCAAATCAAAGCTAATTCTGAATCTGCTGAAAGTACATTCACAGTTGATAAAAGCGTTAAAAAAGAAACTGAAACCAAAACAGACAAAGAAACAGCTTCTGATTTTTACGCATTGGAATTGAAAAATAAAGCTTTCAGAAGTGCTGAAAATATTACTAAATACTTAAAAGAAACAGGCGAATCAAAATTCGGTTTCGCAACAGAAGTATTTAAAAAATTCAGCGATATGGGTTCAACTACTCAAGACTGGGCAATGAACTATTTTTCAAATGCATCATCAACAGTTCAAAACTTGTTCTTAAATAAAATCACCGGTTCTTTCTCAGGAATGGTTGCAGCAGCAAAAGAAGTTGATTTATCAAAGTTCAACTTGGTTGGCGTATCAGTTACAACTCAAAAAGAAATTGATAAAATTCAAGATGAAAGAAATTTAGCTTAATACCAGAAGCGTAACAAAACTTAACATTCCTTTTATTGTGTTTGTAAAAAATATATATGCATGATATTATCCTTGTATACAAATCCAAACAATCACAATTTGAAGGAGATCCCTATGTTAGACTTTTTGTTCAAAAAAGAAACTGTAAATTCTTGTGAAAATTTAAACAGTTTCTATTCTAAGCTTAAAGAAATGTATTCTTTCGATAGTATTTCAGACGAAAGAAGAGAGTATTTAAAGACAACAATGTCAAAATTCGGGTATCTTCCTTATCCGCAAGTTAAAGCGTTAGAAGAATTAACCGATGCAGAAGTTTTATTTGCGCTTGAATCAAAATGGGAAGCTAACGGAGTTTTCAAAGACGGCAAGTTCGAATTCTCTAAATCAAGCGTTTTGGCAAGAAACAATGTTAAGAATTCAAGCTGGTTACAAAAAGAAGGACACGATATTAAATTAACAAACCTTGCAGGTTTAGGCAAAGATAATACTCAAGCAGGTAAATTTATGGATTGGATGCGCCAACTATTGATTTTACCTACCGGAAATTTAGATAACAACATATTTTCTACAACAATGTATTTAATTCCGTTCCATCCGCGCGAATTCGGTTGTGCTTATCTTCCGACGGCAAGTTGTGTTAGCCCTAATTTGGAAGACAAAAATATTTTAGAAAAAACAGGTTTGAATGCAGATGAACAGGTTAAAACATTTATTCAAATGACTCAACTTGCAGGACACCCTGTAATTTATGATATACTTCCACAAACAGGAAGATTTTCAAAAATCGTGTTAACAAATCCCGATTGCGCACGTTGGTTTGATATTAATGCTTTAATTGAAGAATTATCAAAGAATGTTGATAAAGTTGCATTAGAACTTAAAGACAAATTCTCTCAAGATGATTTAGCTATTGTAAGCGGTATTTATAAAAAATCTATCAAGGGTGAAAGCTACGGAGATTTGTCCGGACATTATCAAAATATTTTTAATGAATTGGACGAACTATTGAAAGAAACAAAAATTTTCTTATCTAATTCTATGCTTGAAAAGAGCATTCAAGATAAATTGCACAAGAAAGCAAAATCAATTATTAATGCTGTTGCAGGTAATAAGCATAACAAAAAAATGTCAGAAAATGATATTAAAAATCAAGGCGAAATTATTCAAGCTTTGATTAAAGAAGGTATGTGGCCGGCTCCGGGTGGTGCTTGGTGTTCAGCAGGCGTTCCTGTGTTTGATAAAATGAGCGAAGGGGCATCATATCCGACATTTAAACATTACAAGTTTGATGGCGAAGATGTGACTCATTTTGCAAACCTTGATTGTCAAACACCATACTATTTTGTTTGTCTTGAAAATGGTAAATATAACAACGACGTAATCAAATTCTTTATAGATTACATGAAAAACCTTCAAGAAGAATTTAACTTCGATGGTTTCAGAGTTGATCACATTGACCACATTGTTGATGAAGTTTCTGAAAAAGACGGTGTTCCAATAAGTTATAGAGCACCAAGAAAAGTTTTAGGAATGTTAAATACTGCAATGAAAGAAAAAGTTCCATATTTTGCAACTTTGGCAGAATATATGTTGGGTGAAAAATCATTGAAAGAATATCACGAAGATATGAACTTTGATGTTCTTTGGGGTAACGATATTCCTGCTCAAAGCTACAAAACACCTGAAGTTATTGCAGAAGAAAATTTAGAACTTGCAAATTATAATACAACTTCTAAAAAATCCACTCCGCTATCAATATTGAAAACATATAACAATCAAGATGGTGAATTTGCAGCATTCGACCGTTTCCCTGGACAATTAGGTCAACAAGGTGCATTGTTTAAATGGTTTAAGTTTAAATTCTTACCTGGTGGACGCAACGCACAAAGACCTGTTATGTACATAGATGGTGACGAATCATTCACAAAAACAGGCATGGAATCTGTAATCGGTAATGAAGTTTCAATGCCAAGAGCAAAAGATTACGATTTCTATGCAAAATTTGATGCGATTGACAGATTTGCTAAGAATTCTCCTGTAATTACGGATGGCGAAGCACATATAATAAGACAGGATGAAGATGGTTTTGTAGTATGGCAAATACAAAAAGAAGGTTTAAAAAACTCTATCCTTGTAGTTGCTAACTATCAATCACCAACAGAAAAATTCAGAGTTGAAGAAGGTGAAAATTCTTGGGACGAAGAAAGAGAAGGAAGAGAAGTTTTCGACAAAACAATTGAACTTTCTTGTGATTATTCAATCGTTTCAGAATTCAGATTTGATGGTACGGATTATATAGAAGAAAAATTCGTGGCAGCAACAAATTCGCTTTCATTTGGAAAACTTATGCCTGCTGAATTTAAATTCTTTACAGTTATTAAGTAAGGCGAACATCAGCGCGCTTTCCTTCCCTTGTTAGGGAAGGTTAGGATGGGTATCTGTTTTACCCAAAACCAATTTCAAGGGCAAAAGCCCGCATGGAGTATAATACGATTAAGTAAACTACGATTAAGTAATATAGGGATTCGCCGAGTGGACACACTCGGCTTTATTTTTATAAGAATTTGAGTTATCATAAGTGTATGAAAAAACAAGTTATCGCGTATTTGCACACGCACTGGGATAGAGAGTGGTATAGAGAGTTTGAAGTCTTTAGAATGAGGCTTCTGAGAGTATTTGATAATATTTTGAACTTGCTTCAAGATGGCAAAATACCTTGTTTTTATTTTGACGGACAAGTAAGCGCACTGGAAGATTATCTTGAAATGCGTCCAGAACAAGAAGAACTTGTGCGCTCTCTAATTAAGCGTAAAAAGCTTTTCATAGGACCATTTTATTGTTTGGTCGACGAATTTCTGACCGACAAAACTTGTTTTTCTAAAAACCTAGAAATAGGTATAAAAATTGCTCAAAAATACGGATGTAGCGATTTTATCGGATATCTTCCCGATACATTCGGACATAGCCAAAATGTCGTTGATATCCTGCGAGATTTCGGAATTGATAAATGTGTTGTATGGCGCGGTTGCGGCGATTTTCCTGCGGAATTTTCATGGTGCGGAATGGATACCGTGAATCTTGTCAGAGGTTATTTTAATGATGTTTTCTCAATCAATGCACCGATTGAAAAAAAAGCTGAATTGCTTAAAGACAATTTAGATTTGCTTGCCCAAAAATCAGGAGATTACATTTTGCTTCCAATCGGAGCCGACCATTTGGGCGTAGAAACGGATATTGATGTACAAATCGAATCAATAAATGAACTTTTAAAAGAGAGTTATGAAATAAAATTGGGTTCACCGTTTGATTATTTCAAGCGCGTGGAAAACAATTTCAAACAATTTGAATGGAATGATGAACTCCGTGACAATTCAAAAACTTTTGTTTTGCAGGGTTGTTATTCTTCAAGGTTGGACTTAAAACGCGAGAATGTTGAATGCACTTATTTGTTGGATTTGGCAACTCGTTTTACTAATCAACAAAAAGAAACAAAATATGACAGTTTGTTAGAATATGCTTATAAAATGCTTCTTCAAAATCAGGCACATGATAGTATTTGCGGATGTTCTACCGCGGATGTGCATAGAGAAAATTTTATCCGCTATATGAAAATCAAACAAATTGCAAACACAATTGTTGATGAGCTGAAATTTAAAAATCATTTTGAAGAAAAGAAAATTTTAAACCTTTCTGATAGAGATTTTTCAGGAATTGTAGAATTTGAAACCACTCAAAAACTTGAAGGATATGAAAAGATTGATTTCAGAAAAGGTTTTGATAAATATTTACTCACAGACACTCAAAGAATACCGATAACGGAAGATTACACAAATATTTATACATATTTAGCTGAAATTAAAAATTTGGAAGCTGATGAAATTGAATACTTGATGCCGGCAGTTTCTGAAACAGATTTGAGAGTCGGTGATGATTTTATTGAAAACTCTAATATTTCACTAAAAATAGAAAACGGAGAAATTTATATTAATGGCGTTAAATTCTCACTTGTGGATTTTGTTGATATGGGTGACAGCTACAATTGCGGGCCAAAAGAAGATGACAAAGGAACAAAATTCACAATTTTGCGCTCTAAAGCAGTTTTAAAGACTCCGACAAGAGTTTCTTTAAAAATTGACTTTGAAGGCAGATGGGATATTGTTCCACTAGTTGTAAGTTTAGACAAACACTCTTCTTGCCTGAAATTTATGTTTGATTGGATTAATACTCAAAAAAATCATTTGCTTTCAGCAGGGTTTGAACTTACTAATCCTATTAGAGAAGTTTTTTCGGAAGACATGAATCAATTAATCAAGAGAAATTTTGAACCTGATTATGATATCAGAAAAAATCTTCCAAAAACTCGCGGTATTGAAGCTAAAACAAACACAGCACCAATGCAAAGAGGGCTTCTTATTGATGAAGAAGGGAATAATCTTGGAGTTGTGACAAAAGGTTTGACGCAGTATGAGGTTGCAAATAATATGCTTTATGTTCCGATTTTAAGAGCAACTGGAGTAATTTCTAATCCGCAAAACCCTGCTCGTTCTACTCCTGCAGGTCCTCCGATTGAAGTCGAAACATTGCAAATGATTGGGAACAACAAAGCCGAATTTTATGTATTCTTTGGAAATCAAAATGCTTTTGTTGATACACTAAATCTGGTTTATAATTATATAGTTATATAAATCACTTTTCTTTTTTTATAAAAATCAAATTTTCAAAACTACCATGTGTAAGTCTTTTTAATGAGTCTATTGCAACTTTAGAATATGCTTCCTTTAGTTTAGAACCATTATAATTTTTAAATATGTTTTTTATATGTGTTTCATCACTTTTTTTATCTAACCTATATCCATTTTTAACCTGTGATATAGCTTTAGGTATTGTAATATAATTAGCTTTGCCATACAGTTTTTTAGCAACTTCACTACAATATTTCATTTCGTACGTCAGTAATCCGATAAGAACACCAAGCTCATCATTTTTTCCAATTTTATTACGTAAATTATTGGCAGATTTTGAATAACTTAATATATCATTAAATAGTTCAGGATGCATGTCTTTATATATTTTTGACCATCCATTTTCTTTGCCATCTTTGTTCTTTGGTAAAAATGCTTCTATTGCAATTTTTGTAACTCCCATAGGACCAGCTCCAATTGAAGTATTTATATTCTTTTTAAAACCACATTCTTTAGATATTATTGTTATTAATAATCCTTGAGAAACATTATATTTTTGTGCAACTTTATCAACCAAATTAGACCAGTACTTAATGTCAGCATTTGATAATTTTATTCCTTTTGCTTTAATTTCGTCTTTGATTAAATTTTCTGTATTAGTTTGATTTGTTAAATTCAAATTGGTAGTTTTTCTGATTATTACAGGTTGGTTTCTTACGTTACCATTACTAATAGCATCCGTTTTTGCTTCAATGTTTTTGTGTACAACACTGTTAAGATACTTATCTCTAATACCTGAGAAAAAAGCATTTGTTTTATCTGCAATTTTAGGCAATAGGGATGCTATTTGTTTTTTGAACTCATTTTCTTCTAAAAAATCTAATTGACCATCATTATAACCCTGTTCACCTTCTTTATAAACAGATGTATCCACCTTATTAAAAATGCTTATAAGTTGTTGAGATTCATCATCTGATAACTTAATCCCATTACTTTCTAAATATTTGTTAATACCTTCTAAGTTTGTTTTGATACCTGTAAAATCAAATCCCATTGTCTTCACCTGCTATCCATATTGTTTTACACAATTATTTACGGCATAATTTTTAAAAACTTTAGGCTTTTTAATCAATTCTTTACAAAAATTTACAAAAGATAAAAAATTGTATGTTTTCACTATTAAGAAGGAGTTTAAATATTTATAAAAAGTGTTTTTATTACCTATCTAACCTCTTGCTAAGCAAAATTTATGTGTTAATATTTAATCAAATTCAACTTGATTATTGGAGTACGTATCGTGAAAAAAACAAGTTTAATACTTGCTATAGTTTTGTCTATTGCCTTTCAGGGTAATATTTTTGCTGCGCAACCTCCAATAGAAAGCTCGATTGAAGCATTTACCCAACAAATAGAAAACAATCCTGATGCAGCCTTAGCGTACTCTAACCGAGCATCACTAAAATTTCTAAAAAAAGATGTACAAGGTGCGATTGCTGATTTTGACAAAGCAATTCAAATTAATCCAAACAACCCTGAATTGTACCTCAACAGAGGTTATATAAAACAGATTGTTAATGATTTTGCAGGCGCAATGCAGGATTATAACACCGCATTAAAAGTTAGACCAAATTTCGCCTACGCTTATAATAACAGGGGTGTTTTGAAGGTTGCAATGAAGGATATTCAAGGAGCAATGGATGATTACGCAAAAGCACTTGAATTAAATCCTCGTTATTCTGATGTTTACTACAACAGAGGCAACTTAAAATATATGTTGAGTGATAACGAAGGTGCGTTAGACGATTACAACAAAGCTATTGAATTAAATCCAAAAGATTCAGAAGCATTCAACAACAGAGGCGTTGTAAAAAAACGTATGAACTTCAACGTTGGTGCGCTTAGCGACTACTCACAAGCCATTGCACTTAACCCAAAAGACAGCATTGCTTACGCAAACCGTGGTCGTTTAAAAAAATTGTATTTTGATAATGAAGGTGCAGCAATCGACTTAGACCAAGCGGTTGCTCTTGCAGAAAAACAAGTTTTCATCAAGAATGTTAAACCTCTTGTTTCAAATGAAAACTACATTGCTGCAATTCCTGTAGTACAAGGAATTACTGAAGATGTAATTTCTCCAATTATCAAATCTAATGTAAATAGCAATAAAATAACTTATACACACCCTGAACAAGTTATTGCTTCTGCAAAATCTGTTACAAAAGTTGCTCAAGCAAAGCCTGCAGTTGAAAAGAAGGCAGAACCACAATTACCGCAACAAGTTCAACCTGTTGCAACTATTACAAGTATTCAGCCAACACAACCAAAAGTTCAACCTGTTCAACAACCGAAAACAGTACAACCTGTAAAACAGACACAAACATCAGCACCTGTAATCAATGCAGGAGTTGGCACTGTTAAATTGGCGTCTGCCGGTTCTGCGATTACAACATCTCAAGTTAAGAATGTACCAACTACAAACGTTAAGCTTGCAGAAAGTTATTACATCAGAGGTTTGCAAAAATGTGTGCTTAGAGATTTACAAGGCGCGGTTGCTGATTTAAACAAAGCAATAGAAAACAATTCAAATTACGCTGACGCCTACTATTATCGTGCAGCTATAAGAAAAGAACTTGGCGACAGTGATGGATTTAAAAAAGATTATGCTAAAGCAATCCAAATCAACCCATCATTGCAGGCTTTCAATGATTCTAACTGCTTATCACTAATTAATGGTTAATTAAATACCTTCATCAGAAGAAGAATCTTCTTCACTTGTAACAGGAGCAGCAACCTTTACCCCCATTGATTCAAGAGCAGCGCGAGCTTTTGGAGCTAAAGCCGTATCGGAAAAGTTTTCCAAAATTGTTTGGTAGCATTCAATTGCTTCCGGCTTCATATCACGAAGTTTGTAAATATTGCCTGCTTTATAATACAAAGGTGCAAGTTCAGTTGAAGTTGCTACAAGCATTTGGTTATCAAGTTTGATTTTTATACCGATAAGAGTTTCATTGTCTTGAGGTGACAACAAAGCACGACCGTATATTTTTTCCGTAAGTTTATCAATATTATCGGACATTTCAGTAATCGCTTCTTTAGAAAGTTTTGAAGATTTTTTTGCAGCCGATACATCCAACGAAATCGCTGATAACAACAAAAAACCAACTAATATTGATAATAGAATTCTTTTCATTTTATACCCCAATAAAATTATATCCTATATTTATTATAAACAAAAGTTGTTTTTTGTGTTCAGTTAAATGGTGGAAAAATAATTCTTACTTTTTCTTCTTTTATCGCAAAAAAGAAGAAAAAGTAAGAATTATTGTGAAAAATAGTTTTTGAAATGTACTTTTCTTTCTCTTTTGTTGCGAAGAAAAGAGAAAGAAAAGTACCAAAAGAAAGAGAAAACACGCCATAGTTTCCTACGCTCCTACGAGCGTTGATAAATGGATGATTATTAGCAAGCAAAGCTTGCACTCTTGCGCTCGCTATCGCAGCTAAACGCTGCACGCTCGCGGCGCTGTTGTCGTTCAATCTAAAAAAAGTTAATAACACCCTCTCCCGCCTTCGGCACTATTGTCGAGTAAAAATTTGAATTAAAAAAACATATACTAATTTGTATAAAAAATAATGGATTGCTTCGTCACCCAAAATTATCGCTGTTCCTCGCAATTGTATATGTCAAGTAGGATTTTTTAAGAGTACATTCTTTATACTAGTCTGATTATAGTACCCTCATATAAATCGACGATTTTAAATAACAACCGTCTAAACTCCTATAAACATTGTTTTTTCTCCGTCTTCTAGACCATTCGGTCTATATCTTTCAATCTACCTCAAATGCTTTAAAATTAATCATTCTATTGATGAAAATATCCTCTATAAGGGGGTAATATGAATAGTGTAGAAAAGAAACAATTTACGATGAGGGAAGGAAGAGAGTATGAGACGTGAGTTTAAGAAGAAATCGAGAGTGCTTCTTATTGATGACAACTACGAACATTTAGCAGGCATCAGAGAACTTTTGAATCTTGAAGGAACTTTTGATGTTGTTGGTATCGCAACAAATGTTACAGTCGGTTTGAATTTAATCAAGAAATATCAACCGGATATCGTTTTACTTGATATGAATATGCCTGAAAGAGATGGTTTGCAAGGTATTATTGATATCGAAAAACTTGGATTAGATACAAAGATTTTGGCACTTTCAGGATATGATGATGCAGATTTGATCTTTAGAGCAATGAAGATTGGTGCTAAAGGCTATGTTCTAAAAACTATGGCATCAGCTCAACTTATTTATGCAATTGAAGAAGTTTTGAACGGCAAAATCTACTTGCCAAACGCTTTGACTTCAAGATTCTTTGAATATTTCCAACAAACATTCAGAAACGAAAATGCAAAAGCAGAAATCGAAAAAGAAGAAAACTTGCTTAATGAATTGACTCAAAGAGAAGAAGAAGTTTTGGAACTTTTAACTCAAGGTATTACTTATAAAGGTGTTGCAAACAAATTATTCATCTCTGAAACAACTGTTAAAACACACGTAAATAATATTTTCCAAAAATTGCAAGTTAATGACAGAACACAAGCTGTCTTGTATGCGATTAATAACGGATTTTTAAGCAAGAAGGTTAAGATTTCGGCGTAGTTTGGAACATCGTTAAGTCGTTGAGTCATTAAGACGTTAAGTTCGTATTAATATTTTCTAAAATGAACATAATGCCCCAACGACCGAACTACTTAACGACATCACCAAAATGAACTTAACGTCTTAACGACCTAAAGACTTAACGACATTAGAGAAGGTTTCAATGAAAAAAATTGTAAGACAACAAAACTACTTAAGAGAACTGATTGATTCGCAAGAAAATCGTTTTCTTTCTCGTCAGGCACTGCGATGTGTAATTCGCGGGGTATTGGAACCTTTGCTTGACAAACCGGAAGAAGCTGTTGTTTTGCACCGTATCATTGATAAAGCAGGAATTTTAGGTTTGCTTAAAAGGTTAGAGTTTTCTGAAATAGAAGATATTGATTATTCTGACGACAGCGAAAACTTGCGCGAAAAAGTTTGGGCAGGAACAGAATTCTTATGCGTTTTGACCCACAGATTTGTTGCAATTCTTATTTGGGACAACAGAACTGAAAGCGAACATACAGTAAGATATTACTCAATATATAATTCAAAACTTCAAAACGAAGCACTTGATATAATTAACAGAAACTCAATTTTTGATTTAAGACAATATCAAGAAAGCTTTAAACCTGACAGACGTGACAATATTCTCTTGAACTCATCAATCAGACGTCTTGTCGAAAATATGGATGAATCTTCTAAAGATGCGGTTTTGAAGTATGCGGAAATTCAGACTTACAAGCCTGAAAAAACTGACTCAGCGAGAGCCGTTGCGCATGAAATTAAAAATCAGCTTTCTATTTGTGATTTGTATACAGAAATCATTAGAAAATACTGCAAGAAAAACGATATTGAAGCAGATGCGATTGAAAATGCGCTTAATTGTTTAAATCGTGCGGTTAAAATGGCGAGCAATTCTTTGGTTGCTCTAAAAGCTACAGACGGATTGAACTTAAAACCGCATAACTTAAAATCAATTATTGATAATGCTGTTGATTTGACCAAAGTTTACTTTGAATGCAAAAATATTAATTATGAAATTGAAAATAATGTAGACAAAGAAATTTTGGTTGACGAAAATAATTTTATTGCAGTGCTAATTAATTTAGTTAAAAATGCAGTAGAAGCGTTCGGCGAGAATGTCGGAGATGGTAAGTATATTAAAATTAAGACAGAAGAAGATGGAGATTCTGCAATAATCAGAATTAGGAACAATGCAGATAGAATCTCTCAGCCTGGTATGATTTTCGAGGAAGGATTTACAACAAAGAAAACAGGTTCAGGTTTGGGCTTAAGTATTTGCAAAAAATCAATCGAGGAACAGGCAGGATTGTTGAAGCTTGCACATTCTGGCGATGATTACACAGAATTTGTGATTAAGATAGGATTGGTGTAGCTATGGACTTGATTACAAACAGAACAATGGACATTACCAAGCTTGGTATGGACGGCTTGATGGACAGACAACGCGCAGTTGCTTCTAATATTGCAAACGTTATGACGCCTGGGTTTCAGAGAAAAGAAGTTGCGTTTGAAAGCCAGCTTGCTGAAATTATTGAAAAAGAAGATTTAAAAGACTACATCAAAGGTCAAAACAGTATTGAATACAAACCGCCGATGGTGGATGTATTTACGGGTGATGTTCACACTTATAGAACTCCGACGCAGCAAGAAAAAGCATATTTGCAATCCAATACGTTTGACCAGTTCAAACCGCAAATTGTAACAGATGTTTATAGCGGTACAAATTCATCAGGAAATAACGTTGAATTAGAACGTGAAATGATGGATTTATCAAAAACAGGCACAAAATACATGGTACTATCAAATCTGGAAAGAAGACAGTTTTCGTTGGTTTCAGAGGCGATTAAAGGACAGTAGTGAGGACTTTAAGTCTTTAAGTCATTAAGACGTTAAGTTCATTTTAAAAATGTTTAAGATAAAACAAGTTTAATATAGAAAATATTAATACGAACTTAACGACCTAACGACTTGAAGACCTAACGACCTAAAAGAGGCACACATGAGTTTCAACATATTCGACATAGCCGGCTCAGGCATGGCAGCACAAAGAGTAAAAATGGATACGGTTGCAAGTAATATTGCAAACATAAACACAACTCGTCAACCTGACGGTTCAAAAGGGGTTTATGTAAAAAAAGACGTATCCTTTAGAACAATTTATGAAGATAATTTGAACAGAGGTTACTCAAATTTTTCTTCTAACAGTCCTGACGCACAATTTGATCCAAGAACAGGTAATATGCTTATTAATGCGAATGTTGCGCTTAATAACGGTATGATTACCGGCGGAGTTCAGGTTGATGAGATTTATGAAGCAGAGGACGGAGTTAAGACTGTTTACGACCCGTCTCATCCCGATGCGGACGAAGAAGGGTACGTAGATTTGCCAAACATTAATCTTGTAGAAGAAATGGTTGGCATGATATCAGCATCAAAGGCTTACGAAGCCAACGCAACGGTTGCAGAAAACGTTAAGACAATGATGCAGAGCGCGATGAATATTTAGGGTAATTATTAAATAAGAAAGTTTGTAGGAAATGAGTTGAACGGTTGAAAAGCGAAAAAGTTGAAAAGTTGTTATAATTTTTTATAAACAAATGCTAATTTAAGAATTTTAAAATTACTGTTCCACTTTTCAACTGTTCAACCTTTCAACTTCTAAAGTCCTAAACTACTAAACTTAATCGAGGTTACACAATGAATTTCACACCGAACATAACTGAATACAATTTAAACGCCATAAATGACTATAACCAATTTTTGCAAGGTCATGCGTCGTTTGATGTTAAAAACAACGAGTTTGAAGAAGCTTTAGAAAAAGCTGCAAAGAGCTATCCTGTAAAAGATAAAGGTGATAAAACAGGTTTGGGTAATTTTGCTTCACAAATGGGTAATGCGTTCTCAAGCAGCTTGAATGCGGTCAATGACGCTAAGATTTCTGCCGACAGAATGCAAGAAGATATTGCAATGGGCGGTTCAACCAATATCCATGATGCAATGATTGCAGCTGAAAAAGCATCTCTAAGTATGCAAATGGCAATCCAAGTTCGTAATAGATTGATTTCTGCTTACACTGACATCACAAGCATGGCAATTTAATAGAATAAAGTTAATGGTACAAAAAGTTTAAACTTTTCCTGTTGAACCAAAACCACCGGCACCGCGTTCTGTTTCAGAAAGTTCTGTAACAACGTCAATTTTTGCTTGTTCGTAACGAGCAATAACCATTTGTGCAACTCTTTCATCAGGTTTAATCGTATATGGTTCGTTTGATAAATTTACAAGCGGAATACAAACTTCACCGCGATAATCCTCGTCAATTGTACCAACGCAATTGATAAGGCTGATACCGTGCTTAATAGAAAGACCTGAGCGTGGTCTGATTTGTGCTTCATAACCGTGTTCTAATTCGATTTTCAAACCGGTTGGAATTAATTTTCTTTCTAAAGGTTGAAGCGTAATTTCTTCATCAATAGCTGCACACAAATCCATGCCGGCAGCACCTTCTGTTTTGTATTCCGGAACAAAACGGTTGTGTTCCATTCTAAAAATCTTTAAAATCATACTTTCTCCTAAAAACTTTAAATCAACATAAATTGGTCATTCCCTCTCCTAGGGAGAGGGCTAGGGTGAGGGTTTTATTTCTACGTATAAAACACCTTTAGCAATATGCAGGTTTGGACATTCTTACCCAACAAAAACTTTATATTTACGCAGTAATAATAGTTTTACCATCAATAACTTGCTTAGGGAAAATTGTAAGGGTTTCAATGCCTTTAATTTTGTTTAGCTTGCTATCTTCAGGATTAGCCTTTTGCGCTTTTTCAACAGCCTCTGAGTTACCGTTAGCCATTGACATAAAGCTGTTTGCATATCTGATAAATAAATTTCGTCTTGGTGTAAAACTATCGTTTTGTGATATTGATGATACGTTCATTTTTATTTTTACCTCACAAGAAATATTTTCTTGCAGATATAATTTTGAGTCAATAAAAGTGTTACATTTGTAACAAAAGATTTTTTATGTTAGAATTCTTTTGTTGAAAATTTAATAATAAACTTGTCGTAGTGGCAAGAACTCTGTTGAAAGTTGACTAAATATCAAGTTTCAATAGAGGAAGGTGAGTTCGAGCGTGAGCGAGATGAGCCAAGAACTCTGTTGAAAGTTGACTAAATGTCAAGTTTCAATAGAGGAAGGTGAGTTCGAGCGTGAGCGAGATGAGCCGTATATAAAATATTTACCGATACCGCCACTCGACATGACAATTAAATATAACAAACCTGTCGTAGTGGCGGAATCGGTATACGTGCACGTTTGAGGGGCGTGTGGAGCAATCCTTGCGGGTTCAAGTCCCGCCTACGACATTTAACTTTTTAGAGCCTTCTTCAGTAGGCTCTATTTTAATATTCAAATTCCTTAAATCAAGTAATATTATCTGGTTAAAATATTATTCCTTTTTGTAGCAAAAAATTTTTTTAGATGTTTTAATTTTAAAAAAGGAATAAAGAAATGAAAATATTACCGATAAATACAAGATTTGAAACACAAGCAAAAATAAAATTCGATAATCAAAATAAAAATCAAGCAGAAGTTGATTATTCGCAAGTAAATAACAATAATTTTAATTATGGCTATAATGATATAGCTTTCGGCTCTAATTTGCAAACTTTAGAAAAAATGAGTAAATTGACAGCTTCTAAAAATTATAAATTTGAAGATTTGCATAAACTGTTTAAAGAAATGGATTCCAAAGCTCAAGAACATGTTCTAGGCATGATTAATCGTTTTAGCAAAGAAGGTTTGACATTAGAAAACTATTTGCCGGCATGTGTAAAACAATCAAATTTATTCCGATACAATTCTGAAACCATTGAAAAAAATGTTCGCGGTTTAGTTGAAAAATTTAAAAACGAAGGGTTGGATATGAATACTTATATTCAGTCGTGTATCGCGCAACCCTCTTTGTTTTGTTCTAAACCGGAATCAATAGAAGGAAATGTTCGTAATGTCGTAAAATCTTTTTCTAACGAGGGTTTAAATGCAAGAGATTATTTGATGACATGTATTAAACAGCCGCAACAATTCACAATGAGTCCTAAAACGATAAGTTCTAACGTTCACGATTTAGTAAAAAAATTCGAACAAGATGGTTTAGATTCGAAAAAATATCTTAAATCTTGTTTACGCATGCCTTCTTTATTTACAATAACACCGGATGCCATAGAAAATAATATACGCACAGTTGTCAAAAATTTTGAAGCAGACGGACTCAGCACAAAAGATTATGTACAGGCATGTATTAAAAGTCCATCTTTATTTTATGCAAATCCCGAAACGATTACTCAAAACGTAAATAATTTTGTAAATCGTTTTAAAGAAGAAGGTATTACTACAAAAGATTTTCTAAACATCGGCAAAAAATGTCCGCAATTGCTTTACCAAAAATCAGAAACTTTGGAACGTAATATTTTAGAAACAGTGAAACAGTTTGAAAGCGAAGGGTTGAACGTAAAAGATTACCTGAAGGCTTGTACAAAACAACAAAATTTACTGACATTCACCGCTGATAGAATTAAGTCAAACATTTACGGTTTTGCAGAAAGATTTAAACAGGAGGGTATAACTCCGCAAACTTATTTTAAAGCTTGTTTAAGAACACCTTCTCTATTTTGCAATAAGCCCGAGACTATTGAAAACAATATAAGAGAAGTTGCCAAGAGATTTGAAAATGACGGTTTAACAGCAAAAGACTATGCTGTAGCTTGCACAAAGGCACCGGCTTTATTTTATTTGTCACCGACTACTATTGAATATGATGTAAGAGAGTTGGTGAAAAAATTTGCAGATGACGGTTTAACAGCAAAAGATTACATAAATGATTGTCTGCTTAAAACTCCTGCCATTTTTTATGCCAATCCTGATAGAATGGCAGAACATATAAAAGCATTTAAATATGTTGAGCAAAACAAAGGCAATCAGCCTACTATACAAGATTTGATAAAAAAATCTCTTTCACATTCAACTTCATTAATATACTTGCAAGGCATTGTGCGTCCGCAAATTATGCAGCAATCATCAGAACTTGCTCATATCAGTTCAACCGGACTAAAACCAAAATTGGTTGAATATTTCAAGGAACATCCGAAAGCACAATTCAAAATCAAAGTTCTTGATAATGAGATGAGCGGAAATTTTGTTAAAACGATGAAAGAGTTTTCAGAAAATGAACTTAACAGAAAAGACGCTTTTGTTTATGAATTTGTAAAATAATAGTTAAGCAAGCAAATGTCGGTTGGGCATACCTGCCCAACAATAAATTCTAATAACCGTTTGTAATAAATTCTCTATTTCTGAATTTTGCGCCAAGCGAAGTTGCAATTTTTTCACAAGCATCGGCATCAACTATATGAATTTTATCAAAACCCGTAACAACACTTGCTGAAACATCCATGCCAGCATCAACACAAGCTTTGATAAATTTTTGTACTTCTTCATAAGCATTTTTGATTTTTGGTTTGCAAATTTCATCATACTGTTCTTCATTTGAAGCATTTAAACTAACTGAAACTGCATCAATTAAACCTTTAAATTCTTCCGCTACGTTGGTTTTATAGATTGCGTTTGCGTGTCCGTTTGTATTAACGCGAATTTTGATATAAGGATAATTTTTTCTTAAGTATTTGCAGAATTCTTTCATCATCTCACGTCTTAAAAAAGGTTCTCCATAACCGCAAAAAACAACTTCTTTAGGATGGTCAAATTTTTGGAATTGCTCAATAATATCTTCTAATGTGTAGTTATCATCATGCCACATTTCTGCACCGCAAACATCATCTTTTTGTTCTCTTAAACAGAAAATACAAGAGTTTGTGCAAGAGTTTGTAAGATTTACATAAACTACTTCCGGCGACTTTTCGTTATTTATTGAATAAACTAATGTATACATGATTTTTCTCCCTTTATAATTATTGTACTACAAAGGCGGATTAATAAAAATTTTTACTTAATTTTGGCACTTCTTTTTAAACAACTTTTTGCATAATTAATCGCTTCAAGTTCTTTGAAGAAAACGTGCTTTTCACCTAATTGAGAAACAATTTGATGCTCCGCTAATTGTTTAAAAATAGTATCAGATTTCAAAACCAAGAGTGTTTTAATACCTTGTGCTTTCAATCTTATGATAATATCTTCTAATGCAAAAATTGCAGAGATATCAAGTTCGGCATCTGATGAATAATCCAAAATCAAATATTTTGTACCCCAAATATCTTCAAACTGTGAAACCAATTGAGTCGCAGAACCAAAGAAAAACTGCCCGTCAATATGCACTACTCTGATTTTGTGTTTATAATCTTTATCCAAAAGTTTTTCTAATTTTGCGATGTCTTTATCGTAAACTGTTTTGTGTACTAATTTTGCACTATCAGCCGTTCTTTTGGCATAAAGAAGTGCCGCACAAGTTATACCTGCTCCGACTGCTACAATAAGATTATAGAAAACCGTTAAAACAAACACAAGGCAAAGAACGTACAAATCATCCTTAGGTGCAAATTTAATTACTTTTAAAAGTTTAATATCAATAATATCATAGCCGATTTTAATCAAAATCCCTGCTAATACTGCAAGCGGAATTTGGGCTACAAATCCTGATAATTGAAACAATAAAAACAACAAAATTAGCGGATTGATTATTGCTGTTATTCTTGTTGTAGAGCCTGTATTAATCGCTGCAACCGTTCGCATTGTAGCTGCAGAACCCGGCAATGCTCCTGATAATGCGCAGACCATATTGCCCAAACCTTGACCTAAAAGCATACTGCGTGAAGATGTTTTTGTTTTAATTAAAGAATCTGCTACAAGTACCGTTAGTAAGCTTTCTGCGGATAATACAATTGCTAAAGTTACTGCATAATGAAAGTATGTAATAATTTCGTGCAAACCTGTTTTTGGAAGTGTTAGTGCAGGCATATTTAAAGAAATTTCAGAAATTCTTTCTACATTCAAGCCCATTTTTATTGATATAAAGGTACAAATGACAAGTGCAATGGCTTGAGATGGTATGATTTTATTAAATCTTTTTGGCACTGCAAACACAATTGCAAGTGTCAAGCTACCAATTAATAACGCGTCAGTATTTACACTGTGCAAATTGTGAAAAAACGCCCCAATGCTATTAATCGTATTTGACATTACGGGACAACCGATTAGCGGATTTAGTTGCATTAGAATAATGATGACGCCAATCCCGTTCATAAACCCTGAAATTACAGGATAAGGAACATATTTTACGATTGCGGGAAGTGAAGTTAAGGCTAAAATTATTTGCAAAATTCCAGCCATGAAAATTACCAAAATGACTGATGAAATATCCGCATTTAAAGCGTGCATAATTGAAGCAATTACAATTGTAACAGGGCCTGTTATGCCTGAAACAAGCGGAATTTTTCCTCCGATAAGACCGGCTATCATACATAAAATAATTGCGCCCCAAACTCCTGCGCTTGCTCCAAAACCTGTTGCAACACCAAATGCAAGTGCTTGTGGAAGTGCTACGATTGCAGAATTTAAGCTTCCTAATAAATCTCCTGCAAGGATTTTTAAACGTGTTTTTATCATGTGTTAATAATAACATAGTTGCTATTTTTATGCTAAAATTCAACTTATGGAAAAGGTGTTTTTAATTTTTAATACGGCTTGTATCGGTGATATGCTAGTTACAAATACTCTTGTACAAAATATCAAGACCTATTATCCCGATTCAAAAGTTGTTTTTGTTTGTAATTCTCCGTTTGCTGATGTTGCAAAATATCAAGATGGAGTGGATGATGTAATAGTTTTTGATAAGAAAAAAGATAAATCGCTTGGCGGAGTATTAAATTTTGTAAAAAGATTCCCATATAAAAAGCCGTTTGCATCTTTTGTTACTTATGCAAATGAAAGAAATTTATTGATTTCAAGACTTTTAGGCGCAAAGCATATAATTTCGCACAACAAATGCAAGCTTTGGAACACAAAAGAACAGTTTGAATTAAAAGAATTTGTTCACATGAAAGATAAATGGGGCGGTTTAATTGAACCTTTAGTGGGTGAGCATAAAAATTTACCGATAAAATACTGTCCACCGGAAACAAATACGCCTGTAGTTAACATGGTAAAAACTCTTAAAAATCCTGTTGTAGTATGCACAACAAGTAATTTTTACAAAAAAGATATGAAGGTTGCTGATTGTATTGAGTTAATGAAAAAACTTAATGATGAAGGGTTTACACCGCTTTTAACGGGCGCGGGTAAAACAGCTGAGGATTTTAATTTAGGGCTCAAAAAATCAGGATATTTTAATTATGTTGACTTAATTGATTGTACAACATTTCCTGAATTCGCTAACATTTTAAAAATTTGTAATCGTTGTATTACTGTGGATACAGGTACTTTGCATTTTGCAAATGCTTTAAATGTTCCTGTTGTAGAAGTGTTTTACGCAGGTTGTGCTGAAATGTGGGCATCGGATGAAACGCTTTATCCCTGTCGCACGCTTGTTGGTGAGAAAGTGACTCCGAGTGAAATTATGAATGCTTTTAAGGAATTGAATAATGAAGTTTGTACAATACTTTGATGGACATATTGTTATTAATTTTTTCGGATTACTTATAAGGGTAAAGCATAGTTTTAAGTATAATTGTCCGGAAGTTGTGGAATGTGGTATAACAGCCCCCTCACCCCAACCCTCTCCCACAATGGGCGAGGGAGAAAAAATAATTGTCTCTCTAACAAGTTTTCCGGCTAGAATTAATATCGTAGTTAAAACTATTAAAACACTTCTTACGCAAACGCTTAAACCTGATGCGGTTATACTTTGGCTTGCGCCGGAACAATTTCCGAATGGTGAAAAAGATTTACCGCAAGAGTTATTGGATTTGAAACAATATGGCTTGACAATTGATTGGTATAAAGATATTCGTTCGTATAAAAAAATTATTCCAACATTAAAAAAGTATCAGAACGCGGTTATTATTACGACTGATGATGATATTTATTATGCGCCTGATACGATTGAGAGTTTGTATAAATCGTATTTGGAGCATAAGAATGAAGTACATGCGCATAGGTGCGATTGGTTGAAGGTGGAAATGGGTGTTCAAGAGATAAGCCCCCACCCTAACCCTCCCCCTATAAAGGGAGGGGATGATACTTGTGACGCTCAAACACAGAAAAAAGTTATTAAGTGGGAAAAGACGCGAGAATTATATTTAGACAGACATAGAGGTGTTGCAAGTTTTCATAACAGACTTACAGGCTATGGCGCAGTTTTGTATCCGCCAAATTGTTTTTACAAAGATGTGTGTGATGAAAGTTTAATTAAGGAATTGATTCCGACACATGATGATATTTGGCTTTGGGCGATGGCAACATTGAACGGATATAAAACCAGATTAGTCAAAGGATATTCTGAATCAATTAATTATGTTGAAAATTCACAACAATACGGGCTTTGTAAAATCAATAAAAAAGGTGTTGGAATGTCTTTGGATGAAGCGTATGAGATTATGCTGAACAAGTACCCACAATTGCTTGAAATTCTTGAGAAAGAGGAAGCAGAATGCTAATAAAATCTTTGTTTTGGCAAATTATAAATTCGATTGTAAAAATTTGTCTTGAAATTTTTGTGTTTGATAGAAAAATCAGAAGAATTTTGAAGGGTAATTGGGCAAAATTTTATTTGAGAAAGTATGTGAGGAAAGGAACAAGTTTTTCACCTCACCCTAGCCCTCTCCTCAAAGGAGAGGGAATGACCAAGACAGTTAAATCATTGCAAGAAATAAGCCCCCACCCTAACCCTCCCCCTATAAAGGGAGGGGATGATGCTTGCGATGTTCAAAAGGATGAACCTCAAATTATTTGGCAATACTGGGAAAGCAAAGATGGCTCAGTTCCACCCCTTGTGCAAGCTTGTCTTAACAGTGTCGATAAATTTAAAGGTAATCGAAAAAGAATTATTTTGAATCCAGAAAATGTAAAAGATTATGTAAATATTCCTGAAATTTTCTGGCGAATGCGTGAAAAAGGTTTAATTAAAACGGCATTTTTTTCAGATATTTTAAGGACTTGTTTGCTTATTCAACATGGCGGAATTTGGATGGACGCAACTGTTCTTTTAACGGAAGAATTGCCACAATATATTACAGACGCAGATTTATTTGTTTTTCAAAATGATTTAAAAATTGATTTGGACGGGTTAAATATGGCAAGTTATTTTATCGTTGCAAAACAGAATAATCCAATACTTGTTCAGACTTTAAAAGCAATGGAAGCTTATTGGAAAGAAAATCGCTTTTTAGTAAACTATTTTACTTTCTTGCACGCTTTCACTATGATTACGCAAAGAAATAAAGAAATATTTGCAAAAGTTCCATTTTTTAGCTTCTTGCCCGTTCAACAAATGCAAGGTGAATTATTAAATACATTTGATAACTCAAGATGGGAACAACTCAAAAAAATTAGCGGTGTTCACAAATTGACTCATAAACAATCCGTTTTAACAAAGAAAAAAGAAATCAAAATCGAAGGAACATTCTTCGAACATATTTTAGAGGAGTTTAAATAATGAAGATTAGTATAGCTTATGCACCTGATGATAATTATGTTAATCAAACCGTTGTTTCAATGAAAAGTGCATTAGAACATAACGAGCAGGTTGAATTTATAATTATGTATTCAAAACTTTCTGCTGAAAGCATGCAAAAGTTGGGCGCAGTTGGTGGAAGTTTAAGACTTATAAAAATGGATGAAAGCCAATTTTCTGATTTAACTCTTTCTAAATGGGTTACAGTGCAAGCTTGGTTTAGAATTAAACTACCTGATTTATGCAAAGATTTGGATAAAGTTCTTTATCTCGATTGCGATACGCTTATTCGCGGAAATTTAGACGAATTATTTTCATTAGATTTGACTGGTAAATATCTGGCAGGGGTTAAAGATGTTTGGGGTGTTTCAAAATACGTTAAAAGGCTTGGGATAAAAAGCGGTGTATACGTAAATTCCGGCATGCTGTTGTTTAATTGTGATTATTGCAGAAAAGAACATTTTTTTGATAAGGTTGTTGATTTTGCAAAAAATAACGCAAAAATTATTGAATTTTGCGATCAGGATTCAATTAACAAAGTTGTTGATGAACATAAACTTGTAATTTCACCAAAATACAACCTTATGGATACTTGGTGGAGAGGCGGATACTATGAATTTGAAGGTGAAGAAGAAGCAGAGTATTTACAAGCAAAAGAAAATCCTGTAATCGCTCACCTTACAGGTCTAAAGCCAGCATTTAAAGGCTGTGGTAACAAATTTAAAGATGAATGGTGGGAAGTTGCCAAGAAAACAAAGATATATGATGAATTATTGAGAGATTATATGGCATCTAAAGAGCCATCTAATAAAGAGCCACTTCTCAGACAAATTTTTTCTATAAAAAATGAATATAAAGGAAAAACTAAGACAAAAGTTTTGCGTTTGTTGGGATTAAAAATCAAATTGAAATAATAGAATTACAAAAGGGATTTATATAAACTTCTTGATATATAAATCCCTTTAATGTATTATTGTAAAGCAGTACAGACTAATTATAAGGGGATATATTTATGAGCGGACACTCAAAATGGTCAACGATTAAACATAAAAAAGCTAAAACAGATTCACTAAGAGCTGCAGAATTTCAAAAATTTTCAAGAGAAATTATTGTAGCATCAAAACTTGGCGGGCCTGATCCTGCAGGTAACTTCAGACTTAGAACCGCTATTGAAAAAGCTAAAGCAGCAGGACTTCCGAACGATAATATTAAAAGAGCTATCGAAAAAGGTTCCGGCGCAGGTAACAGTGAAAACTATGATGAAATGGTTTATGAAGGTTATGCAGCAGGCGGCGTTGCAGTTGTAGTAGAAGCTATGACTGACAACAAAAATAGAACAGCCGGCGATGTTAGAAGCTATTTTACAAAATTCAATGGTAACTTGGGTGAAACAGGTTGCGTTGGTTGGATGTTCGATAAAAAAGGCTGTATTACTTTTAACAAAGATGATGTAGACTATGAAAAACTTTTTGAAGCTGCAATTAATCTTGATGCAGAAGATATTGTTGAAGAAGAGGATGAATACAAAGTTTACACTTCTATTCCAAATTTGCAACCTGTTACAGAAGGTTTGGAAGCAGAAGGCTTCAAATCAACATCAGCAGAATTTACAAGAGTTCCACAAAATACTATTGAAGTATCAGATGAAAAAACTGCAATCAGCATCATGAGATTATTAGGTAAATTAGAAGAACACGATGATGTTCAGAATGTTTATGCGAATTTCGACATTGATGATGATTTAATGGCAAAAATAGAAGAACAACTTTAGGGAGTACATAGGTAGGAGGAAATCAACTATGATGAACATGATGAATATGATGAAACAAGCTCAAAATATTCAAAAAAGATTAAAAGAAGCTCAAGATGAACTTAACAAAATGGATATTGCAGGCGAAGCTGCAAATGGTTCAGTTAAGGTTATTTGTGACGGTAAAGGTTTATTCAAATCAATTAAACTTTCAGCAGAAGCTATTAATCCGGAAAACCCATCTTCAGTTTCAGAAGACACTATAGAAATGTTAGAAGATATTATTACTACAGCTATTAGCCAAACAACAGGCAAAGCTCAAAAGGTTATGGAAGAAAAAATGAAATCTGTAACAGGTGGTATTAGTATTCCGGGGTTATTTTAGGAAGGGCATTAAGTCTATAAGACGTTAAGTCGTTAAGTTCATTTTAGATGTTTATAACGAACTTAACGACTTAATACCTTAAAGACCTAACGACTTAAATTATCATGATTTATCCAAAATCAATTGCAACATTAATCGAACAATTTCAAAAATTTCCGTCTGTTGGACCGAAGTCTGCACAACGGATGGCTTTTCAGGTGCTTAAAATGCCATTAAGTGAGGTTGAAAAATTTGCTAACGCAATTATGGAAGCAAAGAAAAATTCAAAAACTTGTGAAATTTGTTTTAATATTTCAACCCAAAGCCCTTGTGAAATTTGTTCTTCAACAAATCGTAATCGTTCGGTAATTTGTGTGGTTGCTGAAACGAAAGATTTGATTGCGATTGAAAAAACAAATGAATACAGAGGACTTTATCACGTTTTACAAGGTCTGATTTCTCCAATGGATGGAATAGGTGCAGAGGATATTAGAATAAAAGAATTACTCCAAAGACTTACAAATGAAGAAGTTCAAGAGGTTATTCTTGCGTTGTCACCTTCTGTAGAAGGGGAAGCGACAAGTCTGTATTTGACAAAATTAATCAAACCATTTGGCATAAAGATTTCGCGCATTGCTTTTGGTTTGCCTGTCGGAGCGGATTTAGAATACGCGGACGAAGTAACTTTAGCGCGTGCGATTGAAGGCAGAAGGGAGTTATAAAAAGTTAATGGTGCAAAAAATTGCACCCTACATCCTTTATAAAAATACGTTCTATATTGAATTTATATTAATTAGGCAAAGTAGGGTGCAATTTTTTGCACCATCAACTTATTTCACTTTATAAAAAATAGAACAAATAGCGTATGTTTAAAATTCTAAAAGTGCTATAATTCTAACTATGAGAATAGTTACAAACAAAGAATTGAGTAATTATAAAGTTTTACCTTTTGATTTGTACTCAGAAAATAAAGGAAAAATTCTTGAAGCCGGTGAAGTTCTTACTCCCGGAAAACTTATCATGATAAAAAATCATGTTCACGTTTATACAGAAGAATTTAACAGCGAAGCAGAGCAAGAAGAAAATAATATTGCAACCAACGAAGAACATAAAAAATCTGCGAAGTTACTCAATTTTTCTTATGACAGCATTGATGCAACCGATTTTGAAACAGTTCTCAACAAAGACGCTTATGTAAAGATGGAAACCCAAGCTAAGATTAAGTATTTTTACAAGCGCATATTAGATTTATTTTTGGAAGGTTATTTTGAAGAAGGCTTGCTTAAATTAAACTCACTTATCGGAGTTTTAAAAACAGAAGTTTACAAACAACTGAATAAATCCAGCAAAGGTTCAAGAATTAGATTTTTGGGCGAATACGAACTTTGCCATCCTCTGAATGTTGCTGTTATGTCTGGTTTGATTGCAACAAAATTAGAGTTTACAACTTCATCTATTGATCAAGTTATCTTGGCAGCACTTTTGCATGATATCGGCAAAATTAAAATTGATATGCCTGACACGCAAGCCTTGATTACAATGAATGAAGATTCTGTAAAAGAACACACAATTCTTGGCTATAAACTTATTAAAGATGCTCTTGAACTTCCTGAAGAAATTGCGCTTGTCGCTCTTGAACACCACGAAAATAATGATGGCTCAGGATATCCGCAAGGTTTGTCCAATGATTTTATTTCTGAATACAGCCAAATCATTAATGTTGCGAATTTCTATGACAATTTAGCATTTAATAGAACTCACACAGTAGTCACTAATAACAAAGAGGTTCTTCGCACTATGCTTGAAGTCGGTTCTAAAAAGTTTTCTGCAAAAATGCTTTATACATTCATTCACATGTTTAATTATGATGATGCAAAAGATTTTAACGATATGGTCGTTTAATTTCATCTAAAAGTAGTATTTTTTCTATGTTATCTAAAGCGAATGGCTTGTTGTGCCGTTTATCATGTTGACTTTGTCAAAAATTTTATTAAACAATAAAACGTAATCAAATAGGAGAGTCCGCTATGGGAATGGCAGCTTCACAAGCCAGATATTTGGCACTAACAGCAAGAAAAACCAATACAGAATGGGAAGGTCAGCAAATTAACCAGGCTAGAACTGCGCTTGCTAATCAGAGTGCTAATTTATTTAACAGGCTCTTAGGCTTAGAAGTTCCGAATGCTCCAAAAACAACTGATTACACGGAATTGCAATATTCTTATACTGATGGAGATAACGAATCAGTTTTAGAAAGTTGGCAACAATTATCAAGTGCAGACCCTGATTATAACTACATTGTAAACAGCTACTATTATGCAAATGTTTATACAGGTTCTAAGAAACTGCTTGAAAACCCTGAAGTTCAATCAAAAACACAAGCAAAACAGGAAACTTATGATAACGAAGGACAAGTAAATCCTGTTGTTTCATTTTCCGACGGTATGTATACAATTATAAATAATGATACAGGAGAAACTCTGGCAGGGCCGTTTGAAGCATTGAAAGATAAAGTAGAAACTGATAACACTTTAGAAGAATCTTTGCGCGATTTTGAAGTCGCAAAGGGCATGGCAACTGCTGACGGAGTTTTGAACACTGATGATGTTTACGGTTATCAAGATGCGTCAGGTACTTGGCACTTTTTTGTTCCGAATGAAAATGAACCTGTTTCATACACTACCGAGTATAAACCTGCTTATGTAGGAAATTCCAAGCTAACTGAGCTAAGTAAATTAACAAAAGATGAAAATATTGATCAAGTGGCCGAACTTGCTCAAATTCTTAAAGATTGCCCAGACTCCTCTATTAAGGATTATTTAAGTTTTGATGATAACGGTAACCTTATATACACAGGAGAAGGAATTTATACTTTTGATTATCAAGGCAAAACCTATTACACAACGGAAAAAGATTTGCAAAACAGCATTCAATCTCCAAACAGTGCGGATAAACCTATTGAAGTTCAAGACAAATTGGCTTATTATAATGCGTCTTATATAAAAACAAAAATAGAACAAACAAATCACGCGCTACTTGAAACCGATGGCAATGGTCGTTTTAAGTCTGTGAAATTTGATAATAATAGCGTAGTTTATGATTTGAATGTTGAAACTGTAACAGATGAAGCGGCTTACAAAGATGCGATGAACGAGTATAATTATAAAAAAGAACAGTACGAAAAAACTATCGCTGATATTAACGCTAAAACATCCATTATTCAACAAGAAGATAGAACGTTAGAACTTCGTTTGAAGCAGTTGGATACTGAACAAAACGCGCTTGCAACCGAAATGGATGCTGTTAAGAAAGTTATCAAAGATAACGTTGAAAAGACTTTCAAAACATTTAGCGACTAGTTTTTTAATTACAGTTCAATTTTATTTTTCAATTCTTCCAACTTGTCGATACTATCAGTTTCGAAATAAACTCTTAGTAATGGCTCTGTCCCGCTTGGGCGAACCAAAATTTTTGTCTTTTCGCCAAGCATAAGTTTTACGCCGTCTTTTGTATCAATAGAAGTAACTTTATAATTACCGATATTTTTGAATTCTTTAACCTTTTCTAAAATCGGTTTGATTTCTTCTTGGTTATCCAATTTTAAATCAACCCTGTCGGTAAAGAATTTTGCTTCTGCCAATTTGTAAAGTTCTTCTTGTAATTCAACAAGCGTTTTGCCTGTATCAGCCATTGTTTCTAAGATTAAAAGATTTGCGACTAAGCCATCTTTTTCCGGAATATGACCTAATATGCTCAAACCGCCTGATTCTTCACCACCGATTATAACTTTGTTTTTACGCATAGCTTCGCCGACATGTTTAAAACCGACAGCGGTTTCAATAACTTCTACGCCAAGTTTTTTAGCCACACAATCTATAAGTAAACTTGAACCGACTGTTTTAACAACAGCTCCTTCAAATCCGCGTGATTTTAAGTGTTTTAAAAGAATCGCAATAATTTCGTTTGGTGAAACATATTCTCCGTTCTCGTTTATAACTCCAAAACGATCAGCGTCACCATCGTTAGCTAAACCGATAGAATTTGGAGTAGATTTAACCTTCTCAATAAGTTCTTTCAAAAATCTTGGTTTCGGGTCAGGCATTCCGCCACCAAAATTCACATCGTGGAACATGTGCAAACTATCAAATGCGATACCTTTATTTTTCAAAATTTCATCAAAATATCCAATGGATGCAGAATATAAGCCATCAAAAATAATATTTGTTTTTAAATTCTTAAACTTATTGTAATCAATCAGAGTTTCCAAATGTTCATAATATTTAGGAGCAAAGTCGATTTTATGCAATATACCTGATTTTTCAGAAGCTTTGTATTCTTTATCTAAATTTGCAACAATTTCATCTGTAATTTCACTTGTCGCCGGGCCTGCATAATCCGGAATAAACTTCATTCCCAAGTATTCAGGAGGATTGTGAGAAGCTGTAAACATAATTGCACACGCATTTTTGATTAAAGCGTTATAAGCCAAAATTGGCGTTGGAACAATTCTTGATGAATAGAAAACAGTAAAACCTTTGTCTTTCAAAATTTCAGCGCAAAATAAAGAATACTCATCAGCCATTTTTCTAGGGTCATAACCTATTAAAATCGGTTTTTCAAAACCAAAATTATCAGCTACATATTTACCGATAGCCAAAGTAACTCTTTTTACGTTAGCTTCCGTAAAATCTTTATCTAAAACTGCTCTCCAACCGTCTGTTCCAAATTTTATCATTGCAATACTCCCGTTTTTGTTAATTTTAACATAAAAAAGGTGCGACAATTTTAAAATTGTCGCACCTTTAAAATATTCAAACTATTTTGCAACTTTAACATTCATATAATCAATTGCATAATCTGTTTTTTCTGCACCTTGAGTGAAATTAATAGGAATTCTTGCTGTTCTTGTGCAAGCTTTTACTGTCCAAATTTCACTCCAAGTGTTGTTGTTTTTAGGTTTTGAAATTTCTGTATTTACAATTGCAAAATCTTCACAACCTTGAGCTGCAACTCTTAGTGAATAATAGTAAATTGGCATAATCATTTGTGATTGGAGTTGAGAGTCCGTAATTGATTTACCCTTAACAGGAATTGTGTTATCAAAATTGTAAGCAAAAACTGCTGTTGATACCATCAATAAAGATAAAATTAATAACTGTAGTTTTTTCATTAAAAACTCCTTTCACTATTCTCATACATATCTATGCCGATTTTAACACAAAATGAAATATTTTTACAAGCCTTTTAGTGTAAATAAATAGAAAAAACGAGGAACCACAGAGCAGATTCCTCGTTCTTTCTATTATAAATATTTTGTTTTATTTATTAGCATCAAACATTTGCTTAATACCATCGACAGAACTTAAAATACCTGTTGCTTCATAAGGCATATATACAACCTTGTTATCTTGACCGCTTGTTATTGCCTGCATTGTCTCTAAATATTTCATCGCGATTAAATATTTATCAGGTTGACCTTTATCAGCTAGTGCGTTGATAATTCTTTGAATAGCTTCTTTTTCACCGTCAGCTTCAAGAATTCTAGCTTGAGCAACACCTTCTGCACGCAAAATATTTGCTTTCTTTTCACCCTCTGCTCTATTAATAGCAGCTTCTTTTTCACCTTCTGCTTTTAATACTGCAGATTTTTTCAAACCTTCTGCTTCAAGAATAGCTGCACGTCTGTCTCGTTCTGCTTTCATTTGTTTTTCCATCGCAGACTGGATATCAGTAGGAGGAATAATGTCTTGAAGTTCAACTCTGTTAACTTTTACGCCCCATTTATTTGTAGCGTCATCTAAAATTGCTCTTAGTTCATGGTTGATTTTATCTCTTGAAACCAAACTTTCGTCTAAATCAAGTTGACCTACAAGGTTTCTCAAGTTAGTTTGTGTCAGTTTTTCAATAGCTTCAGGTAAATTTTGGATTTCATAAACTGCTGATTTAGGGTCAACAATTTGGAAATACAAAAGCGCGTTAATACTGATTGAAACGTTATCTTTAGTAATTACGTTTTGGCGAGGAAAATCATAAACAGCTTCTCTCAAGTCAATCTTAGTTCTTTTTTGTATAACCGAATAACTTGAACCGTCAAAACCTTTTTGCGTAACCTTCCAATCAATCGCACGCGGTGCTTCGATTACAGGAATAATAAAATTGAAACCTGATTGAAGAACTCTGTCGAACTTACCTAAACGTTCGATGATAACTACTTCTGCTTGTTGCACAATAACAACGCCTTTTGATACAAAAACGAGTGCCAATGCAATCAAAAAAATTGATAATGAAATCATAACTCTCTCCTAAATTTTTGCTACATACATTATTAAACTATCGTTTCTTAGTATTTTAACTTCTGCTCCAACAGGAATTATTTCACCGTTTTCACATCTGGCTTCCCAACGTTCACCATAAATTGTAATAACACCACGCTCTGCCGTAACTTCTTCTGTTACTTTTGCTGTTTTACCTATGTATTTACCTTCCATACCTGTTTCTGTGTCTTTAGAATTGCGTCTTAAAAGAATTGGTCTTAAGAACGCAAAAGACAAAAACGATAACAAGAAAAACGCCAATACTAAAGCAAATTTATTCAATGTAATTAACGAAATTCCTGCAGTTATAAAAGCTGCCAGAGCAAAGTTCAAAAAGAACATGCTTGGTGTAAAGATTTCAAGTATTACAAAAGCAATACCGATTACACATAAAAATTGCCACACTAACAAAATAAATCTCCTAAATATTTATAAGTTTATAACACCCTCTCCCGCCTTCGGCACCCTCCCTTGGGGG
>CAKVIG010000009.1 GCA_934754515.1 uncultured Candidatus Melainabacteria bacterium | reverse complement strand
TTGTTTGTTTGTTTGTTTGTTTGTTTGTTTGTTTGTTTGTTTGTTTGTTTGTTTGTTTGTTTGTTTGTTTGTTTGTTTGTTCCATTCTATTTCCTTTATTTACGTATTATTAACAATTTCTTTAATTCTGGCTTCACCGTTCTTGCCAACGGAAATTTTTGCGAAACCGCCTTGCGCCAGGCTTTTTTCTAAAGTTTTGCCTTGTCCTTCTTTTACAAAATATTTATTAATTCCATTGTAATAAATATTCTTTCCATGAACTTCACCTTTTAGAAATAATTGTTTTTGGGGTTTTGTTTCAAGCACTTCGTCTACAATAAATGTTCCGTCTTTTTGTTTCTTCAGTGTCACAAAGCCTTTAAAATGACGATATTCACCATAATATTTGCTGTTTTTAGGCATTTCATTTATGTCATAGTGTAAACTTACATAATCGCCGCGCAAAAAATCTCTCGGATCTACTGGAACTATTTTTAACAATACTTCTTGCCCGTTTACAATTAACATTTCATTGTAAAAAAGAATTCCCGATACAATTCCCAACCAGATTAAAGCAATTGCAATAATAATTTTTTTCATTATTCATTATCTCCTTGTTTGGCTTTGATAAACTTGTTTTTCCCTTTTTCTAAAAATATACCCAGTGTTAATAGAATTGCCCCTCCGAGTAAGAAAAACAGAGTTTTATCCAAATAATTCCAGCCAAATCTGCTGTAAACACTTAAAATATAAATTATGAAAAAGAAATTATTAAGATTTATAAGTGAAATATTTTCAAACTTATATCCCCAATAAAATCCCTGAAATATCATAAATACTAAGAAAACATGTGCAAGGCACATAACAAATGCAATATTTACGCTATGACAAAGAAGCAATACCAAAACAAAAAGCATTATTGCTGAAATAAAACCAGCTTCAATTCTTGTAAGCAAATTTTTGTTTTTGATAAATGTTATCAAGTTAATGAGTATAAGAATTATTGGAAATGACATATAGTACCAATTTCTTAGCTCGTAAGTTTTTTCTACTGAGAATATTAAAATCAAAAATGTAAAAAATGTAGGAATCAAAGCCGTCAATTTGTAACTTATTGCAAATTTTTCAAACTTTGTTGATATCATTTTAAAATTCGCGAAGGTGTATAAAATACCTGCCAATGTAAATGGCATGAATATTGTATAAACTTCATACGGGTCGCAATTAAGCTCTAAATAGAAATTCGGGAAAAGCGTTACAAATAATATAATGCTTAACCAATTTATAGCAGAGCTGTTGAATATAAACGCAAGCGGAAATACGCTTATGAACCATAGCAAAATAATAGATGAAATACTATCTGACCAATTATATATTTGTCCCATTTGTATGTAGCAAGTTCCAATCAGAATTGTTGATAAAAATATCAGAGCATGTCCTAATCTCGGGAAATTCTGCTTATTGATACCAATTTGATATCCGCCGACTAATGAAGATACTGCGAGGATTAAAAGAATTAATACTTTAAGAATCGGAGTTTGAGTCAGTAACTCCAAAATCCAATCATTGCTCGCAACAAAAGCAATGACTCCAATTCCTATCAATAACGCCCCTATTGTATATAAAACGCAGAGCATGGCTGTTTTACAAACTTTTTCCCGCTCTTGTTTTAAATCATTGTTCAAAATCTCAGCCAATTCTTGATTTATGTAGCCTTTTTCTAACCATCTTTCAATATTTTTCATAATACACCTCGGTTAATTTTTAGTTTTGTAGGTTGGGCTTTCAGCCCAACAATAATTTATTTAACGAACGCGCCACCCAATAAATGTCCGTCTTTTTTAGAATAAATTACGCATGCCTGACCTTTTGCGACAGCAGAAACTTCTTCTATAAACTCAATTTCAGCACAATCATTTTTTATTTTTACGATTGCAGGCACAGCTTTCATATTATATCTGATTTTTACCAATGCTTCAAACTCTTTTTCTGCTTGAGGATAACTCCAGTTGACATTTTCTAAAACTAATGATTTAGAAAATAACTTATCTTTATATCCAACGTAAACAACATTTTTTTCTGCATCAATTTTTGTAACATATAGAGCTTCAGGCGCAGCAAGTCCAATTCCTTTTCTTTGCCCTATTGTATACTGCCAAAATCCTGTGTGTTTGCCTAAAACCTTGTTGGTACCTTCTTCTAAAAATAATCCGTCTTTAGGTTCAAACAAATTGTTCAAATATTTTTTTGTTGTCATCGGAGCTTTAATAAAGCAAATATCTTGACTTTCTTTTGAAGATTTACTTGGCAAGTCATTATCAAAGGCAATTTTTCTTACTTCGTCCTTTTTGTATTTGGAAAGTGGAAATAACGTTTTCTTTAATCTATCCTGCTCAAGCAAAAACAAGAAATATAATTGGTCTTTATGCTCATCAGAAGCCGGATACAATTTATAAATACCGTTTTCTTCTTTTATATTTGCATAATGCCCTGTTGCAACAAAATCCGCACCCAACTCTTGTGTGGCATAATCAAAAAGTGCACCCCACTTCATGTATTTATTACACATAATGCAAGGGTTTGGGGTTTCGCCTGATTTATAAGAGTTTTCGAAATATTGTATAACTTTTTCTCTAAAAATCTGCGTTGCATCAAATTCGTAAAAAGGAATATCTAACTTGTCAGCTACAGTTTTTGCGTTTTTAACAACTTGTCTAGCTTCATCAGAATTAGTAGTATTAGCAGTAATTCCAATTACTTCATATCCTGCTTGTTTAAGCAAAAACGCAGTAACGCTGCTATCAACGCCACCTGATAGTGCAACCGCAACTTTACTCATCAAGCAAAACCTTTTCGCCATAAGCTGTAAGTCGGTATTCGGAAGTTCCGACCAAACCTGTTAAATCAGGCAAACATTCAATATAGTCGCGGTTAATAGCTTCTTGCAAAACACTATGATCAATGATTACGGCGATATTTTGCATAAGTTTTGCATTCAATTGTTTTAATGTAAATCTTGGTTTTTGCTCGTATTGAGTGAAATAATAAGCAGTTAATAATAGATAATCTATTTTCTTTTCAACATTTCTACTGCTTATAAAATTCAAAAACGCATTGTCCTTTTTAATAGAAGGACTTGGTTTAAATGATAATTCTGTTTGAGGAGTGTTAATTGATTTTTCCAAAATATTATCAAACACACCGCCTTCACTGACAGATTCGTTGACAGTCGTTCTATATTCTTCTTTTTTAGGCGGAGCATAGAAAATATCTAAATTTTTGCTTTTTTCTTCTCTTGAAGCTTCTTTTACAGGCTGTTCTTCAACAGGTTCAGCCTTTGGCATTCTTCTAAGTTGCTCGTCAATTTTTTTCTGAGTAATTTCTTTTTCAGTGTTAATTTGATTGCTAACCATATCTTTGCACTGCTGAACTTTATGTTTCTGAACATATTCGGATGCTTTTCTTACCCAAAGCGCAAACTGTTCTTCAACAAGCTCTTTATCAGAAGTTGACAAAGACAATATGTACTTTCCTTTAGTTATTTTAAATGAATAAACTGACATAATTATTTATCCTGCAATAATTCTTCACGCCACTTATTAAGTTGTTCTTCAACAAATTCCAAGTCGTCAGACTTTAATTCGATTTCAATATCGCCTTTTTTCATTTTAAAAACGTACTCGTGCATATATCCTCCTTAATGAGTAAAGTTTACCTTAAAATTTTGAAAGTTTCAATAATTAGTATACTAATTGTAAAGTTATGTCAAATATTGTATAATTTTAGGAGAAAAAGTAGCAAAAAAATATCTTGACGGTTTTTAGTATATAATATAAGTGACAATATAAAGGAAAAAGAGGTTTTTCAAAAGATGAAAAAGATAGCAATTTGTACATTACTAATCACAGCAGGCGCAATGTCTTTACTTAGTATAAACAACAAAATTTCTGACACAGCTCCTGAATTCAATCTAAAAAACAGTTATGCAATCACTCTTGGCTATGATAAATCAATGAGTGAAAAAACAATAAAAGCTGCAGTAATCGACAGCTATTTCAGAGAAGTTGCTGCAAACGGCAAAATCGTTCGTTGGAATAAAGCTTCATTCCCTCTAAAAATTTACGTTCAAGACACTCCTGATGTTCCTGATTATTATAGAGAAGTTGTTTTGAGTGCTTATAAATATTGGGAAAGAGCAAGCGACGGTCTTGTAAGTTTTGAAATTGTAGAAGACGCCACAGGCGCTGATATGAAATGTTATTTTAAAAATATTAATGACAACAAAGCAACTTTAGGCACACAATCATTTACTTTAAGCGGTAATACAATTAAAGATTCAATTATTACGTTTAAGAAAACAGATTATAAAGGACATAATCTTGATTCTAAGCAGTTGTTCTCATCAGCTCTTCAAGAAATCGGTCTTTCTCTTGGTTTGAACGGCAAAAGCCCAAGTATTTATGATGTTATGTACCCAATCGGTACAAAATTCAATACTGAAATTACAGCGAGAGATTTAAAAACATTGGCATTGGTTTACTCAGTAGTTCCTGATGTAACAAATGTTGCACCGACCCCTGAAGAAAAATCACAAATGTTTACTGTTCCTGAAATTTTGTCAACATTAAATGTTCCTGTAACAAATGATACAAAGAATTTAGACGAAGTTGTTGCAAACGATATTGAAACAAAATTAGCATTGGCTGAACAATACAGACGTCGTGCAGAATATGATAAAGCTGCTCAAGAATACCAAGCTGTTGCACAAATGAAGAGTGACAGAAGAAGTAAATCAGAAGTTTACTACGAAGTTGCTGTTATGTATTTGGATGCAGAAGAATTCGATAAAGCAAAAAGCTGTGCAGAAATTGCTTGCGCAACTGATATGAACGATAAAACCGAAATCTTACCGGCATTGATTGATTATTATACAAAACGTTCAACATCAGCAATCGAGCAATTAGATACTATTTTGCACCAAAATCCGTATAACAGATATGCGTACAATCTATTGTGCCAAATTTATAGAGAAAAGCACCAAGAAAATCTTTTAAACGCAACTATCAGAAAATATGGAAAAACAGCAGGCGATGTAGAAGATTAATAATTCTTAAAAAGTTAAAATAAAAACCTTTGTTAAATTTTGAATTTTAACAAAGGTTTTTTATTTATAGACTATATTGTTGACATGACTTGATTTTTAATGTAATTTTAATGAATAGAGGAGTATTAAGAAGGGGAAGTTATGTTCATTAAACAGCTTGAGATTGATAATTTTAAATCTTTTGCTAACAAAGTAGATATCCCCATGCTGAAAGGTTTTACAACTATTTCAGGTCCGAACGGTTCAGGAAAAAGTAATATTATCGACAGTATTCTTTTTGCCCTTGGACTTTCTACAAGCAGAACTTTGCGTGCAGAAAAACTTTTCCACTTGATTTCAACCTACAACAAAAGAAATGAAGCTTTTGTAAAAGTAACTTTCGGAGAAACAGAAGATGGTGATTTTTCTGTTGCAAGAAGAATCAGAAAATCTTCTCAAGGCTTTGTAAGTATTTATTATCTTGATGATAAAATTGCAACTTTATCTGATATTCACGCTCGATTAGAAAAATATAACATTACGCCAAACAGCTACAACGTAATGATGCAAGGCGACGTTATGAGCATTACAAACTGTACTCCAAATGAGCGTCGTAAAATAATTGATGAAATTGCCGGTGTTGCAGATTTTGATAGAAGAATAGACCAAGCAACAAACGAGCTTGAAACGGTTGAAAAGCGTGTTGTTAATTCGACTTTGATTTTAAACGAAGTTAATACTCGCTTAGAACAACTTAATGAAGAAAAAGAAGTTGCACTTAAATATCAAAAACTGAAAGAAGAAAAAACAGGCTTGGAAAGTCAAATCAACACTGTTAAGTTTTTTGATTTAAGACGCAATTTAGAAAAAGCGCATGAAAATATTTTAGAATTCACTAAACGTAAAAAAGAAGAAGAATTAAAGTCCAAAGACCTTGAAGAACGTTTGAAGCTTATCAAAGAAAAATATGATGAGATTTCAAAAACAATTACTGAAAAAGGTGAAGGTCATCAACTAGAACTGAAACAAAAAGCCGAAGAATTAAAAGGTTCAATCTCAAGAAAAAATTCTTCAATCGTTTTTGCAGATAAACAAATTCAAGATAATTTAAAAACTATTGAAAATACTAAAAATGGGATTGAAGTTCAACAAGGCAAAATTAAAGATTCCGAATTGAAAATTTCTCTTAAACAGGACGAAATTAAAGGAATTGAAAAAAACATTGAAGAGCAAAAAGCTATCTTGCATAAGATTTTAGAAGATATGTCAGGATTAAATGAAACGGCTGAAAAACATATCGAAAGAAGAAATGCTTTAAGAAAAGAACTTGAAGATTTGCAAGATAAAGAAACTAAGCTTATTCAGAAGCAAGCACCGATGGAAGCTGATTTATCGACTAAAAAGAAAGCGATAGAAGAAGCAAAAGCGAAACTAGGTGAATTAGAAGCGTTTAAAGCGAATTTTTCTGAAACAAAGTCTTCAAAAGAGCTTTTGATAGAACAATTAGGCAAAGAACTTGACGATTTCAAAATTATCCTTAAAAATACATTAAATGATTTGGATAAAACTAAAAACGAAATCTCAGACATGGACTACGACGTTCAAACAGCACGCAACAAGATTTACAAGCTTGAGGCGATTAAAAACGCAAGCGAAGAAGCTAACCTCGGACGTGCGGTTGATACCGTTGTAAACGCTAATATTCAAGGCGTACACGCACCACTTGTAAAACTCGGGCAGGTTGACGAAGAATTTTCAACTGCAATGGAAATTGCAGTTGGCGGAAGGATGTCACACATTGTAGTAGAAGACGAGCACGTAGCGTCTACTTGTATTGAGCTTTTAAAATCCGCAAATGCCGGTCGTGCAACATTTGTACCTTTGAACAAAATCGTAAAATGTCCACGCAGTTTGAATTTGCCGAAAGAAAAGGGTGTAATTGATTTTGCAATCAACCTTATAGATTTTGATGATGAGTATTTAAATGCTTTTTATTACGCAGTTGGCGACACGCTTGTTGTTGAAGATAGAAGCGTTGCCAATAAACTTATCGGCAAATACAGAATGGTAACGCTATCAGGCGATTTGTTCGAAAAATCAGGTTCAATCACAGGTGGTGCTATCAGAAAAACAGGTTTAAAGTTCTCACAAAATTCTGATAGCGAATTGGATACTTTTAAAGCAAGACTTCGTGAGATGGAAAGCAAATATGCGTCTTTAATTTCTAAACGTTCTAATTTGGAATCAAAAATGGAAGATATTAGAAGCAAATATTCAGCTTCAACGACTGAATTTAATAAGGCGAAATTAGAATTAACAAGCTTGGAAACAAATTTTGCCAACACTCAGAAAAATATTGACGAAAAACAAGAGTTAATCAAGGTTACAGAGCCTGAAATTGCTGCTTTAGAAAAAAATCTTGATAAAATGGAAGAAGAACATATTATTCTTTCCGAAAAAATGACAGATGTTCAGACTTCGATTTCAGAAGTTGAAAAACTTATGAACGATTCTGATTTAAAGGATTTAAAAGAAAAAACTGCAGGTGTAGAAGCTGAAATTAAGCGTTATGAAAGAAATATGGCGAACGCTCAAAATGATATTGACGGTTTGCATCAACAGATTGATTTCTTCACAACAACAATTAATACGCACAATGAAACAATCGCGCGTTCTTTGAATACTAATAAAGAATTGGAACTTGATAAAGCAAAATTTACGGAAGAAATCAAAGGTTTGAATGAACAGCTTGAAGTTCTTAATGTTCAGATTAAAGAAATTACGGACAAGTTGGGCGAACTTCTTAAACAAAGAGATGATATAAATAAGGATTTGGTTGATATTGAAACTCAACGCAATTTAAAAGCTTCTGATATTGAAAAAATCGCAGAACAAATCGAGTCATTTAAAGCTCGCAGACGCGAATTAGAGCCTCAATTAGAAGAAACTCGCAAACTTCTGACTGAATCAGGCGTTAATACGAATGAACTTGCGCCGATTGAAATGTCAATAGAAGAAATTACAAGCAGAATTCAAAGATTGCAAAAGCGCATGGACGATTTGGGTGCTGTCAACATGAAAGCATTAGAAGATTATGAAAAAGTGCTTGCGCGTCAACAAGAATTGCAAAGCCAAATCGAAACGTTGAGCTCCGAAAGAGAACAAATTTTGGAACGTATGCGCGGTTATGAAGATTTGAAAAAAGAAACCTTCTTAAAAACTTATAACGTGCTTAACGAAAACTTCAAAGATATTTTCCACAGACTTTCTGATGGTGAAGGTACGTTGATTTTGGAAAACGAAGAAAAACCGTTTGAAGGCGGACTTGATATAGAGGCACAACCTAGAGATAAGAAAAAACAACGTCTTGCAGGTATGTCAGGTGGTGAAAAAGCGTTGACGGCTCTATCATTTGTATTTGCTATTCAAAAATACATGCCGGCTCCATTCTACGCTTTTGACGAAGTTGATGCCAGCCTTGACGGTATCAACGTAGAAAAACTTGCTCATATTGTTCAATCACAAGCTGAAACAACTCAATTTATAGTTGTAAGTCACAGAAAACCTATGATTGAGTCAGCTAATAGAACAATTGGTGTAACTCAAAAAGAAAAAGGGATTTCGAAAGTTACAGGTGTTAAGTTAAGAGATTAAAAGTTTTGTAAAGATTTGCAGTCATGGTCGCTTGTGTGTTAGAATAGCAAAAGGGATTTGGAAGATAATGTCTTTTAATTGTTTCATTAAAACAGAGGATTAAAAGATTATAGGTACAACTTAAAATATAAATATGGCAGTAAATAATATAGATAGTTTGAATAGTAATTTGGCAAATGCTCATACTTTAACTGCAAAAGAAAATGAGTATGTTCAAGAAGCAGAAGTTGATGGTATTGAGATTCTTGTTAATATGGCAAAACAAGGCAAAATTGATCCTTGGAATGTTGATATTGTTGAAGTTACAGATAAATATCTTATGCATTTGTTTCAGTCAAAAGCACAAAATTTACGTTTGACGGGTAGAACTCTTTTATTTGCTGCAATTTTGTTAAAACTTAAATCAAATGTCTTAGAAGGTCTTGATGTTTTAGACTTTGAACCTCAACCTGAAATTGATTTAGAATATGATGATGCTCCGCTTGATTACCAAGATGAAGAATATATTCCAACAAATAACGTTATTTCTATTGATGAGGTTTTGCAAAGAAGAACGAGCGTTAGATTAAATCACAATCGTGTTGTAACTTTGCGTGATTTGATTCGCCAATTGGAATTCTATGAAATGCTTGATAAGAAGCAGTCTTTAAAGAATGCTCATGAACGTGCAAAAAGACGTGTTCAGAATTATGCCAAGCTTTCTCCTGATGATATTATTAATCTTGCCCATGATGAATACATTGAAAACGGTGTTCAAAGATTAAAAGCGAATTTATGTGAAATCTTAAGCAGACAAGATAAAATCGAGCTTAATGAACTTACACTTCTTGGTATGGATAAAATTAGTGCTTACATTTCATTATTATTTTTGACGGTAGAAAGCGATTATGATTTAGAGCAGGATGAGTTCTATTCTGATTTGTATGTTGTTAAACGTCCGCATGTTGAAGAAAAGAATGAAGAACAAGCCCCCTCCCTAACCCTCCCCCGAGGAGAGGGAACTGACTCGTTGGATTCGAGTATAGAGAATGCAAAGAGTGTTTTAGTTGATAATAGTGAGGTTGGCGCATAATGGAACAGTTAAAATCGAGAATAGAAGCTGTTTTGTTTGTAACAGCTAAAGTGCTTCAAATAAAAGATATCGCAGAAATATTAGAAGAAGAACCTGAAAAAGTTGAAGAAGCTTTGTTGGAATTGATTATGGATTACGCTTCTCGTGATGGAGCTTTGGAAATTGATGATGAAAACGGCTATATTCTCCAAGTAAAACAAGAACATCTTGATATCGTAGAAAAACTTTGTCCTGTTGAGTTAAAACCGCCTGTTTTAAAAACACTCACTGTTATTGCTCTTAAAGAACCAATAAGACAGTCTTTGCTAAAAGATTTGAGAGGTTCAAATGCTTATGAGCATGTACAAGAGTTGTTGGAAAAAGGTTTAATTTCTCGCCATAAGGATAAAAACGGACGCTCTTATAATATTAAGACAACGTCTAAGTTTGCTGAATACTTTAAACTTAAGGGTGATGTTAGAGCGTTAGTAAAGACTCTCAATATTGATAAAGGCGTTAAAGATGATGCGGAACTTACACAATAGTTTATCTCCAATTTTTTTAGGGGGTAAAATTAATGAATAAATTTCGCATAATTTTCTATTCTTTATTAGCAATGCTTTTAATTGGAGCGTTATATTTTCATGCAAATACCGCTAATATTTATGCAGAAATCGGTAATTATTATTACAAGCATAATAATGTTGCAAAGGCACAAACGTATTATGAAAAGTCGTTTTCGCTTGGGAATACCGACTCTGATTTAAGAGAAGTTTATGTAAATTCAATCATAAATTCTCCGCTCACGGTAGATTCTCAAGAAAAACTTGTTAAAATAGCAGAAGATGCCATTTTGGACAGTGCATCAGTTAAAGCAAAATATTTTCTTTATGATTTAAGACGTGAAGTCCATCGAAATTATCCGTTAAATTACATAAGGCAAGCACCTTATAATCAAAAAATTGTGCGATGGAGTAAGCTTCCGATTACATATTGTTTTAAAAATTCGCAAATTGCACCTCAAGATTATATTGCTGAAATAAAAGAAGCTTTTGACTGTTGGGAAAAACTTACACCAATAATGTTTGCAGAATCAAATTCTAAGGATGCAAATATAGTGATTGAATTTCTACAAAATAAAACCAATGACTTGGAATATGGACGAAAATATGTTGTTGCTTATACAACTCCTGATATAAATGTTAATAAATTAGAAAGAATGAATATAAAATTCTTTATTCAAGCACCGGACGGTGAAAAATTTTCAGCAAATCAAATTTATAATACCGCTTTGCATGAAATATTCCATGCTCTCGGTTTTATGGGACATAGCTATGATAGCGGAAACATTATGTATTTAGCTAAAGATAATAAAACTATGGTTGATGATACACGATTAGAGCTAACAGAGGCAGATATAAGTACTTTAAAATTGCTCTATAAGATTAAACCTGATATTACAAATCAAGGTGATATGAAGAATGAATACGTGCCTTATTTGGTTTTGGGGGATGATGAAGATATAAGTATTTCAAAAGCAAGGGAAGCTAAGCATTACATTTATCAAGCTCCAACGCTTCCCGGTGGTTATATTGATTTGGCAGAAAGTCTTGTTGCACAAAAAAAATATCCGGAAGCTATTAAGGCTTTAGAAAAAGCTTTAAGTTTAGCTGATAATAATGATGTAAGATATATCGTTTATTATAATTTGGCAGTTTCATATTATTATATAGACCATTTAGAAATGAGTTTAGAATATTTGGACAAAGCAAAAGAAATCAAAGATACAGAAGAATTACATTTTTTATTAGCAGAAGCTTACGCTAAAAATGATACTGAAAAAGCCATTAAAGAATATAAATTCTTAATAAATTTGAATGCTGATAATTCTGACTATGTAATCAGATTGGCGAATATTTACATTAAACGTCATGATTACTTAAATGCAAGGAAAATAGTTAAAACGTATTTAAAACGACACCCTAATGATAAGAGCAAATTTTCTGCGTATGGAGTGTTGTTGTTTTAGATTATTCGTGATATTTTAACAATATGAAAATTTCTCCAATCAATCAAATTATCACACCAAAAACGACCGGTTACTCAGCTACTTTAGCCTTGGGCATGGCAACAATTAGCGGAATATCAAAAAATAGAAATTTTAGAAAAGCGCACAAGCCGTTTGCTTATTTATCAGCCGCACTTACAGTTATTCATATTGCATTAATAGAATATTACCATCATTTTTATAAAAAATAAAATAAAACTATCTCGTAAAAATCTGTTTGACGAATCTATCACCAATTTTATAATAACCTTTATCTTCGTATGCTAAATCAATAAGACAAGCTTTTTGGTTGTTTTTGTTAATAACCTTTTTAATATTTTTGTAATTAATATTAGCAGAAATAGGTAAAATTTTTGTCATAGCAAAATCCTTTCATGTAGTTTACTACATGAAAACACCTAAAAAATAAAATTTGCTACTTTAAATTTTATTCTTCAGGAATATCTAATTCAACATCATCAACATCTTCTTCTTTTTTGATAATATCAATAACGTTTTTAGCCATTTCTTTTGCAATAATGCTACGTGTTGAGTCAGGGCAGTTTTGAAGAAGGCTGATTGCAGTTCTTAGTGTTCCGTCTAAATCGTACCATCTTCCATGTTTAGATTCATCCATCATGTCTTCTGTTGCTGACACAATATCTTCAACTGATTCATATTCTGTACTTGATAGATGATGCTCTGTAATAATCTTAATCAGATTAAGAGCAACCTTGATTTGTGTTTCATCGTCAGATTCTTCTAAGGTTTTCATTGCAGATGATAATACAGGATCTTTGTCGTACCAACGTCTTGCATTAGTTGTAAATTCTTCCTTCATAAAAACCTCCTAAAATCTATAATATAACAAGTCTATTATACTATATGATTTTAGTTTTGTAAAATGTTAAGCTCCTTTTACAAGAGTGTTGTACAAAGCCCTTTTTCTAAGTGAAATTGGTAATGTGCGAATCTCTATACTATTATTAATAAGACTCATTGCATTATCTTCACTAGCAGTTCTTTGAGTTACTGCATCCATGCCGGTGAATAAATTTGATATGATAATATCTAAATCATCTTCTGTCGCAAATGGCTTCTTTAACATAACATTGTCCACATAACTTGCATCATTTACTGACGTTGAATGTCCATTTACCTTTAAAGACGTACAAATATAGCCACAGTCAGCAAAATGATTTTCTACATTAATAACATTTCCTATTCTATCAGTTATTGTATAAGATATCAACTCATTATTCTGACCTATTTTATCCACAAGTATTTTTTGTTTGGTATCTTTGTACTCAACAACTCTATCCAATACATCATAGCGGTATTCTTGTTTAGTTGTTTGTTTACCGTTGAAACTTATGTTTTTTTCTAAAATTCTGCCGAATGTATCATATCTGTATCCGACTAATAATTCTCTATTCAACGTCTTTTTGCAAATTCTATTTAATCGTTTTTCTCGGTTATATTCATAAGTCATTGAATAAGCTATAGAACCATTTTTTCTATATACGTTCTTTTCAATCAAAAGTTCGTTATTATATTTGTCAGACGAATATAACAAGTTTTGTCTAAAATTATTTACTAAAACAATCTTTGAGTTTTCATAACATAAAGTTTTTATTAATTCATTGTCCGGAGAATAAAGTTTTAAAGCCGAAACTTTACCTTCACTATCACGTACAACTTCTACATTAGAAGAAAAATTCAAATTTTCTTCAATCAATGCATCATCAGAATGAAAATATTTAACCAACTCTTGTGGTATTGTAAAATTACTCGTAATATCCTGCATTAAAATCTCCGTGTTTGGAGAATTTATATTCTCCTTATATATATAAAGAATTCTTTGTATATAAAATTGCTTTTTTTTTGCAGGATTTGTTACAAAACTTAAATATTTAATTTATAGCCACCGCCATAAATTGTTTCGATATATTTTTTATCACCGGAAATCTTGTCAATCTTGCTTCTTAAGTGTCTTATATGAACCCTTATTGTTTCAACATTATCATCAGGTTCATATCCCCAAATTTCTTTGAGTAATCTTGCGCCAGACACCATGCTACCATGATTTTGGAATAACAAATTGAATATATCAAATTCAATAGGTGTAAGCTTTTGTACCTTATCATTAATCTGAACGCTGTATGTTTCAGGCAGAAGTGTGACCTCTTTAAAAGTAAGAAGCTCTCTGACAGCGGATGATTTTGGAATCTGTTTTGTACGTTTTAAAAGCGCACGAACACGTACAGTCAGTTCGTCAATTTCAAACGGTTTAGTTAAATAATCATCAACACCGATATTAAAACCGTTAACTTTATCATCCAATTGCGATAAAGCAGTCAGCATGATTATAGGAGTTTCTGCTATTTCGGAACACTGTCTTATTCTTTGTGCAACCGTAAATCCGTCTACCTCCGGCATCATAACGTCCAAAATAATCAAAGAAGGTTCTTCTTGTTTTGCCAGAGCAAAGCCCTCAATGCCGTTAAAAGCCTGTACAACTTCGTAACCTTGAAGTTCTAAATTTATTTTTATAAGTTCATTAATTGCACTATCATCATCAACTACAAGAATTTTCGTCATTTTGCGTATCCTCATCTAATTCATTTTCCAATAATTTTGCAGGAATTTCTTTGGCTGAATTTATGCCATAATCTCTGAGTGCTTCCACTTGAGAAAACAAGCTAGGTTTATTATTATTTCTTCGTTTAAAGCGATTGATTGTTGTATTCAGTTTTTTGTTTACTTCATCAAATCTCTTTTGAACATCTACTAAATCATCACAGAATTGAACAAAAGTTTCAAATAGATTTGTCCCTGCGTTTACTATGTGATTAACGCATTCGCACTGTTTTTGTTGTGCAAAGAGTTGGTTTACGAGCCTTGTTGTTGCAAGAAGTGACGCTGTACCGACAATTATTACATTAGATTTATAGGCAAAATTAATCAAATCAAAATCTTGATAAAGTAATTGCAATGATGTTTCTATTGGCATGAACATGAGAACAAAATCAGGCTGCCACAATTTGCCTGCAAACTGGTAATTTTTATTGGCTAAATCAACAATTCTCTTTTTAACTTCAGCCTTAAAATCTTTAATTTTATCTTTATCTTCAACGCAGGCCAGATAACTTGTCAGAGTAACTTTTGAATCGACTACAATATGACGATTATCGGGCAAATTGATTACGATATCGGGTCTTATTGTGTGTTCAGCATCATCACATAAGTTCTCAGAAGTTGTTACAAACTGTTTTGTGTAATGAATACCTTCTCTCATTCCGCAAGATTGAAGAATTGTATCAAGAAGATTTTCACCGTAAGCACCTTTTACGTTTTGATTTTTTGTTAAAGCTTCCGTAAGATTTTTTGCTTCATTAGCAATCGTTGCACTGTTTTTTTCTAGGTTAAGAATCTGTTCGATGATTTTAGTAGTGTTTTCAACTCCTGTTAGATTGAATTTCTCGACCTTAGCCTTAAACTCGCCTAATTCATTTTTAAGCGGTAGAATTTTTTCTTCTAAAGCTTCGCGATTCTGCTTCCGTAAATCTTCTTGTTCCTGCTTTATCGTTTCATTGGCTAAGCGCACAAAATCTTGCTTAATTAGCTCCTCTAAAGAGTTATAATTCTTGGATTCTGCGCGCAAACGTATGAGTTCTTCTTTTTCGGAAGTTTGTTTTTTTAGAAATATTAATGTAGTGATTAGTGTTGCTATAAAAGCACCAATCAGAAATGAAATTAAATTTTGCACAGAGCAAAAGCCCCCACCCTAACCTCCCCAAGGGAGGAAAATATGTTTTATTATCTTCTATCTTGGAATTTTGCTAACAATCTCAAAATTTCCAGGTACAACCAAACTAATGTTACCATCAAACCGAATGCACCAAACCATTCAAAATCTTTCGGTAAATAGTTTTGAGCACCTCTTTCGATAAAATCAAAATCAATAATTAAGTTAAGAGCTGCAATTACACAAACAACAGCACTCACTGCTAGACCCAATGTAGATGATGAATTGATTAGAGGCACTTGCATGTGGAAGAAACTTCCGATAAAGTTAATCAAATAAATGCCTGCAATTGAAAGTGTAGAAATAAAAATTACGCTTCTAAATTTATCTGTGCATCTGATAACATTTGCTCTATAAAGGATTAGCATAGAAAATAATGCTGCAAAAGTTCCTGCAACTGCTTGGGAAACAATTCCCGGATAAGATGCTTCAAAAGTTGCTGAAATACCGCCTAAGAATAAACCTTCTGATACGGCATAAACAGGTACTAAGTATTTGTTTCTTGTGAATGAAACAATTAGACCTAATATAAATGCAACTATACCGCCACCGGCTGTCAACATCATTGCTAAATCTGTATACCCTGCTGTCATTCTGGTCCAAGTAAATGCTGCACCTGCAATTACTAATAAACCTAAAAATGCAGTAATTTGAATTGTTCCATCGACTGTCATTGGAGCACTATCAAGAACTCTTTCTTGTTCTGTAAACTTATCATTCAAAATAGGGTTAGCCATAAATCCTCCTTCTCCTATATCCTTAATTTGATTATAACATGCTTTGAGGTAAGGTGGAATGTTGTTAATTATTTATTAACTATTATTAAATATTAATTTTTACTAACAAAACTTGGTCATTCCCTCGCCTTACGGGAGAGGTATTGATTATTATTAAAACTTAATTCTCTCCCACAGCATTCATTTAGTGTGAGAGATGTCGCGTGAGTGACAGAGAGGGGAAAGGGTGTTATTAACTTAAAGAATAAATCAATACCCACCCGCATTTGTAGCTCACTTGCGTTCGCACAACTGCGACCTCCCTAACAAGGGAGGTTTAGTCTGAGCTAAAGGTTTAATTATAATTGCGAATAAAGTGTATCAAACAGTACGAATCTAAAGCTTTTTTTGTTCTGCAATTCTTCTTATTGCAGAAAGAAAATCTTCTTTTGAAATCGCAATCTTTTTTAAATCTTCAAACGAAAATTTCTTGGAGTCCATTTTCTCGTTCATCCCTAAGCGTTCTAAAGCGTTAAAATACGCGTCTGAAACAGTTTCTGCGATATCTGAACCATTAAACGCATTGTCGTGCATTTGTTTTGAGATAGCTTCCATAGAAACATCACTTGCTATCGGTTGATTTTTAGCATGAATTCTGAAAATTTGTTTGATGCCTTCAAAATTTGGCATAGGAACTTCCAAGTGCAAACCAAAACGCCCTGTTCCCAGCATTGCTTTATCAATCAAATTTTTCATATTTGTAGCAGCAACAATAAATGCAGGTGCTTTGCTTTTTTCCAAATCGCTCATACATCCTAAAATTTGATTAACTATTGAATCATCATATCTTGCGTTTGAAGAACCATCTCTTGTTTTTGCGACGGAATCAAACTCATCAATAAATGTAATAGATGGAGCATTTGACATGGCTTTTTTAAAAACTTCTCTTATATTATTTTCTGAACCGCCAACTTGAGCTGTTTTAAATTCGTTTGCGTTATATTCATAATATTTTGCATCACACTCGTTTGCAAGAGCTTTACCTAACATTGTTTTGCCACATCTTGGCGGACCATACAAAAGAATTCCTTTGTTCAAACGAATATTTTGATACACTTGAGGATAATTAATTGGTCTAACTACATATTTTTTCAATTTATCAATAACATCGTCCAAGCCGCCAATTTTATCAAAGGTTAGTTTTCCATCATTATTTTCTTTTTTCGGAGCTTGTGTTAAAGAAGAAATTGTTCTTTTGTTAAAAGATTTAATGTCTTTGATGTTTTTTACTTCTAGATACTCTTCGGCATAGCTTGGACTAAAGCGATACGGAGGTTTAAATACAAACTTTTTCCAGTCATTATCGAAACAAGATTCACCCGTATCTAAAATAACACCATCCTCAAGTTCTTTGATTTCTCCGCTACGAACACTATTTTCTTTTTTATAAGGTTCTTTTTCTTTTTTGACATTAATATAACTCAGCAAACTTTTGCCTAAACCTAATATGTAATATCTGTCATCTTTTTTAAATACGGCAAAATCCGAATCTAATTCTTCTCTGTCTTTTAAGTCTTTTTTATCAACTTTCAAAGTATATTTTTTCATAATAGGTGTATCAATTTTGTCTGCATACATAGAAAGAAGCACATCAGAACTTTCGGGATTTGATGTTACAACCAAAACTGAATTATTGTCCAATGCTTGCATTCCATAATCGAATTTTTCCGATAAATTGGGTTCACTAAACAAACCTTTAAAATTTACGTTTGTTCTTTTTATATATTTGACGTTAGGTAATGTATTGTTGCCAACTACACTTACTTGCATGCTATTTACTTTCCTCGTTTTATAATAAAGGCTAAACGATAGACGCCTAGCCTTTTTTTTGTTCTAATTATCTATTTTGAAACGATTGATAACTTTTGACCTTCTTCAACTGTTTCAGCCATTTGGTAAGGATTTGAAACGAAGTTGTATTGAGGGTTGAAGTATGTTTTATGTTGTTTACCTTTGAAAGCTACCTTTTTAAGGTGTCTTAAAATCATTACACCGTTTTTAGAAGTTAAACCGTCCATAACGATTTTTCCACCGCCTTCTTTAACGATTGCGCCAAATTCGTTTACAACATATTTCGCTTTATCACGAGCATTTGCGTTCATAAATACTGTTCCGACAGGCAATGCTATTGCTGAACCTAAAACAATGCTATCCATTTCTGCTTTTGGTTGAATTGGAACATATCTGTTATCAGGGTTGATTGATTCTATATTATTGTCTGCAAAAAATTTCTTTCTTGCTTTTTCATCTTCAATATTATATTTTTTGAAATAATCAACTCTGCTATCATGTTCAACATCAGCAGCATTCATCAATGTTACCGTGATATCACCATTTGCGCTTTGCATCATATAAGCAAGCTTAGCCAAATCTTTTGTTAATTCTCTTTGTTCTTTTTTAAGAATTTCTTTTTGTTTTTCAGTCGGATTAGCATCTAATTCTCTTCTGATTTCAGCTAATCTTTCTTGTACTTTTTCTCTTGTCTTGCCGTGTGCTTGAACATCTAAAGCATAAGGAGTTCCATCATTTAGAGCGTGCAATTCCGGGTTGCTTCTTGCAGAAAGAGCACCATTCATCGCTGCTTGAACACTCTTTCTGTAACCGCTGATTAAGCTGTTTTCATCAAGTTCTGACCAAGGTAAAGCGTTACGGTTTTGAAGGTAAACGTTTTTAGCCTTTTCTTCATAACCTGTCATACCCATTTCGTCACCGCCATACATTGTAGGGTTGCCGAACAAACCGCCTAAAGATTCCATAATCATTGAAGCTTTAGCAACGGCAGGTTCAGTCGCTGATTTATAAACAGTGTCAATGATTTTATCTTTGTTAGCGATTGTTTTTCCTGTATTAAATTCAGCTTGTTTAATCGCCATAGCCATTGCAGTTTTGAAATCTCTTGCTGCGTAGCCGTTTTTCTTCATGCTGATTTTAGCGTCTTCATATTTAGGAAGTTCTGTTGTTTTGTTTTTAACAGTTTCTCTATCATATTTTTCTGCAAAATCTTTCATGCCGGCAAAGATTGCATCTTTAGCAGCAGGATTTTTCTTAGAACCTAAATAAGCATCTTGCAATAATTTTGTAAGTTGAACAGTGTATAAGCTGTATCTGCTAAAATCGCCTTTATCGCCTAAAACAGCTTTACCTGCTTTATAATTATTTTCTCTTGTTTTATCATCCAATGATGTCCAATCAAAATCACCATGAACTTGGTAACCGTCAAGGTTCATTTTGTTAGCTTGTGCTACAACATCCGCAATTAATTGTTTACGTTCTGTTTCACTTAGTTTTAAACCATGTTTTTCTGCCATTTTTAAAATTGTAGAGAACGCATCATCAAGGCTTGAAAGTTCTTTAATATTAATAGTTTGATAATTAATATTTTGACCTTCACCCAAATAGTTTCCGTTAGCCAAATCGACAAGAGCTTGGCTGATATTCTTGATATCATCTTGAGTTGCAATACCTTTCAAGTCTTCATTTGCGATTTGACTTAATAATTTGCTCATCGCAACTGCCCTTGTGCTAACTGTTCTCATATAATCTTTGTTATCAGCGTTCAATCTGAATTCAATAGGTGTCTCTTCGATAGATTTTGCGCCTGACAAGATTTGCATTGATTCAATTGTATGTTGGCGTTTATTGTCTACATTGTGGAATAATCCCATATCCAAAGCCAAACAATGAATCATTCTCGGTTTGTCGTGGTTACCCATAAATGTGTACAAGTTTCTCAAATAATCAATATTTCTTGTTTCAAGCAACAAATCAAATCTGTTTTTCAAGCTGTCATGATTTTTAGAGTAGCCTTGACCTCTTTCAAATTCTTTAGAAAAATGAGTCAACAAATCTGTATAGAAATATGAATAACCTGCTTCTGAAGTAATGCCTGTTTCGTTAAAGAATTTAACCATTGCATCAGGTTCGCCGTTAAATCTTCCGCCTAAATCAGTATTCCCACCGTTTGGCCATACTTTTGAACCTGTTGTATCTTGCATCAATTGAGGTACATCAGTAATTTCAGCTACGATATATGCGTTAGGGTTGTTTTGTTTAACACCTTGAACAAACTTACTCCAGAATTGGATTACATCATTCCAAGTGTCATCAAAATCGTTATCTTCGTTTCTGATTGCATCCATATCCATAACGTCTTTTGCTGCGTCCAATCTCCAGTCTAAGCCTAGGCTTGCTTTGTCAACAAGAGCTTCTGCCAACCTAAAGCTTGAAGTGTCAGTGCCTGCAATACGTTTTGAAATTGAATCAGCTACATAAGAAACATCAGATGTTGATAATTTCTTCAAGCCTTTTTCAAATTTCTTTTCCAAAAGGTTTGCTTCTTCTTCAGGGCTATGAGCATTGATACCCAAAGCTTTTAGTGTTGTACCGTCTTTTAACGCGTCATAATCATAAGTAATTTCATTTGTATTAAGAAGTTTTGTTTTTAAATTATCTCCTGCAATCGCTTTCAACATAGCGTATTTAGTAATTTCTTTGCCGACTAAATCCATTACGTATTCGCCATATTCAGTATAATCACCGTTTTTATCAAGAAGTTTTTCATCAGAAGCTGAATCAACTTTTTTAATAATCTTATCTGCAAAATCCTTAATTTCATTTTGGAACAAAGCGTTTACTTTATTGTAAGTATGAGCGTATTCTTTAACAAGATGCGGATTATTTTGTTTCATTAAATCAAATCTTGAAACGCCGATTGTTTCGTCTGTTGTTGCTCTGTTTGAGAAATAAGAAGTTGATAAAACTCCAACCGTGTTTTCGCCCAATTCTAATGCGTCAAGCGGCATTTTCATCAAAGCTTTTACCGTAACATCATCTTTAGGTAAAATTCCTTTTGGAGAAAGCATATATTGACCGTTTAAGATGTTGTTCAAAGCTTCATTAGTTAAACTAACTTCTTTTGGTAATTTTTCTTCCGCGATTAATTTATTGATGCCCTCAACAGTTTTAGCATTGCCGATAGTTTGCGCTGTGTACATAGTTTGAACATCTTTTACATTGTTAGTCCAATATTTACCTGCTTGAATTGCCATATCCTGAACTTCTTTAGAACCGCGTTCGATTAATTCTCTTTCGTGCGCACGCATTGCTTCATCAGGAATTGCTTGTAATGCTTTTTCATCATAGCCTGAAATATGGTAATTCATTTTAACCATATCGGTGTTAGCATCCCAAGTTACGAAGCCGCCTTCTGTTTTCTTATCGATTTTGAAATTAGAAAACTCGCAAGCCATAATCGTTCCATCCGGAGTATCAAGTTTCAAATTTTTACCGTGATTTTTGTTCAAATCATTGATTACATCAATTCTTGCCTGATATTCTTTAGGATCTATTTGGAAAACATAGTTAATCAAAGTATCATCGTGGCTGTTGATATCAAGTTCTTTGCCTGATGTCAAGTTTTGATAGTTTTTAATCGCCTTATCTAAAGCTTTATTTTGACCTTCCGTAACTTGAGAAGCGTCATAAAGTTGAACTAAAGTTTCTTTATTCGGGTTGTAACTTGGATTTGCAACTTTTTTATAAGTACCGTTTGATTGTAATTCGTAGTTATAAGGAGCGTTTACAACTCTGTGTCTTAAATTTTCTTTGTTTTGAGGAATTACCCCCAAGCCTAAATTGTTGTCTTTTAAACCGTTCATTCTGAACCAGTGGAAGCTTTGAGGATTCTTATCTGCCCATCTTAAAGCGTATTGGAAGTGAATACCTTCCAAGCCTTCAGAAGTGAATGTACCATCATAAACGTATTTCATACCGTTTTTGTACAAATCTTTCATAAATGAGTTGAAGTTTTCTGTGTTACCCATTCTTGATGCGATTTGCATGTTGTTTTTGTTCCAGTAGCTGTGTGCTGAAACGTCATCACCGTTTGCAATCGGAGTTGAGAATAGGATTTTGTAACCTTGTTTCTTCAAATAAGGAATGCCTTCTTGCAATCCTGCAATACTGCCATTATAAGAATTTGAGAAGGTTTTAATTATGCCTTCCGTTTTCTTTTGATAATCTTTATCAACGTAAATTTCGCCTGTGTTTGCGTCGCTGAAACCTCTGTACATAGCACCCGGCATGAAGGAATCAGGCATTGCTAAATATGCAGCACCTTGTACCATTGGAGTTGTGCCTTTGCGAGAAACTAAAGTAAAGTTATAATTTTTTACTGAGTCATCTCTAAAATCAGATGTTTCATAGGAAAATTCTTGTCCCTTTGAACCTTTTATCGTATTCCCCTTTGCATCTTTTAAAGAAGTATTTGCTTTATCTTGATGAAGTCTGAAACCATAACCATCATTGATTTGTTTCATTTTTGCGCCTGTATCCGCGCCTTCCCAAATAATTTTACCTGTATTTTTATCTTTTCTGACTATTTTGTAAGCAAACGGAGCATCTTTATCTAAGTTTGTAATGTCTTGAAGATTAACGTTTACGCCTTCGGGTTTCAATTGAATTTTCGCAATCGGTTCTTCTGATAACTTGTAGTTATACTTGTTGTCAGGTACAGCTCTATAAATATGAACTTCACAAGTTTCCTTATCGCTGTCATAAGGATAGTTAAATCTCATAATTGATTCACCAACATCATTTTTTACGTGTTGGTAGCCCTTAAATCCAATCTTATTAGAAATCCCGTTAATCTTACTTATAAACACGTTTGAGTACTCCTTCATATATATAAAGAGTGCAAAATATTTTTTTTTGCTCAATTTTCGGCATGTAAACAAAAATTTTTACAAAAATTAATATTGTATAAAATACACACTATCTAACCTTTTGACAAGAAAATTTTATAATAAACAAATGATAAAATCAAATGATGTATTATTCTTGTAAAAATCAGTCGATTTTCACTTTTTCACCATTTGTAATAATATTTTTGATTTCTTCAAGGTAACTGATAAGTTTTTCATCTTTACCATCAAAAAACGTTGTCATGTGTTCAAAATTTTTGTCTAATTCTTTACAAATCGTTTTGTAAATCTCGTGTCCGTTTTCTGTTAGTGATGTTTCTCTCACCTGACGTCCGTTTTTAGTCTTATTTGAACGTTCAATAAGCCCTTTTTCCTCCAATGTATTCAACATCTGAGTGATATGCGCTCTCCCTTTAAAAAGTAGCCTTGCAAGTTCAATTTGTGAAATTTCCGGACTTCTTACTATTGTGTCTAAAACGCAAAATTCACCTTGCGTAATACCTATATTGGCAAATTTTTTCTTGAAAATTTGTATAAAATGACGCTCGCATATTTTTGCAGTGCATTCTATTTTAAATAGAGGACTGTCCACATAATGATATCTGATTCCCATAATAAGTAAATTATAATATGTTAATAAGTTTTTGTAAACAATTGTTAAATTTATATTCAAATCTCTTGTAATGTTTATTTCGATGATATAGAATGTGTATATAAAGATTAGGGAATGATTAAAACTTTGTTAAACATTTGGTACATATCTGTGTTTGCAAGTTGAAGCGTTTAAACGCGTTAGAAAGGTTAGGGAATGGCGCTTACTATTAACACGAACATGTCTTCATTGATTGTTCAGAAGAATTTAAATTCGGCTACCACAAGTTTAAACAATGCAATCGAAAGAATGACAACCGGTTATAAAATTAATCACGCAAAAGATAATGCGGCAGGTTTTTCAATTGCAAATAACTGGAAAACTAAATTAGGTTCATTGGATATCGCTTCAGAAAATGCTTCAATGGGTGCGGATTTGTTAAAAACTGCAGAAGAAAATTATTCTTTGATTACCGAACACTTGCAACGTGTAAGAGATTTGACAGAGCAAGCTGCAAACGGAACTTATGGCTCTGATTCATTAAAAGCAATTGCTTCAGAAATGACGGCAAGACTTAATGAAATTGATAGAATTGCAGCAAACGCAGAATTTAACGGTATTGCTTTAATGAAAGGCACTGGAAAAGAAATAAAACTTCAAGTAGGTTTGGATGCTACAACAAACAGTACTATTACGTTAGAAGCAGCTTTGTTTAGTGGTGCATCATCTAAAGATTTGTTAGGAGCAGAGATAGCTGATTTTGTAAAAGACGTTACGGATATTTCGAAAGGTGCTTCACAAGCTGCGACTAAGTTGACTGACTTAGATAAAGCAATAACTAAAGTTTCAGATAGACAAACGACAATCGGTTCTGCACAAAACAGGGTAGATTCTGCTATTGGTGCGATTACGGTTCAGTCTGAGAATTTAACATCATCATTGTCTACAATTAAAGATGCTGATGTTGCGGAAGAATCTTCAAACTATATTAAGGCACAAATCTTGCAGCAAGCATCTGCAACATTGCTTGCGACTGCTAACCAAGCACCAAGTATAGCTTTGAATTTAATATAATTTTAAAATAATTAATTTGTTGTTGATTGGGATATGTACTTATATATGAGCTTGATTTATCAAGCTCTTTTTATTACCCTTTTCAAAATTGTATAAACATGCTAAAATATAATTATATAAATACAAATTTCAATGGATATTTGGAATTCTATTTTGCCCGTGATAAAAAAGAAATTAAGCGAGAGGTAATATGAAAAATAAAAATTTTCAAAACGCATTTTCATTAATGGAAATGATGGTTGTTTTGCTCATCGTAGCAATCATTGCAGCTGCAACTGCTCCTATGGTAACTAAAAAGATGGCAAGAAATGTCGGCTCAGGCGACAGCCCATGGGTGTTTACAGGATTAAACAATAATATTGCATATAATATGTCAGGAGCAAATGCAAGTGCGATTATTGGTGCGACAAATTATTCATACAGTGGTAATCAACCAAAATATCCTCGATTAGTACTAGCAGCTAATGGCGCAGAACATCCGGCATTAGTATTTGCCAGATCTAATGGTGCTTATGGTGGGCAAATAAATATGGATGCTGATAATAGTATTGTAACAATGAATGACCAAACTGTTGGCAATAATTCTGTAGCTTTTGGTTTGGGACAAAACATTACAAATACTCCTACCGGTGCTGTTCTTATTGGACAAGGTGTTAATGCACAAGGTGCGGACACAGTTGCTATCGGAAGGGCTGTAACTGCGAGTGGTGGTTCAACTGTTACCATAGGAAGAGCATCAAGTGCCACAAGAGCTGGTGCTGTAGCGATTGGAAGAGGTGCAACTGCAGCTGGGAATAATAGTGTATCCATAGGATCGGGTGCAGGTGTTGCAGCAACCGGCGGTCAAACAACTGGTGCAGGCTCAGTTTCAATTGGTAACCTCACAATAGCAACAGGACGCTCAGTAGCAATTGGTGACCAGGCACAGGCTTTAGGTACACGTTCTGTTGCTATTGGTGGGTATAGTACTAGGAATAGTCGATGGACAGCTGCAAGCAATGAGTATTCTGTAGCAATTGGTGCTGGTGCACAATCAACTTTTCCTAGATCTGTTGCAATTGGTGCCGGTGCACAAACAACAAATTCTAATCAGATAGTTTTAGGAACTAGGGATGATGTTGTTTATATTCCGGGACGTCTCGTTGTAGATAGAACGGCTGTTCTAGGATATGGTAGGAATGCAGAGACGGATTGGGGTTCTGTTGCAGTAATACGTTCTAATAGAGGTGGGCGAATGGAAATTTTACAGAGAGATGGTAGTGGCGACTGGGACGCTGTTTTTGCAAACGGTCGTGTTGACTACTCTTGGGCTATGAGTACACTTTCTGACCGCCGCCTAAAGAATGTTGGCGAAAAATATACAGCCGGCTTGGAAGAATTGAAAAAATTAGACTTCTATCATTACACATTTAAAGCTGACAAGGATAATACTCCTTTAGTTGGTGTAATGGCGCAAGATTTGCAAAAAGTATTCCCTGATGCCGTTACAAAAGGTGAGGACGGTTACTTAAGAATTCGTCTTGAAGATATGTTTTATGCCGTAATTAATGCAGTTAAAGAATTGGATGCAAAAGTTTCTCAAATAGTTGCTGATGTTACAGGCATAAGTTCAAAAGTTGACGAGCAACAGAAGGTTATAGAAGCTCAACAACAAAAAATTGACGAATTAGAAAAAGCGAATGCTGATTTCGAAAAAAGATTAGCTAAACTTGAAAAGAAAAATAAAAAATTTGAAGAATAAATAATTTTTATTTTAATATTATTAAGGCGGGTTACAAACTGTAACCCGCCTTTTTTATTGTATAGTTTAAGAGTTAATAATACCCTCTCCCGTTCTCCGGACACCCTCCCCAAGAAAAATGGATAAAAGGGGAGGGAGCTAAAGTCGTTCTATCCTTGTAATTTTTTTTGTACAAAATTAACGCAAGTTACTCCCTCCCTTGTTAGGGAGGTCGCAGTTGTGCGAACGTGAGTGAGCTACAAATGCGGGTGGGTATTGATAGTTTGTTATAAGAACAAAAAGTTAATGAAAAATTAATAATTCAAATGTTGATTAAGATTTTTGTTTGAATTAACATAATAATGTTAAGAGAAAGTTACTACAAAGTAAGAAGGAGTAAAACTTATGGTAAAAGTAGCAATTAACGGATTCGGTAGAATCGGACGTAACACATTAAGAGCAGCTATCAGAGAAGGAATCTTCAATGAAATCGATTACGTTGCAATCAATGACCCAGGTTTAAAACCTGAAGATGCTGCACGTATTTTTAAATATGACTCTGTAATGGGTAAATTTGATGGTACAGTAGAAGCTTACGAAGAAGGTATCATCGTAAACGGTAAGAAAATTAAATTCTTCGCAGAAAAAGATCCTGCTCAATTACCTTGGAAAGATCTTGGTGTAGAAGTTGTTGTTGAATCAACTGGTTTCTTCACAGATGCAACTAAGGCTCATGCACACATCGATGCTGGTGCTAAGAAAGTTATTATTTCAGCTCCTGCAACTAACGAAGACAAAACAATCGTTTTAGGCGTTAACGATCACGAATATGATCCTGCTAAACACAACGTTATTTCAATGGCATCTTGCACAACTAACTGCTTAGCTCCAGTAGCTAAAGTTATCGATGAAAAATTCGGTATCGTTAAAGGTTTGATGACAACTGTTCACTCATACACAGGTGACCAAAGAATCTTAGATGCTGGTCACAAAGACCCTCGTAGAGCTAGAGCTGGTGCTTTAAACATCGTTCCTACAAAAACTGGTGCAGCTAAAGCAGTTGCTCTAGTATTACCTCAATTAAAAGGTAAATTGGACGGTTTCGCTATGAGAGTTCCTACTCCAGACGTTTCATTAGTTGACGTTGTATTTGAACTTAAAAAAGACGTAACTGTAGAAGAAGTTAACGCAGCTCTTAAAGAAGGTGCTGACGGACACGTTCTTTGCTACACTGAAGAACCATTGGTATCTTCTGACTACGTTGGTACTTCACAATCTTCAACTGTTGACGCTCTATTAACAAGAGTTATGGGTGGCAACCAAGTTAAGATTATTTCTTGGTACGATAACGAAATGGGTTACTCAACTCGTTTAGCTGAAACTACTAAGATGGTTGCTTCTAAATTATAATTTTTAAATTGTAATTTGAATTAGCTTTTAATATGTCGGTTTTCTTCAGAAAGCCGGCATATTTTTATATTAAATAATTTTAAACTACAATTTCAAATTTGTCTGCGCGCGTACGCATCAAAGAAACAGCTGCTTGTGAGTTCAAAAAGTTCAAAGCGCCCATAAAACTTTTTTTGTTCGTCAAGGCTTCCCTCGCTTCTCGCATATTACTATTAATTGCACTAGAAGTAATCTGATTATTTATAACTTGGTTCTGTTGTAACTTTACTTCTTTAGGCATAGGAAATCCAACGCCATCGTCTTTTTGTTTCTTTTCAACAGCTTCAGGTTCTACTGTTTTATTTTCAGTTTTTGTATTTTCTATGATTTTAGAAAACGGATTGTCTTTGCTGACAAAAGAATCTCTAGCCATGTCCATGACATCTGCTTGCGCATCTTCATTGAATGATTTAGATCTCTCTTGCGCACGTTTAAATATCATGTCCTTAAGAGCTGCTGCTTCATTTTTACTAACTATTGAATCAAATTTATAGCTCATTCTTTTGTCCTCTTATATATATAAAAACACAATTGTTAAGAAAATTGACAGAAATATATATAATTAGTATATATTTGTTACATAAGTTAATATTTTTATAGAATTCTAGTTTTCTTGACTATTATTGAATTACAGACTCGTAAACAGCCTAAAGCCAATTAATATTGTGTAAATTTATGTTGACATTATTTGTATTTTTCGGAATTTTGATGTACAATAATATTGCTATTTATATTTCGGCTAGTGTAAAATCTTAACAGGAAGGATATTTAACCGACCTGTTTTCTTTTGCCCCTTTTGATAGATTTTACCGTTTATTAAATAATTACCCTCTATAAGTCCACTTGGTAATTTTATTTTTAATCCGAGTTCATATCATGATATCAAAGGGTTATTGTATGTCGAAATCCAACTATAAAAAAACGGATATGAATTCGCTTATACTTGCTGCACAAAATACTGATGTACAAGCATTGGAGGAACTTGTAAAACGCATCCAGAAAAGCGTGTTTGCAATGTTCAGCTATCTTGTTGATAAAAGACAGGATATTGCGGATTTGACTCAAGAAGCACTAATAAAAATGGCTAAAAATATAGATGCGCTTAAAGAACCAAAATTATTTAAAGCATGGCTAAATCAAATTGTTACCAACGTTTTTTATGACTATGTAAAAAAAAGTTCTAAGGATAAAAATTTAGAATTGGATAACAATAAACTTTTAGAAATAAAAGATAAAATCGGCTGTGAACCAGGGGAGAAATGTTTGTTCGCAGAGATGGAAAAGCTTATAAAAAGTGCAATTCTGACATTACCTGATAATTTGAGAATTGTAATAGTTTTAAGAGAATATGAAGGCTTAAGTTATGAAGATATTTCTAAAATTACTAACACAACGATTGGTACTGTGAAGTCAAGAATATCGAGAGCAAGACTAAGACTACAGCAAGAATTAAAAGAGTTTATTTAGAAAGGAGTATTATGGAAATAACTTGTACCCAAATGGATGTATTAATATCTTTTTATATAGAAGGTGATTTAAGCAAGGCATTAAAAGAAAAAGTTGAGGAGCATTTAAAAAATTGTCCTACGTGCCGTGCAAAATTGGAAATAATCAGTTCGTTATTAAAAGATTTAAAAGAATCGGTTGAAAATGAGCAGGAAGAAGTACTTTCTACTACTCAAAACAGCCAGTATCGTTTGTTCCAAAACAATCTTTCAGCTTATGTAGATAACGAATTACCGCCGGAGGAGAATATTAAGATTAAAAAATTCACTATAAACAATAAAATAGCAAGAAAAGAATTGGAAAATACGTATAGTATTCGTAAATTAATGAACGATTCTTTTCAAAAAACTAAATCAGAAAGCAGACAAGATTTTTCAAAGAATGTCATGAAGCAGCTTGATATGTCAAGTGAAGCGAGTCTTGCTTTTCATCCTCTATTAAAGGTTGCAATAGCTTTTGTAATGACTGTTTTAGTGCTCTCGGCAATTATTGTATTTTCATTAACTTTATAGAAACGGTTCTTTAATTTTCTCTTGCATATATATCTTGATGGTGTAAGATAATGATATAAGTCGTATATCGCTAGATTATGTGTATTTATTATGGAGAAAATTATGAAAGTTTCAACTATCAGCCAATCGCCTACATTTGGTCAAAAACCAAATGCTAAACAAATGAAAGTTTATACTAAATCTGTAAATCAAGGTTTGGAATTATTAGGCAAACAAGTAGATTTGATTTTACATAATGCGTCTGCTCCTGCTGTTAGTTCTGAAAATACCGGTATTGGTTCGCTTTTCTCAAAAACTGTTGTAACTAAACTTTTCCCTTTTTTAAAAGAGCATGGCTTTTCAGGTATTCAGCAAGAGCCTAACGGCTTAAGAAAGGCTATGGATAATTCTCCTTATGCTCCAGAATCAAGCGCAAAAAATATTTTCATGATACCTTTAGAAAAGTTGGCATCAGATGAATACAACAATATTTTATCTAAAGAAACTTTCAATAAAATTGTTGCGAATAATCCTGATAAAAATAATGTAGATTATGATTATGTTCGTAAATCATACAATATGGCTTTAAAAGAAGCTTTCAATAACGGTAAAGATTCAGCAGAGTTTACAGAATTTAAACAACAAAATGAATCAAAGTATGAACAAAGTGCAATTTTTCATTTGTTAAACGAATTGAATGCAGGCAAAAAATGGTCGGCTTTAGATACTCATTTGTATTCAACTTCGGATAAATCAGCTGCTACTAAAAGAATTAATGAGTTGAAAACACAATATAAAAATGATTATGACTTTTATATTTTTAATCAAATGATTTTAGAAAAAGAAAATGAAAAATCTAATGAACTGGCTAAAAAGACGGGTATTAAAATAATCGGAGATTCTCCTGTCGCACAGACAGCTGTAGATGAATGGGTTCATCAAAAACTTTTCTTGAAAGGAAAAGCTATTGGTTGTCCGCCTGATTATTTTTCAAAAGACGGGCAAAGATGGGGATTTAAGTACTATGACCCTGAAAAAATCTTTAATAAAGACGGTTCATTGGGTGAAGCCGGTGAAGTTTTAAAGAAAAAATATGAAGATTATTTTGCAAGTTTCCCGGGCGGAATCAGAATTGACCACGTAATCGGACTTATTGATCCGTTTATTTATACAACATCTGCTAAAAAAATGACTCCTCAAAATTCAGGCAGAATCTATTCTGTGGAAGGCAAATATAAAAAGCATTCTTTGGATGAATATGCAATGCTTTTGACAAAAATTATTATTCCTGCTGCCCAAAAATACGGTTTGGATAAATCTGCTATTATTTGTGAAGACCTTGGAGAGGCTACAAAGCCTGTTCAAGAAATTATGAAAAAACTGGAATTATCAGGAATTTCAGTAACGCAATTTGACCATAGAGGAGCAACTACTCCTGCTAAAAACACAATAATGATAGGTTCCCATGATAATCAATCATTCTTGGAGTATGTTGACAGCAAATTTAAAAATGTAAAAGACAAAGGTTTTATGCATAAAACCAAACTTTTGGCTGAAGATACTGCTCCAATGGGTGCAACAACTGCTGATAAAAAACAATATAGAGAAGAAATCAGAAAAGATAAATCTAAATTTATAGCTGCAAGTTTTGCTGAATTGTTTACAAGTCCGGCAAGACGTGTTCAAATATTCTTTACAGACCTTTTTGGAATTGCTAAGACATACAACCGTCCCGGAACAAGCAAGGGCAATTGGTCAATCAGATTGGGTGAAAACTTTGAAAATGAGTATTATAAAGCTGTAGCAGAAGGTAAAGCTCCAAATTTTGCAAAAGCAATTGCAACCGCTCTTAGACAGAGAGGTCTGGACAAAGGTAACGAAAAATTGATGAAAGATTTAGATAATTCTGCTAAGATTTTAGGCGAAGGTTAGAAAAGTTTAAACTGTTTTTTCAAGTGCGTTATATATTTCAGGTTCAATCAACCCATTAGCAACATCGTCTTTTATTATATCTAAAGCTTGGTTTCTGCTTAGCGGCTCTTTATAGCTGCGCTTCTCTCTTAGTGCAGAATATTTATCCGCTGTAGCCAGAATCTGTGTGGAAATATCATGATTATAATCCTCGCTAGTGCTAGGATAACCGCTTCCTTGCGGGTTTTGATGATGATATTTAACCATATTTAGTACATTTTTATTCACACCTTGTTGTTTCAAAAGCTCATAACCTAGCTCTGAGTGTAATTCCATTATTTTCTTTTCTTCAGATGTAAGCTTTCCTTGTTTGTTCAAGATTTTATCAGGAATAAGTGCTTTACCATAATCGTGTAACATTGCAGCTTGTTGCAAATCCATTAAATTAACTTGCGCTTTCATATCTTTAGGTAGAGCTGAATACATTTTAGCTGCAGTGATACGTGTATCCATCAAATGTCCGTTTTTTAAATCTTCTAATTCTTTTACATTTATTTTAAGAGGAATTTTATTTTCTCTTAAAATATTCATAATTTCAGGATTAGATTTTGCAAGCTGTGTAAGTTTATTTTTATCAACAAAATTGTTATACAGAGGGTTTGAATTGAACGAGTCCTTGCGTAGGTTTTGACCTGCAGGATAAGTTACAGTATTAGAATTTGCCCTGAACTGTACATTTTGTATATTTATTTTATTAAATATCGGGGATATAAACGTCATTTTCTACAATTCACACTTCTTGTTTATTATTTTTATAATAATAAACCACACTTTTTCAACACACTTATAGTAATGTAAAGTATTTCTTTTATAGAAAATTGACTAATGTCATTAAATATTTAACAAATTGTTACATTTGTCAATGTTTTTTATGACACTTTTTAGCTCCTTCATTTTCCCATTCAAATTCTAAAAGCGCAAGATCTGTAATCTCAAAGCCTTGTTTTTCATAAAAATTAGCAGCAGAATAACTTGATATAAGAGTTATTTTCTTATTATAAATAGCTTTTAAAGAAGATATTATTTTGGAACCGATATTTTTATAAGCCCTTTTGTTATTACCATGTTTTAAATCAGGTTTTACTTGTAAATATCTTATTTCATCAGGGCTGATAGAATCACTTTGCATTTGTACAAGTCCTAAAATTCGTTTTTTATCCAAGTTTTCAAAATCTTTATTTTGGGTTGTAAGCATATAAATGCGGTGAATTTTATCAGAAAGGCTTTTTGTAATAATCTTGTTTGCATAATCAACTATTGTAGAAGCAAAATTTTCCCCCTTCCAGTCCTTAACAGCGTCTTTTAATGCATTAAAATCATTTTTGTTTTGTGGATCGAATTGAATAAAACTGGATTTTAAAGAACAATATTTATTAGTTTTAAAATTTAATCTTTTTATATTTACATTATTAATAAAATGAGCACCAAAATTAGTTTGATTAATTGTATTTATATTCATAGCAATTATACTAAAACAGCTGAAAATTTTTTTTGCCTTTTTATATATTATGTTTAAGAATTGTAAATATCGCTTATAATTTAGACTATGCCACTTTGTTTTTGATATAATTGACACATAAGATATCTTAGATTAAGAGTGTTGGGAGATTATGAGGGAAAGAATTCTTTTATTTATAATATTATCGTGCTTGGGTGTGTTTCTTTATGTTTTCCAAAACTATGTCAACACGGTAGTTGGTTTCGTTATTTTATGTGCGTGTATGGTTGTGTATGGGCTTTATTCACTTGCAGCTACAAAGTATCAAAAGCGTAAGTTGAAAAAGCACCCGATAGTAGTTAATGAAAACTTTAAACCGTTTGTAACCGTTATGATTCCTGCTCATGATGAGGAATCCGTAATTACTAATACGGTAGAAAATATTCTGAAAATGAATTATCCTAACTTTGAAGTTATTGTTATTGATGACAGAAGTTCGGATAACACAGCTTCTGTAATCAAAGATTTGGAAGCAAAGCATGAACAAGTTAGAGCGTTAATCAGAGAAAAAGACGCTTTTCCGGGAAAGTCTGCTGTTTTGAATGACGCTTTTAAAATTGCTCACGGCGAAGCTATTCTTGTGTTTGATGCGGATGCAACAGTAGAACCTGATTTTCTTAACAAACTTGTTCCGCACCTTGAACCTGCTGATGTTGGTGCAGTTCAGGCAAGAAAAATTATCAGAAACAAAGATGTAAACTTTTTGACCAGATGTCAAAATAATGAGTACACGTTCGATGCATATCTTCAAGTTAGCAGAGATGCGATAAAAGGTGCTGTTGAGCTTCGCGGTAACGGCGAATTAATTAAGCGCAAAGCTTTAGAAGATATAGACGGTTGGAATAACTACACAATTACTGACGATTTAGACATGTCTACAAGGCTACACATCAAGGGATGGGACGTACGTTTTTGTCCTGATGCTTGCGTTTATGAAGAAGGTATTGTTTATGTGTTGCCTCTGTTCCGTCAAAGACGTCGTTGGTTAGAAGGAACAATCAGAAGATATTTAGAATACTTTGCAGCTGCAATGAAATCAAAAAAAATGTCTTTGCGTGCAAGATTAGATATGGCGGTTTATATTACGCAATTCATTATGCCGCTTTGGTTTATGATGGAAGTTGTGTTCAGAATCGTTAAGCTGTTGACCGATAAAATCGACCCATACAGCTTACATAACGTATTGTGGTCTTCCTTAATTGTTTCAGCGGTAGTTGGTTTAGGTTTCTTCTGTGCAATCAGATACAGTTTAAGAAAGTACGATTTTGTGCCAAGAATGAGCGCATTCAGACAAGCATTGGAAACAACAGTTTACTTTTTAATAATTTGGTTTCCAATGGAATTGTTTATTTGTGGTAAAATATTATTCTGTAAAAAAGATATGAATTGGGGCAAGACTGCTCACGGTCTTGTTATTGAAGAACAAAACAGACAAGAATTAGAAATGCAAGAGGTATAAATAGATGACAGATAAATTTCAATATGTAAGAGAACACGTAAGAGAAGTGCCTGATTTTCCTAAAAAAGGTATTTTGTTCTTAGATATTACAACTGCAACAAAAGACTCTAAGGCAATGCAGTACATGACCGATTTTTTGTATGAACAGTTTAAAGATGAAAAAATTGATTATGTAACAGGTATTGAATCACGAGGTTTTATTTTTGGTGCCGCTGTTGCTTACAAACTTGGTGCAGGTTTTGTGCCAATTAGAAAACCAAACAAACTTCCTGCTGAAACAATCAAGGAAGAATATTCTTTAGAATATGGTACTGACACAATCGAAATCCACGCTGACGCATTGAAAAAAGGTGATAGAGTTCTTGTTATTGATGATTTATTAGCAACAGGGGGAACAGCTCTTGCTGCTTGCAATCTTGTAAAAAGAATCGGAGCTGAAGTTGTAGCTTCTGCGTTCATCATTGAACTCGACCCGTTAAAAGGCAGAGAAAAAATCGAAGCAACAGGGGTTAAAGTTGTTTCAATGTTGAATTATGATTTAGATTAATCAATTTTATGATAAAAAAAGTCGCTCACATGAACTGAACCCTAAAAACTAGACAAAGTAAAAAAGGGTGGCTCAAGAAAGAATCAATAAATGACTTCTGTATTGTACAGGAGTCATTTTATTTCTGCTCTGTTGATACCTTTCATTGTTGTAATAATACATGTATTCATCTATTATTTTCTTTTAATCTTTAAGTCCAGCCTCGAAGCTTTTTTAGGTATTCTACCTGCATTTTAAGGATTTCATTTTCTTTTAAAGTCTTTTCATATTTTTCTTCAATAGATAATATCATTTGGTATATCTTGCATCAACAATAGCTTCGAATTGTCTAAATACATCATTTCCAACCAACTGTTCTAAACGAGAACGTTTCTCAAAGAAGCTTCCGCGAGCTTTAATTTGCTCATCCATTGCTTCTCTATAGAATGTATCAGTAATCAAAATAACTTCTTTTTTAGATTTCTGAGAATTTTGATAATTTTGACGTCTTTGTTCAACCATCTCGGTTGTCATGTCATAAAGTTGCCTTGCAGTCATATAATCATAGTACATATCAACAACCTTTTGTTGAAGTTCGTCAACTTTTCTAACTAGCAAAATCATGTCAGCGTCATTAACTTGCGAATACTTGTAATTTAAAGCTTTTGTATCTTGTGACATAATGCCTAAAGTATTACCACCGATTAAAGCAGCACTGGCTAACACAGGATTTCCCATACCTGCACCCAAGAATGTTGACATGCCGGCAATAGTTGTCAAAACTTTTTTCACGGCACTTTGGTCTGGTTTATCCTTGTCGGGATTTGAAAGTTTATAGATTGCAAACTTGATTGTATCACTTTTTGTTGCGGCACCTTGCCACAACAAAGATAAATCTTCCAACATATCGTTGTAATCAACTTCTACTGATTTAGAAACTTCTAATGCCATTTTTTTTATACTCAAATCCGCATAAGTCAAACCTTCGCTGTAAAATTTTTCTTCCTTAGATATTGAAGCTTTGATATCCATTTTGCTGTTTACATCAATCTTGTTCTCAGGAATATCAGTAGTTCCGAGTCTGAAAAATGCCTCTTTTGGAGAAGTCAAATCATCCATTTTAACTTCAGCAAAGATTGGAAGTGTTGTAGAAGCCATCATTGAAATCAAAAGCAGAGTTAAAAGAATCTTATTTTTTGCCATTCTTTTTACCTCCATCTTTTGTTTCAGCGTTTTTGTATAAAACAGAATTAAAATCGTATTGATACAATTCTAAACTGTCAACAATCTTTTTCCCTGCAAGTCTTTGAAGTTGTATGTGATATTTTTTTGCAGACTGTTCCAAATTAAATTCTTGTATTCGCATCGAATCGTATAATGACGAAGAAATCGCAATTTCTAAGACATCGCCACCTTCAAGTGCTTTTGAATAATTTCTGCTGTACAATATCATTTTTGAACGCGTATCTTTTAGTTGCGTCAAAGTACTCTTGTAGTTATAGTAAGAGCTAATCAAAGAGTCTTGCAAATCTTCAATCATGCTTGCAAGTTCAATTAATTCTGTATCAGTCAGCGGAGTTTCTTGTGGAACATTTTTTCTGTTAATCAAGCCTTGCGCAAGTCTTCCCGCTGAAAAAGCAGATGTTTGAATACCGTAATTTGCACCCATAAGCGAAGGCACAAATGAAGCACCCGTTACCACGGCAGACAGAGTTTTTGCCATAAGTGACGAATGAATTCTGCGCTGAGATTCGGGAGTTGCAAGTTTCTTTAGTGCAAATTCTATGACTTGGTTGTTTTCAACCGTACCTTTCCAAAGTTGCTCTAAATCTTTTATGTCATGGTCTTTTTGAGTATCAATAAGTTGTGCCAAATCTTCAGAATCGCTTACCAATAAAGACCCCTGTAACTGTTTTGTACCTTTATCAATTGCTATAGAAGGTTTTTCAACACTGTTTTTATCCAAAGTCACAACACCATCATCTGCACCAAAACAAACATTTGGTGCTAGCAAAGCCAGTATTAAACTCACTCCCAAAAACTTCTTCATAATATATTTATACTCCAATTCAAATGAATGAGTCAACTAAAGATTTGTAAAACGATTGTTCAGAAATATATGTTTTTTTATTTGTCTTTATAGTATAATCACCTTATACTTTTATTAGGAGAATAGTTAAGAAAATGAAAGTTAGCGTAAAAGTTCCGGCTACATCCGCAAATATTGGCCCTGGCTTTGATTGTTTAGGATTAGCTTTGCCGATTTATAATACAATTACTATCGAAGAAACAGTTCTTCCGGGAACAGGTATAGAAATTAATATGATGACTGAAGATGAGGAAGCTATTGATGAAATGATTTTCGATGACATTCCTCGTGATGAAAATAATATCGTCTATAAAGCAGTTGAAATGCTTTACAATTCAATCGGGCAAGAACCATCAGAGTTAAAAATTAATATTCAATCTCAAATCCCGATTACAAGAGGTTTAGGAAGTTCAGCTGCAGTTATCGTTGGCGGTTTGATTGCAGCAAATAAATTATTAGGTTCTCCAGCTGATGAAACAGCGTTACTATCGATTGCAACAGAAGTTGAAGGACATCCTGATAACGTTGCACCTGCTATTTTAGGCGGTTTTGTGTTAGCTTCTCAAGAAGATGACGGCTCTATCGTATACAGAAAACTAAATTGGCCTAATGAATGGGATATAACAGTTTGTATTCCGGATTTTGAATTATCTACTAACATTGCACGTTCAGTTTTGCCTGAAAATGTTCCAATGCAAGATGCAATCTTCAATGCAAAGCACCTCGCAATGCTTATTGATGCAGTAAATACAAAAGACGAAAAATTGATGAAAACCGCACTTCATGACAAACTTCATCAACCTTACAGAGAAAAATTAGTTCCCGGCATGAAAGAAATTATGGAAGCTTTTAAGCATGAAGACGGTGTTTTAGGCTGCGTGCTTTCTGGAGCAGGTCCAACATTATTAATAATTTCTCACAAATATGATTTAGATAAAATTAAATCAACTGTCAAAGAAATTTGGGAACCGCAAAGCGTCAAAGTTGACATAAGAACGTTAAAGGTTGAACAAAACGGTGCAGAGATTTTAGATTAATAAAAAAAGGTCAATCAAGAATGAACTGAAACCCTAAAACTAGGCAAAGTAAAAGAAGTCTGTTTTAGGGTTTCAGTTCAACTAAAGGTTTCGCTTTTTATTTTATAGTTTAGAAAAACTGTTCAGTGCTCGTCTTAAAACTCCACAATTTTTTCTCAAAGCTTCTTTTGCTTCCTCTTGAGTTAATTTGCATTTAATCATCATAATAGCAACTTTAACCTGCCAATCACATTCAAGTAATGTTGTAAGAGCTGTTGAAGCGTTTGTTTCTGCAATTTCTGCTACGATTCTTATAGCTCTGTCTTTCAGTTTTTCGTTTGTAGGCATTAAATCAATCATGAAGTTTTCATAAGTTTTGCCAATCTTAATCATTGCGCCTGTTGATAGCATATTAAGAACCATTTTTTGAACAGTTCCCGCTTTCATTCTGCTTGAACCAGCAATGACTTCAGGACCGACCTCAACGCAAATACCTAAGCGAGCTTCTTCTAAAATTAGGGCGTTATGGTTACAAGTTAGAGCAATTGTTTTACAGCCGTTTTTTTCAGCTTGAGAAAGAACTCCTAATAGGTATTTAGGGTTGCCACTTGCAGAAACAGCTACGCAAACATCTTTATCAGTTAAAATTTGTGCATCTTTTTCACCAAGCTCAAAATTGTCTTCCGCGCCTTCTACAGCCGTTCTTATTGCGGTATCACCGCCTGCAATAATTCCTGTTACCATATCAGATGGAACGCCAAACGTAGGCGGACATTCAGAAGCATCAAGAATGCCTATTCTGCCGGATGTTCCGGCTCCAAAATAATAGAGCCTGCCACCAACAATAAATTGCTTTGCAATCATATCGATTGCCTGTGCGATATTAGAAGCTTCATCCTCAATTGCGAGAGCTACAAGTTTATCTTCTTCATTAATTTTTTTAACTATATCAATAGTAGAAAGTAAATCAATGTTTTTCGTGTTTTCGTTTCTGTACTCTGTAATAATTTCACTCATAAATCACACACCTTTCTTTTTTATTCTCTCCCTCTCCTTGGGGAGAGGGTTGGGGTGAGGGGTCAACCAATGAATTTTATATACGCCCCAACAAACTAACCATCTCAATCGCAGCCTTGGCAGCATCAGAACCTTTATTACCGGCTTTTGTGCCTGCTCTTTCAATTGCTTGTTCAATATTATCAGTAGTCAAAACTCCGAATATAACAGGAATTTCTGTTTCTAAACCAACAGAAGCTACGCCTTTTGAAACTTCCGCACAAACATAATCGTAGTGAGAAGTTGAACCTTTAATTACAGCACCCAGTGCAATAATTGCACTATACTTAGAAGTCTTAGCGCATTTTTTTGCAACCAAAGGTATTTCAAAAGCACCGGGACACCAAACAATATCTATATTGTCTTCATTAACTCCGTGGCGTTTTAATTCATCAATTGCTCCTGATAAAAGCTTTGAACAAATGAATTCATTAAATCTTGAAACAACAATGCAGAATTTTTCATTATTTACGGTTAACAAACCTTCAATTATAGCCATATATACCTTCTCCTTAATATCTATAACTTAATTATACACGATATTTTAGAAAATTGTTATAATTTTAATAGTTATTTACAAAATTAAATTTCGTTTATGATATAATAAGTTTATCAAAGGGAAGAAGGTAAAAGATGAGTTTAGATGTATATTTAGGTATCGACGTTGGTTCCGTTACAACAAAATTAGCATTAGTGGATGAAAAAGGTAAATATATTGATTCATACATGCTTAAAACTGCGGGTAAACCTGTTGATGCTGTTCAAAATGGTTTAAAACAAATTTATTCACAAGCACTTTGTGAATATTCTGTAAAAGGTGTTGGAACAACTGGTTCAGGTAGAAATTTGGCAGGTGCTTTGGTTGGTGCTGATGTTGTAAAAAACGAAATTACAGCACACGCAGTAGCTGCAAGTACAAATATTCCTGGTGTTCAAACTATTCTTGAAATCGGTGGTCAAGACAGTAAAATTATTATCTTGAGAGATGGTATTGTAACCGATTTTGCGATGAACACTGTTTGTGCAGCAGGTACTGGTAGTTTCCTTGATCACCAAGCACAAAGATTGAATGTTCCTATAGAAAAATTCGGTGAAACTGCGCTTAAGTCAGAAAACCCTGCGCGTATTGCAGGACGTTGCGGTGTATTTGCTGAAAGCGACTTAATCCACAAACAACAATTAGGCTATCCTGTAGAAGATTTGTTGTATGGCTTGTGCCAAGCTCTTGTTAGAAATTATTTATCTAACTTAGCATTAGGAAAAGAATTGTTACCTACAATTTCATTCCAAGGTGGTGTTGCAACAAATTCCGGAATGGTAAAAGCTTTTGAAGAAGCTTTGAATACAAAAATTGTAGTTCCTGAAAATCACCAAACAATGGGTGCTATAGGCGCAGCACTTCTTGCAATGGAAAATCACCAATACACTGAAGTTGATACTAAGTTCAAAGGCTGGGAAGTTGGTAATATGAATTTCCAATCAGTAACTTGCCAATGCACAGGATGCTCAAACAACTGTGAAGTTATCACTATTTTAGAAGGTGCTGAACCAATGCATCATGTTGAAAAAATCGGTGATATTAAAGGTAATATTATCGCTCGTTGGGGCGGAACTTGTGGAAGATGGGACATCGCATAGCGTGCGAATTTTACACCAACCTCACTCGATAGGGAGGTCACAGCTGTTGGCGAGGCTTTGCTGAGCCTTACAGATGTGGGTGGGTTTCAATAAATGGAAAATTGAAAGTGGAAAATGGAAAATTATTTATAATATAGCTTTAGATATAATTAGTTTAATATTGAACGTATAAATTTAAAAAAGTTTTTATACTACTTTCAACTTTCCATTTTTAACTTTAAATCAATACCCATCCCAACCTTCCCTAAGAAGGGAAGGTGTTCGTGAGTCTTGTTTAACATTAACTAAAGAGAGAAAACATGCTAAAACTAAACAACTTTGAAATCGGTTCAAACAAATTAACAATCCTTGCAGGACCATGCGCAATAGAATCAATGGATATTTTGAAACAAACTGCTGAAACTTTGAAACAAGTTTGTGCAGAGCTTGATATAAATTATGTTTTCAAATCTTCTTTTGATAAGGCGAATCGTTCTTCTATTAACTCTTATCGTGGTGTTGGTATTGAAAAAGGTTTAGAGATGCTTGCTCAAATCAAGAAAGAGTTTGATGTTCCAATTGTAACTGATATTCATCTTCCTGAACAAGCAGAACCTGTTGCAGAGGTTGCTGATATTTTGCAAATTCCCGCATTTCTGTGTCGTCAAACAGATTTATTGGTAGCAGCTGCTAAAACAGGCAAGATTGTTAATATAAAAAAAGGACAGTTTTTAGCACCTCAACAAATGAAATCTTTAGTAAAAAAAGTTGAAGATAGCGGAAATCACAATATTATGCTGACTGATAGAGGTGTGTCTTTCGGTTATAACAATTTGGTTGTGGATTTTAGAGCAATACCTATAATGAAAGAATTTGGCTATCCTGTTGTTTTTGATGCAACGCATAGCGTTCAAATGCCGGGTTCAAACGGTGATTCCACGGGCGGTGACAGAAGATTTGTTCCGACATTGGCAAATGCAGCAATGGCAGCAGGCGCAGATGTATTGTTCTTTGAAATTCATCCGGAACCTGATAAAGCACTTTGTGATGGTGCTAATATGCTTGCTCTAAAAGACGCTAAAAAAGTTTTTGAAAAATGTAAAGCTATTTTTGAATTGGTTAGAGAATAACCTCACTGGTTAGGGAGGTCGCAGTTGTTCGAACGTTAGTGAGTTACAAATGCGGGTGGGTATAAATTAAAGGCTTGGTATAAGAGGGTTTAAATAAAGAAAATCATGTTAAAAAAAATATCACATATAAATTCATTAAAAGGCTCTATTACAATACCTTCCGATAAATCAATTTCACACCGCGCAGTTATGTTCTCATCAATTGCAGAAGGTGAATGCACTGTTAGCAATTTTTCAAGCGGTGCGGATTGTCATTCAACATTGAATTTCTTTAAAGATTTGGGTGTTGATATTCAGTTTATAGATGAAAAAACTTTAAAGATAAAATCAACAGGCATTCTCAAACCTTCAAAAACTTCTGTTTATGATTGCGGAAATTCAGGCACAACAATGCGCTTGGTTTCAGGAATTTTAGCAGGACAAGATTTTAATTCGACACTTGTCGGAGATTTAAGCCTTTCAAAACGTCCGATGAAACGTGTTATAGAGCCACTAACTTTGATGGGCGCAAATATAACTTCTGAAAATGGTCATGCTCCGCTTGAAATAATCGGACAAAAACTTAGAGGGATAAATTATAATTCTAAACTTGCCAGTGCACAAGTTAAGTCTTGTATACTTTTAGCAGGTTTGAATGCAGAAGGTGAAACTATATTTGCTGAACCTTATGTTTCAAGAAATCATACCGAAAACCTGTTCAAATACTTAGGTGCTGATATTAAAATAAACGGTTCAGAAGTTACTCTAAATCCTTCAAAATTAATCGCTAAAGATATTGATATTGTTGGTGATATATCATCCGCTGCGTTCTTTATCGTAGCAGGTTTAATCGTTCCAAATTCTGATTTTGTTATCAAAAATATCGGTTTAAACTATTCTCGCTCGGGCATAATTGATGTTGTGCGCAGAATGGGCGGAAATATTGAAATCCTAAATAAAACAACTGTATCTGGAGAAGAAGTTGGTGATATAAGAGTTCAATACACAGAAAATCTAAAACCATGCGTAATTGAAGGTGAGGATATTCCAAGATTAATTGATGAATTACCTGTAATTGCGGTTTTAGCTTCACAAGCCGATGGTGAAACTATTATTAAAGATGCAGAAGATTTAAGAAACAAAGAATCAGATAGAATTAAATGTTTAGTTGATGAGCTTTCTAAAATCGGTGTTGATATTGAAGAACGCCAAGACGGTTTTATTGTTACGGGCAAAACAAAACTCAATGGTGATGCTGAACTTGAAAGTCACCACGACCACAGATTAGCGATGAGTTATTACATAGCAGGTTTGATTTGCGAAAATGAAATTGCAATAAATGGTTTTGAATGGACAAAAATTTCTTTTCCGGAATTTGAAGAGTTGATTGAAGAATTAAATTAATCTTTAAACATTCCAATTTACTTGTTTTATATCAGCTTTTTCTTTTCGTTTTTTGTTGATGTATCTATCTGCTAAAACACCAATCCCAAATATCGCTCCTACTGTTTCGATTTTATTATAAAGTTGAAGAAGTTTTCTTTCTTTGTCAGACAATTTATAGTTGCTACCAAGTGTTTTTAATATATATTCAAGATTTTCATCTTCTGTGTTTTTTAGTAGTCGAATAGGTTTCTTCCTATATGCATAAGCGACACCACTTGCTAAAACCAAACCAATACTTTTACCGAGATTTGATTTTTTATAATTGTTACCTTGTTCAGTTTTAGCATTATATCCAATTGGATTGAAGTTTATTGCCATTCTATTCTTTCCTTCACACATACAACTAAAAACAACTCAATATAAATAGTTGCTTATTTGTAACGAAATATTAAATGTTTATTTTGCGAATTTCTTTTGAAAAATTACTAGTATAAAAATTATTGCAAATAGGATATAGGCTAGAGCGCAAGATTTGCCTATATCAAAATATTCAAACGCGTATTTGTAAATTGAGTATACAATAACATTTGTCGAATCATTTGGCCCGCCTTGCGTCATAACATAAATTAAATCGAAAATTTGAAATGAAGATATTGCAGTTACGGTTGTAACAAAATAAATTGTCGGTTTTAAAAGTGGCACTGTGATATCAAAAAATGTTTGATAAGCAGTTGCTCCATCAATTTTAGAAGCTTCGTAAACACTTTTATCAATGGTAGAAAATCCTGTTAAAAAGAGGACAACATTATATCCGATAAGTTTCCAAACTGAAACAAAAATCAGAACCGGCATGGCAAGTTTTGTGCTGAATAGCCAAGTGTAGTGAGTATGAAAAAGTGTATTAACTAATCCGATATTTGGGTCAAATATCCATGCCCAAACAATTGCAATTACAACTGCCGGTGTAATAAACGGCAGAAAATAAATTGTTTTAAAAAGTTCGCTTCCTTTAATTTTATTGTTGATAATTGATGCAATAAAAAGAGGAATTAATACTGCAAATACGGTTGTTGAAACAGCATAAACAACTGTGTTGATAAGGATTTGTAAAAATTCAGGTTCAGTAAAAACCGATTTATAATTGCTTAATCCTACAAAATGAATTTCATTCAATAAATCCCATTCCGTAAAGCTGAGTCCAAAAGAACAAAATATTGGAATTATTATGAATAAAAATGTTCCAATGAGCGCCGGAAGTACAAATAATAAACCCTTCTTTTCCATAAATAAATTATAAGTAAAACTTACGACGATTTGCAATATTTATTTTATTAAAACAAACTCAAAAAATGATTATAATAAGCATGGTAAACCGTAATTAGTATATTGATTACATGCTGTTCTTGATGTTAAATTGTGGTATGAAGAAAAAGCAGTTACTTATATTTGTATTGTCCGTATTAATTTTAGTAATTTTTAACAAGGTATTTATGTCTGTGTTTACTAAAACTAATGCATTTTATACACGTCAAGCTTTAATCAATAATGAGGAAATCGCACCTCAAAAACTTTTTGATAAAACTTGGAAAGTTATCAACCGTGAATATTATGAACCTAGTTTAAATAATCAAAATTGGTACAGATGGAAAGAACATTATAGAAATAAGATTAAGACTGATGAAGATGCGAGAGTTGCAATTGATACAATGATTGCAAGCTTAAACGAGCCATATACACGCTTCATGCCTAAAAAAGACTTTGAAGACTTAACAACTTCTATTACATCTAAAATCTACGGAATTGGTGTAAATATATATTCAAATGCAGGAAAAATTGAAATATTTAACGTTATGCCGGCAACACCTGCTGATTTTGCACAGCTTAAACAAGGTGATATTATAACAGCCGTAAATGGTAAAGATATTAACGGTATGAATGTTTCTGATGTTGCTGCTATTGTTCGAGGCCCTGAAAATAGTGTTGTAGAGCTTACTATTTTGAGAAATAATAAAAAACTTACTAAGAAAATTAAGCGTAAAGAAATAAAAATTAAGAGTGTAAAAAGCTCTATATTAGATAACCACATTGGCTACATCCAAATCTTGAGTTTTATGAGTGGAACAACTCCTAACGAGTTTTTGGAAGCTTTAGAAAACACTAAAAATACAGACTCCTTAATTCTTGATTTACGTGGTAATACCGGCGGTTTGCTTGATAATGCAGTATTTATCGCAGACATGTTTATAAATAACGGCACAATTGTTGATATTATTTACCGAAACGGCTACAAAAAATCTATAAAAGCTCAAGATGAACATTTAGGCATGCAAAAGCCTGTTGTAGTTCTTGTAAACGGTGCAAGTGCAAGTGCAAGCGAAATCCTTTCAGGTGCATTAAAAGACACTCATAAAGCTACATTAGTCGGCAGAAAAACTTTTGGTAAAGGATTGGTGCAAAAAGTTGTACCGCTTCCTAATCAAACGGGCGTTAATGTTACAATTGCTCGTTATTTGACACCAAGTGGCACTGATATTAATAAATTAGGAATTAAACCTGATATAGAAGTCGGAAATGAATTTGACTTTTTTGTCGGAAATCAAAAAGACGAACAATTAGAAAAAGCTAAGGAAGTATTGAATAATGATAAACGAATTGGAAATTCTAAAAAATAAAGGACAGTTGCGAACTATTCCCAATATAGAATCGAAATCAGACGGTAAAATTGTTATAGATGGTAAAGAATATATTAATTTTGCTTCTAACGACTATTTGGGAATCAGTACAAAAATTGAGCTTGAAAAAGAGTTTCTAAACAATCATTTTTATCAGCTTTCAACGGCTTCTGCAAGGCTTTTGACAGGCTCATCACCTGAATATAAAGCTTTAGAAAAAACGGTTGCGCAAATTTTTAATAAAGAAGCAGCATTGATTTTTAATACAGGTTATCAATGTAATTTGGGCGTTATTTCTGCGCTGGCAGGTCGTGGCGATGTTGTTTTTTCTGACAAATTAAACCACGCAAGTATTATTGATGGTATGCAGCTTGCACAGGGTGATTTTTTCAGATACAAACACTTTGATTACGATAATTTGGAAAAGCTTTTGAAAGCAAAACGCAAAGATTACAAAAAAGCTATAATTGTTTCAGAATCAGTGTTCAGTATGGATGGAGATGTTGCAAATATTGATAAACTTGTTGAACTTAAAAATAAATACGATTGTTTGTTGATGATTGATGAAGCACACGCATTTTGCGCATACGGTGATACATTAGCAGGGGCTTCATATTTGAAAGATGTTGATATAATTACAGCAACCTTCGGAAAAGCAGTAGGCTCATTTGGCGCATTCTGCGTATCTTCTGAAACGGTTATATCATATTTAATAAACAAAGCACGTTCATTTATATTTTCAACCTCTATTCCTCCATTAAATATTGCTTGGTCAAACTGGCTTTTGACAGAAAAAAGAGAATATTTGGTTGAACAGAAAAATAAGTTAAACAAATTAACCGCTGAAGTCCACAAATTAATGCAGGATAGAGGTATTGAAACCGTTTCTGCAACACACATTATACCAATAGTTATCGGAAGTAATGATGATACGGTTAAAATCTCAGAAAAACTACGTGCAGAAGGGTATTATATTCCTGCAATCCGTCCGCCTACTGTACCCGAAGGAACTTCAAGATTAAGAATATCTTTAACAGCAGATTGCAAATTGGAAGATTTTGCAAGAGTTTTGGATATAGTTAGATAATTAAAAAGGTGGGAACCGTTCTGCTTTTTTACCTTACGTTTTGGGGGATAATGCAAAGAATTTTAATGGTGCAAAAAATTGCACCCTACGTTTCTTGAATAAATTACGTTCAAAATTGAACATATACTTCTTTGTCAATTGTAGGGTGCAATTTTTTGCACCATTAACGTTAATCCATTTGTCGTATTGGATAAAAATTGTCCAACCCTACCTATCTATTTTTCCATGTGTTCAATTATGTTATTAATCTTGGTTTCACCATCTTTTGTCATACCAATTAGCGAAACATAACCGCGTTTTACATATTTTGAATTTTCGAAATTCTCGGCAAATCTCTGAATTGCTTGTTCAACTTTACCAATAACCTTTGTCCAAGTTGAGAAAAACGGCTTATCAAGTCCTTTAACTTCACCTGATTTATTATCAATTTCTACTTGAGCATTACGTGTACTAATCAAGGTTTTGCCTTGCATTTGCTCATTGTCTTTTACTTCTTTAAGTAAAAATCTGCTATCACACAACATTGCACTATTATCATACAGTTTTAAGCGCGTGAGATGTGAAGTCGAAAATACGTTGCCACCGTTTATATAACCGGTGCTATGATTCATCTTGGTTAAAACCAATTTCATATTGTTATAAGCGTTATCTGAAAGATAGCGAGTTTTTCCTTGAAAACTGATTGGTTGTACTGTACTCATATTTATATTCCCTAATCTAATTTAATTTCTAATCTAAAGACATTATCCCTCAAAATTATTAGTAATTGCGTGGATATATTCTAAAATCTGAGAGAAATAAGCCAAATTAGTGTCGCCGTTAATAATTATATCAGCTTCATTTCTATAAGGCTTAACGTACTTCTCACCGGCACCAAGTATGTATTCCCAGTGCTTTTTAGCGTTCTCTAAATCCTGATTGCGCTCAGTATATGCTCTTGTCAAGAAACGTTCTTTTCTTAATTCCAAATCTGTTTCAACATAAACCTTGATATCAAAAATATCTTTGTTATCACCAAACATAGAAGCCATACCTTCAACTACTACTATTTTGTTTGATGGAACAAATTTAGCCTTTGGAACGGAAACGCCTGTTCCGTTTAGCAAATATTCAGGTGAATAAATATCTTCACCTTGAGAAATTTTATTCAAATCATCGTGCAAAACATCAAGCTGGAAACTGTTTGGAGAATCTACGTCATAACCGTTGTCACGCAAATTATCAAAAGTTCCGTATTTTTTAATAAGTTCTGAAATATCATTGAAGTAATTGTCTGTCGTCAAAATAGTTACAGGCATGTTGAAACGCTTGATAACATTCTCTATTTCACGACAAATAGTAGATTTGCCGGAAGCTGATTCGCCCGTAATTCCAATCATAATTCTTTTATTCGGATTTTGAATAAGTCGTCTTGAAAACTTCTGAATAAAATCATACCGAACCTCAACAAAAATCGGTTCGGCAGCTTTATTATCGTATGCTAATACTTGTTTGAATTTTGATTGTAAATAGAACGCAAGAAGTTCTCTACCTGTCTTTTGATTGAAATCAGGTTTTAAAATTTTATCAGAGGAAGTTAATTCCTTCTCTATTAAATGGGAAATTCCCGTTTTATCATCTTCTGTCATATTTTTCTTCCAATTGAATGATATTTTAACATTATACTACAGACAAAATTAAGACTCAAATAATTCACTAATTTTATCTGCAATATCTCTAGGGTCTATTTCTTGGGTAATTTTATTGATATCTTGTGCCATTTGATACAATTTTGCAGCTTCAACTTTATCTCCAATAATTGAAATTGCTCTGGCCAAATTGAAGTGTGCTAATGCATAATTCGGATTAGCATCAACAGCTTTTCTAAACAATTCAATAGATTTGTTAACACGACCTAAATCGTCCAAATAAATTACGCCTAAGTTGTTGTATGCAATATCATATTTGTCATTATATTTAATCGCCAATTCATAAGACTTGATAGCCTCGTCGGTATCGCCTTTACCCCAATACAAGAAGCCTAAGTTGCAATGAATTTTAGCGTTGTATGGCTGCAATTCTAAAGCTTGACGATAAACCGCCAACGCATTTGCGTAATCTTCTTTATCGTAGAACGCACTGCCTAAGTTTACGTAAATATCGACATCTTCAGGAGTCAAAACATAAGCTGTTTGATAAGCAGATATAGCAGCATCAGGGTCAGATTTGTTTTCTTGATAAACAAATCCCATTGTCTGAGCAATAACACTTGTCCAAGCTCTGTTCGGATTCAATGTAATTGCAGTTTGATAATTTGAAATTGCTAAATCAAATTCGCCTTTAATATAATAAATATTTGCTAAATTAGAGTACAAATCAGGAATATTCGGTGCCATAGCGATTAATTTATTATAAATATCAATCGCTTGGTTATAGTCACCTTGTTCTTCATAAGCTCTACACAAATGACGATATGCAGCAATATTAAATGAATCCAACCAAATTGCCATTTTGTATTCAGTAATAGCATCATCATAATATCCTGTTGAAAGGTAAATATCACCTAAAACGCAATACAAAGGCGCAAATCCGGGTGCCGTTTCAATAGCATTTTTGTATAATTCAATAGCTTTTCCGAAGTCTTTAACTTGAATTGCATAAAAACCTTTCAAGAATAAAGGTAAAAAGCGCATGTAAGAAACATTTTTAATCATGTTTTCAATTGCGTTTTTATCAAACGGAGCAAGCAAAATAGATTGAATCTTTTCACTCAAAGATTTTAGTTTGATTTTTGTGTTCTTAAATGAAGATGCTTCATACAGCTTGTATAGCAAAAAGTGCGCACTTGAAGAACCAAGTCTTGAACAAATAACAGCACCTTCAGCCGCATCAATTGCATCTGTAAAGTGAGCTTTTTTTACAAATGTTTCTGCAAGCATGTAATAAGCGTCATAATAATTTTTCTTCTTTTCTAAGGCCATTGTGAAATAGTTAATTGCTTTATCTAATTCGCCTTTGTGGTAAAATGCAACACCAAGCTTATAGTAGATTTCATGCGATTCGATTAAAGATTCCATCGCAAGCTGATATTCAGTAATAGCTTCATCAATGTATTGACCTGCATTAAAAATATCCAAATGCCATTTTACGTATAAATCGCCCAAACGAACGTGAAGTGCAGGATTTGTAGGGTCTTTTTGTAAATCTAACCTGCAACGCTCGATTTGGTCGAACATTTTATTCTTGATAATATTTTCTTTTTTAACGTTATTTTCTGCTAAGTCTTTCATAAATTTTCCTAATTAATCAGTGCTATTTGAATACAAATACATATAATATAATAAAGCTTGTCTGTCATCTTCTGTCATGTTGGAATATACTGCAGTAAATTCATTGTCATAAACAGGATCCGCATCGGTAACGGTTGCTTTAAATTTAATTGTACCATAATCTTTTGGTAAAATTAACTCACAATTGAACGAATCATCTACATTTAATTTAGTGTCACAATAAAATTTTATATGGTCGGTAGCGAGTTCAAACGTTTTAACACTTATTTCATTTTCTTCACCAACTCTTATTATAAGCTTTTCAATCGCATCAACGGTTGGAATATCTTCTGAAGGTGTTAATTTCATTGCATTATAATCAAGTTCTATACAGAAATTATCTTCTAAAGGTGACGCTATAACAACGGTGTTAAAATCAACCGTTCCCATTTTAGAAAAAACTTTTACGGTTAATTTGCATCCAACTTGCAAAAAATTAATGTAGCGCATGAAATACGGCGGTAATTCAACAACCATCCTATCGTCCAAAAGCCCTGAAATTGTTGAACGAATTTCTACTAGCTTGTTTCCATCTTCTATAAATAAACTTAAATTTTGACCGATTTTAAATAAATCCATACTTTTTATTATAGCTTAATTCGTGAGTATTAACAAGTTTCTTGTAATTAACTGTATTGCAGTTTTATGCACTTGTTTTATTGTTATTCAAGCTTATCGATATTTTTGTCAGAGTATACTGTTTTTGTAGGCCAATCGCCTTGAACGCAGCGATAACGTTGCTTTGCATCGCGATTGTGTTCACCGCAATTTCCTGTTGGCATATAACAATTAAGTTGATAACTTTCATTAGGATCTCTTCCTTTATAAGAAGCCCAATAATTACCTGATTTTAAATTTAATGCTTCAAAGTAGTTGCCGGCCACAGACAATTCTAAATAAGTTGGCAGTCTCATGCCTTTTGCATTACAATCTTCATAAGCTTCCGGATAAGTTGCCAGTTCGTTCTCTTCTCTTTGCATTGTTACGTTGCTATTACAATAGCTGTTTGAATATCCGTAGTCAGATGAAATGTAAGCATTTATACAGTTATACCTAGATAATGGTCCTGTAATTGGAGGAGTTTCCGGTGTTACCGGCTCTACTGCAACAGTACAAGGTCTGTAAGCAATAGTAAGCGTGTCGGCTTTATATTGATTTAAGCTTGTTAATATAGTTGCATCCGTAATTTCATAATCTTTCTTTTGTAAGGATTTTCTTGTTGCTATATACTTTATTCCCATAGGATCTGCAGGAACAATGGTTCCGTCTGATGCTACCATAAACTTAAAAATATCAGGTTTAGTACAATTGACATTGTTATATATGCAATTGTTACCTTTATTTCCATTTACGTCAAAATAAATATCAGTCTGAAAAGTTGCACTATTACTTGCCGGTGTAATTGTTCTTTGTTGAGATACAATCCATTGCATACCGTTGGATGTAATAAATGAAAGATTGTTTTTGAAAGTGTCATTAGAGTAGTTATATATATTAGTACTACAATTTGGATTAACGGCACCAAGTGCAAAAGCTAATAAGTTGCACAACTTTGCATTTCCTTCATAATTAGCAGTGTTAAGCGGTGCTACTAAAGGTCTTTCAGTATTTAATAGAGGGTTTGATGAACAATTTATATTATTTTCATTTTCGCAAACAGGGTAAATTTTAGAATTTGCGGCTAAATTTTTTACTGTATCTGCTAAAGTATCATAAACTTTAAGGTATAATGTTTTATTTTCATCCGGTTTTAAATGATTAACAGCAGGTATAACTAATGCTGTAAGAACTCCGATTATACCTAAAGTCATTAACATTTCTGCCAAAGTAAAACCATTTTGTTTCATTAAACTCTCCTAAAAAAAAAATAAATGTCTGAACACTTTATACTATATTCTATAATATACAATGTTTAATTCTATTTTACAAGATGTTTCAATCTTAATTTGATGATTTTATATGGAGTTAAGATTATATAAAGGCTTAAATTTTGTGTGTTACTATTAATATATAGAGAGAAAGAATAGGAGGATATTATGATACCAATTTTAGATTCAAAAAGACAATATGCTAAAATAGGAACAGAAGTTGAAAAAGCTGTTTGTGAAGTTTTACGTTCAGGTTCTTATATTTTAGGACCAAACTGCAAAGCTTTAGAAGTTGAATTAGCAAAATATATCGGATGCAACTATACAGTTGCGCTTAACTCAGGTACAGATGCGCTTCACTTGGCTCTAAGAGCTCTAGATATAGGTGCAGGCGATGAAGTTATTACAACTGCATTTACATTTGTTGCTACAACAGAAGCCATCGGTATTGTAGGTGCAACTCCTGTTTTTGCTGATATTGACCCTGATACATTCAATATAGACCCTAAAAAAATTGAAGAAAGAATTACACCAAAAACAAAAGCAATTATTCCGGTGCATTTATATGGTCAACCTTGCGATATGGATGCAATTATGGACATTGCTAAACGACATAATTTATATGTAATTGAAGACTGTTGCCAAGCAATCGGCGCAGAATATAAAGGACAAAAAGTAGGTACGTTCGGTGATATCGGATGCTATAGCTTCTATCCGACTAAAAACTTAGGCGGTATGGGTGACGGTGGTTTGATTACCGTAAACAGTGAAAATTTAAGAAATAGAATTATCGCTCTACGTAACCACGGTGGTGCTGTTAGATATTATCACGATGAAATCGGCGTAAACTCTCGTTTAGACGAAATTCAAGCAGCAATCTTAAGAATTAAACTTAATTACATTGATGAATGGAACAAAGATAGAAGAAGTCATGCAAAAACTTACAATGAATTATTTGCAGGATGCCCTGATATTCAAACTCCAAAAGAATTAGCTGATACTTACTGTGTATATCACCAATACACAGTTAAAATTCCTAACAGAGATAACATTCACAAAATGTTACAAGAAGCAGGAATTGGCGCAATGCTTTATTATCCTGTTCCGTTGCATTTACAAAAAGTTCATGCTCACCTTGGATGGACTAAGGGAATGCTTCCAAACACTGAAAAAGATACCGAAATGGTTATTTCTCTTCCAATGTTCCCTGAATTAACATTAGAAGAACAAAAGACTGTTGCATCAACTTTGATTGACTGTATCGAAAAATCAAAAGCGTTAGCTTAGTTGAAAAAATGTTAAAAAAGCATGTCTTTGTACGACATGCTTTTTTATTTTAATTATTAGAAAAAATGTTGCATTAAATCAATGCAACATTTTTTCTTTAACCTAAAATATTTTATTCTAATTCTGAACGTTCTATTTGTTCTTCTGTTGTGAATTTAACAATATCGCCTTCTTGAATATCATTAAATTTAACAAAAGATAAACCACATTCAAAACCTTGAGCAACTTCTTTAACGTCGTCTTTAAATCTCTTAAGCTGATCAACAGCACCTTTAAAGATTTCTTTACCATCACGATAGATAGTTGCGGTGTTATTTCTATTAATCTTACCTTCTGTAACGTAGCAGCCTGCAATCTTTTGAGTCTTACCGATTGTGAAGATTTGTCTGATTTCAACTTGTCCTGTAACAACTTCTTTAACTTCAGGAGAAAGAAGTGAAATCATTGTTTTTTCAATATCTTCCAAAATTTGGTAAATAATATCGTATTTCTTGATAGTTACGCCTTCTCTTTCAGCAGTTGCTAAAGCGTTTGAGTCTTCTTTAACTGTGAAACCTAGGATTAGAGCGTTTGAAGCTGACGCCAACATAACATCGGCTTCTGAAATATCACCAACACCAACGTGGATAATCTTAGTAACGATTTCTTTTGATTCAAACTGAGCAATCGCTTGAGCAACAGCTTCTGCTGAACCGTGAGTGTTAGCCTTGATAATCAAGTTCAATTGTGGAACATCGCCTTCCGCATCGCCCGATTCTCTCCTCATGTGAGCAGGTAACATAGCATCAAGACGTTTGTTACGTTCTTTTTCTTTACGCTTATCAACAATTGCTTTCATTTCTTTTTCGTTCTTAACTACTTCAAAGAAATCACCTGCATTTGGAACTTCTGTTAAACCTAAAATCTCAACAGGAGTTGATGGTTCAGCTTTAACAATTCTTTCGCCGGAGTCTGAAAGCAATGCTCTTACTCTACCGCAAGCTGTACCAACTACGATACAGTTGCCTGTTCTTAATGTACCGTTTTGTACAAGAAGTGTTGCAACGGGTCCTTTACCTTTATCTAAGTTAGCTTCAATTACTACACCTGAAGCTTCTGCTTTAGGGTTAGCCTTAAGGTCTTGTAAATCCGCTACAAGCAAGATGTATTCCAACAATTCGTCAATACCTGTACCTTGCAAAGCTGAAACATTTACTGTAATTGTTTCACCGCCCCAAGCTTCAGGAACAAGTCCGTGCTCAGTCAATTGTTGTAATACTCTGTCAGGGTTTGCACCGGGTTTATCGCACTTGTTAACAGCTACGATAATCGGAACTTCGGCAGCTTTTGCGTGGTTAATAGCTTCAATTGTTTGAGGCATGATACCGTCATCAGCCGCAACAACTAAAATTGCAATATCAGTTGCTTTCGCACCCCTTGCACGCATTTCTGTGAACGCTTCGTGCCCAGGAGTATCAACAAACACAATTTTCTTTTCGTGTTTATTGTCAAGATAAACAGTGTAAGCACCAATAGATTGTGTAATACCACCGACTTCTGTTGCAACGATTTTGTGTTTAGAAGCACGAATGCTATCCAATAATGTAGTTTTACCGTGGTCAACGTGACCCATAATACTTACAACAGGCGCACGCTTCTTCAATAATTTTTTATCAACTTCGCTTAAAGCTTTTTGTTTTTGTTCTTTTTCAAGCTCTTCTTCCATAAAAGCTTCAATATCTTCTTCAAGAACTTCAAGCTCGTATTCTGCACAAACTTTTTTAATTGTTTCAACATCAATAAGTTGGTTTACAGTTGCCATAACACCTTGGAACATCAAGAACTTAACAATTTCAGCAGGTGATTTATGGATTTTATCAGCCAATTCGCTAATTGTCATCGGTTGGTTTACAACAATTTGTTTAACTTCTGCGAGTTCTTCTTCTTTGTGTGATTTCTTCTTGTGTTTTTGAGCTGCTGCTTTTTCTAAAGAAATCATTTCTTGATCTTCTTTTTTAGAATTGAAATCTTTGTCTTTCTTTTTGCCGTCAACTTTTTTCTTGCCGCCTGCTGCGTTGCTTTTTCCTTCATAAATTTCTTGAGGAATAATTCTTCTTTCAACAAGTTTCTTTTCTTGTCCGCCTTTGTTAAACGGTTTTCTTTCTCCTCTTTCAGGTCTGTCTGATTTTTCGCCTTCTTTTTTAACTGGCTTTTGAGGAGCGCGTCTTACTATTTCAATTCTTGATTGATTTTTAGGATATTCAATCTTTGTTCTTTCAACTCTTACTACAGGTTTTTCAGCTTTTTTAATTTCAGTTTTTTCAGCTTTTGTTTCTTCAACCTTTTCTACTTTTTCAACAGCTTTAGGAGCTTTTCTTACAACTTCAATTCTGCTAACGGGTTTAGTTTTTTCTACACGCTCAACTTTAACAACTTCTGTCTTTTTAACTTCTTTTGACTCCGCTTCAGTTTTTACTTCATTTGCGGGTGCTTTAGCTTTTTTTACAACAAAAGCTTTTGGCTTAGAATTAGATTTTTTAGGTAAAAGCCCTAAATGTTCTTTTAACTTGCGGATTTGAGTCGGAGTCACAGTATTAGAGTGCGATTTTACCATAATTTCTACTTCATTAAACTTTTCGATAACCTCTTTACTGGTCATTCCAAGTTCTTTTGCTAATTCACTAACTCTAATATTATCCATAAATTTCCTTTCAAGCTTATTTCTCTTTTTTCAGCAAATCTAAAAGTGTTGCTTTTTCAAGAGTTGCGTTGGTTTTCAACGCTTTATTTAATTTTAATTTTTTAAATGCCAATTCTATACAACTCTGATTATAACAAAGATATGCTGATCTGCCAAATGTTTTAGAATTTGGGTTTACAACCAATCCCTCTTTATCCGTTTTCATAATCCTGATAAGATTTTCTCTTGGCTTAAATTCTCCGCATCCAACGCATTTTCTTTGTTTATTCATATTTTATTTATATCATAAACATTGTTAAAATTAAACAATTATAATCATAGATAGGTAGGTCAGGCATTGCCTGACCTACTCAATATTAATAATTTTAAATTTTAATCTTGGTTGTTTTTATTGTTTTCAAAATACCAACGAAATCCCCAATGCTTTTTGCCAATTTCAGAGTCTGGCATTGCAGCGCAAAATGCTAGACATCCAACAACAGAACCCAAAATTTTTAAAAGATCTTTTTTATCATTCTTTGCTTCTGTTTTGCTATTATTTTGCTCAATTACAGGTTTTGTAGTTGTCGTGTTTTTTGCTTGAAGAGTTGTGCCAGCAGCTAATGTCGAAAGTGCAACCATAGAACCTATTGCAGTATTTCTTGCTGTTTTTGATAAATTTGTACTCATAATTTTTTGAATTTTCATTTTTTACTCCTTTTTGCTTGTACATACAAGTAAAAACATGAACATTTTTTTTTTGCACATAAACTTTATAGAATTTAATATTTGTTTACAAAATTAATATTTAGGTTTAATTCATAATCGCTTAATTTATGGCATATCAGTATCAATAATATTAAAAAAGTGGGAACCGCTCACGCTTTTCCCACCCTACATTTTTGTTAAATGAAAAATTTTTAAATAATTTTCCATTTTCCATTTATTAAGCTTGTGTTTCAGCCAATTTTTCCAACTTCAATTTTTGGTCGTATTCTGTCAACAAATCAATCAATTCGTCTAAATCACCGTCAATTACTGTCCAAACATTAAGGTTGTGGTTAATACGGTGGTCTGTCAAACGACCTTGTGGGAAGTTGTATGTTCTGATACGTTCACTCCTATCACCTGTTCCGACTTGAGAACGTCTTAAGTCGGTGATTTCTTGCATTTGTTTTTGAACTTCCATATCATAAAGTTTTGCTTTCAAGATTTGTAAAGCTCTTTCTTTGTTTTGCAATTGAGAACGTTCTTCTGTACAGAAAATCATAATTCCAGTCGGTTTGTGGAATACGCGCGCTGCGGTTTCTACTTTGTTTACGTTTTGACCGCCTGCACCGCCAGAACGAGCAGTTGAAATTTCAACATCGTTCATATTTAATTCAACTTCAACGTCGTCAACTTCAGGCATAACCGCAACGGTTGCTGTTGAAGTGTGAACTCTGCCTTGAGATTCCGTTGCAGGAACTCTTTGAACTCTGTGAACGCCTGATTCGTATTTGAGACGAGAATAAATACTGTCACCTTTCATAGAAATAATAACTTCACTAACGCCGCCGGCTTCGCACTCGGTCTTACTTAAAACTTGAGTCTGCCATCCCATTTTATCGGCGTAGCGCATATACATTCTCATTAAATCACCTGCGAAAATGTTTGCTTCGTCACCGCCTGCGCCGCCTCTGATTTCAAGCATAATATCTTTATCATCCATCGGGTCGCGTGGAAGAAGAAGAACCTTCATTCTTTCTTCGTATTCAGGAAGTTTCTTTTCGTTTTCTTCCATTTCAGCTTTCAAGAACTGTTTCATTTCTTCGTCTTTTTCTTCGTGAATAAGTTGTTTTGCTTCTTCAATAGCGTCAACAGCTTTTTTCCACGCGTAATAAAGTTCAACTGTTTCTTCCATTGATTTTCTTTGTTTTGATAAATCACGGAATTTATTGTAATCAGCGATTACGTTCGGATCAGATAGAGTTTCACCTAATTCAACATATCTTTTTTCTATCTGAACGATTTTATCTAACATATCTTTCATAATTTTACCTCTTTAGTTAAGTTAAGTATAAAACAAACATGATATTTTGGAAATCTAAAAGAGATTGCCAATATATATAGAAGGGTTTTTATTTATTAAGCTTTGCAAAGAAATCTTTACATCGTGAAACATTTTGTTAAATTTAAAATGTTTTATGTTACATTATAAAAAGTAAATCCGTTATGGGGAATTAAGTTAGACTATCACAGGTTATTATAGGAGAAGTTTGATGCCTAATTATTTGACAAAGGAAGAGATAAGACAATGGAGAGGCTCTTTGGAAAAAATTACGCTTGAAGAATTTGCAGCAAGATTAGGAAAAGAAGTAGAAGAAAGCAAACCAACCAATGATGTTGTTGATATTGTTATGTCTAAAGGAACTTCAACAAGTACAAGCACAACTAATCACGAAAGTTTTTCTAAAATTGCAGAACGTGCGTTTGAAAGAGAACGTCAATTATCACATACACCATTTTCAGTAAGAAAAAGAGAAATGAAGGTTCAAAAAGAAGAAATCGTTAAACCTGAACCTAAAAAACAAGAAGTTAAGCCTGTTTCAAACAAGAAAAAAGAAACAGTTTTGGATAAAGTAGAAGAAGTTGCAACAACAAAGAAAGAAGTTCAAATTGTTTTGAAAAAATCTTTGACAGACAGAGAACAAATGGTATTTGAATATTTCTTGAATAATGTTGGAAAGACAGTTTTTGCTAAAGATTTGGCAACTCTTTTGGATTTACCGAGAGATTACGTTTATAAATATATTAAAAACTTAAGAAATAAAATTGAAGGTGATAAGTTAAAAAATGTACCTTCTGGTGGTTTTGTTTTAACAGAGTAGATAATGAAAGTTGTTAATTTACTTGAATTTTTAAATAATGCTCAATCTTTATTCACTTTGAATTATGCAAAGTGTTCTGATGAACTTGTTAATTTTTTGGATTTAATGACAGAAGATGAACAGTTTACTCAGAGAATAGATTTGGGCATTGTTTTTGTTGACCAAAAAAGTTTTGATGAGTTTACTATTGTTGACGGACTAAATAGAATTTTGTCGCTATCGCTTCTATTGCACGCAGTTTGTGAATGCTATAAAAAGACGACTGAGCAGAATGAAAAAGCGATTCGTACTATAAGAAAAAAATATTTATTAAGCAACGGCAAATCAAAGTTAAAACTTAAAGAAAAAGATAATGAGTTGTTTAATAAGATTATAAATGGTGAGCGTTTATCGGGTCATGAAAAAGCAAAACCGATGTTTAAGCTGTTGCACAATTTTTGGTCACAAATTAAAGAAGAAAAACTGCAAGCTGCAAAAATATTTACAATGCTTAAAAAGATTGAAGTTACATTGGTTGAAACAGATGATGTTTCAAAAAGAAATCTTTATTACAAATTAAACAGCAATCGCAATTTAAATCAAATAACTTTAATTGAAGATTTCTTAAAAGAAAATGGTGTAGAAAAACATTGGCAAGAAATCAGAACGAAATGTTTTCCAAAAGACAATGATTTAGAGTTGTTTTTAAAAGATTTTTTTGTGACGAAATTTAATTATAAAAAATTCAATCCAGAAAGACTTTATGAATCATTTGTAAATTATTTTGAAACAATGATGCAATACATGCCGGAAGATGTATTGATGAATAAAATGAAGCGTTCAGCCGGATTATACTACAATATTTTGAATATAAATATTGCAAATGATGCCATTAAGCAAGCTTTAATCAAAATAAAAATGCATGCTGGAGAAGATACATACGCTTATATACTTGATGTTTATGAGGATTATGTTGAAAACAATCTTGCGGAAGCTACGTTTGTGGAAATATTAAATACAATTGATGAATATTTGAAGAATAGATTAGAGACAGGTAAAAATATCGAATTTAATGAATTAATTCAATATTTAAATGCATTTATAACCTGCAAGTAAATTTGTATTGTTTTTGAATAATTTACCTTGTAAAACTTCTTTGTTTTTGGTATTTTACTTAATGTGTGTTGTATTTTTAATATTGTAAAAATATGTTAAGTTCATGCACTTAGACTAGCAAATATTATTTTTTTAAGGACTTTATATATATAGGGTACCAGATTGGGATTTTTGTATGATTAAACCGGTAAATTTTTCAAACAACATAAAATTCAAAGCTCAAGCAGAAGAGAAAAAAGATGCTCCTGCGGAATCCAGACTTTTGCCGAATACGCTTAATACTCGTGTAAGACAAAAGTTTCAAAAAACAACTAATGCTTTTTTACAGTACCCTGTAAAAGGCTTAAAGGGAGATGTAAACTCAGATTTTTATGAATTTCTATCAATGGGAATTATTCCATATTTGGTAGGTAGCGGTATGTTCATGGCGATGTTTAATTTGTTGCATGACTTAAAACCAAAATCTCAAAAAATAGCAGGACTTAACGGTAAGAATATGGCGTTGGGTGTTGTTATGTATGGTGTAGGTAAAACTTTAGCAAACGATTTGGTAACTCGTCCTGTTTACTGGGGAACTGGTGTGGATACAGAACTTCCTATTGAACATGTTTATTATCCGCTTCCTAAAAACTCAGGCGAATCAGCGAACATTGAACCACAAATTCAACAAAGAAAAGTTTATGATAGCGTTGAATTCTTTAGAAAAGATTTAATCCAAAATGACCCTAAATATGGCGTGAAATATTACGATAATATCGCAAAAAAATTAAATATGGGCGATAACTTGAATGATTCAGTTACTGAAACAACTCCGATTATTCAAGGTATTGTTTCTTCTACAAAAACAGCAAAAAGCTTAGCATCATACGCATGGGCAGGTGCTGCTGTAGGACTAGCTGTTCAAGACAGTTGGAGTAACTTCTTTGACGCAATTTCTAACAGAAAACGTCATATTGCAAAACCTAACGAAGGTTTAGGAACAAAAATTTCTGCAAGAATGAAGAACGCCGGCGAAAATTTTGTTGATATTTCTAAAACTTTCGGAAAATCATTCACTCAAGCTTGCAAAACATTGTGGACAGGTAAAGAAGGTACAACAGGATTTATGAAACATGCCGGTAAAGCTTGGCTTTTATTCTCAACGGCTTTAACCGTTGGCAGTGTAGTAAATGTTATTCATAGAGCAAAAAGCATGGGGAAACTTGCAAACAAAGATATTATGGACAAAGACAAAGAAAGTACGGTGATTTAGTATGGCAATAACTCCGGTACAACCAAATATAGACAATACTAAACTTCCTTACAGAGAAGCCAAAGGTACGATTAATACCGATAAAGATATTAAACCGCTTCCTCCGCAAGGTCACTTGGTACATGATACTTTGTTGTCTGTTCCTCAATATTTCATTAAAGATATTGCTTATGATGTTAAAGCCGTTAAAGACGGTTTTCAAGGTAAAGCCAACGACCACCAATTAGGCAGATTAAATGACGTTGGTTTAAAAATCGGTGGTATTGGTATTGCAACATATTTAGCTTCAAGAACAACAAATCCGATGGCTAGAACTATGGAATATTTGGGTTTAGGTGCGTTTTTGACCTCTATGACATTATTCCCTAAAGCATTTATCAATGTTCCATCAAGAATTTTACATGGTTTTTCAGTAGGTAAAGAATACATTGATGACCAAGGTAGAAAAAAATCAGTATTCCAAGACAGCAACTACATTCCAATGGATATGTATCGCGGCGAATACCCTGGAGAAGATTTAGATGTAATCGGCGATAGAATGGGTATTCCAAGAGGAATTAAAAACCGTAACGACTTAATCAAAGAACAAATGAGAAAAGTTGCAACTCAAGACAACACTTTGTGGATGTTGACAGCAGGTTTTGCGACTCCTGTTATGACAGCTTTAATTTGTTGCGGTATGGAAAAACTTATCGCTCCGGCTATGGAAAAAGCAAGAAACTTTAGATATGATTCTAAGATTGCTCATTTAGCAAAAGAAACTGCTTCAATGCCAATTAATGTTAACGAAATTGAAGCTAACAAGTTGGGTAATGAAGTTGGCAAAGTTTTAGCAAACTACAAAGGTCAAGAACTTCCAAAAGCAGAACTTGATAATGTGGTTGAAATGTTAACCAAAAATCTTGATTCTAACGTTGCAGTCGGCATCAAAGAAGATTTGAATAACTTGTTAAAGAACGGTTTTGCAGTAGATGAAAAGACTTCTGAAAATATTATTAACAATATCAAAAACAACGTTCCAAACAGAGAAAAAGTTACTTACGAAAAAATCTTTGTTCCAACAAAAGAAGAATTGAACAAAATAATCGGTGATAAAAAAGTTATTACTGCAGATGATTTATATGAAATCAAAGGTAACTTGAAAAAGTTCTTTGACGAAAAAATCGAAAAAGAAGCAAAAGGTTCTAAAGATGCATTTAAAGGTTACAGAAACCAAGTTGTTGATGATATTTCAAAATCACTTCAAAAAACTCCTTCAAGAATTTTAGATGAAGGTAAAATCAACAATATTCAAGATTTTGCAAAAATTTTAGGTGAATTTAAGGCTAATAATAAAGCTTTGGATAAATGCAAAGTATTCAAGGTTGAACAAGCTCCACAAACAGTTTTAGCACATTCTTACGCTAAGTTTGAAAGCACATTGCTTGATTCTTTGGGTATTAAATTCAAAGAATTAAAACAAATGCGTCAGTCTGATGAATTTGCAAAAGAAATTTTGGATAAAAAGTTAACAGAACTTACTAAAAATGAAGAAGCTTACAACAAGGCTATTTCAAAACTTGCTCAAGTAATGGCTGAAATGGACAAAGACTTGAACGGCAGAAATGAAGCTTTGAAGAATTTAATTACAGGAATAGAAAACAACTTCAACAATACTGCAAGACGTTTGGATGGCTTGGGTAATTTCAAAAGTACAATTGATAAATTAGTAAAAGAAGATGTAAAAACACTTGCAAATTCAGTAAATTCAAACGAAGAATTATTTGATTTATTAGATGGTTTAACAAAAGATAAAACAGGTAATTTAAACGGTGTTGAATCAGCTAAAGCAAATGCAAAAGGTGTTGGTTCCGCAAAGCACGAAATGGTTACAAGAATTGTTGACAGATACCAAGGCGTAAATAATTCATTCAACAGAGTTTTACACGCAATGGATTTATACAAACGCGAAGTTCCTGCTGACGAGTACGGTAAAGAACTTGCTAAACGCGGTAAGCAAGCAGTTTTAGGCGCAACTTCTTCTGATAATATTTTGAAATTGAATACCGTAAATAATGCAGAACTTTATAAAGACATTCTCCAAACAACTTGGAGAGTTGACGGTAATCCTAATGAAATCAAAGCTAAAGGTTATATAACCGAAGCTACTGATAAGGCTATCGCAGAAGGCGGTATCAAAACTCGTTTCCAACAATATTTGGTAAGATTCAGAAATATGTTGGGTAACAATACTTTAGACTTTACAAAAACTGACCATACATTGAATACAGGCGTTTTGGATAATTATGTAAAAGGTTCAAAAACAAGAATGTCTACATTTAACCTTGTTGGTCAAACTCCGATAGACTTCGTTAAAAATGCAGCAGAAAGAAGATATGGTAACCAAAAATGGGTTAGAACAGCATCTGCAATTGCAGGAACAGTATTAGGTGTAACAGTCCTTGCACAACTTTGTTTCGGTAAAATCAGAAATCCGCATAATATAGAAAAGAAGGTAGAAGATGGCAGCAATAACTAATATTTCAGCTGTAAACTTTAGAGCAACAGCAAACTATCAAACCCCAATTAAGCCTGAAACAAAAGAATACAATGTTCAGGATAAAGAAGTTACGGGAAAATATCTTCAAAACCTTGCTATGATGAATGCGGCAAGCGTAAAAAAGGTTGATTTGAATTCTAATGCTCAACAACCTTATACAAATAATTTGCGTTCAATGATTCAAAACAACGAATCTGTTATGATGGCGATTGTTCCAAGAACATTTACCGCAAAAGATTTGAACGGTGATGATATTGTTATGCTTAAAGAAGGTGAAAAGAACGGAACTTTCTTGAGCGCGATTGATAGATTAGATGAATTAAAGAATGATGGAATCAATACAATCCACATTCTTCCAATTCACCCAATGGGTAAAAAGAATGCACAAGGAACAGCAGGTTCTCTTTATGCACCTGAAAAATTTGTTAATGATGATGGACATTTGGCAATTGATCCAATGTTGATTGATAAAAATGACCCAAGAACACCTGATGAACAGTTCAAAGCTTTAATAGATGAATGTCATAAACGTAATATTAAGGTTATGCTTGACCTTCCAAGTTGTGCTTCCGTTGATATGTTTGAAGCAGAACCCGAATTGATGGCTTACGGAAGAAACGGTGAAGAAAAAACTCCTCAAGGTTGGACGGATATCAGAATGTTTGAACCTTGGGCTGATGAAGCAGACAGAACTTTAAATCCTGCTTTAATGGAAATGCACAAACAATTTGTTGATTCTTGCATTGATTTAGGCATTGATGGAATAAGAGCCGACGTAGCAAGAGCGAAACCTACCGAATTTTGGGACGAATTAATTTCATATTCACATAAAAAAGACCCTGAATTTGCTTGGCTTGCTGAAAGCTATACTTATGAATGCGCTTCTCCAATGGTAAATATGAATTATGATAGACCTGAAGATTTGTTAAATGCAGGATTTGACGAATACTACGGTCAATACCATATTTTTCACGATTGGAGAAATGCAAGCGAATTCAATGATTATATTAAATTTAACCTAGACCTTTCACATAAATTACCGGCAGGCAAGAGTGTAATTGGTTCTTTTTTGACTCACGATGATAGCTCATCAATGATTCATGGTGGTGAAAATTTCTGTAAATTGACTACAATTTTACAATCAACAATCCCAATGTGTAACCCATATTATATCGATGGTTTCCAAACCGGTGATTATTACGATTATCAATACAGAAATAAAGATAACGTAGAAACTTGGACAACTAAAGCAGACCCTAAAACAGGCGAACAAGTTCCAAAATATGATATGAATGAACACCGTTACAGATTAGCTTTATTTAATATTTCAAGACAACCGGGTGGTGATTGTCCTGATATTGAAAGAGTTATCAAAGGTGCAATGGAAATGAGAGCCAATAACTTGGACGTTTTGGCTGATAGAAATAGCAGTTTTATTGAATTTGATAAACGTGAAGACAAGAACGACCAAATCATAACTTATGCAAGACACAATAATGGCAGAACAATTCTTGTTGTAGCGAATAAAAACCCAAACAGAAATGTTTCAGGTATTATTGAAATCCCGGGATTAAAGGCTGACCAAAAACTTGTAAACATGGTTCCTGAATATGGCGAAAAGAGTGAATTCCAAGTTAATTCAAATGAAATGAAAGTAAACTTAGCTCCTGCCGATGCTTATGTATTTGAAATTGATACTCCAAACATTGAAGAAGATAGAAAAGGTCACGTTTACAAACAAAAAGTAAATGACGAACAATAAATAAAACTCTAACCTCCAAGGATAGGGAGGTCGCAGCTGTTGGCGAAACCTTGTTGAGCCTTACAGATGCGGGTGGGTTTTGGTCTGTTATAGATTTTTCAAAAATTTCTTTAAAAGCTCATTCACTTGTTCAGCCAATTCTTCTTTTGTTAAATTATTATGAATTACAAAATCTGATTTATTTATTTTTTCATCTTGAGGCATCTGCGCATTCATACGCTTTAACGCCTGTTCTTCCGTAAAATTATTACGTTTCATCAATCGCTCAAGTCTAAGCTTATCATCACATTGCACAAAAATTATTTTATCAAATAATTTATCAAAACCTGTTTCAAATAAGAGCGGAATTGAAACAAAAACGCATTTATCTTGGCTTACACTAAAAATTTTCAATATTTCATCTTTAACTTTCGGATGAATGTAATCTTCAAGCTTTTTTCTTGCAACTGGATCTGAAAAAATTTTTTCACCTAAAGCACGTCTATCTACATTTCCTAAAAATTTGTGAGCAATTTTATCGGCATCAAAAACCGGAAAATATAGAGCGATAATTTTTTCAACTTCAGATTTACCTGATGCTATATTACCCGTTATTGCTATTTTTAGCATATTCCCTCTTAATTTTGGCAATATATGTTTTTAATTCTTTAACTTGCTTTGGCTTAATCGGTTTAACTTGTCCCTTTTTTAAGCCTTCAATTGTCAAAGTTGCGTGTTGAATTCTTTTTAAACTTTCAACTTCGTAGCCCAATTTCGCAAACATTTTACGAATTTGACGATTAATTCCCTGATACAAAACAACTTGAATCATTGATGATTTGTTTTTTAATTCAATCGGCAAGGTTTCAGCGTAAGCGATTTTCTTTTCGCCCGAATCTGTTTCAATTTCAATTCCGTTAAACATTTTTTCGGCGTCTTCTGTTGTAAACTTACCATTTATAGAAACAATATAAACTTTAGGTACTTTTATTGACGGATGGGTCATTTCGTTAATAAATTCACCATCATTCGTCAAAATTATAAGTCCTGTTGACTCTTTATCCAATCTGCCGACAGGTTTTAAATGTTTTAATTCAGGTGGAATTACATCGTATATTGTTTTTCGACCTTTTTCGTCTTCTGATGTCGTAATATAACCAGCAGGCTTATAAAACTTGTAATACTCTAATTTTTGCGGTTTCACAAGCTTGTTATCTATATAAACACGGTCTTTTTCTCGAACATAAAACCCGAGTTCTTCTATTGGTCTATCGTTTACCCTAACACGACCTTCAAGAATTAACTCGTCGGCTTTTCTTCTTGAACAAAAACCGGTTGATGCGATATATTTGTTTAATCTAGGCATAATTATATTGTATGTTAAAAGATTGATATTTAACAGTCTAATGTAAATTTTTATTAAATTATAGAAAAATTATTAAAGTTTTCAGAAATTATACCGATATACATGAAGTAAGATTAAGGAGTAATAATGTCAGAAAATTATAGTTTGTATAATACAATAAGAAAAATTGTTCAAAATGTAGGTCATGCCGATGATAATTTTTCCATTACCAAAGAAGAGTATATGAAAAATTACAAGGGGACTAAAAAAGAAGTATTAATGGAAAAGCTATTTTCAATATTTGATAATGCTGATTATAAAACTGATAATGAGATTAATTTTTCTATATTAGATTCCGGTAGTAATCGTGTAAAAAGCTACCTTTTAACAAGATTTTTTGATAAACCGGAAGATATATATAATGGAGAAGAGTGGACATTTAATATTGACAAGCTTAGAGAAAAACTTGGAATTAATATTGAAGAATCTGATTTTAAACAAGCATTAGACGATATTGCAAAAATGTCAGAAGAATATAAAAAAAATACCGATAAAAAAAAACAAGAAATGACTATTAATAGTTTGAAAAATGATAATAGTGTCAAAGATATATCGGAAGATATTCTGAAAAAGATATCTAAATATGCTGATAAAAACGCTAAAGTTGAAGCAATAAAAAATAATAAAGGTGAAACTTATTATCAAATAACAAATAACAAGAGTGAAGATAATTCCGTTCAGGTTTGTCAGTTTGATAAAAATGGAAATTTAGAGGTTGAAACATCGTATACGGAAGAAATAGATGACGAATTATACGGTAAAAGTGAATATTCCAAAATATACTATAACGAAAAAGAACCAACTGAAAGTATCACAAAATTTAAAAATGGTATTTCAAAAATTCGGTATAAAAACGGTTCTGAAGAATGTTTATATGGGAAAACAGCATTAGAATATCTAGAAGATGGTTCTACCAAACTAAAAGTAAACAAAGGGCTACCAAATGAAACAAAATTTAATATCACACTGAATATGGGCAAATTTGCAGATATAAGTCCTACAAATAATGGTATTATTAAAATGTCAGAAAAAACAAAACAAGAATTATTATATTTATCCCAAAAAGAACTTATTTTTGGAGCTGATTATACATTAAAAGTAGAATGTAATGAGGTAAAAATTGAGTTTATCAAAGATGAAAAATTGCCGAATAGTTTAAACACAGAAATCGAGGGTTTAAACAAAAAAGGAATGAGCAGGACTTATGATTTTACTGTAACAAAGAATGATGATGACAATTACTCAATAAAATATAATACACTTGCATCAAGAAATTATGCAAGTGATTTCAAAGAAGTTATCTATGACAAAAATGGAAATATAATAAAGACAACAGAAGAAATGAAAAATATAAAATCAAAAGAAGAATCTGCTTTCGAAAATTTTGATGTTCAAACAACACCATTTGCATCAAAATTATATAAACAAGGAGTTGTAAAAAATATATCTGATTTAAAATATGAACAAAAAATTGGGAAAAATAAATATACAGTCGCAATTGAAAACAATAAAATTTTCGTAAAATGTAACGAACAAAAATTTTCTATTGATACAAGTAATTTAGATTCTGATGCAATTAAATTTTTATCAAAATCTAACCCAAAAGCTCTTTTTGATATTGCAAAAAATGGTATTAAAATTATATTAAAAGCACCTGAAACAGGCGGTGATGGAGAATATATCGCAGAAGAAAATGCTATTTATATAGATCCTGATGTTTCTGATATTGAAACTTTGCATAGAAGAATTTCACACGAAACAGGTCATATTATTTACAACCACACAAAAGCAAAAAATGAAGCTTTTGAAAATACATTTAAGCAAGAACTGGAAGCATATTATAAAAAACTCAAAGAGATTGATGACAATGTTCCCCAAAGTGCTAAATATTTTGAGAATTTGGAAAACAAAGCTATTGCTAGAGAAAAATACGAAAACTATGTCGATCCTGAATCAAATCAATTTTATTGTGCGCGAAATGTTTACGAGTTTATGGCAGAAGCATACTGCTTGTTAACAACAGGACACGCCAAAAGCGAAGTCACAATTGCAAAATTGTTTCCTAAAACTTTTGAAATCGCCAAAGAAATAATTGAAAACCAAGATTAAGTAACTACTCATTCTTTAAAAGCGTTTGTAATTGCTTCCGGTAATTTTCTGTAAATTGAGCCGTCATTGTGGATTGCAACTACTTCAAATTCAGCTTTAATAAACAATTTGTTATCAGCCTTGTTACGTATTGTTTGTTCAAATGTTACTCTAATAGGTGACATTTCTTTGATAGAAGTTTCTACAACTACAATGTCATTCAAACGAGCAGAAGCTTTGTAGCGAACATTCATATTTGTTACAGGCATTGCAATATCTTGTTTTTCTAAATCAATAAGATTCAAACCAGCATCCTCGCACAATTCAACTCTGCCTTTTTCCATCCATCTAAGGTAAGTACCGTGCCAAACAACACCATAAGCGTCGGTGTCTGCGTAATAAACTTTTTCTTCTAAAATATTTTTCATACAACAATTCTATCATGATATAATTTGTTTGTACATTTAAAATTCAATCACTTCTACAAATGTTTAGGGGAAAACAGATTTGCGCACCTCCTTCCCTTATTAGGGAAGGTTGGGATGGGTATTAATTAGAAGGTTTAATTTTCAATTGAATAAAAACCACCCGCATCCGTAAGACTCAGCAGAGCTTCGCCAACAGCTGCGACCTCCCTAATCATGGAGGTAAAAAATTGAGAGGAGGAAAAAATGAAATTTCTACACACAATGGTTAGAGTTAAAGATATTGAAAAATCTTTAGCATTTTATATAGACGTACTTAATATGAAACTTGACCACAAAAAAAGATTAGAAGATTGTTGGTTGTATTTTCTAACAGACGAAGAAAATACATGCCAAATCGAATTGACATATAACGACGAAACCCCTGAAGGCGGTTATGAATTAGGCAGCGGTTTCGGTCATTTTGCGTTCTCAGTTGATTCTTTAGAAGAATTTACTGATAAAATTAACAAATTGGGTTATTCTTATCTCTATCCGCCATTTGATTTAAACGGCAAAGGTTCTAAAATTGCTTTTATCAATGATCCTGACGGATATGAAATTGAACTTATTGAAAAAGTTAATTGGTAGTTTGTTCTATCTTCTTTTTACTAAGAAAAAAAGAGGATAGATGTTTTTTTTATATTCTTTTCTTTCTCTTTTGTTACGAATAAAAGAGAAAGAAAAGAACGAAAAGAAAGAGAAAATACGCTATCGTTTTTTACGCTCTTACGAGCGTTGATAAAATGGATGTTGCAAGCTGAGCTTGCACTCTAACACTCACTATCGCAGCTAATCGCTGCACGTTCGCGGCGCGAATGTCGTTCGATTATTTTAATAAGCTAGTCTTGGTTATTCCCTCGCCTTACAGGAGAGCGGATTTTCGGTAGGGCGTAAGCCCGTAAGAGCAAATAACATGAAAATAACAATAAAAATCCGTAAGGATTTGTTGTTATTGTAATGTTATGCTTGCCCGAATAATCCAAGACAGGGCTAGGGTGAGGTGTTTTCCCGTTAGGGAAATTTGAAAAACTTAGGGTAGGCTATTCCCCACCGTATCAATAAAAATCTTGGTAATATTTCTTAATAAACTTCTTCAAAAAGTCAATTTTCTTAAACTTTTTGACTTTATATATATGTAAGACAAAATAAGGTTAAGGAAGTAAGATTTAGGAGGCAATTATGAATATTGCAATTAGAAAATTGGCTTTGCTAGAAAAAAGTATTTTAGAACGCGAAGAAGCCAGTCGTGACGGAGAATACGCAACATCTCCGATAGACCCTGTTTTTAGAGAAAAAGTTACAAGATTAATGGACAAAGTTAGAGTTCTTTAAATGTTGCTAAATTTACAAGCTCTTTAAAATCATTATTTTTATTAATTAAATCGTTAAACTCTGAGATATCAGCTATCTCGGAGTTTTTCATAAATACAATTCTATCCGCGGATTTAATGGTTGAAAGCCTGTGTGCAATTGCTAAAATTGTTTTTTTACCACGTAAACTCAAAAGAACAGAGCATAATTCATCTTCGGTTTTTAAATCCAATGAAGAAGTTGCTTCATCCAAAATCAATATGTCAGGATTTGAATACAAAGCTCTTGCAATTGCCAAACGCTGTTTTTGACCTTGTGAAAATCCGGTAGAGTCTACAAAAGGATTTGCGTAAATTCCATCTGAATAATTTTGCATTATAAAATCATAAAGCTGTGCTTTTTTTAGCGCATCAATAATTTTAGCATCGTCAATTTCGTCGGAGCCAAATGCTACATTTTCTCGTATGGTTGCATTAATAATTGAAATCTCTTGTGGAATATAGCCGATTTTTAGAGGTAAAGTTTGAAATTTTCCATCAATTAGAATTTCACCTTTGTTTGGAGTCAATAATCCCGCAATAATATCAACAAACGTTGTTTTTCCGGCTCCTGACAAGCCTGCAATTCCAATAAATTCGCCTTTTATAATTTCAAGATTTATATTTTTTAAAACTGGTTTGTTTGTATCATAACAAAATTCTATATTTTTCAACTCAATATTATTGTTAAAACTTGCAAATTCAGTAGCTTTAACATCATTTCTGTTGTCCAAATGAAGTTTTTCGCACCAATCCAGCAACTGTTTGACATTCACTAACGCAGAATTGATTCCGTTTAAGTTCACCTGAATTCTAGCAATAGTAGGTGCCAATCTAAAAATAGCTGAAACAATAATCGCAAAAGACGCAATTAATTTGTTTGGCTCTGTGTAATTTTGAAAAGAAATTACCGATAACAAAACAAAAAGCAATAAAATTACAAAAGGTTCAGTAACGTAAGGCGGTATTGTGTTGATAAATGAAGTTTTTGCGCAAATTTTGTAAAAGTCGGTTATTGCATTTTTATAGTTATCAAAAAAGAATTTTTCATTATGAGAAACTTTAACGCTTTTAATGTTTAATAAAACTTCATTGCTTCTTTGGTTATAAATAGTAGAAGCTTCACTTGATTTTTGTGCAATTTCTTTTAAGAACGGTTTGAAGCATTTGTTTTGTACAAAAATCAACATAAATGCAAAAACGAATGTAATTGCCATTGCAATTGGAAATTTTATTATTAGTAAAGCTGAAATAAGTGCAAAAATAAAAAAGTTAACAATCAAATTCAATAATCTTAAAATAAAATTGTTTATTGTATTTGGAATCAGAAATCCCAAAATATTTCCTTTTTCTGCTAATGAAATTTTTGATGTTTCTTGATAAGTTGAACCCAAAAAATAATTTATAAACTTAAGATTGGCTTCTTTTTCGACTTCTTTTGTAAATTTAGCCTGCAAATATGAATAAAAAATCATAAATGCATTTTTCAACAAGAATAAAAATACAATGCAAAGTCCTATAAAAATTGGTGAGTGCCAAATGTCAACAGGTTTATTAGAAAGTAATTTTAAAACAAACGGATAAGTAAGCGCAACTCCAAAAAGTTCCAAAATCGCAACAACAAATGATAACGCGGAATATTTTAAAAATGCTTTTTTGTTGTTGTTAAAATAATAAAAAAACTTTTTACAATACTCTCTTATCATTTCCACCCTAATATTTATTTGAAAGCTTCATTGCTTTATACATTTCAAAAACACTTATCAAGAAAAATAAACCAAAAACAGCCAGGTATGATTTATTTGAATAAACCAATATATCACCGACTTTTTCAGGCGCAAAAAGGTTTAACAAAAATCCCATTGCAGTTCCTAAAAGCCCAACCATAGTAAAGAAACAAAAATTCATAATGCTAACTGCTGTTCCTGAAACCATTTTACGGTTAGTTAGGTGTAGAACTGGAACAAGCAATGATGTTAAGCTTGCATTACCTGCTAAAACGCAAAATATAATTGCAATTAGCGGTGTTCTTATATTAAAAATTAAGCATGTGCAAATTGTTAACAGCGATACAAACGTAATAACTGAGGCGTTTTTTAAGAATACAACTCTATGGTTATGGCACATTTTGCATACTGATGCGTTAATAATATTGAAAGCTGCTGCAATTACTGCCATTATAGAAAGAACAACTGCTGCTTTTGCGGTTGGCATACAACAAAAGTCTTCTAAAAATTTTTTACCGATAATAGCTTGTATTGCATAAGAAATTCCAAAATTACAGCATGCGAAACTAAACAAATTTCGGTTATGTTTTTTGTGCAATACTAATCGAAACGGTAAGGTTCTCAATTTTACGTTACGATTAATTTCAGGATACTTAACTTTAGGTGAAAGAATTATAAATAATAAAACACCTGCTAAAATAATTAATGCAAGAATTACAAGAATTGTACGCCAGTTCATGTATTTCATCATAAATACAAATGGTGCGTTTGCTGCAATTCCTCCGCAATATCCGATACAAAGCATTACTGAAATTGCTATACCGAAATTTTTATCTGAAAAATATTCTCTAAGTTCCCTTATTAAACTTAAATAAAAACAACTTCCGCCAATACCGACAAGAACTCTTGAAAAATACATTAGCGGTAAATTTGTAGAAATGGGAAACAATAATGCACCAATTCCTAAAATAATACCGCCGGTCAACATCACACGTAACCCGCCGTATCGGTCGACTAAAACGCCAATTATCAATTGGTTTACAGCATACAAATACATGAAAATCGCACCAAACGCCGTAATGTATGGTGCACTAACTGCTAATTCCTGTTGAAGCAAGTCAAAAACCGCACCGGGAATTGCTATTCTTTGAAAATTTGCAAAGAAATAGAATAACGCACCGAGCGAAATTAGTGTAAAAATTATCCCCTTATTGTTTTTCATACTCCAAAATCAGTCTAGCTGTTAGCAGAAGTAACAACTTTATCAATCAAACCGTACTCGCAAGCTTCTGCTGCTGACAAGTAGTGGTCACGTTCGCAGTCTTCTTTAACTTTATCGAACGGTTGACCTGAATTTTCAGCCATAATACCAATTAACATGTCTTTCATTCTTAAAATTTCTTTAGCTTCAAGTTCAATATCAGTAGCTTGACCTTTAGCACCACCTAAAGGTTGGTGAATCATAATTCTTGCGCTTGGAAGTGCCATTCTCTTGCCTTTTGCACCTGCTGATAACAAGAATGCACCCATAGAAGCCGCTTCTCCTAAACAAATTGTTTGAACATCAGCTTTAATTAAATTCATTGTGTCATAAATTGCCATACCGGCAGTAATAACACCACCCGGAGAGTTAATATAAAGCATAATATCTTTTTCAGGATTTTCGCTATCTAGAAGTAGAAGCTGTGCTACAACAGAGTTTGCTACTTCATCGTCAATTTCTGTTCCTAAGAAAATAATTCTTTCTCTAAGTAATCTTGAAAAAATATCAAAAGACTTTTCTCCTCTTGAAGATGATTCAATTACAGTAGGAACGTAGCTTAAAATCTTTTTATAATCAGTAGTTTCTGTTGTCATAATTCTCTCCCTTATGTTACTTTAGAATTATTTTATAATAAATATTAAACTTAATCAATCATTGTTTTGTATTACTTTTTCAATGCGTTTTCAAGTGCCTTTTCCAAAACCTCAATTTTTGATTCCAAAACTTTTACTCTTGAAGATGATTCCGTAGATGCAATAGATTCTTTTTCTAATTCTCTTTTGTAAGAATTTAGTTTTTTATTTTTGACATTCATCTTTAATGTCATTAAAAATATTGCAAGGGCAAAACCTGCTAAGAACATCGTAATCATAGGAATATGTCCGGTTTGGTTCAAAAATGTGTAACCGGCACAAGCAATTGTTATTATTGATAGAATTATTAAAAAAATGTTTTTCATGAATCAGACTCCTTATAGAAAACATTGTACAATAAAATACGGGTTTATGCTAAACTATTAGCAACAGAAACGAAAATCCAACGGAACAAATAAAATGGGTGATGAAGATAAACAGTTTGATGCCACCCCTCAAAAGCTTGAGAGAGCAAGAAAAGAAGGGCAGGTAGTTAAATCTAAAGACGTGTCAACAGCATTGTCTTTACTCGTTATGTTTTCATTTATTAATATGCTTGCACCTATTATTTGGAAGCTTATTGTCGGACTTTTCAAAACTCTTTATGAGCAAATTCCTAATCATAGTTTAGATAATATTGGGATTACATATATTTTAACAGTAACTCTTATCCCCGCTGTTGTTATAATTGGTGCAATTCTTTTTGTTGCAGCTTTTGTTGCGATAATTGGGGATTTTATTCAAGTTGGACCTTTGGTCGCAACAGCTCCTTTGGTTCCAAAACTTGATAAGCTTAATCCGACAAAATATTTTAAAAACCTTTTCCAAGTAAAAACGCTGTTTGAACTTTGCAAAAACATCGTTAAAGTTTTTATTTTAGGTTTAGTCGGTTGGACGGTGTATAGAGCCCACTTGGAAAGTATTCTAATGCTGGCAGCTATCGATAACCATTTTGCCGTTATGATTGAGTTTGGTAAATTAATCGTAGAATTTATCTACAAAGCTTGCATTGCGTTTCTTATTATTGCGGCAGCCGATTATGGCATGACAAAATGGAAATTTTTAAAAGATCAAAAAATGTCTTTTAAGGAAATTAAAGATGAGTACAAAAACTCTGAAGGTGATCCACACGTAAAAGCTGCTTTAAGACAAAGACGTATGCAAATGCTACAACAAGGTGCAATGGACTCTGTACCTGATGCTGATTTTGTTGTAAGAAATCCGACCCATGTTGCTTGTGCCTTAAAATACGATTCTGAAACAATGCAGTCGCCGATGTTAACAGCAAAAGGAACAGAACTTATTGCTAAAAAAATTATTGACATTGCGACAAAACATAATGTGCCTGTAATTGACAACGCTCCGGTTGCGAGAGCTTTGTTTAGGATGGTTGATATCAATCAACAAATTCCACCAGAATTGTATAAGGCTGTAGCCGAAATCTTATTATTTGTTTATGGATTGAAGAACAAACAACAGGGACAATAAACTACAACCTTCATTGATAGAATGGTCGCAATTGTGCGAACGAGAGTGAGCTACAAATACGGGTGGGTTACGGTTTGGATATTGTACAAGGGTATTATTAACATCTCAACCGATACCCATCCCACCCTTCCCTAATAAGGGAAGGAGCAGTGCTAAAGTCGTTCGCCGTTTGCGCAATATCTCTCTTTGGGAGAGGGTAGAAAATCAAGTTGAGCTGTGCGAAACTTAGATTTTTGGGTGAGGGTTCAAGCCGTAGGCAATTTGTATTATAAAATTTGCTTGCTTGTTTGTTTAATGTCTTGTATTTACCTCACCCTAGCCCTCTCCTGTAAGGCGAGGGAATAACCTAAAGTCGTTCGGTATATCATTAAACTAACGCATACCACACCCTCCCTCGGGGGAGGGGTAGGGGAGAGGGTATTATTAGCTTTTCAAATCAATACCCATCCCAACCTTCCCTAACCAGGGAAGGAGTAGCACTAAAGTCGTTCGGTGATTGGCGAAAGTAACCTCCATGGATAGGGAGGTCGCAGTTGTGTGAACGAGAGTGAGCTACAAATGTGCGTGGGTTACTGTTGGGATATTGCGCAAGGGTGTTATTAATTTTTACATCTTGAAAAAATGTATAAATCTTGGTATGATATTCTCAGGTTAGTTTAATAAGAGAAGATGGAAAATAACACTTTAATCAAACAATACCTCGGTATTGTGCAAAAAATAGCAAGAGTAGAGCATAGGCGTATACCTAACCATATGATAGAGTACGAAGAATTGGTTAGTATAGGCATAATAGCCATTCAAACTTTGATTAAGGGTAAAACAGAAGAACAACTTGCTCATTATAATGAGGCGTACATTGGTACTGCTGTAAAATGGGCAATAAGAAATGAATTACGTCACCGTTATAAATGGTATACAATGAAGCATAAAAAAGAAGATGGTGATGAAGATAGTTATGTTTCCGATGCAGTGACCGAAAACGGTGAAGACAGCTCTGAAGACATGGGATTCAGTATATCTCCAACAAAAGTTCGTGAAGCAGTTTACGAAACAATTCTTTCTATTGACGGTTTAGCAGCCGCAGCAACTGATAATGCTTCTCCTTTTGATTTTATAAAAGATCCTTCTGCATTACCTGATGAGCAAGCAGAAATTGTTGAAATGAGCAAACTTATTAAACAAGCCATCGCGAAATTACCTCAAAAAGAACGTACAGTTGTTGAATATCGTTTTTATAGAAATATGCAAGCAAAAGATATTGCAACAATGGTGGGGCTTTCACCATCTAGAATTACAAGAATTGTACAATTTTCTTTAAACCAAATCAGGGAATATTTAAAGAGTCGCGGTCGAGTAGATTACTAACATACTCTATTTGTGTTTACACCTTTTATGTAATCTCGTATATTATTAAACGTTTTTGTTAAAAGATAGTTTACTGATTCATGCGTATTATATGCAATATGCGGTGTGATTATTACATTATCCATATTGAATAATTTCTGTGTTACAAGTGCTGTTTCAACACAGTGAGATTCAGAATCTTTTATCACATTGCTGAGTTCTCCCGGATGTGTGCTTAAAAATTCACATTCCAAAACATCAAGTGCGGCTGCTTTAACTTTTCCAGTAATTAAATTGTCATAAAGAGCTTTTATATCAAGAAGTTCGCCTCTTGCAGTATTAACGAATACAACACCGTCTTTCATTTTTTTAAATTCTTCTTTTCCTATTAGATGGTAATTGTCGCCTGTATACAACAGATGTAGAGAAATAACATCGGATTCTCTTAATAATTCATCCAAGCTTACGAAATCGCAAAAACTGTCTAATTCCGGATTTTGCATGTATGAGTGTATTAGAACTTTCATTCCAAAATAATTTGCAATTTTTGCAACAGCACTTCCGATTTGTCCGCAGCCGACAATCCCAAGTGTTAAATTGTTGAGTTTTTTGCCTTCGTAGTGTTTGTAATTAATTTTATGCGCCTTCATGTCTAAAATTGCCGGTAACATGTTTCTTACAAGAACAATAATCAATGCTATTGCATATTGTGCGACGGCTTCTTCTCCGTATTGCTCAACATTAAGTACTGCAATATTGTGTTCTATGCAGTAATCTAAATCAATATGTCCATATCCGTAAGAACGCGTAGCAATAATTCTTAGGTTTTTAAATTGTTTAAGGACTTTATCCGTTAAATTTGAACTTCTAAAGACGCTAATAATATCTGTTTCGTTTTTCTGTTCTTCGGTTAATTTATAATCAGCATTTAGTGGTTCACCGATAAATGACAAATCAAAATCAACAAGTTCATTATTTTGAAAAAATTCTTTTTCAGTATCGCGAAAGTCAAACATCAACATTTTCATTAAATTATCTTCTCCTTAATAAAGAGTATTGTTGATAATAGTTTTTTGACCATTCGCTGAGTTGGTAATTCTAAAATACTAAAAGAGGATGACTTTTCAGTCATCCTCCTAAATTACATTTCCAAATTCATTTGAGAGAATTGAATGATTTTATTTTTACCTCTATGTTTTGCATTATATAAAGCATGCTCTGCGTATCTGATTACAGTATTTGCATCTTCTTCAACATCCGGCATACAAGGATAAGTAGAAATGCCGCCCGAAATTGTTACTTTGTGCGGTTCTTCTTCTCCGGCAGGGATAAACTCCATTTTTTCAACTTCCCTTCTAAATCTTTCGCCGAATAAGAATGCATTGTCTTCTGAAGTGTTCGGTAGAACAAGTAAGAATTCTTCATCTCCGTAACGAGTTAAAATATCTTCCTTTCTTATCATTGCATTAAGTTTATTTGCAATTTTTGTTAAAAGAATATCGCCCCATTCGTAACCGTACATGTCGTTTACAACTTTAAAGAAATCTATATCGAACAATATGCAAGAAAGCTTTGTGCCATAACGTCTTGAACGTGAAATTTCTTCTTCTAAACGTTCTTGTAAGTATTTTCTGTTGTGTAAACCGGTTAAATCATCAGTTGTAGAAACTCGTTCTAATTTGTCTTTGATTGCTTTTATTTTTAACAACGCATTAACACGAACAATAAGTTCATCAGTATTTGCAGGGTCTTTAATAAAGTCAAATCCCTCTGCTCTTACTGTTACATCTCTTCTTGTTGGACCAAAGAAAAGGATTGGGCAAGGAAATTTGTTTGTCATTAAAGCATCTTTAGCTAAATCAATGTTTTCTATAATCATTAAAGATGGGTTAATAACCGCATAATCCTTTATTTTATCAATAGAAACAACTCTAACCTCTGCTTCATCAATATCCATCAACGTGGCTTGAAGTTCAGGCATAGGCTTTGTTGAATAAATTACAATATTGCTCATAAATCTTCCTCTTATTTAATTTGCCTAACATTTTAATAATACACTATTTGTAACAATTTGTAAATCTTTAGAATTTAACGATTTTTTTAAGTTAAGTTTATAAACTAAGAATATAAAAGAGCCACATAAGTGGCTCTTTTTACGAAAAAATACGCCTGCCGCGATTCGAACGCGGGACCCTCTGCTTAGAAGGCAGATGCTCTATCCAGCTGAGCTACAGACGCATAAATCTTTATTCAGTTTGTATATTCAGAATATCACATCAAACTTTTTTTGCAAGAGTTTTATTTTAACAAAATTTTATACGATGTTTCTTGGGCTTTGATTGCTTTACATTTCTTAAAAAACATGCTATTTTTAAATAAAAACCCTTTAGCGGTGTGTTTTTTGCATAAATTTTGAAAAGGATTTGAAATGTTTAACAAAAATTTATCGTTTCTAAATAACGAAGAACTTAAAGAGAGATTAAAAAGATTTTCACTTGATGATACAAGAAAAAACATGTCATACTGCATGACACCGTCAAATGATTACTTGTTAATGAAAGATGATGTGCCGATAGATGATATCAACAATCCTCGAGAGGCAGTTAAACAAATGCTCAAATCAACTATTAAAAACGAAATGGACAAAAACGATATTATTATCACTTTTGGTATCGGTTTAGGCTATCTTTTGGATGAAGTTTTTAATACATATCCAAGCAGAATTTATGTATACGAACCTGACACGATGCTTTTGCATTTTGTTTTGAACAACGTTGATATTTCTGAACACCTTGCCAGCGGTCGAGTTTATATAACGGATAATTTAAAAGATTTGTTGAATAAATTAAGTGCCAATTATATTAATAAAGACAAAGTAGAAGTCGTTTATTTGAAAAATTATGCACTTGTAAGAAGTAAAGAACTTTTAGAACTTACTCAAAAAGTTTACGAAACTTGCAAGACTAAGATGGTTGACGTGAATACAATTGCAAGATTTTCTAAAAAATGGCTGCTTAACACCTTGAGAAATATTAGCACTGTTAACAACTCTTCTGTTTCGATGCTTTCTGATTTGGAAAATAAATTTATCGGACAAACGGCTTTGGTTGTTGCTGCAGGTCCTTCATTAAATGAAAACATTGAAAAAATCAAAGCAAACAGAGATAAATTTGTTATTTTTGCTGTTAATAAAGTTTTGAGAACATTAGAAGCTAACGGTATAACTCCTGATTTTGCAGTTTGTATGGATGCCAGTGCAATTAGCGCAACATATACCGGATTAGAAGATTATTGTGCTAATATTAACTGTATCAGTGACTTAAAATCAGATGCTACAATTCTGGCTTCACCGTTTAAAAAACATTTTCTAACTTTTTCTGAAACTGATTTTATTGTAAAAAAACTTATTAACTATAATAAAAACTTTAAAACTTACGAATTTGGCGGCTCTGCTACAACGATGGCACTTGTTGTAGCATCAAAGCTTGGTTTTAGCAAGATTATTTGCACAGGTTTGGATTTGGCATTCAAAAATGACGTTATGTATTCTACAGGTGAAACTGTTAACAAAGCACCTAACGGTAAAATTATTACCGGTAATTCTACAAAAAATCTTGTAAAAGTTAAATCTGTGACAGGTGAAATGGTAAGCACTCGTGATGATTACGCTGCATTTATTAACCACTTTGAAACTTTGATAAAGGATTTGGGTATTAAAGAAGTTTATAATACAACATCTTTTGGGGCTGCAATTGAAGGCATGAAAAATGTTGCGTTCGATGATATTCCTCTATTTTTATCAACGACAGGTGTAAATTTAATTTTATTAGAACCTAAACCTTTTAAGATTGAGACAAAAGATTGGACTCAAGAAGAATTATTTTTGATAAATAATATCATTTCATTGCTTTCAAAAGGTGTATTCTCACCGGCATTAATATCTTCAATAGTTAAATCTTCACTTGTTTATGAATATATGCAAGCAGATATAATTCAGGTTATGCAGTCAAAATTTGACCCAAATCTTGCGGAAGAATTTATTGAAAAGGCTAAAGCTGCTATAAAAGCTGTTGTTGAATATTTGCAAAAATATAGATTAATATAATATTAGGAGTGCCTATGAAAAAAATCTTACTGACACTAATTTATTTATGCCAAATTTCTGCCTGTTTTGCTGCTGATTATTTGAAAGTAACAGCGATGGAAGATTTTAGCACCAACTCTCCTAAAGATACCTTTAATGTATGCTTGAGAGAAGAAGGAACGCTCGGCAAGTATGAATTACCGACCAATTCCATTCTGCATTGCCAAGTATTACAAATAGTTGATCCAAAACGCGGAAAAAGAAATGCAGTCTTTTTTGTAAAGCCTTTAACTTATACTCAAGGCGATGAAACATTGCAAATTCAAGAAGATATGTATGGAAAGTATACGACGGTAGTTTTATCAAAAGAAGAGATTAAAAAGTTACCTTACTGGAAAATGGTTAAAAACGGTGCATTAATGGTTGGTAGTTATTTTGTAAAAGGGCTTTCAATCGGTGTAGCGTTTGTAGAAGGTGTGGCTAAAAATGAACAAGATAACCGCTTAAAATCAGGCGTTACAAATGCTTATGAAGAATCTCCGATTTCTCTTGTGGAAAAAGGCGAACAGTTGGATATAAAAACTGGCGATGATTTCTATTTTGTATTCAAAACAGAAGAAGATGTAGAAGAACCTAACTACACTTATATTCCTGCAGAAGAAAACTAAATAATTTGTAACATTTCGTTACAAAAAAGCAATTTTTGGAGAAAAGATAACTTTATATATATAAGGTTAGATTTAAAAAGGTAGAAAAGGTTATGGTATCTCCACTAAATTCACTTACGAATATGGAATATATGCTATACGGCGGTGCTTCAGGCGTTAATCCGAATTGCCCAAGCTTTTCAAACGGCTATATGGCTAACCGTAACTCTTGGAATTATCAAATGCCTTTTGGTTATAATAATCAATCAATTTGGAATAACCAATACGGTCAAAATTATGGTTATGGAAATGTGGGCGGAACAACAAATTATGGAGCTTCTGCTACATCTTCAGATTCTCAACAAGCTTCTCAAACAGGTTTTGGAGCTTCCGCAAGAGATATGGATACACTTGGTAAATATTACTTAAAAGGTATGGAACCAAGCGAATCTTTATTGGGTGCAGCTGGTGGTGGTGCAGCATTTGCATTGGTTAATAATACAAGATTCATTGCTCATCCGTTTGCTTCTTTAAGTTCTATTGGTTCTGTTGAAAAAATGTTTGCAGAAGTTAAAAAAGATGGAAGTGCATTAAATAAACTTTGGAGTAATCCTGAAACAAGTAGTTTAATGCGTGATGCTTATCATAAAATGCACAAGTTGGAAGGTGCTTCAAAATGGCGCTTTGCTCCATTAATTAAAAAGAGATTAGATAAAACAACTTATGATGCTTTGAAAAAAGAAATGGAATTAGCTTTAAAATCTGGCAACAAAGTACAAATTGCAAAAGTTACAGAAAAAATCAGAGTAGCAACAGGTGCTAAAACAGGTGTTATTCCTGAACTATGGGCAAGTATCAGAGGAAAGAAAGTTAAAACTATTGCAGATAAAATTCCTTGCAGTAGTGATTTGACAGAAATTGCACGTAAGAAAGTAGCCGATGCCGGTACTAAATCCCTATCTGAAAAAGTAATGCAAGGTTTTAAATCTCAAGGAGTTAAAGGTGGCGCATTCTTTGCAGCTATGGAATTCTTGATGGATTTTGGTAAAATTAGATCAGCATTCTCTGATGAAGCATTGAAAAAAGATCCGAATTCAGGTATAAAACAGCTTGGTCAAACATCTGTAAAAGCTGCAGGTTCAATAATTGGTTGGACAGTAGGTGAAGCGGTTGGTGCAGCAGCAGGTGCAAAAATCGGTGCAGCAGTAGGAACAGCATTCTGCCCTGGCTTGGGTACAGCAATCGGTGCAGTTGCAGGTTTAGTTGGCGGTTCAATCGGTACTTGGGCAATGGGTAAACTAACAAAGAAATTGGTTGGTGAAGATGTTGGCTCAAAAGTTGAAGTAGACAAAATGAAAAAGACTGCTCAAGGTCAAGCTCAATTGCTTCAATTGACAGCTCAACAAGCACAAGATGATAAAAAACTTGATCCAAAAGTTGCTCAAGCTTTGCAAAATGTAATCAGCTCATACAATGCAGTTGCTTAAAAAGAATTTTATTAATATCTAACCTTATAAATTTTCTTAAAAATCATTCCCCTTTCGTGATAAAATCAATACGAAAGGGTTTTTATTATGAGAAGTGATAATATAAAAAAAGGTATTGCAAGAACACCGCACAGAAGTCTTTTGATGGCCACAGGAGTTTCTAAGAAAAATATGGAATCTCCATTTATAGGAATTGCAAGTTCGTTTTCGGACTTAGTGCCAGGGCATATTGGAATGAGAGATTTAGAACGCCAAATTGAAAAAGGGATTCACACAAACGGCGGTCAAGCGTTTATATTCGGTGTGCCTGCGGTTTGTGACGGAATCGCAATGGGACATTCCGGCATGCAGTATTCACTTCCTTCAAGAGATTTAATCGCAGATTGTGTGGAAACGGTTGCAAATGCGCATCAATTAGACGGTTTAGTATTGCTTTCAAATTGTGATAAAATAACTCCGGGAATGCTTATAGCAGCTGCAAGGATAAATATTCCTACAATCATTGTAACAGCAGGTCCAATGCTTGATGGTGAAAGCCATTGTGAAAAATTAACAATGATTAAAGGTGCATTTGAAGCTATCGGAAAATACAGAAACGGCGAAATTACTCAGGAACGTTTGTTGGAATTAGAAGAAGCTTCTTGTCCTTCTGCAGGTGCTTGCCAAGGTTTGTATACCGCAAACACAATGGCTTGTTTAACCGAAGTTTTAGGAATGAGCCTTCCTTATTGTGCGACAGCAGCAGCAGTTTCTTCTCAAAAACGCAGAATTGCATTTGAAAGCGGAATGCAAATCGTTGATTGGGTTAGAGAAGATATTAAGCCTTTAGATATAATTACAAGAGATAGCTTGAGAAATATGATTATAGCGGATTTGGGAATGGGCGGTTCTACAAATTCGTTCTTGCATATATTGGCGTTGGCTAATGCAGCAGGATTGGGTGAAGTTTCTGCGTTGGCTGACACCTCACCCCAACCCTCTCCTCAAGGAGAGGGGGCAAAGTGCGCTCAATCAATTCAAGAGGTCGTTCCCTCTCCACGGGGGAGGGCTAGGGAGGGGGCTTATCAAGAAAACTCTCAAACAGTTTCACTTAAAGACTTTGATGAACTTTCACACAAAATCCATCAATTTGTTAAACTGGAACCTTCTTCAAATATCACAATGACTGCTTTCCATCAAGCAGGCGGAATTCCTGCTGTTGTTGACGAGCTTATAAAAAGTGTTCCTGAATTTAAAGCGACAAGAGAATTCGCAGGAGTTTATTCTGATAAATCAATTATTCATCCTTATTCAGAACCGTTTACAACAAAACCGGGGCTGGGAATTTTACGAGGAAATATTGCGCCAGAAGGGTCTGTAATTAAAATTTCAGCTGTTGATGAAAGTTGTTACGAATTTGAAGGTGTTGCAAAAACTTTTGATTCGGAGGAAGAAGCTATGAATGCTCTAGAAAACGATTTAATTAAAGAAGGTGATGTAATCGTAATCCGTTACGAAGGTCCTAAAGGCGGCCCCGGCATGCGAGAAATGCTTGCTCCTACGTCCTTACTTGTGGGTAAAGGTTTAGGTACAAAAGCTGCTTTGATTACGGATGGACGTTTTTCTGGCGGTACAAGAGGAATTTGTGTCGGACATATTTGTCCGGAAGCTGCAAATGGTGGAGTAATTGCATTGATTAAAGACGGTGATAAAATAAAAATTGATATTAATAACAGAACTTTGGATTTGCTTGTGTCTAACGAGGAATTGGAAGAAAGAAGAAGAAATAATCTAAAACCGTTTGTCACAAAAGCTAAAGGTTATTTGGGTAAATATTCAAGAACCGTGCAAGATGCAAGTCATGGGGCGATTGTTTAAGTCAAATGTGTGAATATCATAGCCTTTTTATAAAGGAAAATGGAAAATTGTTTTAAATTTATCTGTTTAAAATTTGTATAATTGTTTTATCATACAAAAAAAAAGAACCGCTCATTGAGCGGTTCTTTTTGATTAACCTCTGATTCCTAATTCTTTAATTAGGCTTCTGTAACCTTCAAGATTTCTATCTTTCAAGAATGAAAGAAGTCTTTTTCTCTTACCAACCATCATCAAAAGACCACGTTTTGTAGCGAAGTCTTTTTTGTTAGATTTCATGTGTTCAGTAAGTTCTGAAATCTTTTTAGTTAACATTGCAATTTGTACTTCTGCAGAACCGGTATCTTTTGCATTAGCACCGAATTTTTCAATAATTTCTTGTTTGTTCTTTAAGTTCATTATTGTATTTCCTTTTAAATTGTGGTCTTTGGATATTTGTCATCGACTACAAACCCCGCCGAACCGTGTGAGTGACATATTGGCGTAAGCACTCTACATAGCTAAATATATTACAAGCAGATACAAAAATCAAGATTATTGCTTAATAATACTTAATTGTTAAGCATGACTTTCTTCTTCTGCTGCAGGTTCTTCTGAATTTTCTTCTTTTTTATCTTCTTCAGAAGTTTCATTGTTTTCGTCTTGATTTTCTGATTTATCAGTTTCTTCTGCTTCAACTTCTTCTTCTGAATTTTCTTCGTCTGACTCAGCAGCTTCCTTGATTTCTTCTGCTTTAGCTTCCAACTTTTCTGCTTCAGCTTTTAAAGTAGCTTCGATTTCTTCTTCATCTTTTGCTCTGATTACGGGTATTGAAAGCATCAAAGCAACTTGGTCACCTTCGTGTTCGAAATTTAATTCAAGAAGTTCTTTATCTAATTCAACATAGCGTGAAAGCAAATCAATTAACTCGCCACGCATTTGCTCCAAAATCTTTGGTGTTAAATTAGTCCTGTCTTGCATCAAAACAAGTTTCAAACGGTTGGTCGCTACTGATTTAGAAGCGTCGCCCTGTTCTTCTTGCGGGCGGAAGAACTTAGCCACGGTATTGTAAATATCTGTGAAAAGCCCCATTCTACACCTTCGCTTTCAATTTTGCAAAAACATTTTTTAACTTAGCAACAAAACCTTTTGGCTCATCCAAATCCAAGAAAGGAACTTCTTCGCCCAAAATTCTTTGTGCTACGTTTCTGTAAGCTTTACCTGCAAGCGCATTTTCGTCATTAACGATTGGCTCACCTTTGTTTGTAGATGTGATAATACCTGTATCTTCAGGAATTATACCGATAAGCGGACAAGAAAGAATTTCTACAACATCATCAACGCTCATCATTTCGTTATTTTTGATAAGGCTTGGACGAACTCTGTTCAAAAGAAGTTTATAACTTGTGATTTCTTCTTTTGATTCCAAAAGCCCGATAATTCTATCTGCGTCACGAATTGCAGACATTTCGGGAGTTGTAACAACGATTGCTTCACTAGCTCCTGCTACTGCGTTTTGGAAACCTTGTTCAATACCCGCAGGACAGTCAACAAGAACGAAATCGTTTTCTTCTTTTAATGTGTCGCAAATTCCCTTTAATTGTTCTGCGTTAACAGCGGTTTTATCTCTTGTTTGAGCAGCTGCAAGCAATGAAAGATTAGGATTCTTTTTGTCTTTTACAAGCGCTTGTTTAAGTTTGCAACGTTCTTCTATTACGTCAACAATTGTGTAAACAATTCTATTTTCAAGACCAAGTAACAGGTCTAAATTTCTAAGTCCCAAGTCTGTATCAATAAGAACAGTCTTATAACCGGCTTTAGCAAGTGCTGTACCAATGTTTGCACTTGTTGTAGTTTTCCCTACTCCGCCTTTTCCTGATGTAATTACTATAACTCGACCAGTCATTAATCTCTCCTTAATTTTTTATAAATTACTATTTTTCCTTCTTCAATTTGAGCTTCTTCCGGCGTAAACTCATTTGTTTTTTGAACGTAAGGTACGTTCAATGTGTCATTTCTTCTAGCGTATAAACCTGCAATTCTTAGTTGGATTGCGTTTAATTTCAATGCTCTTACCTTTGCCGTAACATTACCCAACGAGCCTGCATGTGCGATACCGCCCAAGATACCCCAAACAGTAATGTCACCTGTTGCAACGATTTCACTACCCGGGTGAGCATCGCCGATAATCAAAATGTTGCCTTCATAACTAACAGTTTGACCTGAACGCAATGTTTGATTTATGTACAAAGTTGGCAAGCTTTCTGTGTTAACACTATTTTCTTCTGCGCCTTGAGGTAAAACATCACCTGTATCAAGAAGAATATATTTGCTCGCGTCTTCGTTTCTGATTAAACCTTCGTTTGCTGCAAGAGTTTCAAAATCAGTGCCGAATGTATCCGCATGAATTACTTCTGATAACTCTTGGGTAGTTTCTTCTTCGTAGATATCTTCAATACCTTCAGTTGTTTCGATTGGGCTTGAAGATGTCGGAATATCTGCATGAACTTCAACTGTTTTGTTTTCTTCAACCGTTACTTTATTTTGCGGTTCATCAACTTCTGTTTTTACAACAACTTCTTCTTCCTTAAGATTTTCGTCAGGTTCACAAGTTACTGCCGGTTCTACGTTATCCGAAACTTCTGAAACAATGATTCCTAAACTTACAGCAGAAGCTTCCGTTTGTTCTGAAACAGTGTCAATAAACGCGATTGAAGCGTCCATTGATTCTATTAAAGCTTTAATACTCAAAAGTTGAGATTGTTTTAAATCTAAACTTCCTAATTTTAAACAAATATTTTTCCCTTTTACATCAGGATGCTCCATAATTGAACTAAGCTCAAATACAAGCTGAGTTGTATTTTTAGCGTTGCTTAAATCAATAATAAAGCCATTCTCTACAAAACCTTTTTCCATTTGATTTTCCCAAATAATCTACCACAGTTTTTAGAATAGCTTAAATATTTTTAATATTCAATAAAGTGTGACACAATGTAAATTTTGATTTTTAATGTTTCATACAAAAAAGCGAGCAACATAAGTTACTCGCTTTTAATGATTTGTTCGTGTTTCTTAATTAGAACATCAAACCTGCTTCTCTAGCAGCATCTGCTAAAGCAGCAACTCTTCCGTGATATAAGAAACCGCCTCTATCGAACACAACGCATTCAACGCCTTTAGCCAAAGCTTTTTTAGCGATAGCTTCGCCAACAACCTTAGCAGCTTCGATGTTACCACCGTGAGCCAATTTTTCTTTAAGGTCTTTATCAACTGAAGATGCTGAACATACTGTTACATGTTTTTCATCATCAATTAATTGAGCGTAGATGTGTTTTGTGCTTCTATAAACAGCCAATCTTGGGAATTCTGTTGTACCAGCCAACTTGACTCTTAATGCTTGGTGTCTTTTTTGTACTTTTGGTTTTCTAATTTCTTGTTTAATCATTTTGGTTTTCCTTTCTTTGCCCAAATCTGCTTGATACCACTCAAGGATTTATGTGGGCGATGTTTTTTAGTCTTTAAGTTGTTAGGTCGTTAAGGCGTTAAGTTCGTTATCAATATTTATGGATTGCTTCGTCGCACTAAATTGAAATTGCTCCTCGCAATGACCTGGCGTCATACTTCATAAAAATAATGAAAATGAACTTAATGACTTTCAGACTTAACGTCTTAACGACGTTATTTCTTACCTGCTTTACCGGCTTTACGTCTGATGTATTCGCCTTCGTATTTAACACCTTTTCCTTTGTAAACTTCAGGCGGACGTTTGCTTCTGATGAATGCTGCAACATCGCCAACTGTTTGCTTGTTAGAGCCTTTTACAGAAATTTTAGTGTTAGCTTCGACTGCAATAGTGATACCAGCTGGTGGTTCAACGATTACAGGGTGAGAGTAACCAAGTGCCATGTTAAGCTTAGTACCTTCCATAGCTGCACGGTAACCAACACCAACGATTTCTAATTTCTTTTCAAAACCTTGAGAAACACCGTGGATAGCGTTTGCAATAAGAGTTCTGAATAAACCGTGAAGTGCGTTTGTTTTTCTATCGTCTGAGTTTGGTTCAACGATAACGTGGTTATCAGCAACAGAAACTTTTACTTCATCTCTAAAAGTAACTGATTCAGTACCTTTAGCGCCTTTTACAGTTATAACGTTTCCATCAATTTTTACTTCAACACCTGATGGAATTTCAATAGGCTTTTTACCAATTCTTGACATATTATTTTCTCCTTTTTGTTTGAACAGGCTTTTCTGTCAATTGAACCTGTTTTAAGTGTAATGTCTTTAAGTCATTAAGTTGCTAGGTCGTTAAGTTCATTATAAATATTTATGGATTGCTTCGTCGCCATAAAGTGAAGTTTCTCCTCGCAATTACCCAATGTAATTAAAAGAACTTAACGTCTTTTGTCTTAACGCCTTAACGACGTTCTAATATACGTAGCAAAGAACTTCGCCGCCGAGGTTTTCTTTTCTAGCTTTTCTGTCTGTTAAAAGACCTTTGCTAGTAGAAACAACTGCGATACCCATACCACCCAAAACTTGTGGAAGGTTTTTCGCTTTGCAGTAGTTTCTTAAACCTGGTTTAGAAACTCTTTGTAGGTTTGAAATAACAGGTTTGTTAGCTTCGTCATACTTCAATTCGATTGTTAAGTATTTGAAGTGACCTTCTGCTCTTTCAGAGTAATCAGTGATGAAACCTTCTGATTTTAAAAGCTTAGCCAAAGCTACTTTTAATTTAGAAGATGGCATTTCTACTGATGGGTGAGAAACTAAATTAGCGTTTCTGATTCTTGTTAGCATATCTGCTATTGGATCTGTGTTCATTTTACTTATCCTTTTTTTTGTGGTTTGGAATTTTCTTTCAAAGAGTTTCGTAGTTTGAGGGTTTTACCCCAATATCCCGATTATACAGCTAATCGATTATTAGAATATGCTGTTCTTTCAGTCAATTTTTCGTACTCTTTGACGGTTCATTCCGCTCCTTGTACTCGTCGCTTGCTAAATTAATTTTGCTCAATAAAAGCGTTTTTTAGTAGTCCGACTGCTTTATATTAGCATGACAATATTTTATTTACAAGCACATTGTTAAATTTTATTGCGAAAATATTCCCCAACTACCTAATAGTTTTTTTATAAAAATTCAAGTTTAATTAAGTTATTAAATCTTTTTCATACTTCCAGCTATTCTTAATTCCATAGAGCCATAAGTGGCTCTTTTTTTTTATTTTGTTACAATTCTTGTCAAAAATTTTCTATAATGATACGATTAAAATGAGGAGAATCGTATGGGAGAGAGTTTTAATATAATTCAATTTTTGAGAAGTGCAGTTGCAACCGGTGCTTCTGACGAGCATTTAAAAGTTGGGCATCCGCCATTTATCAGAAAAAACGGTTTTATCAAAAAAACTAACATGTCCACGCTTTCAAAAGAAGAATTGGATAGTGCTATATTAGAAATTGCTCCGACAGCGATTAGAGATGAAATTCTGACTCTTTGCGATGTTGATTTTATGTACGAAATAAAGGGGTGTTCTCGTTTTAGGGTAAACTATAACCGACAACTTGGACAACCGGCACTTGTAATAAGAAATATTACTTACGCAATTCCTCAATTAAGTGATTTAGCACTGCCTGAAATTTTGAGTTCTATTGTAGAATATCAAAACGGTATTGTACTTGTAACGGGTCCTACCGGAAGCGGAAAGTCTACTACGATAGCATCTTTAATAAATCAAATTAATGCAACAAGTTCAAGACATATTGTAACTATAGAAGACCCTATTGAATATGTTTTTGGCTGCAAAAAAAGTATTGTTTCACAACGTCAAGTCGGAGTTGATACCAAAAGTTTTTCTGACGGTATAAAATATGCTTTAAGACAAGACCCTGATGTTATATTTATCGGTGAAATTCGTGATAAAGAAACTATGGAGGCAGCTCTAAAAGCTTCTGAAACAGGGCATTTGGTGTTTTCAACTCTACACACTAATGATGCTGTTCAGACAATTAACCGTATTGTTAATATGTTTGAAGAATCTAACCGTTATTTAATAAGAAAACAGTTGTCAGAGACTTTGAGGGCAACGATAGCACAAAAACTTGTATATTCAGAAAAGGCTCAAAAGAGGTTTCCTGCTTGTGAAATCATGGTTGTAACGTCAACTATAAAGGATTATATTAATAAAGACAATACTGACGAAATTTACGAGTTGTTGCATGACAATACGGTTGATAATATGATTTCAATGAATACTTCGTTAGCAATATTAACAGACAAGGGATGTATATCACAAGAAGAAGCTTTGCATAGTTCTAATGATGAAGCGGAATTAGAAAAAATATTTAGGGGAGTGTATCAGGGTACTAAGGCTTATTATGAATAATTACGTTACGGAAGCTATTAATTTAAAATCTTATAATTTGAACGATGCGGACAAAATCATCGTTATGTATTCAAAAGACAACGGACTCATAAAAGGAGTTGCAAAAGGAATTAAGAAACCTAAAAGCAAACTTGGTGCAAGAATGGACTTGCTTGTCGCTAATACTTTGCAGCTTCTAAAAGGTCGTTCAATGGATACAATTGTTCAAGCGCAAACAGTAAATCATTTTAGAAAAACAAGAGAAGATATGGATAAACTTATGTTGTCTTCTTATATTTCAGAAGTGGTAATGAATTTTGGCGAAGGCTCAGAATCAGCATCTAAAGAGATTTATGAGCTTCTTTATAAAGCTTTGAACAGAATTTCGAATTCTGTAGAAAAAAAAGATATGCTTATTGCAGCGATTAAATTCCAACTAAAAATGCTTTTGATAATGGGATTCTGCGTGGAATTAGATACCTGCCTTTGCTGTCGTGAACAAGTGTTGGATGAAGAAATGTACTTTTCATCATCAATGGGCGGCATTATTTGCAAAGAATGCAATGAGCATTTGGGTGTAAAACTTAAAATGCACAACAAAATTCGTGATTTTTTGCAAGCTATGCTTCAATTCGATTTTGAATACGAAAGCGAGTATGACAGAAAAGCTACTGAAAAAGTTTGTCAGGTTTGCTTTGATTTGTTGGATGAATACATTAAAACTCATACCAACAAACGCCAAAAATCAGTAAAATTGATTAAAGAAATGGCAGGTGTGTAATGCCAAAAAAGAAAATCAAACTTGCGCATTTGTACCCTAAATTGCTTAATATTTACGGCGATGGCGGTAATATTTTGGCTATAAAGAAAAGATGCGAATGGCGCGGAATTGAAATTGAAATCGATGAAATAAATGTTGGTGATGAAATTTCCGAGCACGATATGTATTTTATTGGCGGCGGTCAAGATTTACAGCAGATTGCAGTTTCAAAGGAATTGCAAAAACATAAAGAATTTTTGACAGCCGAACGTGACAGAATGTCTGTTTTTCTTGGAATTTGCGGTGGATATCAGTTAATGGGACATTATTATCAACCGCATAATGGAGAAAAACTTTTAGGCATAAGTCTTTTAGATGCTTATACCGTAGCAGGAGATAAAAGATTTATCGGTAACGTTACGGTTCATACAGATTTGGTCGAACCAAACTCTTTGGTTGGTTTTGAGAACCATAGCGGGCTAACTTACTTGCAAGGAAGCACAGAAGCGATAGGTCAAGTTGTTATCGGGCATGGTAACAATGGTCAAGATAAAAGTGAAGGTGCAAGATACAAGAATGTATTCGGCACATATTTACACGGTTCGTTTTTACCTAAAAATCCTCAATTTGCAGATTATTTAATAGAGTTGGCATTAGGTTCAAAACCTGAACCACTAGAAGATACAATTGAGAATTTGGCACACAATTCTTTGATAAATAAAAAATATTAACAATTGTATTTCCTGTAGAGTTATAAAAAGTTTTTTACATTTTAAATACTTCCCCTGTATAATAGATTTATGCAGGGAAAGTTATTTTGAAAGAGCAAGATTTTATTAATATAATAAAAAATCAGATTGGCAATGAATATATAGGTGATGATTGCGCATATCTTAAGGACTTGGGGATTGTAGTAACTCAAGACAGTTTAGTAGAAAATGTGCATTTTAAACTTGCGTGGTGTACGCCATATCAATTGGGTTATAAAGCTGTTACCGTAAATATTAGTGATGTGTTAGCTTCTGGAGCTGAGCCTAAATATATAACTATTGCACTTTCTCTCCCTTCAAGCATTGATGAAAATTTTATAGAAGAATTTTATAAAGGTGCAAAATCGGCTTTAAGAGGCGCAAAAATTATTGGTGGAGATATTACGGGTGCTGATAAAGTTTATGTTTCAATTACTGCAATCGGCACAACAAATGGCCGTAAAATCTCATCAAGAAGTAATGCGCAAGTTGGTGATGTTGTTATTACAAAAGGTGAATTTGGAAAAAGCTCATTAGGTTTAAAGGAGTTGATGAATGGCGGTGATAATTTGGAACTCATTCGTGCGCATTTAGAACCGCAATTAGAAGAAAATTTTGCAAAAGAGATAGCAACTCAAATAAACGAAGAATATGCAATGATGGACACTTCTGACGGTTTAGCCGATGCTCTGTTTCAAATTGCAAACTCTAGTAATGTTTCGATTAATTCAAAGCTTGTTGAGGGAATCTTTGGAGCTGAAGATTATAAACTAGTCGCGACAGTCCCAAGAAAATTTTTGGAAAAAATTACAGAATATGAGATAATCGGTGAAGTAATTGAAAAACAAGATTATATATTAAAAATCGATGATAAAAAGTATTACAATTATGACGAATTAGGTTTATATAACCATTTTGAGAAAGAGGAAGTATGAAAAAGTTTTCACTTATAATAACAGCCGGCGGAACATCATCGCGTTACGGTAATAAAAATAAATTGTTAGAAAAAATTAACGACAAAACCGTTATAGAAGAAACTGTATCAAAATTTATTGATTTTGATGAGATTGCTGAAATAATTATTTCCGCAAACAGTTCAATTATTGAAATCTTGCAAGAATTATTTGACAGTCCGAAGGTTAAGATTATAGAAGGTGGAAATACCAGACAAAAGTCTGTATATAACGCTTTACAAGTTGTTAAAAATGACTATGTTTTAATTCATGACGGGGCTCGCCCGCTAATCAGAAAAGACACAATTGCTTACGTATTAGAAGCAGTTTTGGACAAAGACGCGGTAACTGTTATGACAAAAACGACGGATACAATTAAAGAAGTTGATGCGACAGGTAGAATTATCCGTACAATTGACCGTTCAAAATTATATAATACCCAGACTCCGCAAGCATTTAAGACTTCTATTATTAAAGAAGCTCATGAAAAATTGAAAGACGGTAATTTTACAGACGATTGCTCTATGCTGGAAGAATTGAATATACCTGTCTATATCGTAAACGGTAGTTATACAAATATAAAAATCACAATTAAGAGCGATTTAGATTTTGCGAAGCTTTATATTTAGTTTGTTTACCAAAACACTGCAACAATAATGAAAATTAAAAAATCGTTAATTTTATTAAGTTTTGTAATATTATGTATTAAAATTTATATATAGAGTAAAAAGGACTTATTATGAAATACAAAGATTACTATGAAATATTGGGTGTAAGTCGTGATGCGGATGCAGCTGCGATTAAGTCAGCATACAGAAAACTTGCCAGAAAATACCACCCTGATGTAAATAAAACAAAAGAGGCTGAAGAAAAATTTAAAGATATAAATGAAGCTTATGAAGTTTTGTCAGATAAGGCTAAACGTCAAAGATATGATAGCTTAGGTTCAAACTGGCAAGGCGGGGCTGACTACACACCACCTCCCGGATTCGAAAACTTTAATTTCAATTTTAACCAAGGTGGAGCACAAAGCTTTGATTTTGGCGGAAGCGGTTTCTCCGATTTCTTCGGTTCATTATTTGGTGATATGATGGGCGGAATGGCAGGTGGTCATGGAGCTAACTTCGGCGGATTTGATTTCTCACAGGCTGCAGGAGGCGGTGCTTCACAAGCCCGTTCAAGACGAGCTTCTCAACAACAAGCTAAATCAGAAGATTTAGATATTACAAAGAATCTTAATGTGACAGCAAAAGAAATTTTTGAAGGTAAACCCATATCTGTAACATTTACCGATATGGAAAAATGTCCATATTGTCATGGCGGTTATTGTTCACACTGTGGTGGAACCGGTATTATTTCTAATCCGAGAACGGTTAAAGTAAAATTACCTAAAGGTGTAACGGAAGGTAAAAAAGTTCGTCTTAAGGGTGAAGGTAAAGCGGATGAATACGGACGCAAAGGCGATTTATATTTAGTAGTTCACTTCAAAGATTCCGAGTATGAGTTTGATGGTGATAATTTGGTAAAAGAAGTTGAAATCACACCTCCGGAAGCTGTATTAGGCTGCTCTAAAGATATTGAAACCTTGCACGGTAAGATAAATATAAAAATTCCTGCGGGTGTTTCTAGCGGTCAATCTTTAAGACTAAAACAAATGGGGCTTCCAAAAAACAGCGGTTATGGAGACTTGAATGCAAAAATAAAAATCATAGTTCCTAAAAACTTGTCAAATGAAGTCATAGATTTATATAAGAAAATTCAAAAGTTAAGTGTTTAACAAAAATAGGGTGGATAAAAATCCATCCTATTTTTGTATAATATTTTACTTGACATATTCCCTCAAAATTAAGACAATAGAAAAAGATATGGGGGATATATGACTAAGCAAACTTTTTTACATGATAAACACGTAGCACTAGGCGCAAGAATGGTTGATTTTGCAGGTTGGGATATGCCTGTACAGTACTCATCTATTATTGAAGAACATAGGACTGTCAGAGAAGCTGTTGGTTTGTTTGATGTTTCGCACATGGGAGAAGTAATTGTCTATGGTGAAGATGCGCTTCCATATCTAAATAAGCTTGTTCCGCAAGATTTAACAAAGCTTGTAGATTTGAAAGCCGTTTATTGCCAACTTACAAACAAGCAAGGCGGAATTATTGATGATTTAATTATTTATAAGCTTGAAGATAAGAAATATTTAATTATAGCAAATGCTTCAAGAATTGATGAAGATTTAAATTGGATGGTTCGTAATAAGTGCGGATTTGATGTTTCTATTGTAAATGAATCGCATAATTATTCACTTTTAGCGGTTCAAGGGCCTAAGGCTTGCGAACTTATTAAAAAGCTTGGTGTTAATGAGTTGCCATCGTTTTTCTCTATAAAAAGAGGAGAATTGTATAACATAAATCTTTGGATTTCAAGAACCGGCTATACAGGTGAAGACGGCGTTGAAATTATGGTTAGAAACGAGTTTTCTGAATACTTATGGGATAAACTTTTAGATGCAGGTAAGGAATTTGGAATCAAACCAATAGGACTTGGCGCAAGAGACACATTAAGACTTGAAGCTGCATTACATTTATATGGCAATGATTTAGACGAAAATACAACGCCAATTGAAGCAGGACTTGCTTGGTCAGTATGTAAAAATAAAATAGAAGATTATAATGGCAAAGCAAGAATTGAAGAGCAATTAAAAAATGGAGTCGAAAAGAAATTAATCGGTTTAAAAATGCTTGATAAATCAATTGCAAGACATGGTTATGAAGTATTTTATAATAATGAAAAAATCGGAATTGTTACGAGTGGTGGAATTTCGCCAATTAGAGGTGACAATATCGCACTTGCTTACATAAAAAATCTTGACAATTTAGCTGTTGGCTCTACAATTCAAGTATCAATAAGAGAAAAATTACACAATGCTGAAATTGTTAAACGTCCATTTGTAGAAAAGAAAAATAAGACAAATAAATAGGAGATAATTTAAATGAACGAAAGCATGTTATGCACAAAAACTCATGAATATGTCTTGGAACAAGGCGATACTTACGAAGTTGGTATTACAGATTATGCAATCGAACAATTAGGTGACATTGTTTTTATAGAGTTGCCGGAAGTTGGTGCAACATTCTCTAAAAATGAAGCATTCGCAACTATTGAATCCGTTAAAGCTGCTTCTGAAATTTATATGCCAATTTCAGGCGAAGTAGTTGAAATTAACGAAGAAATTGTTGATAGCCCTGAATTATTAAATGATGAAAGCTATGAAAACAAATGGTTTGTAAAAATCAAATCAGTCGCAGATCAAGTTGAATTTGCAGATTTAATGGATTACTCAGATTATAAAGAAGAAATTGAATAATGAAAAACTTTTTAGCACATACAGATGAAATTAGAAAACAAATGCTGGATGAAATTTCACTAGCGTCTGTTGACGATTTATTTAAACAAATACCTGTAAAATTTAAGGATTTTAGCCTTTACAATCCTAAGAGCGAAATGGAAGCGCAAAAAGAGATTAAAAAGCTTGCAAGAAAGAATAAAACCGAGTATGCAAACTTTTTAGGAGGGGGAGTTTACAATAAGTTCATTCCGGCATGTGTAAATTATGTAGCACAAAGGTTTGAGTTTTTAACCGCTTACACTCCTTATCAACCTGAAATTTCGCAGGGAACTTTGCAAATAATCTATGAATATCAGACTATGATTTCAAGATTGACCGGCATGGATATTGCTAACGCTTCTATGTATGATGGCGGTTCTGCTTGTGCGGAGGCTATTTTAATGGCACACAGAATTGCGAAAGGTAAAAAGAACAAGGCACTTGTTTCTAATTTGTTAAATCCTGAGTATAAAGAGGTTGTTAAAACCTATACTTGGGCACAAGGTATTGAAGTTGAGTGGTTTGACGAACTGCCAGAAAACACGGTGGATTATTGTTGCGTTTTAGTTCAATATCCTGATTATTTTGGCGAAGTCAGGGCTTTAATTAAGCCTGATACTTTGTTTATTGTGTGCGCTAATTTAGCGGCTTTAGCTGTAATTAAACCTCCAGTGGAAGCTGATATTGTTGTAGGAGATGTTCAACCTCTGGGTGTTCCTATGAATTTTGGGGGACCACATGCAGGCTATATGGCTTGTAAAGAAGCTTATATGCGTCAACTCCCCGGACGTTTGGTGGGTAGAACCGTTGACGCTGACGGAGAACAAGCTTTTACATTGACAATTCAGACAAGAGAACAACATATTAAGCGTGAAAAAGCAACAAGTAACATTTGTTCTAATCAATCGCTGGTAGCTTTATCTGCAACGTTATATTTGAGCCTTTTAGGTGAAAAAGGTTTTAGAGAAGCAAGTGTTTTGTCTGCGAATATGGCACACGCTTTGTCTAAAATGCTTAACGGTAAAGGTATTAGAACAATGAATAAGAATTTCTTCAACGAGTTTGTTGTTGAGGTTGAGGATGCCGATAAATATTTGGCTACACTAAAAGAAGCAAATATTTTGGGTGGTATTAAAATTGATGATAGAAGAATTTTGGTATGTGCAACTGAAATGAATGCTGAAGAAGAAATTTTGGATTATATAGAAGCTTTGTAGAACTTTTTTGAAATTTAAAAATAATAGTCGTTGTATTTTTTTTGACAACGGCTATTGTTTTTTTTGTTTTTAATTTTTATAACACCCTCTCCCGCCTTCGGCACCCTGTCTTGGATTATTCGGGCGAGCATAACATTTTAATAACAACAAATCCTAGCGGATTGTTCTTGCTATTTCCATGTTATTTGCTCTTACGGGCTTGCTCGCTTACGCTCGACATCGCCCTACCGAAAATCCGTTCCCCCGAGGGAGGGAGTGGTTTACGTAAATTAAGTAGCAATAAAATTACAAAAATTGAGCGTCTTTAGTTCCCTCCCTCGGGGGAGGGTGCCGAAGGCGGGAGAGGGTGTTATTAAATAGCTTCTTTTATTATTGTCATCCGCCCTAATGTCTACGTGCGTAGCACCCAAATCTCACGTCCAACTACGTAATCCCACCAAAAGGGTGACTCGGCGTTCCAAATCAAGCTTGTAGATTTTTTTTGTCACCCGTCCCAATGTCTACGTGCGTAGCT
>CAKVIG010000008.1 GCA_934754515.1 uncultured Candidatus Melainabacteria bacterium | reverse complement strand
GCATTTTTTTTTTTTCATTGCAATATGCAACATATGTGGTATTAGATTTATATTAGAGCAAATGTTTATTTCTGTTTAATAGGCGGTTTGATAGAGAGCTTAGAAGAAATATTTATGTGACGCATTGATTGAACAACCTCCATGAATAGGGAGGTCGCAGCTGTTAGCGAAGCCGTGCTACGCTTTACAGCTGCGGGTGGTTACAACAATCATTTATAACACCCTCTCCCGTCCTCCGGACACCCTCCCCCGAGGGAGGGAGCTAAAGTCGTACAATTAACGTATGTTGCTCCCTCCCCTTTTGTCAATTTTACATGGGGAGAGTGTCCGGAGGACGGGAAAGGGTGTTATTTACTTGAAAGTTTTTGTCAGGCAGTGCCTGACCTATCACTATCCATGGAAATTTTAATAAAATAAAAATAGTTATCAAAAAGCTGGATTGCTATACCTAATCTACATTTTAAACAGGCACTGCGCAAATTTCTTAATCCCTCTTTACTGAAAACATGGCTTGTAATATAATCTTTATATAGGGGAGAATAGTATGAAAGAACAAAAAATAGCAGTTATCGGTATGGGAATGTGGGGCAAGAATATTGTCCGCAATTTTTATAATCTAAACGCCTTGGAAATGGTTTGTGATTTAGACGACGAGTCTTTAAAATCTGTTCAAGAACAATTTCCGGGAGTTAAAGTTACAAAGGATTTTAATGATATTATTAATAATCCTGATATCACTGGTGTAGCTGTTGTAACACCAAGCCATACTCACTTCAAGATAGTTAAAGCTATGTTGGAAGCAGGTAAAAATGTTTATGTTGAAAAACCGATTTCAACAGTAGCAGAAGAAGCAAAAGTTTTAACTGAACTTGCCGAATCAAAAGGTTTGGTTTTGATGGTTGACCACTTGTTGCTTTACCACCCTGCGGTAAACAGATTAAAAATGCTTATTGAAGAAGGCGTTTTGGGCGAATTGGTTTATGCACAAAGTGACAGATTAAACGTAAATTACCACAAGAACGACAGAAGCGTTATGTGGGATTTGGCACCGCACGATGTTTCAATGATTGCTTATGTTACAGGAAAAAATCCTGTTAAAGTTATTTCTGCTATCGGCTGTTCTTCTGACAGAAACGACATTATGGATATCACTCATATCGGCGTTGAATTTGAAGGCGGTATGATTGCTCATATTTCAGATAGTTGGATTACACCTCAAAAACACGTAACATTACTTGTTAGAGGCACAAAAGCTACTGCGATATTTGATGACACAGCACCAACTGATAAGTTGAAAGTTTACGATAACTTTGTTCCTGCAAATACTCAAAACTTCGCACTAGATTATTTAGAAATTGAACCACTTAAACTTGCATGCCAGCACTTTGTAAACTGCTGTGCTTCACACCAAAAAGCTCGTTCTGACGGTGCTAACGGTTATGCGGTCGTAAGCGTTTTGGAAGAAGCTGAAAAGATTATGCTTGGTTCAAAAGTTGAAGACTTGAACAAGAAAGATTTCGCGCTTTCAAGAATGAAAGTATAAGAAAAAGGGAATAGGACTAATTATGGCTAATTTTATTTCAATATTCAGAATATTTGTAATGTTTTTTGCAGTATACCTAATTTATACTTGTCAAGGTGACACAGCATCTTATGTTTGGGCGTTAGCTCTTACTATTATTGCATTCGCTCTTGATGGTGTTGACGGATATGTTGCAAGAAAATTCCACGAAGAATCAAAATTCGGTGCGCTTTTAGACATTATGGGCGACAGAATCGTAGAAAACACATACTGGATTTTATTTGCGGTAATGGGTTGGTTAAATATTTTATTTCCATTAATTGCAATTACAAGAGGATTTATTACTGACACAATCAGAAGTGCTGCGATGGAAAAAGGTTTGACACCGTTTGGAATGCAAGTTAACCCTATTTGCAAATTCATTACAGGCTCAAAATTTATGAGAATAAGTTACGCTGTTGCTAAGGTTTTGGCATTTGTTCTTATTATCACTGCAAAAATTCCTGTATGCCCTCATAGAGAAATCATTTGGGCAATCGGTTTCTGGGCAGCTGTATTCGCAATCGTATTCTGCGTAGTAAGAGGAATACCTGTTGTGTTGGAAGCGAAGTATTTGTTTGATAATAAAAAATAGGTTCCTTCCCTTATTAGGGAAGGTTAGGATGGGTATTAATCCATAAGGAATAATCTATGACGTATTTACTGCTACCCACCCACATCAGTAAGGCTCAACAAAGTTTCGCCAACAGCTGTGACCTCCCTAATAAAGGAGGTTTTGAAAGCGTAGTCAACCATTAAAGGAGTAGCCATGACTAAACTAAACGTAGTTTTATATGAACCTGAAATTCCGCAAAATACAGGCAATATTGCAAGACTTTGCGCTTGCACGGGTGCTTCTTTATATCTTGTCGGAAAACTGGGTTTTGCGCTTACCGATAAATATACAAAACGCGCAGGTATGGATTACTGGCAAAGCGTTGATTTACATAGAGTTGAATCAATGGAAAAGTTGTATGAAGAATTCCCAAATGGAAGATTTTTCTATTTAACAACAAAATCAAAAAGGGTTTACACGGATTTCAAATTCCAAGAAAATGATTTTATCGTTTTTGGACCTGAATCAAGAGGACTTCCTCAGAAATATATAACACAAGAAACTGCGATTACTATCCCGATGAAAGAAGGACAACGAAGCTTAAATTTGTCCAACTCGGTAGCAATTGTGGCTTATGAAATTGTAAGACAAATCGGTATATAATTTTCTTAGAGGCTTTAGTTATGCAAGATTATAAAATGCCAACAAGAGAACAAAACTCAAACAAAGGAACTTTTGGTAAAGTTTTGAATTTTGCAGGATGCAAGAATTATATCGGCGCATCTTACCTTTCTACAGTTTCTACACTCAAAGTCGGTGCCGGATTTGTTGCATTAGCTTCTGAAAAAGAAGTGATTCGTTCTGTTTCCACTCTCTTGCCGGAAACGGTTTATCTTTCCAGAAAAGAAGGATTAAGAAATATTAAGCAATTTTCAACATTTCTTGTTGGATGTGGATTAGGTGTAGAACGCGCTTCTGTGAAGATTTTCAGGGACATTCTAACGCAGTTACAAAAGGAAACTTCGCCTGTTGTAATTGATGCAGACGGATTAAATATTTTAGCCAAATATCCTATGAAGCTTCCTCAAAATTCTGTTATTACACCGCATCCGCTTGAAGCTGCAAGGCTTTTAGGACGTTCATTGCAAGATGTTTTAAACGATTTGGAAGGTTCTGCAAAAAAACTAACAGAAAAATACAATTGCGTTACAGTTTTAAAAACGCATAGAACAATTATTTGCGATAAAGAAAACTTCTTTATCAACCAGCATGGCAATTCCGCTTTGGCAAAAGCAGGTTCCGGAGATGTTTTGGCAGGAATTATAGCAGGATTATTGGCTCAAAAAATGAATATTCTTGAAGCTGCAAAGCTTGGCGTTTATCTACACTCCAGAGCAGGAGAAATCGCATCTCAAGAATTGAGCGAATATTCTGTTCTTGCATCAGATTTGCCCAAGTATTTGCATTTAGCTATAAAAGAGTTGTTATAATTAATCTTCGAACTTGATACGACCTGTTTGATTGATATCAATTGGTCTGTCTAAGTGTTTGATATATTCGCAAGTTAAAACATCTTTGTCATAAGGTCGAATTTCTATACATTTATCATGTGGAGCAAGAACTGCGTAATCTGCACCTGCTGACATCATAAATTCATCGGTCGCAACCTTATACATCTTGTCTGCTCTCGGATTATTGATATCAATTGGTGTTTCTTTTCCGTTTTTATCAACAAAATTCATAGCTGTAAGTTCAGCTTTTTTAGGGCTTACTGTATAATTCAAACCTGATACGGCAAGCAATCCTGGTTTATTACCATGGCTTGTATAAGTTGTTTTTACCGTTGCTTTAAACATGTCAACAAGAGTTTTCTCTGAAACTTCTGCTAATGACATTCTGTCAAAGAATGGTGCAATATCCTTGATATCGCGAGAATCAATAACACCTTCGTGGAAGAAATTTCTAATACCGCTGTTGTTCCAAACACCAATATCTGCACCCATTTCATCTCTCATAGCGTCACAAACAAAGTTTGCATGAGGATTTTCTTCAATTAAAGTAGTTGGTGGCGGCGGAGCTTGTCTGATAAATCCAACTTTTTCAGGTTTACCTAAAATTTCATCAAAGATATATTGGTTAATCATGTTTTTATGGAACAATCTTGTTTCACCTAAGTTGTTTTGTGCTTTCGTAATCACACCATTTTTATCAAAAGTCAAATCTAATTTTCCGAAATAGGCACCATCACGTCCTGCTTCAGTTAAAACAACAGGTTCGCCATTTTCGTTATAGAATAGATTTTCACCTTCTTTAATATCTTTTACTAATTCGTGAGTATGACCACCAATAATGACATCGATGTCCTTTGTATTCTGAGCTACAATTTGATCTTTCTGATGTCCTAAGTGTGAAAGCAAGAAGATTTTATTGATACCTTGTTCTTTCATTTTATCGACTTCTTCTTGAATATCTTCAATTGTATCTTCTAATGCATCGATAGAACAATCTGTGTGATAATTAGGGTGAGTTAGTCTATCAAACATATCGATAGGAGAAGCTCCAACTAAACCAATTTTTTCACCTTTTACGTCAACAATTTTTGAGTTTTTTAATTTGTTAATAAGTGGAGCTCTACCCAACTCTTCTACATCCTTAGGATCTTCTGCTTCTACATCTTCCTGATTCATGTTTGTTGCAAGAATATCGCCATCATAATCCTCAATAGAATCTAATAAATCGGATTGAGTTGTATCCATCTCATGGTTACCTAAAGCAGTTGCAGTAATGTTTGCAAGGTTCAAAAATTTCATTGTAGCTCTGTGAACGGCTTTATTTTTCTCATCTCCAATATCATTGTCACCGGCTGAAACCCTTAGGTCACCTTTCAAGCCGGATAAAATTCTCATCATATTATTAGTCTGTCCGTGTTCGTCATTTACGTAACCCACAGACATCTCAAATGTATCATTTTGCGGTGTTTTTTCCAACTTAGAATCTTTTGGAATTGTTACACTTTTATTGTCGTCCCCACTTCTAAAGTTTATTTTTGGGATGTTAAATTTATTTGTTGATATTCTGATGTCCATTTTCACCTTCTTCTTCTACATTAGCATGAAGTCACGTAAAAATTTTTTTTGCTAGTTTTTTGAAAAAAGTTACAATAATTTACAAAGTCATACAATTTTCAAATAAAATACTAATAAAAATTCAATTGAAATCATTATTTATTTAAACTAAAATATAGGTATGTTCAAACGAGTTTTTCTTACAGCATTAATAGTTTTAAGCCTTGCGCCCGTATTTGCGGAAGAAGCGCAAGTTAAAGAAACGTACAAACTGAACGGTCAGGTTGAGTATGACGACAATCCTGTTGAAACTATCTATTTAGACGAAAATATCGACAAACCGCAGGTGAATATTCCACAACGTTCGTTAACGCTTCCTGTAAGAGTTTTGAACATCACAACGAACACTAACACGCCCAGGAGTGCCCTTGCAAGGGCGACAGTAACAAGAAATAATATAAAGGATATTCTTCCCCTATCAGGAACTTTGTCTGACCAGTTAGGTAACGGAATAAGTTATGGTACGACTTGGGGTGAAGAATTATCATTTTCTCAAATTGAGTCTACAACAGGCGTTTTTTTGAGATATGATTCTCCCAAATTATTTTCTTTGGACACTCGATTCAGACAATCATCTTCACAAGACGTGGGTTCTCAATATGGAACGGTTCGTGTAACTCCAGAATGGCATATTACAGAGAAATTAACACTGAAAGACTCTTTCACAAACTACGTTAATGCGCCAAAAAATAAAAACGAATTAACTTTAGTTTACACACCGGCTTTAAAAAAATATGCAGAATCTTTGAAGTTTGAACTTGGTGTTGCACAGTCTTATTATACAAACGGCAGACAAAGTTCAGCAATAAATTTTTCTACCGGATTTAAGTTGTAATTAGTTTAAAAATTTTATATAATTGATTTATGATACGATACAAACAAGCACAAAGAAGACCGAAAAGGGTTGTAAATAAAGAACATCAAAAAGTTCCGCATGTTGAAAAAAAGTTTAAACAGAATTCAACAGCAACAGGATTTTACTACTCTTTTTTAACAGTTGTTTTGCTTCTTTGTCTTGCACAAATCACTATTAGCGCGGTTTTGAATATTTCTAAAATTATTTCTTACAAGGCTAAAATCATACAAATTACCAAAACCAGAGATGATGCAAAAGCTTTAAACGAACAATTGAATGACAGTATAAAGAACTTTTCCAATGTTGCAGGTTTAGAAGCAATTGCAAGAAACAACCTTAAAATGTCAGGCGAAGATGAAGTTTTGGTTATTATTAACACTCCAAAAGAAGAAGAAAAAGAAGATAAAACGAAGTTTATCGGACATAAAAAACATGATTAAAGATTTATTGCAAGAAGCTTTCGCACTAAAAGAAAGCGGGCACTGCAAGCATGCCATAGAAGTATTTTATAAAGCATTGGAGCTTGATAATTCAAGTTCAGAACTGCTTCTTGAAATTGCGGATTTATACGACAAAATCGGAAATGAAGAAAAAGCTCTAAGCTATATTGAACAGATTTTAGACAAAGACCCGACTCACGTCGATGCACTAAAATTCCTTAAACGAGTTTTTGAGAAAAAAGAAGCTTGGCAAGAGGCCGAACAAACAGCGAAAAATATTTACTGCATTTCACACAATCCTGCTGATTTAGCAGAAATATTCAAACTCTTGATTAAGCAAAACAAGTTTGATGAAATTTTTGAGTTTAAATTTAAAACAGAGGATAAATACGTCTGTTTGGAACTTGCTAGAGCATATTATTACAAAAAAGATTTCACCAAAGCGTTAGAGATTTTAACTAAAATCCAACCTCAAATGAGCGATAATCAAGATTTTCTATTACTTTTAGGTCAATGTTGCTATTACTCTAATCAGAAAGACAGATGCATAGAAATTATCGGTCAATTTAAGGCTAAGAACGCAGAACAAATGAACTTTTTAGGATTGGTAGAAACTTATCTTGAAAATTATAAAGAAGCCGTTTCTTATTTCAATAATGCAATTAAACAAAATCGCTCAAATCCGGAATATTACTACAATTTGGCAAATGTATATTTTAAGCAGGGCGAACTTGCTTTGGCTAAAAGGAATTATAATTTAGCAATTTCTATATGTCCTGAAAATCAGAATTATCATTTTGCTTTAGCGAATTTGTATTATTCCGAAAAACATTACAAAAAAGCACTTGAAGAATTGGAAGGTGATTTTTTCGAAGCAAGATTTTTAAAAGCCATAATCCTTTATGAAACAGGTTATTTGGCACTTGCAAGAAAAGAATTGAGCGAATTAGCGTTGGAATATCCGAGCAGAGAGATGGTTAATGAATACATGACAAGGATTAACAGCGAGTTGGGGCTTAACTAAAGAACTCTGTGTTTTTTATCATTGCCAAAATTTCATCAAGCCTTGTTTTATCATGCAAATACCAGAACCCAATGAGCACTTCAAATGCAGTTGCAGGTCGGTATTCATGCTGAATAGAGCGTCTGGCAACCGGTATCGGCAAATTTCGTCCTCGCCTTGCAAGTTCATGTTCTTCTTCTGTCAGACTTGGCATGATAAAATCAAGCATGTCTTTTTGGAAAGATGCTTTCACACGGTCTGTTGTAATTTTATGTAAAAGCTTAGAATTAGAGGTTTGCAGGATTGTATAATCTCTAACAAAGACTTCCCAAACGGCATCGCCAATATGTGCGTAATTTCTAAGCGGCATGATTTCTTTTTGCATAGTTATATATTAGCACAATTCTATTTTTTATTAAAAGTAGAGTTTGGAGAGGGGAAATAAGGGCAAAAACCTTTAAATATACTTTAAATATATTGATTTTCAAAAAATAAAAAAAGCTCTTTACAAAAAAAATTTATTTGTTATTATAATTAAGTGAGGTTACTTCAGACGAGTCAAGGAAAACCAAAACTAGAATGAAGCTCACAAACAATTAAATAAACTAAAATAATCCTCAGTAGCTCAATGGCGGAGCAACCGGCTGTTAACCGGTAGGTTGTTGGTTCGAGTCCAACCTGGGGAGTTTTTTATTATTTATATACAAAAAAAACGGAGTTTCGACTCCGTTTTTGTATTTCTCTATTTTCTCGAATATTATCTCTTCTAAGCTTTGCTTTCGCCTTTGTCCTGTACCTTAGTCGCTTCTTCTTTTTCTTTCTCTGAATTAACTTCAGCTTCTTTATCTTTTTCTTCAACATACATTGTTGCAAACTGTTCGTACAAATCCTTATCGTCTAGAATTTCATCTAAATCCAAATAAGCATTTTCATCTGTATTAGCTTCTGTATATTTATCTGCATCAATATCATATCTTTGTGCTTGCGATTGAGTTAATTTTTCAGCACCGATTGTTCTTACTATAAAATTCTTTAGAACATTTGCATTAATATTAGTTGACATAATTTAGTCTCCTTATTTTTATTCATCTTACACTTATATAAAGTAAAAAAAAATATTTCAATTTCAGCAAAAGAATATTTCTTTACAAAACTTAACATTATTTTTTAAGGCGTTTATTTATATGATATTTACTTGATATATACACCTTAATCCCTTTAGATATAGTATTTTAAGGTTTGTAACAAGTTGATTAGAAAAAAGCAATTTTTAAAAATAGAAAAACTTTATATAAATGTAAGTAATGATTAAAACAAAGGAAACAAAATAAATAAGGTTAAGCAACTGAAACGTTAAGTTAATTAACCTAAAAGAAATTTTCTTTTTATACTCTCTCTTAATATCCTCGTGTTTATTTAATGTTTGCCATTTTCAAAACGGCAAACTTTTTTTTGCTTGATTTAAAACTAATTGAACAGCATCTTCATGAGTCAAAACATCACCATTCAATTGAGCTTCATTTACTGCATTAATTATTTCACCTAGTTTTGGTGATGGTTTTATATTTAAAAGCTCCATAATTTCTCGCCCGTCAATAAGCTTTGGTAACGGCGCAAGAGTATCTTTTCTGCTTAAATAAAAATCCAAAAGTTTGTCTAATCCGCTAAGGTTCGCGTTTACAACATCTTCCGTTATATCAACGCCTCGTGCTGACAAGCGGTCGGCTTTAGCTAGAATAATATTATCAACAACATTATCACCCATTTTTCGAACATAGCGCATCATTACTTTATCATTCAAACTTGGTGCGACTATTACATTTGAAGGGTAAATATGATTTTTAATCATACAAGATATGTATTCAATTTGCTTTTTAGAAAATTTCAAATCTCTAAGTAATGGTACAACCATTTTTGAACCGACATCATCATGTTTAATAAAACGATGCCGTCCGCCTTCTTCTATTGTCCAAGTTGAGAATTTGCCGATATCATGCAAAAATCCTGCAAGTTTTAAATGATTTATGCGAGGGAATCCGCCAAAATCAATCGCATCCAAATGCTCTTTTTCAAAGCCTGAAATTTCATTATACAAAATTTCAATTTGTCTAACAGTTTCTACAACATGGTGAAATAAATCCAAATGATGATGAGTGTTTGGTGGAACTTTTTTCATTTCTGTTACACAAGGGAATATTTTTTCTAACAGTCCAAATTCATCCATTTTTAACAACGCGCTAGATGCGAAATCCCCACCAAAAAGTTTCATTATTTCATAATTAATTCTTTCTTTTGCAGGATTTAAAGCCATAGGCATATATTTTTTTAGCGCGTCTTCAAGTTCTTTTGTCATAGAAAAACCGATCACCGCATAAAATCTGAACGCTCTCAAGATTCTTAGCGGGTCATCTTCGAAATTCTTATCGTCAATATGACGCAAAACCTTGTTTTCTAAGTCTTTTAAACCACCAGTTACATCAACAAATTTGTCATTAGCTAAATCATAAGCGATAGCGTTTATTGTAAAATCACGTCTTTTCAAATCTTCTTCAATAGAATTGCCTTGCAGTTCAGATATATCTAAAAAATTGATTTTGTCAGGCAAAACTACTCTGTAAATCTTGTTTTCGCTATCCAGCTCAATAAATGTTCCGTCCCACTTATTAGCGATTTTTCTTGCAAAATTTTCAGCACCTTTAATGCTTATATCTCTATCGCAAAATACACAATTTTTTGTAAATAAATCTCTAATAGAACCGCCAACAAGATAGCCTTCGTTTATTTCTTTTAAAACAAAATCATCCCTGATATTCATAAACGATATCTCCAAGCGTTACAATTACAGCGGTTTCAGCTTTTAAAATTAAATCACCCAAACTTATTAACGGCAAATTTTTGCTTCTGAAATAATCAAATTCTTTTTGTGAAAAACCGCCTTCAGGCCCGATTATAGCAAGAATTTTTTCACCTTTTTTTGTCGGATTTTCACTTAAGTATTGTTTTAAGCTTTTTTCAGTTGAACGTTCAGCCAAAACAATTATTTTATCAAAATCTTTTTGCAGAATTTCTTCAAACGTAGTCGGTGCAAAACAAGTCGGGATTTTTGCGCGCTCACATTGTTTGGAAGCTTCAAACATAACCTTTTGCCACTTTTCTTGTTTATTTACTCTTAATGCGCAATTGTCTGTAAATACAGGATAAACGCCGCGCACGCCAAGCTCTGTTGCTTTTTCCATAATAGTTAATTGAGCATCACTTCTCAAAGGCGATTGTGCCAAATACAAATCAAATTCTAAATCACGTTTTGATAAATATGATTTTTCTATTTCACAAATAACTTCTTTCGAATTAATTTCAGAAATTTTTGTTTCGTATTGAATTTGATTTTCATCAATTAATAACAGCTTTTCTCCGCATCTGGCGCGCAAAGAGCGTGCGATATGGCGGTAATTGTCAGCATCAGAAATTGTAATTTTGTTATCTGTTTTATTATTTGAATTAATAAAAAAATGTGGCATATAAAATCCTTATCAGTTCATTTTTTTGAATTTTATTAACATTGTTGTAAACATTATAGAACATAAAACAACTGCTGCGCAAACTAAACCGCACCAAAAGCCCAACAAATCCATATTGTATTTAAAAGCAAGCAAACAACCTAAAGGTATTGACACTAGCCAATAGCCTATAAAGTTTGAAATCATAACTATACCTGTTTGTTTTAAGCCTCTGAAAATACCGGCAAGAGCAACTTGTAAACCATCGAAAACTTGGAAGAAGCAAAGTGCAAAAACAATTGGTATACAAACATTTATAAGTTCTTGGTCTTTTGTGAAGAGACTTACTAAGAATTTAGGGAAAGTTCCTACTACAACAGCAGAACAAGCCATAAACACTACCGCCATCGTAATCCCTGTGAACGCGTAAGTTTTAAGAGATTTATAATATTTTGCCCCGTTTGCAAAACCGACTTTAACAGCTGTTGCGTTAGATATAGCAAATGGAATCATGAACGAAACCGTAGTTAATGTGCAAACAATGTTTTGCGCTGCCGCATAAATTCCTGAAATTCTACCCAAAATAACCGTTGTAGCATTAAAACCGATAAATTCTATAACAACAGCCAAGGATGATGGCGTTCCTACTTTCAATAAATCTTTATAGAATTCTTTATCTTTATAGTGTTGGATTTTTGTTTTATAGAAACAGTACCAAAAAAGAATTCCTCCCATTAAATATCTTGTAATTAAGGTTGATAGAGCCAAACCTTTAGTTCCCAACTCAGGAATCGGACCATAACCGAACGCAAAAATTATGTTTAAAAACAAGTTTACAAATATACAAATAACCGTCAAAATATTTGGAAAAACAACTATTTCAAAAGCTTGCAAGTATTCTTTTGACATGCAGTGCAAATACGCGCCAAAAATTGAAAACGAAATTGTCCAAAAATAATCTTTTACAAGTTGCGCCAAATGTGGTTCAAAACCTAATTTATCAATTATAGGAATAAATGCCATAACTGCAAAAGAAATAATAATAGAAGCAATTGTTGTAAATTTTAAAGCAGGATAAAAATATCTTTCAGCACTTTTACCTGCACCCCTATAATTGGATAAAATTGCAGAAAGGCTGCTAATTATTCCGATGCCGACCATTACAATACAGTTAATAATAGCATTAGCAATGCTTACGGATGCAAGAGTTTCTGTAGAATGTCTTCCCGCAACAATTACATCACCAACACCGATTAGAATAAAACCTAGATTTCCAAGCATAATCGGAAAAGCGATATTTAAAATATCCTTAATATAAAAATTTCTAACTAGCATAATAAAATAATTGTACTACAAAAGCATAAATAGAAACTTTTCGTCAGTTTTAGAACCGACTCCGCGTAATACATAAAAACCATTTTTTATTTTCTTCTACACCATTTAGATGATTTTTATTTTTTCTCTTAAATAATATTTATAAAAATACCGTATAATATTATTATAATGATTGACTTTTTTATGTATCCCATTAAAACAATCATGAAAACGTAACATAATACGGGCGACAACTACACCCGAATCCTCTGAAAAAGAGGGAGAAATAGGAGATACCACTTATGGGTATGGCAGCATCACAAGCCAGATATTTAGCTCTGGTTGCAAGAAAATCAAATTGCGAATACGAAGGACAACAAATTAACCAAGCACGTTTGAATTTATCAAATCAAACTGCAAATTTGTTCAACCAAATGTTAGGCTTGAATGTGCCAACTCCCCCAAGTACACAAGATTATACTAAGGTTCAGTATTCATTTTCTGATGGCGTAAACAGTATGACAATTGATGGTTGGCAACAGCTTGCAACGCCGGAAGAAGATTATAACTACGTAATTAATTATCACTATAAATCAAATGTTTATACCGGTTCTCAAAAGAAATTAAATGATCCGCAAGTGCAGTTTACAGGCGCAATTCCGACAAGTTCAGCGGATTATAGTGCACAAATACGAGCTATTCAGAACGCTCAAAGAGAAATAACAGAAGCTCAAGCAGATTATGATACAAATTTAGCAAATTATAAAACAAAACTTTCTGAAGCTTCTAAGCTGCAGAATTATGCTGATAATTCATTAAATTCTAATGTATTGAATCACACATACGATGAAACAAGCGGAAATTACAAATTAACACTTCAAGATAAAACAGAAGATGGTTATCCGCTTTATACAGCTGCTGATGGCACAAAAATATACAAAAACGGAAATGACTACTACAAGGAAAATGGTGATAAGTATGAAGGTAGTACTGACGGTATAAAAGTTGTAGAAAGTACTAATAAACCTGAATATAAACCATTAAACAGTGCTGATATAGATGATACTACAAGAAAAGAAATAGCAGATGCAATTCAACAACTTAAAGACTATGGTGCTTTAGATAAAGATAAATTTGATAATTCTGAAATTTATTATGATACAAATTCAAAAACAATTGCTTTCAAATCTGATTTAGACGCACTAATAAGTTCAAGTGGTAATGGAACAAGCACAATTCTTCCTTCTTACCATATTGATAATCCTACAGACAAGTCAGACAGCGCAACTTGGAAATCTATTAATGAAATGAAAGGTGAAGTAGATTCGTTAAACAATCTAGCAAACGCATCTAAAGCAAGATTAGATTTAGCAGAAGCTACGTTTGATGCAATGAGCGTTCCGGGATATATCGGAAACTGCAAATTAACACCTTTGAGCGCACTTTCTGACGATCAGATGGCTGAAATATCACAAATAATTAAAGATATGAAGGCTCAAGATGTAGAAACAACAATAACGAAATGTTTCAATACAACCGATGGAACTTATGATGCAAGCACGTATTCAGGTGGTATTTACAGTTTCACGATGAACGGCACAACATATTACACAACTTATTATGATTTGGCTGAAACCGCAAACAGTGGAGAAGGTATAAATCACATTGATAATCAGCAAAAGTTACCATATTATAATGCAAGTTATGTTTCAACAAATATTAATAAGACTGACAAAGCTTTGTTAGAAACGGACAGTAATGGTCGTTTTGCATCAGTAAGAATTGGTGATGATACGATTAAATATACGCTTAATGCTGAAACAATTACTGATGATGCGGCTTATCAAGATGCTATGAATCAGTATTATTATGAAAATGCACAATACGATAAAATGGTGCAAGATATTAACGCTAAAACTTCTTTAATACAACAAGAAGACCAGCAGTTAGAATTAAGACTTAAACAACTTGATACAGAGCAAAATGCGCTTGCAACTGAAATTGACGCTGTATCTAAGGTTGTTAAGGATAACGTCGAAAAATCATTTAAGACATTCGGCGGATAGTAGATTAGTAGCGTAGCTACTAATAGTAGTTGAACAGTTGAAAGGTTGAAAAGAAAAAAGTTTGTTAAATTCGCAACGCTCATAATTATTTATACAAACCATTCAGCTATTCCACTTTTCAACTGTTCAACTCAAAAAAAAGAGGTACAAAATGTCATACAAAAACGATGGATATTTAGTAATGGCTAACAGATTTGGCGCAGCATCCGCTGACGCTAAAGTTATGCTATATGAAACTTATGACAGATTAAGAGATTTGACCGTATCAGGCTCAGCAAGTTCAGGAACAGGTTTTGAAGCTGCAGGTGGTTTCTTATATCAATTAGCAAGTTTATTTGCGCCATCCGCTTTTATGACAACTTTAGGCGGAACTTCCGCTATGAACATCCCCGGTACATCTTACTGGTCACAATATACAGGCGGTACCGGCGGAACAACAGGAACTTATTCATCATTTGGCGTAAACAGTTTGGGAAATTATTCGGGATTCCCTAGCGGTTACGCATCAAACTTCGGTTATCGCCAAAGCGGAACAACAACAGGCGGAGCTTCAGGAATCCAAAATCTTTTAACAGGTTTTGGTTCTTCTGACGGTGCAACAACCGGCTTTGCATCAGGAATCGGAAGTATCGCCGATATCGCAAGTACGGCTGCTTATGGTCTAGGAACAGCAAACGGATACGGAATCGGAGCATCTAATATATTAATGCCGTTAGCCGGACTTGTTTCAGGTTGGGGCGGTATTATGACAGCTGCTGCTCCTTATTTAGGTGAATTTGGTTTACCTGCTGTTGTTATGGGTAACTTGATGCAAGGAACAACATCAGCTGCTTTATCAGCTTATCAGACTGTTTCTAGCAATATTGTTGCAAACGCCGATACAATACTTTCTCAAAAAGTTGCAAATATTGAAACCGTTTGTAAAATGTTAGATACACAAGGTGACATTGTTAGAAAAATGCTTAAGGATGATATTGAGTCTGCAAGCAAAGATATTCAGGATTTATAGGATGAGAGGTTGTTAAGGCATTAAGTCGTTAAGGCGTTAAGTTCGTATTAAATACCAGTTATGTATAACGCGTTTTTTATTGAAAATTCTATAATGAACTTAACGCCTTAACGACCTAAGACCTAACGACTTAAAGAAAAGATGCAAACACGAACATTTGTACGAAAAATTTTAGACCTGTTTTTTGATAACGCTATAGCGAAAACAATAGCGTCATTTGTAAATTTTTGTAACGAACAGCGCTATTATAACAACAAAGAATTAAAGTTTTTGAAAAAAATGCCGTTAAATAATAATGTAGTAAAAGACGAGTATTACAAAAATCGATTTATTTTCAACAGTATTACTTCAAATAGGACCGGCTCAAAATAAAATGTTAACTAATGTAACAAATATCCTTAAAAATAGGCAAGTTTTTGGCTTAACATGTTTTATAATACATGTAGGCTTAGAATGCATAGGAGAAAATGCTTATGCGTGAAGAACTACAAGATAATATGAAACGGTTAGTGAACTTTATGAATTTTGCCCGTTCGTTTTTCAAACGGAAAAATCCATTAAAGGCATTAGCAGTAAGTTTAATATCAAGCCTTAAGGATATGCTTACCATCAGACAAAAGTTAAAAATGGCAAAGTATAGGGTTAATTACCACAAGCATCAGTTACACAAAATGGAAAGCTTGATTGCAGAAAGTAATGAACACACATTCCTGAAAGGCAAGAACTTAAACGAAACAAGATAAGGAACGTGTTATGGGATTAATTGCCTCAAGTTTCAGAATGATGTACTTAACAGCGTACAAGATATCGCTGGAAACAAAAGTGCAGTGGATTGCATCCGCCAAAATGGAGTTGGTTGCATCTTCTGATGAAATTATGGCTCTTGGCAATGACTTAGACCCTGACAACCCCGCTGTTAAACAGTTAGAGGCCAGACGAGATAAGCTCACTGTCTTAGAGAAAAAATTAGATTTGCAAATGCAAGAATATCAAACAAGATTGAAGATGGTTGATACGGAATTACAATCAGCTCAAGGTGCTGTTGATTCGGCAATTCAAAGTTCTTTCACTTATAACTTTGGAAGATAGGAATAACTTTCATTTCACACAATAAATAAAATTCTTCGTTTAAAAGACGAAGAATTTTTTATTTATTCTTTATTATAAAAACAATGTTAATTTTTGTAACAATTTCTCAAAATTATTAAAGTTTTTACCTGATTATGCCGATATATATAATACAAAAGGGAAAACTATAAAGGAAAGCGGACAAATCATGGGAATGGCAGCATCACAAGTTAGATTATTGCAGCTTACCAGCCGAAAAAACACAATCGGCAGGACGCTTGAAGATTTGTCTTTGCAAAAGACTTCTCTTTCCAGAGATATGAAAAGAGTTTCTAAGGATTATCAAGACGCACTAAGCACTAAGACATTGAAATGGTCAAACAATTCAGGTGTAACTTATGTTGATTTAAGTTACGGTAATTTAATGCGTCCAAACACATATAACAACAATACGCCATATTTGCTGACAAATGCTAACGGACAAGTTGTATTAGACAGTAAATATGAAAAATACGCTGAAATGTTGGAATCAAACGGCGGAAAGTATGAAGGTGATACGAGATTAGCAATCTTATCAGGTTTGACCGGAATTTCTAAAGATACGTTGAGCAACGCTGAAAGTACAAGTGCTGCTGTTAACAGTTCTGCAACAACCGTTAATTCTTTGCAAGAAAAACTTGATAAAATTGAATCAAATGAACCAATAAAGAATAGAAATGAAAAGGACTTTATATCATTAGCTGGCAATATCTCACTTAATTCTCAAAGTTATGATATCGGTAAATTGTACTCACAAGCTAATGGAACGGTTACTCTTGGTAATTCAGGTACAGCTAGTTCAGCTTTAAAAACACTTTTAAATTCAATTTCCACAAATATTAGCAGATATTTATCTGAAGATGATGCAAAAGCATTTAAATCTGCATGCGAAACTTATCAAACGAACTATGAATCTACTTTCAGCTTAACATCTGACCAATTAAAAAATAGTGGCACAGGCTTTACAAAAGATGGTGACAACTATAAAGTTAACGTTGCAAGTATGATTGGTGAAATTTTAGGTTCTTATTGTAACAATGGAGGAACGAAAACTACCAGCGATTCAACAGGAAGTACTTTATATACAACCAGAGATACACAAAGTACTGAATGGACAAATTGGAAAGCTGAATATGACGCAAAAGAAACTGAGTTAAATAATGCAAAATCAGAATACAAAAGTGCTGTCAACACAGACAACCAATCACTTACTGCTACTCAAGAAAGTGAAATTAAATTTTATGACCAATTGTTCACAGCTATGGTTGCGAACGGTTATGACATAAACGCGAGCGTTGAAGACAATGACTATTTGAACCAAATGTTACAAAACAACCAATATTACATAACAACTATGAAAGCTTCGGAAGATAATGATGGTAAAACTAAATATGAATACGATAGCAATATTGCTTCTAACTTTGATAATATTTTCACTGTAAATGATACAAATGCGCAAAATGAAGCTCAAGTTAAATATGAATATGAAAAGAGTGTAATCAACGAAAAAGAATCAAGAATTGACCAAAGAATGCAAAATCTTGAAACTGAACAATCTGCAATCAATGAAATGATTAAAGGTATCGAATCAGTTCGAGATAAAAACGTTGAAACAAACTTTAGCATATTCTCATAGCTTGCAGCATTAAGAGCTTTGTTTGAATAAAATTGTTAATTATAGAGCGGATTTTTGTATCTGCTTGTTTGTGGTACAATCCTTATAGTAAAATCGTTAATTAAGGATGTATCACAAATGTTTGACTCATTATCGGATAAATTACAGGATATTATTGCAAAAACAGCCGGTCAAAAAGAATTGACTCAAGAAAACATGCAGGATGCTTTGCGCGAAATCAGACGTGCATTATTAGAAGCTGACGTTAACTTGAGAGTTGTAAAAGCTTTTATTTCTAATATCAAAGATAGAGCTGAAGGCGAAAATGTTTTAACGGGTGTTAATCCATCGCAACAACTTGTAAAAATCGTTCATGATGAATTAATCGAACTTTTAGGTAAAGAAGTCAAACCGCTTGATTTTTCAGGCCATCCGAACTTAATTATGATGCTTGGGCTTCAAGGTAGTGGTAAAACTACTTCTTCTGCTAAGCTTGCTGTTAAACTAAAAAAAGAAGGCAGAAATCCGCTTTTGGTCGCTTGTGATGTTTACAGACCCGCTGCGATTACACAATTGAAAGCTTTGGGCGAGCAAATCGGGGTAGAAGTTTATTCTGAAAATGATTCAAAGGATATTCAGACAATCATCCAAAACGCGATTAACTATTCAAAAGAAAAAGGTTTTAATACACTTATTTTAGATACCGCAGGCCGTTTACAAATTGACACTGATATGATGGCAGAATTGCTTTTGATTGATAGAGTTTTTCATCCTGCTGAAAAATTACTTGTAATTGACTCTATGACAGGTCAAGAAGCTGTTAATGTGGCGGAAAATTTTGATGCGCAGCTAAGTATTACGGGTTTAGTTTTAACAAAATTAGACGGCGATTCTCGCGGTGGTGCGGCATTAAGCGTAGTTTATTGTACGCATAAACCGATTAAATTAACAGGTACAGGTGAAAAACTTAACGCGTTAGAAGATTTTTATCCCGAAAGAATGGCTACAAGAATTCTGGGAATGGGTGACATTGTATCACTTGTAGAACGCGCGCAAGAAGTTTTTGATGAAAAGACTGCAAAAGAAATGGAAAAGAAAATGGCGAAAGCTGAATTTTCTTTTAACGATTTTCTAAAAATGCAATCACAAATGAAAATGTTCGGTTCTATGGATCAGCTTTTGGGAATGATTCCGGGGCTAAAGATTTCTAAAGACGATAGACAAAAGCTTTCACACGAAAGCGAAAAACAATTTAAACGCATTGAAGTGTTTATACAAAGTATGACGCCTGAAGAACGCGAGCATCCTGAACTTATGAATTCTTCACGCAAAAAAAGAATTGCGGAAGGTTCAGGACTACCGCTTCATGACGTTAACGTTTTTATTAATCAGTTTGAGCAAATGCGCAAGATGATGAAAGGATTTTCTGATGTCAAAAAGAATATGGGTTCTATGATGGGCAAAATGGGACAAGCAGGTGCAAAACTCACTGCGCATCAAATGATGAAAAACATGAGAAGGTTCAAATAACTATCAAGTGTCGGTTATTCCCTCTCCTGGGGAGAGGGTGAGGGATTTTCCTAAAGGAGTAACAAGTCGTGAATGTATCGCCAATCACAAGTCAAACAAATAGCACAAACTTTAAATCAAAACTTCCACCGATAAATTATAAATACACAAACGGTTATCAAGATTATTGGAACGAGTTTGCAGAACAATGTTTTAAAGAAGGAACAGGAAGTCGTTTGAAAAGTGCTTTGGATAAATTAAAAGCTAATTCAGATGAGAATTTACTTGTTTTAACGCATAGTAAGAATGTAAATGCGGATGAATACACTTTTTCTTTGCATCCTGCATCAAAAACAAAAGATATTTATGTAGAAAGGGCAATTAATCCTAAAAATGTAGTGGTGAAACAATCAGGTGATAAAACAAAAGTAAATTGCGATGTAGGTTTTATAGAATCGGATTCTTTGGCTACAATAATTTTAAGAGCATTAGAGAATATTGTTGACCCAATCATGCCGGCAAATAGGGCAATTTTTGGAAATAAACAAAAAGCGAGTGCCAAACTTATAAGCGAATTTAGGGCGTAAAGGAGATAAACATGAGAATTTCAGCAGTACAAAATAATTCAATTCATAACAACTCTGCAAATAAGCAAAGTTTTAAATCAAAATTGCCTAGCACTTATTGTAAATATGGTTTTACTGTGAGAGATTTTTGGGGTGAATTTACTCAAAAATGTATGCAGGAAAATAAACAAGATAAATTAGCAGACTTGTTAAGAAAGCTAACTTCAAATTTTGATAAGAATGTTTTGGCATTAACCGCTGAAAGGTCATATAGATACGGTTCAGATATTCCTTCAGGAAAGTTGGTTACAGATTCATATACTTTTTCTCTTCAAAAATCTGCTGATAAAATAGACAACCAAGAGGCTATTAATTCAAGAATTTTTGTTTGTGATAAATATTATGATAGCAACCATGAAGATTTTGCCGGGCGTTATATAAGTGAAGATACAGATGCTACTGAACAGGATTCTTTAACTGATGCTTTGTTAAAAGTATTGCGTGATATTGTAACTCCAAACACTCATTGCAACCGCAAGATTTATGGAGGAAAGGATACAAAGGAAGAACATTTCTTGAAGGATTTTAGGGCTTAGAGATGAAATTAATTGCAGGTTTAGGAAATATAGGTGACAAATACGTTTTTACAAGGCATAACGCAGGTTTTATGCTCATAGACAGTTTTGCTCTTAATGAGAATTTGAATTTTAGAGAAAATTCACGTCTTAAATGTCTTATGACAAACTTAAGAACAGGCACAGAAGATTATTTATTAATTAAACCGACTACCTTCATGAACTTGTCCGGCGAGGCAGTGCGCGCGGTTATGGATTATTATAAAATACCGATTGAGGATGTTTTGATTGTATATGATGATTTGTCATTAGAAATCGGTAAAATACGCTTTCGTCCAAATGGTTCAGATGGCGGACATAATGGAATAAAATCTGTTATTCAACATCTTGGGACAAAAAATGTTGCAAGACTAAAAATCGGTATAGGTCCTCAACCGAACATTCCTTCAGAAGTATTTGTGCTTCAAAACTTCTCAAAAGAAGAATTAGAAACATTAAAGGGTGCAATTTCTAAAGCAAAAGAAGGAATTTCATGCTATTTTAAAGAAGGTATGGCGGTTGCTCAAAATAAATTTAACTAGGAGTATAAAATGAACTTAGCAGAACAACTTGAACAAGATGAAAAATATGAAGAAGCTTATGCGGAGTATAAAAAACAGCTTCCGCACAAACAAAATGATGTCGAATTATTGACCAAACTTGCGCATGTTGCGTTAATTTTAGAGAAAAAGGATGATGCAAAGATTTATTATGGCAAGATTTTAGAAATCGATCCACCAAATATTTTGGCGCACGAACAGTTGATTGACTTGTTCTGTCATGAAGACCGATTCAAGTATTATTTGCTAAGAGGCAATTTGCATGCGCTTCAACAACAAATGAGCCATGCCAGAAATGACTACAAAAAAGCGATTGAACACGCAAAAGACCAACAAGAAGCACTTCCTGCAAGATATTTGTATGCAGGACTTTGCGAAGGTCAAGGAAAGATTAATGAAGCTATTGATGAATATTTAAAAATTTCTGATTATGACGATAAAAACCCTGTTGTGTATCTAAAACTGGCAGAACTTTACGAAAAAACAGAAGGCATAATTTCTGCAATTCAAATTCTTGAACGCGGAAGAAAAGATTGCGGTTTCAAGGATTTTGAAGAAATCTTAGCAGGTTATTATATCAGAAATTCTCAACCTGAAAAAGCGTTGGAACTTACTCAACATGACTTAACAAAAGCAAGAGCATTGTTTGATTTGGGTAAAAATGATGAAGGATTTGAAATCCTTAAACGCAATCAAGAAAATTACAAAAACGATAAAACTTTCCACGCTCTTTTGGCTCAATATTATTTCCAAAAAGATTTGATAGAAGAAGCATTTAAAGAAATTGACGAGTATGCAAAACTTGATCCTAATTCACCTTTGATTTATCAGATGCGCGCCTTGATTTATGAAAAGTTAGAAGATTCATTTAATGAACACGTAAACTGGGGTAAATATAATATTGTTCGCGGTGATAAAGATGTTGCTTTGAACGAATATTTAACCGCTTACAGATTTGATGATACAAATATCGATTTAATTGAAACGATTGCAGTTTTACTTGAAACAGAAGGCGACAAAACAAAAGCAAGCGAATTTTACGAACGTTTAGTTGATGTTGACCCTAAAAACAAAAACGCATTACAGAAATTAGCTGAATTCAGAGAATCTATCGGAGATAATTACGGTGCAATGGAATACATGGATAGATTGAAGGAGCTTGACCCAAGAAACCAATTTGTTGCCGATAATTATGAAAAATACAAAAACGGCTCTGAAAACGGTGGTTTTGGAGCATTCTTGAAGAAAATTTTCGGAAATAGAATGGGATAATCAGCTTTATGCTTTAATATCCCTACCCATCAAGCCGGGCTCAGCTTCTGAACCCGTAACTTTTTTACGCAATATAAATGTTAATTTTGGAAGCGCAACTGCTAACAAGAAGCTACTCAACGCTACGTTTGCCAAAATATTTGCAGATTTTGCGGCAAGTGCTTTCTTTGCAAATTTATCCACATCACCACTTGTAACTGCTTGTTTTGCAAATTTTTCTATTTCTTTTTGAAAATTTTGAATTCGACTTTCGTCTACAAATGCTCTAGGGTCACGCACTCTATTTTTCAAATATTTTACTCCGCAATATTTTTCCGATAATTTTGCAAACTTAGAGTTTGGATTTTTATCCAAAAATTCAATTACATCCTCTTTTGGCAACTCTAATTTGTCAGACTTAATCTCTGCCAAAAAGTCCTTGTCATTCAATAAATTAGGGTCTAAATTCACATTTGTTTTAAAAAACTTATTAGACAAAGAATCAAAGCCTTTTGCAAACCAAATCGGTGCAACAAAGTTCAAAAACATCATCATTGACATCTTAAAGCCGTTTTCCAATGCTTCATATTTGTTTCTGGAAGTTCCGACTCTACCAACTGTTAAACCGCCATCGGTTAAAGCCATTTTGTGAACGGTTGACATGTTAGCTAACAATGCAGAAATACCTTTAAAAGCAGGGTTTGTTTGAGGTTCATAAGCCCCCACCCCAACCCTCCCCCGTGGAGAGGGAGTTAGTTCACTTTCTAATTCATTGTACAAAGGTTTCATCGCCTCTTGTTTCTTTCTCAACTTATCTGTCAACGCGAAATTAAATTTTGGCAAAAAATATCCCATTACTGCAACAGGAAGAGCTGTTGATAAGACGAATTTACCGGCAAGCAATTTTTGGAAAGTAGATTTGTTTTTAAGAACCTTTTCCATTGTCTTAGCTTCATCAGGAGCAACTTCTTTAAATTTATCAATATTATATTTTAAACCTTGTTTAGAATTTTCTTTTAAAAGACTTACATTAACCTTTGGGTCGTAACCTAATTTTTTAATGCCCCAATCACAAATCGAGCCGACAGCAGGAATTCCGCCAAGCCAAACAAGCGAAGTTCCGTATTCGTCAATAAGTCGTTCTCTTGTTGCATTATAAGCCATCTGCTTTGAATCTTTAAGATTCTGGTTATAAGTCATTGCAACTTTTGAAGGAACTTCTATTCCACAATCCCTTACAATAAGCGGATATATGCTCGAATTATTACCGATTGCCGAAATTATATTTACTAATGACATTTTAAAATTTACTCCTATTTATCGTACTCATTTCTCTCTTATATATCCCGAAAGAGCCGATATATGGAGTCTATTAGAGAAGCAACAAAACTCCAAGCCCTTTCGGGTTTGTATGAGTATGATGATGAAGTTTTGCGCTAAATAATGTCATACACTGTCCTTTTATTCTATATTAACATGAAGGGATTGTTTGTAAAGGGATAAGGAGTATATAAAGTTTTTAATGGAAAATTGAAAGTGGAAAATGGAAAATTATTTTAAGTAATTTTTAATTATACATTGTTCATTTTTTTATTTAAAAAGTTAATGGTGCAATTTTTTGCACCATTAACTTTTGTTACTTAAACTTACTTAACTCTTTTCAAAATTACAATACTGTTTGGAGCTAAAGACAAATTTTGATTCATATTTGTTATAGCTTCTCTACCCTTGTTTGAATAACCTGAGCCGCCATATTCTTTAGCATCACTATTAAAGACCTCTTGCCAACTACTATTTTGCGGAAAACCATAGTATTCATAATTTTTATAATGGAAGCCTTGACCAAAATTCTTAACAACAAGAGCTTCATCTTTGCCAAGTTTCAAATGGTGAATATGAACATTATGGTTATTATCTTTATAAGTTCCTACAATATCGCCTGATTTTAAAGCCGGCATTTTTTGTAATAATTCTGCCAAATCTTTGCTGAATGTCTCAATTTGAGTTGAAACATCTTTGAACATACCTGCTGGTTTTACTCTACCAAGTATTGAATCAGGACGCGCAATTGACTCTAACGTATCATATCCTTTTTCTGCTACAATTCTGTTTGCAAAATCAGGGTCTTTTGCTCTTTGTTGTTTTTCTCCTGAAAATTCTCTAAAAAATTTGAAGTTTGACAAATCGGCTTCATCATCACCTTGGAAATACATTTTAGGTCCGGGGATTGTCATAACAGTACCTAAAGCCAACTTTTGTTTTGCAATTGCTGTCATAAATGCATTTGTTAAATCTTCTTTGCTTATGAAATCATTTATACCTAAATTTCTTTCTGCAAGTGCAAGTTTTGTATCATCCATTGACGCAAAATCTTTTGAAACAACCAATTCTGCTAATTTTTGGCCTGCTCTTGCTGCATTTTGTCCTTTTTCTGCATCACTGTTGCCTTTTGATTTTACAAACAAGTTCAACTGACGAACCATTACTTTTGGAATCAATCTTGTTCCATCCTCATTACCGATTTCATCATGGCTCATCACATATTTTACGCGGTGTTGAGAAGCTTTTAATCTATTATCTAAATCGTCTAGTAAGTTCGCCCCCGGAGCAAGCACGGCATTTTTTATTGTATGCATCAATCTAAAATCCCATTCGCTATCAAAACCGATATTTACCGGAGTTGAACGCCATCCTTTATTTGCAATAAAATCTACTTGTGTATCAATAAAATCCAATTCTTCGTTATGGGATATCGGAGCATCAACGTATCTTGTTACAGATTCTTTGTTTTCACGTCCATCTTCTGCAATAATAAACACATTCGGATTATGTTCATTAACTTCTGTTACTATTTGTTTTAGCAAATAATCTGAACCGCAAAGTTTAGTCATATCAAGTCTTAAACCATCTACTTTAAATTCATTTGCCCACCAAAGAGCCGCATTTGCCATCCAATCTCTTACATATCTGTTATTTTGACCTTCATAGTTAAATTCTCCGCCAAACTGTCCTGAACCCTTTTCGTAAGGACCGGTTTGCGCTAAATAATCACCATCAGGCCCCATGTGATTTGGCACCATATCCATAATGACATTCAAACCTTTACCGTGAGCATAATCTACCAAACTCTTTAATTGTTCTGCGCCACCTAACTTTTCGTTAACGGCAAATTTATCTACGCCATCATAGCCCCATTGTTTAGAAAAAGTATTTTCTACAGGTAAAAGTTCAACTGCAGTTGCAACACCACGTTTTGCGATAACATCAATTCGTTTTTTAGCAGTTTCAAAATCTCCCTCCTCAGAAAGTGTCGGAATATTTATTTCATCAATAACTAAACCTTCCAAACCTCTTTGAAGTTCATCAGGTTTTCTTACAATTCTTCTAGGGTCTTTACCTTCAAGCCAATCTGTATTTTCCCATTTATAATTATCTGTATCGTAAATAGTACTCCAACCGTTAATATTTTCTTGTTTTTTTGCATAAGGATCTTTTACAAGATTAATATTATTATCCTTATCTACTACGATATACCTGTATGGCATGCCGGGCTTTGCGTCAACATCAGTTTTTTCATAAACGCCATCGCCTTTGTTATCCATTGGATAAACTGATGATTTATCATCATTCGGCAAAACATTTTTTACAGTCAAAGCCGTGCCGGCTGTTGCCAAAATTTGAACAACTCTATCTCTTATCGCACCAAAACCTTCACTGATATTTTTACCAACTTCTACAAAAACAGCTTTCGCATCAGGAAAAGAAAATAATTTAAAATTAGTTTTTCCTGTTTCCTTGAGATAATTTGCACCCCAGCTTACATGCTCAGACCAGTTTCTTTGGAAAGTCGGTCTTGTCTGATTGTTTTGTAAATTTTGTTTTCTTTGAATACCTGAATTAATTTTCTCTATTCTCATTTTTGCTCCTAATACACACTTATTTGTTTTTAGTTTTTGATTTTGTTGGGCTGAAAGCCCAACCTACTTTTGTTTTTAAGGGACAAACCCTCACCCGAATTCCTAAGTTTCGCATGCCTCAACTTGAAATTCTACCCCCTCTCATGGAGAGAGGTAATTAGATAAAAACTCGTAAAAAAATTTTTTGCTACTCTTTTTCAGATTTGTAACCAAAATTCTTTAAAATTTTATCTTTCTTTCTCCAATCCTTTTCTACCTTCACTTCCAAGCCTAAAAAAACTTTCTTTTCAACAATATTTTCTAATTCCAAACGAGCATCAGTTCCGATTTTCTTAAGTAAATTACCGCCTTTTCCAATCAAAATACCCTTTTGGCTCTTTTGTTCACAGAATATTGTTGCATAAATTCTATCAATATCTTCTTTTTCTTCGTATCTTTCAACCTTGATTGCAACAGAATGCGGAATTTCGTCCTGCGTATTCAAAAGCACTTTTTCACGAATAATTTCTTCAGCAACTGAGCGCATATTCTCTTCAGTTACAACATCTTCAGGGTACAAATAATCACCTTCAGGAAGTTTTTTAAAGATATTTGAAAGAAGCGTATCTTTATTTCTGCCTGTTTTTGCAGAAATTCTAACAACAGGAATATTTTCTTCAAACAAAGTTTTGTATGAAATCAAATTTTCCTCAACTTTTTCAGTTTTCTTTAGTTTATCGACTTTATTCATAACAAGTACTACCGGGATTTTACTCTGTTTCAAAATATTTTCCACTATCCACTTGTCGCCTTTTCCTGCCTGTTCTGAACCGTCAACCAAGAATAAAACCAAATCAGCGTCAGGAACTGCAACCTTAGCTTCGTCAAGTAAAAACTCACCAAGTTTGTTCAAAGGTCTATGTACCCCCGGAGTATCAACAAAAATTATTTGTCCCCTATCTTCGGTTAAAATTCCTTTAATACGTTTTCTTGTTGTTTGCGCCTTATCTGTCGTAATAACAATCTTTTGACCTAATATTTGGTTTAAAAGAGTTGATTTACCAACATTGGGACGACCTAAAATTGCTACAAATCCACACTTTTTCATATATTCAGTATATCAAAAACAAAATCTCAAATTGTATTTGTAAAGCTTTGTTAAGAAAAAGTCAATTTTTTAGAGCTTAGAAACTTTATATAAATAAGGGATATTAAATTAAGGATATTATTATGGGATTTGGAATTTATAATACTTGGAATACGCCTAATTGGAGTATGCCTATGTTTGGAGGCTTTAATAATTCATTCAATTTTTCAAACGAAAATATTTGGACTATGCCAAGTAGTTCTACTACCACTTCTACCACAGCATCAACAGATAATGAAACTTACGAACAATACAAAAAACGCATGGAAAAAGAAGCTAAAGAAGCCGAAACAAGCTCTGGCAATGCAGAATTAAATACAATTAAAGAAGATAAACTAAAAGAATTAAAAATAACTGAAACTTTGGAAAAAGCAAAAGCTGAAAAGGCTCAACTGGAAAAAAGCAAAAAAGCAGACGGTTCCGGCACTAAAAGAACTCCTTATAAAAAACAAGGTTTTTGGAGTAAAGCAGCAAGATGGGGCTCAAACTTACTAACCGCTGGTTATAATATGGGTAAACAGCTTTTAGGATATGAAAAAGACGGCAAATGGAATTGGAAAAAATGTTTAACAAACGTGGGTTTAACGGCACTTTGTTTCGTACCTTATGTAGGTCCTGTTGCAAGACTCGGTTTGGCAACAGCAGGTCTTATTGGCGGTGGTAAACAATTAGTTGAAGGCATAAAACAATTTAATAAAGTTAAAAATAGCGATAATGATGAAGCTATTGATAATGCTATACAAGATATTCTCGGAGGAGGTACAATTATAATCGGGTCTACTTGTGGTTTACGAGCTATCGGAAAAGGGGCTACAAATGCCGTTACTTCACAAACAAGAACATCATTAGTCGGTAAAGGATGGCAAAAATCTACACAATTCTTAGCTGATACGTTTGTTAATCCGTTTAAAGCCACAGTTCAAGCGGTTAAAGCAGATGCAGCATCTATTTCTCAAAACGGATTGCTAGGTAGCTTCAAAAAAGGTACGGGCAATTTGAGGAGCAAAGAAGCTGCGCAAAAACAAGACATCAATAACTCTATTAACGAAAGATTGACAAAAGTTGATGCAAAAATCTATGAATTACAAGAATTGCAAAAATTGAACGGCAAACTTACTCAATACGAGAAAGAATCTTTGGCAATGCTTAAAGAAGAAAAATTCTTATTGGAAAGAAATAAGTCTGAAATGAGCAACTTCTTTGAAGGTCAAATAAAAGAAAAAGCAATTTATGACAATTTAAAAGAAAATAATTCAGGCGCAAAAGCTATTACCAGAATGGAAAATAGAAGCGTATCCGCTAATCCTAACAAAATTCAAGGTCAAGTATTATCAGACAAACAAATAGCAACATTCTATTCCAGAATCACAAAACAACAAAAAGCATATAATAAAGCTTTGAATAAACTTATTGATACTCAAAACAGAGTGATGAGAAGATTGGCAGAAAAACCTAATCAAAATCTTGCAGAATTGAACCGTTATGTTCCAAATAGAGAAAAACTAACTTGGTGGCAAAAAAACGTTAGCAAGAAGAACACTTACCAAGCTGCGATTGGAAGCAAGGCATACTCTATCCCGAATTTACAAGCAGGAAAAGCTCTTATTGCACCATCAATAACAGTTACCGGTTGTGATAATTTGATTACGGATTCTATACACTCTGCACCATTATTCTACGGTCAAGATTATACAAAAGAAGAATTTGAAGCAGAAATTAAAAACTATGATGCACAAATAGCACTATTAGAAGCCGCTGAAAAGAAATTTGATAATTGCAAAAATGTTGAAGAAGTAAACGCTTTAGTAAAATCTTTGCAAGAAGAAACAACTCAAAGCACAGAAGAAACAGCCTCTTCTCCAGAAAAACCGGAAGAAAATCAAGAAGAGGAGCAAGCCGCATAGTGTTATTTATTCATAACCACCATTTCACAGTTTTTGCAATCAAAAATAAGCGGATAGGTTTTACCGTGTTCGTCTTCTAATATCAGTTTTTGTGGTGATTTGCACATGTTGAGCGCATATTTTATGCAATGTTTTGTGCGCATTAGTTCAATCGGATGTTCAGGAAGTTTTTCCTCCAATGCAGGCTCTAAAACATTACATCCGCACTTGGAATAAAATTCTTTCGCCTCTTTATTAAAAACATTGCCCCTGTAATCAACTTGTTTTTTGTAATAAGGTGTATAATTAAGTGGCTTTTGAATATCTCGCTTATATTGTTTCAAACGTTCTTGCATAAGCAGTTCAAATGCTTGGCGTCGGAGCTGATTTATTGCACTAACAGGCAAGAATGGAAGTTCTGTAGCGATTTTTATATCTTCGATATAAAAATCGCTTTCACCTGTTTTAGAAAACTGTTTAACAAAAGTTTCTTTCATTTTTTCAGGATTATTTGAATGTTCACCTTCCAGCGGCAGAGAGATTGAAATGTTGTTTTCATCGGTGAGAGTTAATAGAACCCTCTCCCTAGCCCTCTCCTCAGGAGAGGGAGCAAGCAAGACGCGTACGCCAATTTGTCGTTTAACTGGTTGAGAGAGCAATTTTTCAAACTCTACATCAAGATTTCTGTATACCTTATCGCCGACCTTTAATTTTATTTTCTTGTTAGGATAAATCACAAGCAGGACTCCCTCTCTTTGGGGAAGGGTTGGGGTGGGGGCTTTTCCCTTTAAGATAACTTTATTCACCAAGCATCCGTCACTTTTCACTACAAGCCCATCTTGCGCATGCACTTCTTTATCCGTTTTTATAACAAAACAATCTTTTTTAACTTCAATAACTTCGCCCAAATATTCGCCCTTGGATTTTGGCGAAACAAAATTAAAACAATCATTGCGCTTTTCTAAAAAATAATGCGTAAATCCTCTGTTAAAACTTTTTTCAGGATTAGGCACAAACGGATAAATACATTTTCCTGAACTAATTTTTTCAGAACATTTGTCCAATTCTTGCCTATAATAGGCAGTAACGTTTTTTACATAATTAGTTTCTTTTAATCTGCCTTCAATTTTAAAAGAGAAAACACCGGCATCAGCCATTTCTTTCAAGTATTTTGATGCGTTAAAATCTTTTAAACAAAGCGCGTGGATATCTTTTGCAATAATTTTACCATCTGTCGTTTTAACCGTATATTTCTTACGACAAGGTTGAGCGCACTCTCCCCTGTTCGCAGAACGTCCGCCTATAAATTGGCTTAAATAACATTGACCGCTATAAGACACACATAGCGCGCCATGCACAAAAGCTTCAAGTTCAAGGTTTGGATTAGCATTATGAATTTCTCTAATCTTATCTAAGGAAAGTTCTCTCGCTAAAACAACTCTTGAAACGCCTAGTTTGTTAAAGAAAGAAACTTTTTCAACATCGCGATTATCACACTGCGTACTCATGTGTATTGCTAAATTAAGAGAATTTCTTCCATTTTGTTGTGGTGCATTTTGCAATTCCATCAACTTGTTTAACAAACCCATATCTTGAACGATAACCGCATCAACGCCGATTTCATCAAGTTTTTTGACCAATTTAACGGCTTCATCCAATTCTTTGTCGTTCAGAATCGTATTTACGGTAATAAAAACTTTTACCCAAAATTTATGTGCATAGTTAACAACTTCTTGAATATCTTCAAGCGAGTTTGGCGCATTTCTTCTCGCGCCAAAACAAGATGCCCCCATGTAAACAGCGTCTGCCCCACAATTAATAGCTTCAATCGCAGTTTGTTTATCTTTAGCAGGTGATAGAAGTTCTGTTTTTAGGCGACTATACATCAATAACCCTTTCATTTCCATTGGTATAGATACTATTGTAACAAAATATATTATTAAAACAATTATTTTTTTTATAAAACATAGTACTTGATTTTTTATTTTTACGGAGCATAATAAAGATGTTGGGTGTATTTACTTGACATACAAATTAAATATCGCGGGATACTCTGCCGACGAGAAGGTGACTAAATGTCACGTTCGAGGAGAGGTAAGTCTGGAAGACTGCTCAACAGGGTATCGCAATACAAATTAAATATCGCGGGATGGAGCAGTCTGGTAGCTCGTCGGGCTCATAACCCGAAGGTCGTTGGTTCAAATCCAGCTCCCGCAACCATTTCACTGGAAGTATCTGAGTTTGATACTTCCAGTTTTTTAGCCTTATTTGTATCATCATTTTGTATAAAAAATGGATTTATGTCTAATTTGATATGCACCTCTCTTCTAACTGGATCAAGGGTTACAGACTCTATGCATTTCTTGATAAATGCTCTTTTTTGAGGTAGTAAACTATGGGCAAGAATTTTAGAATTCTTTTTGCACATGCTTTTGAAATAATCCAATGTTAGTATTCTTGAAATCTTTGGATTTTCAATGTTGTTTAAAGTAACTTTTAGATTACTTATTTCTTCTTGAATAGTATTGTACTTTGCAGACATACCTTTTAAAACCAAAACTTCAACATCACCACTTGTAATATTGTCCATAAGCTTATTGGCTTTTTGTTCTTTGCACAAATATAGCATTATTGTTAGCAGAAATATATTCTATTTTATTATCCTATTTAATAGAAAGTTACACAAGCAAGTTTAAACAAGATATCAAGCAAATGCAATATAAAAATGATATAATTACATCATTAAAAATCCTTTGTGTTAGAATATTTTCATAAAAAAATAATATTGTGAAATTTTAGGTAAAGGAATTTAAAATTGAAAAAGAATGGTAAACAGATGAATATTTTATTTGAAGCATCAATTCTTGCGAACGGTATTCATAACAATGCCTCACGCAGTGGTCTTTATGTTGTGGCAAACAATATTTTCAAAAGAATCCTGAAATATGACGATATTAAACTTTCTTTGTATTGTACATATAATAAAAAAGAAGATTTAAAAAAGTATCTAAGCGAATACTTCCCAAATGAAAACTTTGAAATAATAATTGATAAACCCGACAATTTTATTTGTTATTATTATGCTAAATCAAAAGAATTACGCGATGAATTAAAAAATAAAAAAAGTAAATGGAAGAACTTGCTACAGCTATACCTATTACCTTTATCTCTAATAAGCAATTCTCTTGAAACTATTTATTTAAAAACTTTAAACATGAGCAAATACGATGCTTTTGTTTCTTTATGCTATGCAATTCCAACATTGATTTCTTCTAAAAAAATAAAGAAATTCACATTTTTACATGACACTATACCATTACTTTTTCCTGATATTGCTCCAAATGCAAATGGAAAAAAAAGTTGGTATAAAAGATTAACTGATTCTTTTAGCAAAAAAGATTATTATTTTACTAATTCTGAAAATACAAAGAATGATTTTATAAAACATTATAAGAATTTGGATGCAGACAAAATTAGAACAGTTTTGCTGGCGTGTGATGAAAATTTTAAACCTATAAATAATGATGGCATTTCCAAAGCTAAAGCAAAATACAATATACCATCTGACAAGAAATATATATTTAGCCTATGCACACTGGAACCGAGAAAAAATTTAACAAGAGCCGTAAAAACTTTTATACAGTTTATCAAAAAGAATAATATTGATGATTTAGTTTTTGTTCTGGGCGGAGGACAATGGGATAAATTTGTAAGAATTTTAGAACAAGAAATTGAAAATCTTGGTGATTACAAGGATAAAATTATAAAAGCCGGATATATTGATGATGAAGATTTGCCGGCATTGTATTCAGGTGCTGAGTGGTTTGTTTATACTTCTCAATACGAAGGTTTTGGTTTACCGCCACTAGAGGCTATGAGTTGCGGTTGTCCTGTTATTACCTCTAATAATTCTTCTTTACCAGAGGTTGTAGGCAATACAGGAATAATGATTGATTTTGACAGCGATGAACAACATATTAATGCTTACGAAAAATATTATTATAACGCAGAATTAAGAAAAGAAAATGCACAAAAAGGTATAGAGCGAGCAAAAACATTTTCTTGGGACAAGTGTACAAATGAAATCGTTAAATTTATAGAGATGAATAATGGATAAATTTTGTATATAAAGATAAGTCTTACCTGTTTGTTCATACTAGCAAAAAATATTTTCTCACTTAATATCTCTGAACTTTAACATACTTAACAAGCTATTGATTCTTAAATATCTTTGTGGTTAGGTATAATTAGGCAGGCATATCCTCTAAAAGCCTGTTTTGTATAAGCGGCTAGGAGCCAATCTTTCAAGTTAAGAAGCTCCACTTATATTAAAAATAGAAGGAAAAAGAAATGTTAAAAATCAGATTGAAAAGATTAGGTGCTAAAAAAGCTCCAACATACAGAGTTATCGTTATCAACTCTACAACAAAACGTGAAGGTAGACCTGTTGAAGAATTAGGTTACTACAACCCAAAAACAAAAGAAATGAAATTGAACAAAGCATCTGCTGAAGCATGGGTTAAGAAAGGTGCTCAACCTACAGATACAGTTAAATACTTAATGGCTAACTGCAATGAAGATGGCACATTAAACTACAAAAAATCAGAAGTAGTTAAACTTTCTAAAAAAGCTCAAGCTAAGAAGGCTGAAGAAGAAGCAAGAAAAGCGGAAGAAGCAGCTCAAACAGAAGAAGCTTCAACAGAAGCGTAAGAATAAGTTAAAAGCTCTCTTTTAACAGAGAGCTTTTTTAATAACTTTTGTAAAGATTTATAAAATTAATGGCAATTTTTATTCTTGTCATGATTTAAACAATGTGTATCAGATAATAGAAGGTATAAATATTATGATTAGTCCGATTAATTTTAGAGCTGGCGTAGGCAATATTGAATTATCTAAGCCTGTTGAAACAGAAGCTCCTAAAACAGAAACTGTTACAACTCCAATTGAAACAGCAGCATCATTTAAAGGTGCAAATGCTCTAGCAGCATACAACAAAGCTTTTTTAGCAGTAGATGGTGAAGTTGAATCTAAAGCACCTGCTTTTAAAGGCGAAGAAGTTGAAACAGAAGATGCTTCTAAAGCTCCTGCTTTCAAGGGTGAAGAAGTTGAAACAGAAGATGCTTCTAAAGCTCCTGCTTTCAAGGGTGAAGAAGTTGAAACAGAAGATGCTCCTAAAGCTCCTGCTTTCAAGGGTGAAGAAGTTGAAACAGAAGATGCTCCTAAAGCTCCTGCTTTCAAGGGTGAAGAAGTTGAAAACGAAGATGCTCCTAAAGCTCCTGCTTTCAAAGGTGAAGAAACAAAAACAGAAGAAACTCCTGCTGAAACAGAAAAAGCTGTTGTTGAAGAAGAAAAAACAGAAGCTTAGTTTTATTACAGATAAAATAAAAAAGACCGATTTTACAATCGGTCTTTTTTATTGTTTAAACTATGCTTTATTGGTTTTACGTTTTTGTTTATTTTTAAGCAATAGTATAATCAAAATTGCGCTTAATGATAACAGTGCCATTAACGTGAAAATATCAAAGAAGGCACCGAGTCGCGCTTGTGCCAAAAGTTGTTTATACAATAAGCCGTTTGCTTTTCTTGAAGCTACAACAGCAGGATAATAAGTCATCATCTTGTGTTTAAACGCGGTGAATTTCATCAAGAATAAAGGATTATGCGGTGCAAGGTTTGCAACATAATAATTCTGATACACTTGTGAAACTCTTGCGATAAACGTTGATGAAGCCGATGTTGAAACTGCTGTCAAAATATTTTTAAACAAAGCGTGCAAAGATGCAGCATCCGCGTTTTTACTTGCAGGTAGAGTTTGAAATGATAAAGCTGTAATCGGTACAAACGCAATTGGTACACCGATACAAAGCAATATATTAGGCAAGACAATGCTTTCCATTGATGAAGTCGGGTTCATTTGCGTAAGCATCAAAAGTGCGCAAGCCATTACTATAAAACCAATCGAAGACAATAGTTTTTGGTTGACATATTTTGAAACTTCACCTACAACGATTAAACCGATTAAACAAACAACGGCTCTCGGAAACATCGTCAAACCTGACATAGAAGGACTATATCCGATTAAACTCTGCACAAACATTGGAACAAGTAACAAAGTTGAATACAAAATAATGTTAATAAATGAGCTTGTAATCGTCCCGAATAAGAAATTTCTGTCTTTGAATACTCGGATATCAATTACGGGATATTTGTATTCAAGCTCCCAAACATAAAAGAACACAAACGAGAATATGCAAACACCTGTTGTCCAGCAAATCCAAGTTTCGTCAAACCAGTTGTATTGTTGTCCTTTATCCAAAACAACTTGCATACATCCCATTGCAATTACAATTGAAGTATACCCGACAATATCAAATTTTTTGTTATATTTTTGTTTAACAGGAGTTTCATCTGCTACAAAAAGTTTTATTAAAAGTAAAGATAATAAAGAAAGCGGAATATTGATTATAAAAATCCATTGCCAAGAATAATTATCCGTTAAATAACCTCCGACAAACGGGCCTGCAAGCGGTGAAAACATCGCAGCAACTCCGAACAATGCCATTGCGACACCTCGCTGTTCAGGTGGAAAAACTTCCAACAAAACAGCTTGGCAAAGTGGCAAAATCGCACCGCTTCCGATACCTTGCACAATTCTTGCCAAGATTAAGGCTTGCAAGTTTGGTGCTAAAATACACAATAAACAACCGAGTGCGAAAATTATAATACTGTAATAAAAAAGGAGTTTTTTCCCGATTAATCGAACCAAGTAGCCTGTGACAGGAAGCATCAAACCGCCTGATATGATATAACAAGTGATTACGGTGTTAGCTTCATATTGCGTAGCACCATAAAAACCTGCAATGTGCGGTTGGCTTACGTTAGTACCTGATGATGCTGCCAAAGCTAAAAACGATGGTAACAATACAGCAAATGCAACTATAAAAGGATTAATTGTCTTTTTGTTTTCCATCTTTGATTCTAACCTTCGGTACTACTGACATACCCGGAACTATATTGTAGTGAGAAATATCTTCGTCAAAAACAATTTTTACAGGTACTCTTTGAACGATTTTAACGTAACTGCCAACTGCATTTTCAGGAGGGAACAAACTGGATTTAGCGCCGGTTGCTCTTTGAATGCTGTCTACATGTGCTTTAAACCTTTTATTCGGATAAGTATCAACCTTTACTTTTACAGGTTGTCCTGCGTGCATGTGAGTAATTTGCATTTCTTTGAAGTTTGCAACCACCCAAACTTGTTCAGGAACAATGTTCATAAGCGGTTGACCGATATTTACATAATTACCTTTTTCAACACTTCTTGCTGCAACCATACCATCTTGCGGTGCATAAATTTTCGTATACTTTAAGTTTAGTTCTGCTTGCTCAACTTCGGCTTCCAATTTTTCAATTGTTGCTTCATCAGCTTTAGCCTTAGCTTTCCCTGATTCTAAAGCGTGTCTTGCTGCATCTGCTTGTTCTAAAGCTGAATTATAATCGGCTTTAGCTACATCTAGTGCAGTTTTTGCTCTTTCATAAGCTTGTTTTGAAACAATTCCGTCTTTGTATAAATCTTTGTATCTCCCAAAATCTTTTTGGGCAAAATCTAATCTTGATTCGGCAGAAGAAATATCTTCGAACGATTTGTTTACTTTAGACGCGCTTTCATCAACTTTTTTAGTAGACATATTAAAAGCAGCCTTTGCTTCTTCAAGCTTAGCCTTTGCCTGATTTAGAGCAACTTCAAAATCTTTTGGGTCTAATTCAACAAGCAAAGTTCCTGCTTTTACATTTTGGTTATCATCAACCAACAGCTTTACAACAGGTGCTGCAACACGCGGTGCAACTGAAACAAGACGACCTTCTACAAACGCATCGTCTGTTGATTGATAGAATGTTGCGTGAATAGCAGCATAAATACCCAACAAAGCAAGTATTGTAGCTGTAATGCTTGGTACAATTACACGTTTTTTCTTATATTCGGGACGTCTTTTCTTAAGACGTTTTTTTGCTTCCTTTACGAATTCCGGTGGATTTTTATCTTCATGTTGTTTTTTTGTCATAATATCACCTAAATTAATGTCTTTAATTTCATATTTTCTTCTATTTTATCTAATGTTGTCAAAAAACTGTTAATTTCTTCTTGCTCAAGCCCCTTAACAGATTCTTCCCATGTATTTAATACGATAGGAAGCATGCTTTCGCAAGCTTTTATACCTTTTTCGGTAATATATAATTTTTTAACTTGTCTGCCTTCTGCGTCGATTGCGGAAGTTAAAAATCCTTTATCTTCTAAGATTGAACAAATTCTTGTCATGTTTGGGCGGTCTTTATAGGTAATATCGCCTAACTGCCTCAAATACATTCCGTTATGCTCTTTAAGAGCGTACAAAACTGTAAATTGTTCCGGTCTTAAATCGTGCTCGCTTTTTTTGAATGTTTGAATAGCGAACAATTTAGACAAATGTCCTGCCCTTGAGAGCCTTAATCCGATTTTTTGTTTTAGTAAAATATCTTTTTTCATATCATCCCTTTGTGTTATCATCATAACACAAGAATGATAAGTGTAAATATGACAATTTATTTTTATATGATTTTTTGTTGAGAACTGATTGTAAAATGAACTATCGCCTTGCGGCTCGAACCCTCACCCGAATTTCTAAGTTTCGAGCAAAAAAATAATAATAACTCTCAACTTGAAATTCTACCCTCTCCTTTGGAGAGGGGGTACCTGAAATTTGTCATTTGTAAATTTTTATTAAATCACTATCAAAAAATATATTTATGAGGTTTATAAATATAAGACATTATCAAAAAAAAGGCATAAAAATGATTGATAAAATCCAAATTAATAATAAATATGTGAATTCAGTTTCATTTAAAAGCAAATCAAAAATTGCAAAAAAGCTTGTAGAAAATCCGAAAACATCAACTGCTTTATTAAGCGGTGTTGCAGGATTGGCTGCAAGTGCAGAGATTGGATTAAACAAAAAGAAACTTACCGATAATGTGGATATAAATGAAGTAAAAGGAGATTTAGAAGCAGGTTTTTCTATAAGCCAATTAGCAAAAAAGTATAACATGTCATCTACAAGTATGCGCAATTATCTTAAAGAAAATAATTTGTCGACAAAAGATGGTGAAATCTTAAAAAGCATTACCAAAGAAGATTTGGAAAGATTAATTCAAGAAGGCAAAAGCTCTAAGGAAATTGCGCAGATATATGGTTTAAAAAACGCAGGGACTTTAACACCTTTGTTTAAGATTTTTAATTTACAAGCAGCTACAGCAAAAAAAGTTGAAAACATTTCTAAAGAAGAACTTCTTGAATACAAGAAGAGTGGATTAAGGGACTCAGAAATTGCAAAAGAGTTGAATGTTGCAGAAAGGTATATTAACAAGCACCGTAATGCTTTAGGTATTGCAACTGTAGATGAGGAAAAAGAGTATCCGGAAGCAGAAATAAAAAGATTAGTCGAAGAAGAAGGACTTCTTCCAAAAGAAGTCGCTCAAAAACTTAATATTCCACTAAAAAAAGTAGCAGAAATCGTTGGTGGAGCTACTCCTGAACTAATTTTCAGACACAAAAGAGATGAATTAATAAAATTTGTAGAATCTTTGGATGAAAAAGATTTTGAAGATAAAGATTCATGGTTAATGGATCAAGAAAGAGGAAGTCGTGGATCATTTAGACTTACCAAACAAAATATAGATCTATCAACATTAATTCTTGAAAACGAAAAGTTGAGAAAGAAGAATAAATATTGGGATTTTACTTTTTATAGAATGGCATCCCAAGCCAGAAAAAATCCATCTGTTTATGATGACACAACAAAGTTTTTAAAGATGGTACTGGAAGATGATAAACTAAATATATTAAAAGACCCTAAAAATGATTTAGCTAAAATTTTAAACCAACATCTCTATACTTCAAAAGAGATATTGGAAGTTTATAAAAAAATTATTTCTGATGATAACTTGGTTGAAGCTGTAAAATTATCCCCAGGAGGATTCGAAAGGTTGAAATATATTTACGACAATCCTTCAAATTTGATTAATAGAATAGATAAAAATAAAAATTTAATTAATGAAAACCCTTTCAATTTTTATATTTTGCCTGAAAGTTATAACAGGGATATACTTGAAAATTTGGGGAAAGATGACAAGTCACAAATGTTGCTTGACCTATATTTGAAAACTATAAAAGATTAAAACATAAAATCGCGTTCAACAAAGGTGTTGGACGCGATTTTGTAATTTATTTTTTTTATGTTTTATTGAATTTTAGGATTTTCTTTGACAAGATTGATTGATGTTTTGACATTTTTTGATGCAACATTTTTAGAACAAGATTTAGTTAACCCAAAACCGCAAGCTAGAATGGCAGAAAGCACTAAGCAGATTCCTCCTACATTAAGAGCTTTCTCTTCCAAAAATTTTTCCCATTTGTGTTTGACTTTTGAAGCCAAGCTGGGTTCATCGTTTAATATATCATCTAAATACTCTTCTCTGCTTTTAAATAATGATTTTGGATGTGGATTGTATTCTAAATAATCTTCACCATACCATTTTTCCTTTAAATGTCTTATTGATGATTTAATAGAACCAAAAGCCATTGAATTATTAACGTTATAATTACTTACCTGATTTATTTTCATTTAAATTTTTCTCCTTTGTCGATATAAAAACTTCTAAAAATATTTTTTGCACCATTAACATAAGAATAAATATTCTCTTTTTAAATTTTGTGTTATCATAATAACACAAGGAAGCTTTATTATTTTTTCCTTACGGCTCGAACCCTCACCCGAATTTCTAAGTTTCGAGCCAAAACAATTAATGCTCTCAACTTGAAATTCTACCCTCTCCCCAAAAGAGGGAATGTAAGCGAGCAAAGCACAAGAAGGATAAGTGTTAGTATGACAATTAAAAAGATTTTAATATTTTTATTTCTGTTTTTATCATTGCCGGTTAGCGCAAAGCAGACAATAGACCGCTTTAGCTACATTAATTTAGACTGGTGGAAAAATTACAGTGATGAGATTTTGCTCGAACATTTGCAAACTCTCTATAATAACAACCACGATTTGAAAATTGCAGAACTCAAAACTAAACAATCTGAAGAAAACGTCAGATTGGTTGGTGCAAACCAATTGCCACAAGTAGGTTTTGATGGCAGCTTTACGAGAACATTGAGCGGGCCACAAACAGAATTTGGCAACGTTATTATTCCTGAATATTCGCAAAACGAACTATTTATGCCACTTAGCGCATCTTACGAAATTGATATTTGGGGGCAAAATTATTTAAACAGAAAAAGTGCCAAGAAGCAAAAAGAAATTGCCGAACAACAGGAACGCGCGACATATATTTACATGACATCTGTTTTTGCGTCTAATTATTACAACCTGATTAAGACGGATGAACTGGAAAAAACTCTGAAAGACATTATCGCAATTCAAACCGATGTTGTAAAAATGACTGAAAAGAAATACAACGCAGGACTTGCACCGATTAATGAGCTTTTGAATGAACGTCAAATATTAGTTAGGTTTGAACAAGACTTGAATAAGGTTAGTGAAAACAAAAAAGTTTTAAATAACGAACTTGTTACGCTATTAGCTTTAAAAACAGATAAAGAAATTGAACACTCTAGTTTTGACAAAGTTTCAATGCCTAATACGCCTGACGCCTTGTCTACAACTATTATTCAATACCGTCCTGATTTAATCAGTTCTGAAGATTATGTTAAAAAGACAGGAATTGATGTTAAGGTAGCAAGAAGAGAATTCTTGCCAAAATTCTTCTTATACGGCACATTGGGCTTCAACGCTTACCGTTGGAACAGAATGTTCTCTCCTGAAACATTTTTAGGAAATATCGGTATTGCGCCAAGTTGGGATATTTTTACGGGCGGAGCAAAGCTTGCAAGATATAGAATTAACAAATACGAATACAAAAAGGCTATCGAAAAATACGAAAAAACTGTGTTGACTTCAATTCAAGAAGTTAATGATGCAATGGTTTCCGTTAAAACAACAAAAGCTAATTTAATTAAGGCTGATGAAGCTTATACAATAGAGCAGGAAAAACACAATTTGGCTGAAAAACAGTTTACAATCGGCGATTCTTCCAAGCTTGACGAAATGAAATCCAATGTTAATTTGCTGATTGTCAGACAACATGAAATTTCTTCTAAAATCGATAGCGTAATTTCTACCATCTCGCTATATAACGCTGTTGGTGGTATTGATTATACTAAACCTGAAAATTTGTAAGCTTTTGTGACGAATTGTAAAAATTCGATATTAATCTAACAAAAAAAACTTTTCTTTTGTTTTAAATTGTGTATAATAGTACAAAGGAAGAAGAAGATTTATGATACAAACAACTTCACAAAATATAACTAAACCAACAAATATACATGAAGAGATTGAGCATTATTTACAAAAAGTTTTTGAAAATGAGCTTAATACTAGAGATTCTGTCCTTGTAAGTTACAATCCGTTTGTAATTAAGAAAATTGCAGGATACCTTTCAGGACGTATCAAGATGCCTGCTTCTATCGGTATTGCAGGAGAAACTGCAAGCGGTAAATCTACTATTACGATGGATTTAATTGATACAATTGAATCTTTTGCAACAGAATTTAACATTGATAATGCAATCACTCGTGTTAACACTGATGATTACTATTATGACCGTTCAGAAATGGTTAAAGCTGCGGGAAGTTTTTCTGAATTTGCAAAACATTATGATTTAGATGTTCCTCAAGCTTTAGAATTAGAATTGATGAGCAAACACATAATGGAATTGTTATCAGGCAAAGAAACTTATCTTCCTAAATATGACATGAGTGGCACTGCTATTAGACATGATAATTATACTTTAGCTAAACCTTCTAAAATTATTATTTCAGAAGGTTTATTTACACTTACAGAAAAAGTAAAAGACGCATTTAATTTTAAGATTTATGTTGACATTGATGAAAAAATCAAGAAAGAAAGATTTTACGTACGAGCTAAAGAACGTGATTTAGGTGATTCAGCGGACTTTATTTATAAGAATGCAAATGACAAAGCTGAAGTACACATCAGACCTTGTAAAAAATACGCTGATATTGTACTTTCAGGCTCTGCAGAAAGAATTAAATATAAAAACTTTTTAAATAAAATTATTGGTGTAATTCAAGAATTATATTATCAATAAAACCTTCTATTGATGATGATTTATACTCTTTTAACTTACTAAAAGTTTTATGCTTCAAAGTAAGTTTCTTGTGCGCCATACTTTTTAATCATAGAATTTTGTTGACTATCCAAATATTTATCACATAAAATAGATGAAGCAGATGCGCCTAATATTCCCCCAACTGCACCGATTAAGAATTGCATTGTTTTATCAGTGATATTTTTAGTAAAGGCTTTGGCTAAAATTACACCCGCAAAAATCGAAAAGCCAAATGCGATATTAGAAACAGTTGAGCGATTTTTATCTTGTTTCTTATATTCAATCGCAAACGAATCTGCATTTTGAGCTGGAAGCTTAAAATACCTTGTTTTACCGCTTGGCATTTTGATATTAACATCAGCCATCGGTGCGTTTGGTTGTTTAATAACTTCTGTTGTAATACTCATATTAGCAAACCTTTCAAAAGGAATAAAAACTGTGAAGAATAAGAATTGACTATTTTTCATAAGAACTTTACAAATATTTACTAAAAAAAAGAGCCTAATCGGCTCTTGGTATTAAGAATAGCTGGAAGTATGAAAAAGATTTAATATACTTATATTTAACTCCGATTGAGGTTATGGCGCTATTCGACAAGTCGGCAATTCGGTATTACCCAAGTGGGGGATATTGATAGAAACAAGTCATGATTTAAAATTAAATCATGACTTGTTATTCTAGATAAATGGTGGGAACCGCTCACGCTTTTCCCACCATTGCTTTACAATTTGCAATATTTTGTTACTTCAAAAAGCAAGTGAATTCAAAAACGTAGAAGAAAAAACGCCCCTCTCCAAGGGAGAGGGTAGAATTTCAAGTTGAGAGTCAGCTTTTTTTTAAGACTCAAAACTTTGAAATTCGGGTGAGGGTTCGAGCCGTAAGGCGATTTGAGTTTTATAATCTGCTTTTGCTTTTGCTTTTGCTTTGTAAACCCCTCACCTTAGCCCTTTCTTGGATTATTCGGGCAAGCATAACATTACAATAACAACAAATCCTTACGGATTTTTCTTGTTATTTCCATGTTATTTGCTCTTACGGGCTTACGCCCTACCGAAAATCCGCTCTCCCTTGGAGAGGGAATGACCATGCTTTGTTTATTTTATGAATTATAAAAGGCGCGTCTAATGACGCGCCTTTAAAATTATTTATCAGTTTTCACCGAACATTACTCACCAAATCGGTAACCATTCTTACCTAATATCTATCTAGTAGTCCCACTTTGAGGATGACACGTAAAAACAATCTAAACTTGTTTCTTGACCTATGTCATCCGACAATGTGTTCTTTTCTTTTTGGTTACTTTTTCTTTTGTAGTTCCACTTCGAGGATGACTAGTAATAGCAATCTAAACTTGTTTCTTAACCCATGTCATCCGACCAAATGTCTACGTGCGTAGCACCTACCAGCTAGCTTTAGTTACGCCAGGTAATAAACCTTGGTGAGCCATTTTTCTTAAACAAATTCTGCACAATCCGAAATCTCTGTGGAAGCCGTGAGGTCTACCGCAGATGCTGCATCTGTTATGAAGTCTAACTTTTGGGTATTTACCCTTAGCAGCTAATAATTCTCTTGCGTGTTCTTTGTTTATCATCGCTTTTTTAGCCATGATTTTCTCCTTTATTACAAATAATTTTCTAACTATTTAGTTTGCATAATCGGGATTAAAAAATCCATCTATGCTTGTTTGTTCATACCTTTGAATGGCATACCCAATAATCTTAGCAATTCTCTTGCTTCGTCATCAGTATGAGCAGTTGTGATAACAGATACGTTCATACCTTTTACCAAATCAACTTCTTCATAAGTGATTTCAGGGAACAAAGATTGTTCTTTTAGACCAAGAGTATAGTTACCTCTGCCATCGAAACTCTTAGCAGAAATACCTCTAAAGTCACGAATACGAGGAAGAACAACGCAGATTAACTTTTGCAAGAAATCATACATTCTTTCACCACGTAAAGTAACCATAGCACCAACCGGCATACCTTCTCTCAATTTGTAAGAAGCGATTGATTTTTTAGCTTTTGTAACCAAAGCTTTTTGACCTGCAATCTTAGTCAATTGAGCTTGAATAGCGTCTGCGATTTTTGAGTTGTGAGAAGCTTCACCAACACCCATGTTCAAAACGATTTTGTGAAGTTTAGGAATCATCATATCATTTTTGTAACCGAATTTTTCCTTAAGTGCTGCTTTTACTTCTTCATCATATTTTGCTTTTAAGCTTTTTGTTCTTGTCATTTTTCTTTCCTTCTATTATGACGGAATTAGTATCGAGTTAGTACGGAATAATAATCGCAGAGTAGCTTATCCCTCTTTGGCATATTATATCCGCCTCATACTAAGCGTCTAGTTGTTCACCACATTTTTTGCAAACGCGAACTTTTTTACCGTCCACAGTTGCGTGTTTTACTCTGGTAGGCTTTTCGCAGCTAGGGCATACAATCATTACATTAGATGAATCAAGAGGAGCTTCCTTCTTAATCAATCCGCCTTGGATGCCGTATGCAGGGTTAGCTTTTGTAGCCTTAGTAATCATATTTACACCTTCTACAACAACTTGGTTTTCTGAAGGCATAGATTTTTTTACGTTACCTGTTTTTCCTTTATCCTTGCCTGCTGTGATGATAACTCTATCACCTGTTTTTACATGCAAGCTTTTTTTATTGTCTGTCATTTCTATTCTCCGTTAAATTTTTGGATTTTATCCTTTTTCGTGAGCGGAAGTCTTTTAACTTCATCACGACCTTTGTGCCACCATTAACGCCTAAATAACTTCAGGAGCTAATGAAACAATCTTCATGAAGTTTTTATCACGAAGTTCTCTAGCTACAGGCCCGAATACACGAGTACCACGAGGGTTGCCGTCTTTGTTAATGATTACAGCTGCGTTTTCGTCAAATCTGATTACAGAACCGTCAGCACGTTTAATATCGTGTTTTGTTCTAACGATAACTGCTTTAACAACTTCAGATTTTTTAACTGTCATATTAGGAGTTGCGTCCTTAACAGTTGCAACAACAACATCACCAACAGCTGCAAATTTTTTATTTGAGCTTCCCATTACACGGATAACTAATAATTCTTTAGCACCTGTATTATCTGCTACTACTAGTCTTGTTTCTTGTTGTATCATTTTTCCGTTTCCTTTTTTTGATGTTGGGGTTAATATTAACCCCAACTTACTTAGTTTTTCTCTCTGTCCATGAAGCTTATGCGTTAAACTTCACCCCGAGAGCCTTAATTCAATTACTACTTAGCTTTTTCTACGATAGATTCAACAACCCATCTTTTGTCGCCTGAAATTGGTCTTGATTCGATAATTCTAACGATATCGCCAACGCCGCATTCATTCTTTTCATCATGAGCTTTGTAGTTTTTGTTGAATTCAATGATTTTCTTATATTTAGGGTGTGGTTCATAAGACGCAACTTTAACAACTACTGTCTTATCCATTTTGTCACTGATAACTACACCTTGTTTTTCTTTCTTAGGCATTTGACACCTCTTTTTCTCTAATTACAGTTTTTGCTTGAGCGATTAAACGTTTTGTTTTTGAAATCTCAGCAGTGTTTTCTAATTTATGCATTGATTTTTTGATTCTGCAATCAAGTAATTGTTTTTTAGAATCAACAACAAATTGTTTTAACTCATCAACTGTTTTTTCACGCATTTCACTTAATTTCATTGTTATATTTTCCTTTAAATATTATACAGATTCCTTTTCGATAACCTTAACTTTAATAGGAAGTTTTTGTGCTGCCAACTCTAAAGCGTTAATAGCAACTGCTCTATCAAAGTAGTCAAGTTCAAACAAGATTCTGTTTGGTTTTACAACTGATACCCAGTATTCTACGTTACCTTTACCTGAACCCATACGAGTTTCAGCAGGCTTTGCAGTAATCGGTTTATCTGGGAATATTTTAATCCAAACGTTACCGCCACGTTTGATTTCACGAGTCATAGCACGTCTTGCTGCTTCAATCTGACGGCTTGTAATCCAGCCAGGTTCAAGAGCTTTTAATGCATAACGACCAAATTCGAACTGAGTACCTCTAGTTTCGGTACCTTTCATTCTACCTTTCATCATCTTGCGGTATTTTGTCTTTTTTGGCATTAACATTATATTGTTCTCCTGTTATTTACTATTTTGTTTCTACAGGTCTGCGTTTTCCACGTCTACCGTTGAAACGTTCGCCTGATGAGTTCTTTGAGTCTTTTGATTTGATGTTCATATCAGCTTTTTCGCCAGGCATTAAGTTACCTTTGAAAATCCAAACTTTTACACCAATCTTACCCATGATTGTATCTGCTTCTGTGAAACCATAGTCAACGTCAGCTCTTAGAGTTTGTAGAGGAATTCTTCCTTCTTTTGCCCATTCGCTTCTTGCAATTTCAGCACCGCCCAAACGACCTGATACCATAATTTTGATACCTTGTGCGCCTGCACGCATTGTTCTTTGCATAGCTTGTTTCATTGCACGTCTGAATGCAATACGTTTTTCAAGCTGTTGAGCTACAGATTCAGCTACCAATAAAGCATCAACATCAATTCTAGCAACTTCAACCACATTGATGATTACCGGTTTGCCTAAATATTTTGAAACTTCTGCTTTAAGTTCTTCAATACCTTGACCGCCTCTACCAACTACGATACCAGGTTTAGCTGTTACAACAGTAATTGTTAAGCTTTGAGATTTTCTATCAATCAAGATATTTGCAACACCTGCTGCATATAATTTCTTTTTAACAAATTTTCTAATTTTAGCATCTTCTGCTACGAATCCAGCATAATCTTTAATCTTAGCAAACCATGTGCTTGACCAAGGTCTGATTACACCTACTCTAAATCCGGTTGGATGTGTTTTTTGTCCCATTTCCTTATTTCCTCTATTTTGCTGTATCACTTACTTTAATTGTGAGGTGAGATGTACGTTTGAGTCTCTTGTATATACGACCTTGCGCTCTTGGTTTACCTCTTTTGTATGTTACGCTTTCATCTGCAAAAATTTCAGAAACTTTTAAAGAATCGGATTTTACACCTGCTTGTTCAAAAGCATTTGCAGCTGCTGCTTTTAAGTTCTTTTCTACAACTTTAGCTGCAAAGTATGGCATAAAACGTAACATATCAAGAGCTTCATTAACAGACTTACCTCTAACTTCGTTGATTACTCTACGAAGTTTTCTAGCTGTCATTTTTATGTTTGTTTGTCTTGCTTTAGCTTCCATTTTTATTTTCCTTATTTCTTTTTAATTAATTCTTAATCAAAAACCGACTATTTACGTTTAGCTGTCTTATCTGCAGCGTGACCTCTGTATAGTCTTGTCGGTGCGAATTCGCCCAGTTTATGTCCAATCATTTGTTCTGTAACATATACCGGAACATGTGTTTTACCGTTGTGAACGGCAATTGTGTGTCCCAACATATCAGGAATAATCATGGATGCTCTTGACCAAGTCTTAACAACTTTCTTTTCTGAATTTTCATTCATTTTGTTAATTTTCTTCTGAAGAGCTTCTTCTACATATGGGCCCTTTTTTAATGAACGTGCCATTAATTTCTCCTTTGTATATTTGTATTAATGTTTGTAAAAATTATTTTTGCTAACGGGTAAAGATTATGTTACATAACTTTACCCTAAGCAAAGTTTAATTATTTTTTACGTCTTCTAACGATTAACTTATCAGACGCTTTACCTTTCTTTCTTGTCTTATAGCCAAGAGCAGGTTTACCCCAAGGTGTTTTAGGGTGTCCGCCAGGACCGGTCTTACCTTCACCACCACCGTGAGGGTGATCACAAGGGTTCATTGTTACACCACGAACAGTAGGTCTGATACCCATATATCTTTTTCTTCCGGCTTTACCGATTGATAAGTTTTTGAATTCAGCATTGCCCAATGTACCGATTGTTGCCATGCATTCTTTTCTTACCATTCTCATTTCGCCTGAAGGTAATTTGATTGTTACGTAGTTGCCTTCTTTAGCCATAACTTGTGCAAAGTTACCTGCTGAACGAACCATTTTACCGCCTCTACCTGGAGTAAGTTCGATATTGTGAACAATAGTACCAAGTGGAATTAATTCTAATGGTAAAGCGTTACCAGTTTGAATTGCAGCTTCAGGTCCGCTAACGATTACATCACCAACATTCAAACCTTCTGGAGTCAAGATATATCTCTTTTCACCATCAGCATAGAATACTAATGAAATTCTTACGTTTCTGTTTGGATCGTATTCAACAGTTTTTACTGTTGCAGGAACACCGAATTTTTCTCTTTTGAAGTCGATGATACGGTAAGCTTGTTTTACACCGCCACCTTTATGACGACAAGTTATTCTACCGGTATTGTTTCTACCGGCAGTTTTCGCAATTTTCTTCAATAAAGATTTTTCAGGAGTTGATGTAGTGATTTCTTGATAATCACTCTTTGTCATACCTCTTTGTCCCGGAGATGTCGGATTAATTTTACGAATTGCCATTTTATTTTCTCCTATAATTATCTTTTTGGCTACTGTAATAATTTGAGAGTTACCCTTCGGGGTGAACCCCCACCCGAATTTCTAAGTTTCGTTAATCTCAACTCGAAATTCAACCCTCCCCCTTAGAGAGGGAACTTACAGCTACTAAATAGCTGTCAATTCTTCGATTGGATCACCTTCGATAGTAACGATTGCTTTTTTAGAAGAATCTGTTCTACCAAATTTTAAACCCATTCTTTTTTCATGTGATGGCATATAAACTGTTCTAACTTTCTTAACTTTTCTGCCTGGGAAAGCTAATTCTACAGCTTGTGCGATTTCAACTTTTGTTGCATTCATATTAACTTCAAAAGTGTATTGACCTTGAGCTGTTGCCATCATTGATTTTTCAGTTATAATCGGTCTTTTGATTACATCATATAATTTTTCGATATTTTTAGTCATTATTGCAACCTTTCTGTAACTTCATTTACAGCTTTTTCAGTCATTACAACGAAATCAGCTTCTAATAGGTCTTTTACGTTTAAGTTTGATGGTAATAATAATTTAACTGATGGAATATTACCTGCTGCCAAACCTAAGAATTTATTTTCTTCTGCATTTGTATCAGCGATAACCAAAATCTTACCAGTTAAGTTCAATGATTTGATGATACCAGCCATCAACTTAGTTTTTGGTTCAGAAATAGCTGAGAAATCTTTTACTACTACTAATTGTTCTTCTCTAGCAGAAAGTGCAGATTTAAGAGCCAATTTTCTAGCCTTTTGTGGCATGTTGATTTCATAGCTTCTTGGTTTTGGTCCAAAGATTACACCACCACCTGCGAATAAAGGTGATCTCAATGAACCTGCTCTAGCACGACCAGTACCTTTTTGTTTCCAAGGTTTTTTACCACCACCAGAAACTTCTGCTCTAGTCTTAGCTGATGCAGAACCTTGTCTTGCATTGTTTAATTGTCTTCTAAGTGCCAAATGCATTACGTGCAAGTTTGGTTCAACGCCGAAAACTGCTTCGTTTAAAGCGATTTCACCTAACTTTTCGCCATTTGTATTCAATAATTGTTTTGACATTTTATTTTTCCTTTTGCTTTCCGTCTACCCCTTGCCGTTTGGCTTTATATGGCAGAAGCGGGTTGTATATCTTCTGTATTAGAGAGTTACCCTTCGGGGTGAACCCCCACCCGAATTTCTAAGTTTCGTTTAACTCAACTTGAAATTCTACCCTCCCCCTTGGAGAGGGAACTAAAGTTCGTTAATTCCATTTAGTTCTTGTAGGAACGATTGTTACCAATCTGCCTTCACAACCAGGAACTGAACCTTTAACTAATACTAAACCGTTTTCAGCATCAACCTTAACAAGTTTAAGTTTAGTAATTGTAACTCTTTCATTACCCATGTTACCAGCCATTCTTTTACCTTTGATAACACGGCTAGGAGTTGTACCTGCACCGATAGAACCCGGTTCTCTGTGGTTTTTAGAACCGTGAGCCATAGGACCTCTGCCGAAGTTCCATCTTTTAACAGTACCTTGGAAACCTTTACCGATTGAAGTACCAGTTACGTCAACTTTTTGAACATCTGCAAGAGCTGCTGCCAAGTCGATTTCTTGACCAACTTTGTAATCAGCAGGATTTTCAACTCTGAATTCTTGTAAATGTCTGTAGTTGTTTAAACCATTTTTCTTGAAGTGACCAATTTCAGCTTTAGTTAAGTGTTTTTCTTTAGCTGCAATTGTACCAACTTGTATAGCATTGTAACCATCTGTTTCAACAGTTTTAACTTGAGTAACTACTGTTGAATCAACTTTAATTACTGTAACAGGAACTGCCAAACCTTCTGAATCAAAGATTTGAGTCATTCCAACTTTTTTACCTATTACACCTAGTGTCATTGTGTCTTCCTTTCCGACATATATACTCGTGCATTTCTGCTTTGTACAAATATGCCTTTCATCTTGTGAGCGCTACTGCCTTACTCTTTACCTAAATGGGAATCGTCATTTTGAAAGTCATCCCTTAAGGGTTTTCACCTTCCGTCTTACCTGACGTCGTAGTTCACATTATATGCATAATGCTTATTAAGTTTTCAATTTTGGCTTTTGGTTCAGGAATTACCCCTCACCCTAACCCTCTCCCACATAGGGGCGAGGGAATGAAGTTTTAATTATAATTTAACTTCAATATCTACGCCTGCTGGTAAGTCTAATCTACTCAATTCTTCAGTTGTTTGTTGAGTAGGTTCGTAAATATCGATAATGCGTTTGTGTGTACGAATTTCGAAGTGTTCTCTTGACTTCTTGTCTACGTGTGGTGAACGCAATACACAATAGATACGTCTTTTTGTAGGTAAAGGAATAGGACCTGCTACTTTAGCGTCTGTTCTTTTTGCTGTTTCTACGATTTTTTCAGCTGATACATCAACTAATTTGTGTTCGTAAGATCTTAAACAAACTCTAATTCTTTGTCTTTTAGCTGTTGTCATTTTTCATTCCTTTATTTTATGTCTTTTACACAATAATCTTACATACATAGCCAAAATATCGGCTACATAAAGATTATGCTATTCTTTCGACTATAGCATATTAATCGTAAAACAAACATAAATCAGTGTCAACAAAGGGTTGAGATTTGTTTTAAGTTTTTACAAAAATTTACAATTTAAGAAAATTAAGTAATAAGGAGAAAGGAGATTTTAAATAAAAATGTTACAAATTATAAACAGAATTAATATTTAAAGAGATGATACTTGCAAAATAAAATTTAGCAGAATAGAATGTATTTGGTCGAAAGAATTCAAGTTTGGAATCTTGAATAAAGAAAGAAGGTTAAAATGAAAGACGGAATCCATCCAGATTATAAAAAAACTGTTATCAAATGTGTTTGCGGTAACGAAATCGAAACAGGTTCTGTTGTAGACGGTCTAACAGTTGAAATTTGCTCAAACTGCCACCCATTCTACACAGGTCAACAAAAAATTCTTGACTCTGAAGGACGTGTTGAAAGATTCAAAAAACGTTACGGAACAAAATAGTTTTGTTAAGATTTTACAAAAGAAGAAGCCTGCGGGCTTCTTTTTTTGTTTATTTATTTTTTTATTGACAAGAATTCAACTATCTTGCTAAAATCAAATTATGGCAATCGTTTATTTATCATTAGGTTCTAATTTAGGTGATAGAGTTGGCTACTTACAACAAGCTACCAGCTTACTAAACGCATCTGAAAAAATTAACGTGGTTGCAACTTCATCTTTCTATGAATCAGAACCTTGGTTAATGAACTCTGAAAACTGGTTTGTAAACGCTGTTATACAAATTTCAACGAACTTTACTCCGGAAGAATTATTAAGTGAATGTCAAAGAATTGAAAACCAACTGGGCAGAAAAAGAATTGCATCTAAAAATTATATAGATAGAACATTGGATATAGATATTTTATTCTATGATGATTTAATAATTAATACAGAGCGTTTAACAATTCCACACAGAAACTTCTGCAAACGCGCATTTGTGCTTGTTCCTATGTTAGAAATTGCGCAAGATTTTGTTCATCCTGTTTATAAAAAAACAGTTATGGAACTATATGAAGAATTAGAAAACCCCGAAATGGTCGTTTTGTATGGAACAAGAATCTAAAACACATACAAAAACGGGCGCAAATATTGCAATAATAGGTGCTGGTGCGTCAGGATGTATTTGCGCATATTTATTACAAAAAGAAGGCTTTGACGTTACTTTATTTGATAAAGGAATGCCATTGAGAACACTTTTGCCGACAGGAGGCGGGCGTTGTAATTTAGCACATGCAGAATACGATTTTAAAGATTTAGCAAAAAATTATCCACGCGGTGAAAAATTTTTATACTCTGTTTTTTCTAAATTTTCAACTTATGATACATTAGCTTTGTTCGACGAATTAGGCGTTGAAACTTACACTCAAGAGGATGAAAGAATTTTCCCGACTTCTAACAGCGCAAAAGATGTCAGAGAGAAGATTTTGGAACATTTAAAAGATGTTCAAATTCAAAGAGAAGAAGTTGTTGGTATAGAAAAAATTGATGAATGCTTTAAAGTTATTAGCAGGAAATACCCCTCACCCCCAACCCCTGCTTGGTTGTCGACGGTAAACGAGTCTTCGGTTTTTGCTCCGCAAAATACCTCCGCTCTCTGTCGACAATCCGCTCTCCCTCAAGGGGCGAGGGGAGCACGCGCTTGTAAATACCTCTTTTCACACATTGTAATTGCGATTGGCGGACATTCAAAATTCGATTTTTTAAAGAATTTTGATATTAAAATAATACCACCAAGACCGTCGTTAGTTGGTTTAAACACAAAAGAAAAATTTAAAGAAGTTTCGGGAATTGTAGTAAAAAATGCGAACTGCAACGGTATTACAGACGATTTATTATTCACACACTTTGGAATATCAGGTCCGTTAGCATACAAAATTTCATCAATAAAAGCTCGAGATAATTTCCCGTACAAATTAAATTTAGATTTGTATCCGCAAGAAATCAACTTGCAAGAACTTTTAAATACAAATCCACACAAAGATGTTAAAAATATTTTATCAAAATTTATACCGCACGGACTTATTAAATATTTAATCGGTGATATTGCAGAAATTAAAGCGCATAAAATTGATGGCAAAACAAGAGATTATATTCTAAATAGAATTCACTATTTAGAACTAACCGTTATCAGCACTAACAAAGGGGAAGAAACGGTTACTGCAGGCGGAATCGATTTAGTGGAAATTAACCCTAAAACGATGGAGCTAAAAAAATATCCGAAGATTTACTGTATTGGTGAAGCTTTAGATATTGACGGTTTTTGCGGCGGATACAATTTGCAAAATGCATGGTCTACCGCGTTTGTAGCAAAAGAAGGAATTACTAATCCTTATTAAAGAAATTTTTTACATAATCAACTAAAGATTCTTTTTTAATATTTTCGCCTTCTATTTGTTTAAATTCATAATAGCCGATTTTTTTTAGTTTCCTTATAAAACCGATATCTTTCTTGTCCGCAATTGAAACAAATGCAGTTTGTTCTTTTCCTTTCGTAACAATTCCATTATACGAAGCAACCATCGACTTGAGTTGAATTTTTTTTGTATTATTTACGCCCCACTGGCTCACAGGGATTTTGAAAGTAGATTTAAAACTAATATCAGACATATTTACTCCTTTACAAATTAAAAACTCGTAAAAATATTTTTTGCTATACTAAGAAAAAGAGGTGCTTGTGAATTTAATAGAAGTCAAAGAAAATGATATAAAAACTTTAGCTGAACTAACTAATGAAATTTGGCATGAATATTGGCCTTGCATACTTTCTGCCGAACAAATAGATTATATGGTTGAAAAATTCCAGTCAGAAAATGCCATAATTAATCAAATGAAAAATAAAAATTACAGATATTATTTTATCAATTATGAGAACCAAAGCATAGGATATATTGGGGTTTCGCCTCACAGTGATTATTTGTTTTTATCAAAACTTTATATAAAAAAAGATTTTAGACATAAAGGAATTGGGAAAGTCGTATTTGAAAAAATTAAAGACTTTGGCTTTGATAAAATTCAACTGACAGTAAACAAATATAACAAAAATACAATTGATGCATATTTGAAGTACGGTTTCAAAATTATTGACAGCGTCGTTTCTGATATCGGAAACGGATTTGTAATGGATGACTATATTATGGAATATTGTAAATAGCAATCCATTTTCAATGGATTGCTAGAAAACCTTACATTTTTCTAACTATCGCTGCTTACAAGCAACCCCGACAGAATTGACCGACAATCGTGCCGCGAATGTGCAGCGTTTAGCTGCGATAGTGAGCGTGAAAGTGCGGGTTCACCCGCTACATTCATTCAGACCACAACCGTAAGGTTGTAGAAAACAATGCGTAGTTTCTTCTTTTTGCTTACTTTTTCTTCTTTTATCGCAATAAAGAAGAAAAAGTAAGAGGTCTTTGAAATAAAAAAGTTTTTTAATGTCCTTTTCTTTCTCTTTTGTTGCGAAGAAAAGAGAAAGAAAAGAACGAAAAGAAAGAGAAAATACGCTATCGCTTCCTACACTCTTACGAGTGTTTGACTAAATGGATGTTGCGGATTTTCTGTAGGGCAATGTCGAGCGTTAGCGAGCAAGCCCGTAAGAGCAAATAACATGAAAATAACAAGAAAAATCCGTAAGGATTTGTTGTTATTGGAATGTTATGCTCGCCCGAATAATCCAAGACAGCGAGTAAACCCGCACTTTTTCGCTCGCTATCGCAGCTAAACGCTGCACGCTCGCGGCGCGAATGTCGATTGTTTGTATTGCAATTGTCGTTTGTATTTTAGACTCACTCGTTTGAGTTTTGTAAAGATTTGTAAAAATATTATATACTAAGCGTTATCAAAAATATATATTGTGGAATTAATAAAGTATAATCTCTTTTCTTTATTTTCTCCTCCACTCCTTTATCTAACGTGAGTTAATGCCGCAATCGATTGCGGCTTTTTGTTTGCTAAAAAGCATTATGAATAAACAAATGGAGGACCATTTTTAATTTCAAACAAAATATTATCTGCAATAATTTTCAATTCTTCTTTGGATTTACCTGCGTCTTTTTGTAAATAGAATTCATCGCATAAAGGTTCTATTGCGGATTCTTTTTTAGCCTTAAAATTTCTAAGTTCTGTCGATACCAAGCGTTTTTGAAGTTCTAATTCAGTTTCGGCATTATATTTTTTTACTTGAACATCTTTAACAGCTTCTGCTGCTGTCTTTCCACCATAAGCGAGTGCTGAAACTCCTGCAATTCCAAAGAAAAGATTCTTGAATTGCGGATTTTTAGGATTCATCAACCAATCATAAAAGAATGACAAATAGTCATTTACGTGTGAAAAATACGTAATTTTATTACGTCCAGAACCGCCCATCATCGGATTAACCTGTTCGGTTGCCTGATTCATATCATCTTTTAGTTGGCGAATAAATTCCTCTTTCTCAGCCTGGGGCAAATTCAATTTATTTACAACTCGTTCAACTTCTTCCGGTTTTGCATAAATCGTTTCAAGCATATTTTCGATTAATGCTTTATAGGCATCTTTTCCGGAAAGCATCATTCCATTATGCGCTTGAATATTGTCAATCGGCTTTCCGCTATTGAAATCGTTAATTAAATTATCAATACCTGTTTTTGTATTTTTAATTCCTTTGCGAATAAATTCATCACTTTTTCTAATGTTTCTTGTTGCAAAATAACCTAAGCCCAAGATTGATAAAAGTGTTGCACCGCCGATTAACCACATTTTTTTGTCTTTATTTCGAGAGGAGATTGCTTCATCATTTTTTCTTGAAGCCTTATCATCTTTAGCTTTGAATGCTAATTCTTGAGAAAATATTTTAGCCTTAGATGATAACATACTTCTTATAATTTGGATTTTTCCTGAAAAAGACTGCGTTTCAACTTCAATTAAATTTTCTTGAAGATTTTTTTGAATATCGGCTTCCTGTTTTTTTATCCAAACATCTTTGAATCCGTCTATAAAGATTTTACCCATAAACGCCATTGAACCAAGTGTAATAACGCCTAATGAAGCCAAAATTGTTTTTCTGCTTGGCGATTGAATCATACTAAAAATACTTTGATGAATTTCATCGTTAATACAGTGGTTGCGAGTCATCCCAGGCAGTAAATATTCCTTTGTACTTTCCAATTTACCTTTAGAAAACTTTTTCATCATCGCGGTAAAACCGCCTAATAGAGCCATTACCCCAACAGTTGCAATACACAAAGGAATTAGCGGATCTCTTTGTTTGGTTTCTTTTTCATAAACTTTTTGAGGCAAATCAATATTTGTATTAGAAATAATCAATGTATCACAAGTTTCATCAAGAGAAAGTAAAGGGTCTTTGACAAACGAATTAACAATGACGCCTTCTTTTACATTTGAGTCATTGCGTTTTTGAGTCTTAGTCATATTTCTTTGATGTCTTGTTGATTCTATATCTTGATCAATTTTCGGTATCATCTTTTTTCTTTTTTCTTAATTTGTGAATTAAAGTTTTTAAATTAAAAATCTTTTTATCTTCATCAATTTTTGTATCTTCATCTTTTGCATCTTCTTTTTTGAAAATTTTAAAAAGGCCTTCAAATTTTGATTTCACAACACTTACAAATTCTGAAACCTTTTTTTCTACAAAAGCTTTTGCTTCGCCAAAAATTGCGTTCAATTTATCCTGAATATCTACGATTTTTTGTTTGAATTGTGCCATTTTATCGGCAAAGTTTGAAATAATATTTGGGATATTTTTAACAAAATTTGTGATTGGAACGACGATATTATTTATTGTAAACGCAACAGGTTTTAAAATAAAGTTATTTGAAATTTGGTTTGCAAATGTTAACATTTTCTGCGTCATTTTCTCCAAATTTTGCTGAAATACTAAAACAGCTTCCACGTGTTGTTTTAGATTATTTTCGTGAGCTTCAATACGCGCTTGGCGAGCTTTCATCATCGCACCAATCATTGCGCACTGGTGATAACTCATTTCGCCTGCTTTTTGCGGACGTTCACCAACACGCATACTACCACCGCCACCCATGCCGGAACAAATCGGACACGCAGATGGCGACATTCCGTGCGGACAAAGTCCTGAGCTTGCTTTATTTATACTTTGAACTGCGTTTGACAATAAAAAATTCCTCTTTTGAATATGAGGAAAACATCTTTTACACAATAACTTTTTGCAATGCCATGGATCGTAGCTTGCATATATTTTGTAAACTATAACCCTCTACCGCAATAAGTGAGAGATTATGAGTTCTAAATACGTAGTATTCCGACTTTAACGGTTGCGTCACAGCAGCGGATTTTCACCACATTTTCCTCGTAATATTCAATTTTATTTAATCGTATGATAAGCGAACTCAAATGTCAAAATTATTGTAAAAACTCAGCTAAAATAATATTACTCACTAGAACGCCTTTTAAATTAAGAGCAAAACCTTTTTCCGTTCGCTCAATAAAATCAGAATATTGCCTCAAAATGTCCGCATATTTTGTTTCAAAATCTATATTAAAACGTTCTTTTATGCGTTCGCAATCAATTCCTTCTGTCTTTCTAAAACCTAAAAAGATTTCTTCTTCAAGTTTTTCTTCTTCCGATAAAATATGCCCAACCTCGTGCGTTGAAGGTTTCTGCATATATTCTTCCAATGTTGTGAAATTTGAATATCTTGCACCGTCCAAATAACCGTGCGCAGCTACTCCAAAACCGTAATATTCGTTATTATCCCAATAATTCAAATTATGGCGGGATTCAAAACCCTTTTGAGCAAAATTGCTGACTTCATATCTGAAAAATCCGTTTTGTTCCAATTTCTGATTAATCAATTCGTACATATCCGCTTGAATATCATCATCAGGAACACTCGGAGGATTTTTACCCCAAAAAGAATTTGTTTCTATTTTTAATCCGTAAGTTGAAATATGTTGAATACCTAGTTTTAAAAATTTATCCAAATCAGAGCTAAGTTTCTCCAAGGTTTGAGTCGGCAAGCCATAAATCAAATCAACGCTAATATTTTCAAATCCTGCGTTTTTCGCCATACTGACAGTTTCAACTATTTGCGCTGAATTATGACGTCTGCCAATTAGTTTCAGAATTTCATCATCAAAGGTTTGCGAGCCGATACTCAAACGGTTTATACCAATTTGTTTTAAACCGTCTAAATATTCTTGCGTCGCATCGTCAGGATTGAGTTCAAGTGTTACTTCTGCATTTTCTGCAAGTTTAAATTTGTTTATAACTTTCTTTAACAGTTCAATTGGAATAAGAGAAGGCGTTCCACCGCCAAAATAAAGCGTCTTTAGTTCTTCTCCTTTATAATTATCAGAAATATCTTTCAACAAAGCAAAAATATAGCCCGTAATTAATTCAGGTCGATTAAATGACACAAACGAACAGTATTTGCATTTTGATTTACAAAATGGAATATGAATATAAGCACTGCCTGCCATAATTATTCATCCAATTTTATATAGTTAGAATCCCAACGCAAGTCGATATATTTAACTTTCTTGTTAAGCATTTTTACCTGCGGAAGCAAAGAAGGCAATCTGTGGATTTTGTCATAAGTACCTGCGTTAAAGCTTCCAAGTCTTATTTTTGCAGTAGGAATTTTTACATAAACATCTTGCGGATTTCTGTAATCTATGTACTCAACAGTTTCACCAGAATCCATTTCCACAGTCATTGCAAGTTTTTTGAAGTTATTAATCTTTGCTTTATCCCAATTTCTGTAATCGTCACCGCTTCCATAAGTAATAACCCTTACAACCTTGAAATCACTGCTTAGTGGCATATAATCGCGTCCGATTAATTTACCGTCAGAAGAAAAGAAGGCAATAGGCGCAACTTTTTCGTCAGGCGCAATAGTGATTACCGGAGTTCTTTCAATTATAATAATTTGCATTCTTGCAGGGAACCAAAAACGTCTGATATAAACATCCTGAATCGGATCAAGCTGCATAATGCTTTTTTTAAGATTATCGGTTTTAACGATAAAAATCGGCTGCAAAGGAACTTGATTGCGTCTTAGCGCAGAAAGAATTTTTTGCGAAGGAACAATCCTGTTGTTAACAATTTCCAAAGCAGGGCTGTTTAAGCTGTCGAAAGCGTTTGAGTGCAATCTCCACTGAGGCATTTTTAGAACAAAAACACCAATACAAATCAAGCCTATTGTGATAAACATTTTCCAAAGTGCGCGCAACTGGTTAAGTCGTCTTTGCGACTTCCTAACTTGACGCTGCATTTTTGCTTGTTGTAAACGTCTGTTTTGATGGTATCTGGGATGTTGTTGCCCTTCGTTTGACATTATTTGTTCAATCCTACGCTATTAAGTATCATTAAAACAAGATTATCATAATCTATTCCGCAAACCATAGCTTGAGCAGGCAAATCGCTCGTATCTGTCATGCCCGGATTTGTATTGATTTCCAAGAAATAAGGTTTGTCGTCTTTTACCATAAAATCGACTCTTGAAACACCTGAGCAGCCAGCCGTTTCGTGTGCTTCAACCGCAATTTTCTTTGTCAATTCAGTTGCTTCTTTAGATAAGCCTGTTGCAGGAACGATAAATTCTGACAATCCTTTTGTATATTTTGCATCAAAATCATACCATTCAGTTTTCGTTCTAATTTCAAGAATCTCTGTTGCAAATGCTTTACCGTCTTTTTCCAAAACTCCGACTGTTACAAAGAATCCGTCAATAAATTCTTCAATCAAAACATCATCGTTATATTTTATAGCTTCTTCATAAGCTGCTTGTAATTCTTCCGGCTTATTAACTTTAGTCATACCAAAGCTTGAACCTTCAGAAACAGGTTTTGTAATCAATGGATATTGAAGTCCTTCAACCGCTTTCATTAAATCTTCGCCTTTTCTTACAAAAGCGGATTTGATAAGAGGAATATTTTTGTTTGTAGAAAGTACTTTCTTTGTGTATTCTTTATTCATACAAATTGCACTTGCCATAACGCCGCAACCTGTATAAGGTATTTTCATTATTTCTAAAACACCTTGAATACAGCCGTCTTCACCATATTTGCCGTGGAGAGTGTTGTAAGCGTATTCAAATCCTTTTAAATCATTCATAACGTTTGGTGAAACATCTACTATTTCTGCGTTTTTATAACCCAATCTGTGCAACGCACCCAAGCAATTTTTACCTGAACGTAATGAAACTTCACGTTCTGATGACATACCGCCGCATAGAACTGCTATTTTTGCATCTTTGTTTTGTATAGTATATTGCATAATTCTTCCTCTTTTTCCGTTTTATCACCGATAAAAATAATTTCCGGCTTTAATTCTATTGTATAAATATCTTTAACAGCCTGATACATTTTTACCATAAGTCCGAGAACATCTTCTGATGTCGCACCGCCTTTATTCACAATAAAGTTCGCGTGCTTATCCCAAACTCTAACAGTATCAGTTTCAAAACTTTTAACTCCTGCTTTGTCCAAAAGTCTTCCTGCTGAATCGTTTTCAGGATTTTTAAAAACGCTTCCGGCATTTGGATTTTTTAGCGATGGTTGAATATTTTTTCTAAATGTCAAATTTCTTTCCATCAATTCTTTGATTTCTTCTTGCGGAAGTTTTTTTAATTCAAATTCGGCAGATAGCAAGATATAACGTCCTTCATGCAAAATTGAATGTCTGTAAGAAAAATCCATTTCCGATTTTTGCTTGAACACAACTTCTTTTGTTTCTCTATCAAACAAACAACAAGAAACTAAAACATCTGCAATACATTGTCCGTGTGCACCTGCGTTCATATAAACAGCACCGCCGATTGTTCCGGGAAGTCCAATCAAAAATTCTAAACCGCTCAAAGAAACATCTGCAACTTTTTGAGATAAAAGCGGGTCTTTAACACCGCAATCCGCATAAACTTTTGTTCCTCTTATTTCAAAATTTTTCATCTCGGTAGTTAAAATAATATTTCCTTTATAGCCGTTTGATGAAAACAAAACATCAGAGCAACTACCAAGAACGATGTAGCTATCAAGTACTCTCAGCAAGTTTGTGAACTCCTCCAATGTTTCAGGAAGGTAAAGTTTTTCAACTATGCCACCAATTTTGAATGTTGTTAAGTTTTTGATTTCGAAGTTTTCTTTTATTTGCATTATTTTCCTTTTTTAATGTTTTAAATATTGAATTTTGGTGTGTTGCGTTTTTCTTTTGGGGGATTAGCCCCCACCCTAGCCCTCCCCCGAGGAGAGGGAATGATCAAGACGCGTTTTATATTGTGTCATTGCGAGTAGGTTGGGCTTTCAGCCCAACAATAACTGACTTTTACTTTTTCGCCCCTTCCAACTCTTTTCCCAATGCCGTAATTGTACCTGCGCCCAAGCCGATTACAATATTACCGTTTTCAAGCGTTGGCAACAATTTCTCTGCAACCTCCTGCATATTACCGCCGATATATTCTGCGCCCAAATCTTTTGCGAAAGCTTCACCGCTTACACCTTCAATCGTGTCTTCTGATGCCGCATAAACATCCGTTACAACAACTCTGCCTGCTTCAGAAAAAGCATTTTTGAATTCATTCCACAAAGATTGAAGTCTTGTAAATCTGTGTGGTTGAAATACAGCAACTATGTTTTCTTTTCCAAACTTAGAAGCCGCTGCATCTAATGTCGCCTTGATTTCGGTCGGATGGTGTGCGTAATCGTCGTATACTTCAATTCCGTCAATTTCACAAACTTTTTGAAATCTTCTGCCCATGCCTGTAAATTCAAAGAAATAATCTTTAATCGCACTTACATCCACTCCCGCTTCATTTAAAGCTGAAACTACCGCAAGAGTGTTATAAACATTGTGAATACCTGCAAGTTGAATCTTTATGTCAGTCAAAAACTTGCGATTATGATAGATTTCAAACGTTGTACCTGCTTTTGAGAATTCAATATTTTTAGCAACATAATCTGCATCATCAAGCCCAAATGTGATAAAGTTTCCGCTCAATCCTTGAATGCCTGCGTTATCTTTATTTACAACAACTTTTTTAGCCTGTGAAATAGCCTGATTAAATGTCTTAACCAAATCACTCATACCGTTTTTGTAGAAGTCCAAATGATCTTCTTCCAAATTATTGATTACCAAAATATCAGGATGATATTTAACAATCGTTCCGTCACTTTCATCAAGCTCTGCAACAAATTCCTTACCGTTTTTGTGTTGAGCATTTGTATTGAGTTCGGGAATAATTCCGCCATCTACAAAAGACGGATTTAATTTTCCTTTTTCAAGCACAAAAGACGCCAAGCCGCTTGTTGTAGTTTTGCCGTGAGTTCCAGAAAAACCAATAAAACATTTTCCGTTTTCTTGCGCAGTTTTGGCAATTTCTGCGAGTAAATCAGAGCGGTGATAGATTGGTAAACCCAATTCTTTTGCTCTGACAACTTCTGGATTGTTATCTCGAATTGCCGTACTTTTAATTATTATTGCATCATTAGGCACATTTTCAGCCTTTTGTCCGATAAAAACTTCTGCGCCTAATTTTCTTAATTTATCTACGTATTTTGAATCAACAATATCAGAACCTGAAACAGTATGCCCGTCTTCTAATAAATACTTGGCTAAACCGCTCATTCCTATTCCGCCTATTGCTATAAAATGATATCTTCCCATAATCTCTCCAATTCTAGATTAATTATATTATAAAGAGAGATTTATTTACAAGAAATTTTTCTCTCATTAACAAAATAGAACTAAACTTGCATATATCCTCTGTTTATAGTACTCTACAATCAGGTAGGTATAGAAAAGAGGATATATTAAATGAACACAACTATTGAAAAACAACCTGAAAATGTAGTTAAGGTTGATATTGAAATTCCTGCTAAAGACGCAGTAAACTACTACAACGATGCAGCTAAAAGATTAGCTCAATATGTTAATATTCCTGGCTTCCGCAAAGGTAAAGCACCAAGAAATATTGTCGAACAAAATATCGGTGAAGAAAGAATCAAACACGAAGCTTTAGAAAATGCGCTTCCAAGAATTTTCTCACAAGTTATTAAAGAAAATGATTTTGACGTTGTTGCTCAACCATACGTTGAATCTTATGATTTCAAAATTGGTGAAGATTTAAAAATCGTTGCTAAATTAGAATTAAGACCAGAAGTAACATTGGGTCAATACAAAGGTTTGACAGTTGATGTTGACGCTTACAAAACAGAAGAAGATGCATTGCAAAAATCAATTGACGGTCTTCTTCAACAACACGCAACAACTCTTGTTGTAACCGATAGAAAGACAAAAGACACAGATACAATCGTATTTGATTTTGACGGTTATTCTAACGGCGAAAAAATCGAACACGGTGATGCTAAAAACTATACTTTAGATTTGGCTCATTCAAGCTTTATCCCTGGTTTTGCAGAACAATTAGTTGACAGAGCTTTAGGCGAAGAATTCGAAATCAACGTAACATTCCCTGAAGAATACCACGAAAAGAAATTAGCCGGTCAACCTGCTACTTTCAAATGCAAAATCAATGAAATCAAAGCAAAAGTTCTTCCTGAATTGACTGATGAATTTGCTCAAAAAGTTGGTCCGTTCAAATCTGTTGATGAACTTAAAGCTGATATTCAAAAATACTTAGATACTCAAAAAACTGATATCGACAGAACGAACTCTGAAAAAGCTATTTTTGAAAAAGTAACTTCTGAAGCTAAAGTTGAAATTCAACAATCTATGATTGATAGAGAAGCAGACCAACTTGTTGCAGAATACAAACAAAAACTTGAAATGCAAGGTTTCACTTGGGAACAAGCAGTAGAAGCTCAAGGTTACGACGAAATCATGAACAGCTTAAAAGAAGATGCAGCTGTTAGAGTTAAAAATTCTTTAGTAATCGACAAGATTGCAAAAGAAGAAAACATCACAGTTTCTCAAGCTGATTTCGGTGCTAAATTATCAGAATTGAGCCAAATGTACCAAATCGACACACCAACTATGATTAAACAATTATCTCAAACTCCTGGTGTGTTTAACGCATTATCTCAACAAGCATTGAACGAAAAAGTAACTCAATTCTTGGCTGATAATAATACAGTTAACCTTAAATAATTGATTAAATACCAAAAATGGGCTTTGAAATAAATTTCAAAGCCCATTTTTTATTGCTTAATTTTATTTGATGATAAATATCTTTTACTTAGCTTTTCTAGGATCTACAACCTTCAAAACGCCAGTTCTACCGGCTGCTATTGACGTTACACCAGTACAATCAATTGCACCGGGAATCTTTTTGCTAGTACCATAAATAGAACAAAAAATATCTTTATATGAACCATAAATAGGACGTTCATATTCCCAGTTAGCTCTATTTTGAGTGTTGTTTCTGCCAACTCTACCATCATCAATATAGGCAGGAAGTAAATCTCTACGCTCTTGTAAAGATATATATTTTCTATTAGTATTTTGATTTGTATATCTGGTTGGTACTAGCTGTTGAATATCGCTCATATAAAATAACTCAGTGCCTATTTGTCCATTATTATTATTTCTTGTTTTTGCAGCTGGCACACGCATATATATTCTTGCAGCATTTGCTCCAGGACATGTAGCTTGATTTAAAAAGACATATTCAATTCCATTTTTAGTTGTAAACGAACCACTTCCATCATTTCGTTTAAGTTCTCCTTCATCAACTCCCAAAACTTTTGCAATATGTCGAACAAACGGTGTTTCATTTGTTGGTGTGGTAGTTGGCATACCTGTGCTAGTAGGCAGACCAGTACATAGTCCGCTAGGGTAAGCGTCTTCACCTGATTCAACAGCATCAGCAATTGCATTATATAAGTTTACATACCCGGTATAGAAATATAAGTTATACGCTTTCTCTGTTGTTTTCTTTGCAACAGTCATTCCCATTGCCGAAACAATACCGATAATACCTACGCAAAGCAGTAATTCTGCCAAAGTAAACCCTCTGAAAAACTTCTTCATACTTATAAAATCTCCGTTAATTCATCGTATGTATTTATTATATCACATGTGTTTAAAAAATTCATTGGCGTAACATTCAAAACCGTTACATTTTCTCTTATGGCGTAAACTTTTATTCCTCTTTTTGAAGCTTCCAAAACAGGAATTCCGCCAACAGAATTATAAGGAACGACAACAAAACCCAAGTCATTTATACTAATACCTGATTTTGTTAATTTAGGAGCTTGATTTAAGCCAATCAAAATACAAGGTAAAAAAGTAGGTGTTATATATTCTGCCGAACATCTTTTATCTACAATATCCGTAGAAATTGCTATGTCATCAAAAGCAGGCGCATGCGCACAAGGGATTGAAAATTCTTTAGATATATAATGAGAAATTATAGCTTCAACGCCACCTACGGGGTCTACACCAACACCATTAGCGTAATCATCGCCTTGTTCATCAGGAAAACGGCATACAATTGCAATAGCCTCAGCACCTTTGTCAATAAGTTTTTTGGCTGCGTTTTTCAAAGTCAAAAGATTTTTGACATTTCCCATTGAAACACCTGATTTATCAACAAAAAAAACAACTCCGACATCTTCTTCCGTTATTTCATAGCCGATAATATTCAACCCGTAGACTACTTCAACAGCGTTCATAGTATTAATATGAACATTAAGAACTTCAGGCTTGATTGCTTTATCAAAAATTATCCCGATTTTGTTATTTCTTGAACGCTCCAGACAAATTTCACCTTTAAAAAATCTATCCAAAGAGTACCCTTCAACGTAAAGCATGTTGTCGGTTATCCCTGAAAAACACGCTGCGTTAACGACATTGGGGTTTACTATTAATTCACATTTTTGTGAAATTTTTCTTGCGGCACGTGATGCATCACCCGCAAATCCGCCTATTGATGCTCCAACTCCTGTTGGAACTATAAATGCTCCAAGTTTTTTCATAATTAGATTTTATCACGGTTTGCGAAAATTAGCCAAAAATGTTACAATTATCAATTATGTAGGGTGCAATTCTTGCACCATTAAATTTTGAAACCCACCCGCATCTGTAAGGCTCAACAAGGTTTCGCCAACAGCTGCTACCTCCCTATTTCTGGAGGAAATCAAAAGAGGACACATGATAGAACGTTATTCAAGAGAAGAAATCAAAAAAATATGGGAACTTCAAGCAAAGTTCGAGTATTACCTGAAAGTAGAAATCGCAGTTTGCGAAGCTTATGCGAAGCTAGGCAAAATTCCTGCAAAAAATTTAGAAGAAATAAAATCAAAAGCTTCTTTTACATTAGATAGAATTGATGAAGTTGAGCGCGAAGTAAGACACGATGTAATAGCGTTTTTGACTGCCGTAAATGAATCGGTTGGTGCTGAAAACGCCAAATATATTCACATGGGACTAACAAGCTCTGATGTAATAGATACGGCTTTTGCACTTCAAATTTCGGATAGTGCAAGATATGTTAATACAGAATTGAATAATTTAATTGATACAATAAAAAAACTTGCATTCAAGCATAAAAACACAGTTTGTATGGGACGTTCTCACGGAGTGCATGCAGAAGTTATGACATTTGGATTTAAACTTTTGAATTGGCTTGACGCTTTAATTAGAGCAAAAGAAAGCTTCAATTACGCTCTTAAAGAAATTGAAGTCGGACAAATTTCGGGTCCTGTCGGAACTTACAGCAATGTTCCACCTGAAATTGAAGAAATAACTTGTGCAGAATTGGGTTTAAAGCCTGCAAAGATTTCCACACAAATTATTTCTAGAGACAGGCATGCAAAATTCTTTTCACAATTGGCTTTGATTGCATCTTTGATTGAGCAGTTTGCAACCGAAATCAGACATTTACAAAAAACAGAAGTTAGAGAAGTTGAAGAAGGTTTTGGTAAAAATCAAAAAGGTTCTTCTGCAATGCCACACAAAAAGAATCCGGTGTTATGCGAAAATCTTTGCGGGTTGGCAAGAGTTGTTCGTTCTAATATGCTGACAGCTTATGAAAATATTAATCTTTGGCACGAGCGCGATATTTCGCATAGTTCCGCAGAACGTATAATTTTCCCTGACTCATTAATATTAATAGATTTTATGTTACACAGATTTAACGGAGTAATGGAAAATCTTGTTGTACACGAAGATAACATGCTTAAAAACACAAAACTTTATGGCGGAATTGTTTATTCTCAAAAAGTTCTTTTGAAGCTTGTTGATAAAGGTTTAACAAGAGAAGACGCTTATAGAATTGTACAAAAACACGCGTTGGATGCTTTAAACGGCGGACATTTTAAAGATGCGCTTTATCAAGATACAAGAGTTACTAATCTTCTTACGCAAGAAGAAATTGAAAGCTGTTTTGATGTAGCGGATTATTTGAAAAATATAGAAAAAGTGTTTGAGAGATTTGAAGGGTAGTTTTCGGAATTAAATTTCTCATAATTATGCTCGGCTAGGCATCTCACACACTGTCATTGCGAGGAGTGTGAGCGACGAAGCAATCTATAGAATAGAATAAAAAACAGTTTACAAAAAGCTGGATTGCTTCAGGCTAATCGCCTTCGCAATGACGCCAAACCGATAGTTTCACGCCACGTCATTCTGAGAAACTTTGTTTCGAAAAATCCAGCTTTTTATTTCTATTTTATTAAAATTGTCATAGACTATAGTGCTTGCTATGCGTCATTTTTGCCCCCTCACCCTAACCCTCTCCCTAGGAGAGGGAATGACCTAAAGTCGTTCATTTTTTATGTAAAAAAATCTCTCAGGTATTCAGAGAATACCTGAGAGATTAGATATGTACTTACAATTACTATCTATGAGAGAATGTCGTTCAAGTCACCCAAGATGCCTTCGTGGTTTTGACCGCAGTTGCATTCACAAGTTACTTTACCTGTTACATCAACTTCAACCTTATGGTTTTTGATTGCATCCTTGATTTCATCTAATTTTTGTAAGATCTTATCAAGTTTTGCTAACAATGCTGCGTCATCGCCCTTACCACCGGCTTTATTAGCAATTACAGTCAACAAGTTATTAATATTCTTGTATCTTTCATCATTCTTGCCAAATTCTTTGTTAAGAGCATCCAAGATTGACTTAGTTGTAGTTGCGATAACATCGGTTTTTGCATCAATGTTAGACAAGATATTACCATTTTTCTGTGATTGTTTAAGAAGTTCTGCAAGCATTTTTTCGACACTTGATAGGTCAACAGCTCCACCAGGGCCAACCTTGATGTTACCGATAGCTTCAATAATAGCCTTAGTATTCTTATCTTGTTTTTCAAGAACTTTTTCTAACAAGTCTCTGAGTGAATCTGCACCTGCAACTCCCTTGTTGATAGCTTCCAGAACTGCTGTGAAGTTTCTGTTCATTTCAAAACCAACTGCTGCGATGTAGTTAAGAATTTCTTTGCCGAGCGCATCGCCCTTTGTTCCAAGTTTTTCAACTAATGTATAGATTTGTTGCAATACTTCGTTAGTTTTTGTTTGTTCTTCTTTTTGTCCTTCTTGGTTTTTAATAATTGTTTCAAGATATTTGTTAACCTTAGCATCATTCTTGAAGTGAGCTTTCAAATCATCAGCAACACCTTGTAATATAGTCTTGATATCGCCTAACAATTTCAACATTGCCGCAAGTTTTTCACCATCAGATTTATTTGATTTTTCAATTTCAGATAGTTTGTTCAAAATGTTAACTTGAGTATCACCATTTTTAACTGCTTGGTTCAATAATTGTTCGATTAAGGCTTTCATGTCTGACATTGATTTATTACCGGTTTTAATGCCATTAATGATTTCATTCAATTGAGTTGAATATTGAGGGAAATCCTTAATAAGGTTTGTAATATTATCAACGCTGCCCTTAATATCAACTAAAGCATTCATGATATTATTTGTACCGGAATTAATACTGTTTTTAACTTCCTTAAGCAGATTATTGTTTTCTGTCATTGCTTCTAATATTTTTGATAATAATTGAGCATTACCACCACAAATATTCAGAATTTCTTTGGCTGTCATACCGTTTTCAATTTCTCGTTCAAGAATTTTTTGCAGAATCGCAGTTTGAACTTGTTGTCCTTCCAGCAATGCATCCAAAGCATCTTCCAAGCTGCTATTTTGTGTAATAGTAATATTTACGTTTTGGTTAATTTCAGTTTTTCCACCAATACCATCATCAGGAGAACAGCTTGTCATTGATGCCGTTGCAACTCCGCCTGCTGTTAACAATTTTAGAATTTGAGGAAGTTGTTTCAGATATTTAGCAGCTCCAACACCACCTGCAAACATCAATGCAATATCGGCTGCATTCATATCATCAACGAAATCTGCAAAGCCATCCAGCAATTGTCTTTCTGTACCGGTATAGTTTTTAGCAACATCTCTGATTTTATCAGATGACCAATCACCAAATTTTTCAATTGCTTCAGCAGCATCGGCAACTACACCGACACCCATTGCGTAGCTGGCAATTTTTCCCGCTGTTTCGGAACCTGTTACTTCTGCTGTACCTTTTTCAATATTATGTGCAGTGTCTTTTACGATATCAGTTGCAGTTTTTGTTGTTGCACCTATCAATGCACCTGTTGTTTCAACAAAACCACTGCTTTTTTTCCATGCTTGCGTAAAGTTGTTTACATACCCCCTGACATCCTTCACGACTTTATTGGCTACTTTTTCAAAGAAGCCTGCTTCTTCTTTTGGAGCTTTTGCTTCATTTTTTACAGTTACAAGCCTACCCTTGCTATCAATTGCAAAGTGTCTGCCGGTCATACCTTCTTTTTTCAGGAAGTATTCTTCTTTTAATTTTGTTCCGTCTGCAGCTACATACTCATAAGTATTTTTACCTTGTGCATTTTTGTAAACATTAACTTTTCTTCCGGATTTTAAAGTAAAACTGCGTGACGGTTTTCTTTGGAATCCATCAACCGGTGCTCCGGGATCACCACCAAATTTTTCTAAAGCTTCTGCTTCTTGTGCAGAAAGTCCCATTTTCTTGGCTGCCGTTTTGAAGTCTACATTATTCGCTTGAGCATAAGCTTGGACTTCTTTAAAACCTACTTTTGCATTCATAGTAATTGTAACTCCTTTCTAATATTTTCAAATACTACAATCCTACTTTTGCTATCTATATCGGCATATTTTTTGAAAACTTTAGGAATTTTTATGAGATTGTTACAAAAATTTACAATTAAAAGCTGAAACGCAATAATAGTTTCATTTTTAGAAATTACAACTTCTAATCTTTTCCGAATCATCTAAAAGATTGATTGTAAATTTAAGCCGGACGTTATAATCTATGTATAAAGAGGTCTTTTGTGAATAAAAATCAATTAAAAAAACAAATTCAACTGAAAGAATTGCAAATAAAAAAATTACATTTACACCAATCATCTTCTGATATTTGTAATCAGCTTTACAATACTTTAATTTTAGAAAAAGCTATATTAAAAAAAGAATTAGAAGAACTTGAAAAAAATCCGATAGCTGAAAAATTTAAGAAAATTTTTTCTAAAAAAGAAAAATTGATTTGTGATTATTTTAAAGGATAGATGTTTTAATATCCTTTTTCCCTAACCGTTAAATACCTCACTCTTACCCTGTCTGCAAGGTACTGGTGTCCATGATAAATTTTAGAAGAATTTCTAAAATTAGAGTCAATACTAAAATTGAACGACATTCGCGCCGCGAACGTGCTGCGATTAGCTGCGATAGTGAGCGAAAGAGAGCAGGCTCTGCCTGCAACATCCATTTTATTCAACGCTCGTAAGAGCGTAGGAAGCGGTAGCGTGTTTTCTCTTTCTTTTAGTCCTTTTCTTTCTCTTTACCTCGCAACAAAAGAGAAAGAAAAGGACATTTCAAAAAACTTTTTTTCATATGAATTCTTACTTTTTCTTCTTTATTGCGATTAAAGAAGAAAAAGTAAGCAAAAAGAAGAAATAACGCACTGTTTTAGTATTGACTCAATGTCTGCAACATAACTATATTGATTTTATTCTGTTTTTAAAATTTTTCTAAAAATTATTATGAACGCTAGTGCTCTGCAAAGAGAGGGAATTGTCAATATTTATTAATGCAATAGAAGTGAAATTTTATTTTTATTTTTATTTTTTCCTAATCCATGATATAATTTATTTAGCTAGAGGGGGAATATGAGAACAATTAATTACGAAGCTAAAAAATCCATAAGAGGTGCGTTTGGCGAGGAACTTGCATTCTTAGGCGAACAAAATCAAGATATAGTTGCTTTAGACGCGGATTTATCAGGTTCTACGCAAACTTCAATCTTTGCAAAAATGTTTCCTGAAAGATTCTTTGATGTTGGGATTGCAGAACAAGATTTGATGACAACGGCTTTAGGCTTGTCTTTGGAAGGAAAAATCCCGTTTGCAGCGACATTTGCCGTGTTTGCAACCGGTCGTGCTTATGACCAAATCAGAAACTCAATTTGTTACCAAAAAGGCAACGTTAAAGTGATTGGTGCACACGGCGGTATTACTGTCGGAGAAGACGGCGCAAGCCACCAAGCTTTAGAAGATATTTCTCTTATGAGAGGACTTCCTAATATGACGGTTATTGTTCCCGGTGATTACAACCAAACTCGTCAGGCTGTTAAATTTGCAGCAGAACACAAAGGTCCTGTTTACATCAGACTTTCAAGAATGAATGTTCCTGAAATCTATGATGAAAACTACACTTTAGATATCAATAAAGCCGTAACTTTAAAAGAAGGCAAAGACGTAAGCGTATTTGTAACGGGCGATTTGCTTGCAGAAGTTATGAAAGCAAATGAAATTTTAAAAGCTAGAGGAATTGATGCGGAAATTGTTAATATACCCGTTATTAAACCTTTAGATTGTGGAACTATAATAAATAGTGTTAATAAAACAGGTTTGGCAGTGACTGTTGAAAATCATTCCGTAATTGGTGGTTTAGGTTCGGCAGTATGCGAAACTCTTTCAGAAAACGCTCCGCACAAAGTTTTAAGAATCGGTATCAATGATACATTCGGACAAAGCGGAACTCCAAACGAATTATTGAAACACTACGGATTAGACGCAGAAAGTATAGCTAATAAAATTATTGAGTTGAAAAAATGATACAATTAAGATCGGTTACTAAAAAATATAAAAATAATTACGCACTTAAAAACATAAACCTTGATATTTTATCAGGTGAGTTTGTATTTATTACAGGTGCTTCAGGTGCTGGTAAATCTACACTTATAAAAATGCTTTATAAGGAAGAAACTCCGACAACGGGTACTGTTTTAATCGGCGGGATTAATATTGCAAATTTACCGCCCGAAAAAGTACCAAATTTAAGAAGATGTATGGGAATTGTATTCCAAGATTACAAACTACTTCAAAACCAAAGCGTTTATGACAATATCGCTTATGTAATCAGAACATTGGGCATAAGTTCTTCTGATATAAGAACTCGTGTTACCGGAGCATTAAAGGTTGTAGGTTTATTAGATAAAGCGAAAGCGAAACCTTCAGAGCTTTCAGGCGGTGAACAACAGCGTGTAAGTATCGCAAGAGCACTTGTAAACGGGCCTCCGCTTTTGATTGCAGACGAACCTACAGGAAACTTGGACCCTAAAAACTCTTTAGAAATTATGCAGATTTTGGAACAAATTAACCAAAGAGGTATTACGGTTATTGTGTCAACTCACGACTATACGCTTGTTGACAGATTTAGAAAAAGAGTTTTAACTCTTGAAAAAGGCGAAATTATAAGAGATATTCAGGCAGGTACTTATGGACAATAGCAGACAAGAGTTAAAAAAACAGGTAAAAAAACATATACCGAAAGATTGGCTGTGCGAATTAAGAATAGCTTATCGTATAGTTATGGAAGCTGTTAATGATATTAAACGTACAGGGATTATTAACCTTGTAATTATTACAACCATGGCTGCTATCTTGACTATTTTTGGCGTATTGTTCAGATTTACATTATCTCTTTCTACTTTTACACACGAATTGGGTAATGTTCTTGAAATATCTGTTTATTTAAAAAACGATGCTTCTCCTTCTATTGTAAAAGACAGAGTTAAGCAAATCGAACACGTTAAGTCTGTTACATTAAAAACAAAAGAAGAATCTTGGGAAAGTATGAAACAGGAATTGGGTTTGCATGACATCGCAAATCCGCTTCCTAACACATTAAGAGTAAAAGTTGATAAGCCTGATAATATAGGAACGGTATTTGCGAATATTAAACCGATTGCAGGCGTAGAGGATTTAAGTTACGCAAAAGAATTGGCAAAAAAAATGCAAATGCTTACAAATGTCGTAAACACTTCTATGATATTTGTAATCATAATTTCGGCAGCTTTAACAATAACTATTATTAATAATACTATTCAACTTGTAATTCAGTCCAGAAAAGACGAAATCGAAATCATGCGTTTGATGGGTGTAAGCAACTGGTATATCAAGACTCCGCTTGTTATGCAGGGGGCTTTTTACGGCTTCGTTTCATCAGTAATTGCAGTAATTCCATTGAATGGAATACAAGGGTTATTGATGAATGTGCATAAATTTTTCTTGATACCAAATCCTGTTTATGCACAAAATATAGTTATTATTACATTACTGATAATTGGTACAGCTTTTGGCGCAAGTGGAAGCTTGTTATCAATAAAAAAACACTTGCAAGTTTAAGGTGATAATTATGGATAAAACTATTGAATTAGTAAATAACGTAAAAGATATACACGCAATGCCAAGCGTAATCGTTAAGGCATTGAACGTAATGAAAAAACCGACTGCCAGCATGAAAGAATTAGGCGACATAGTTATGTTTGACCAATCTTTGACAATTAAAATATTGGCATTAGTAAATTCAGCTTACTATGGTTTTTCTCAACAAATCAGCTCTATTAATATTGCTTTATCACTACTTGGTATGGTAAAAGTTAAAAACATTATTGTAGCAGTTGCAATGAAACCTATGATGTCAAACCAAGGCGATAAAGAGCTTTGGAAACACTCAATGAGAGTAGCTGCAGGTTGTGAGTATTTGGCGAATTTAACTAAAGTAATGGACGCAGACGAAGCATTTATTGCAGGATTTGTTCATGACGTTGGTAAGATGGTTTTACAAATGACAAACGAAAAACTTTATACTAAAGTTTTAAATTCAGTTGAAATGGGAACCGACATATTAGATGCCGAACGCAAATACTTTGATAGTGACCACGTAAAAACAGGTTCATTACTTGCAAAAAGATGGCAATTACCAATTTTGTTGGCTAATATTATTTCTTACCACCATGCACCATCTTTATCATCAATCCCAGTTCCTTGCAACTTGGTTTGCTTTATTGATAAATTGGTTCAAGACAATTATGACCCTAATACAATTGATAAAGACTTTGTAAAAACATTAGGCATTGATTTTGAAGACCTTAATGATTTAAGAGATGTAATCTTACAAAAATCAGAATTGCTTATTTCAGAATTGTCATAGAGGTAATATAAGGAACGATAAAAACGAAATGCAAAGCAGAATTGTACTGATTTCTGATGATGTTGATTTTTTTGAATATGTTTATTCAAAACTGAACCTTAGAAAAAGTGACGAGTTGTTTAAATTTTCGTTCGATGATGTTCCTAATAAAATTCACCTATTATCAGCCTCTGTATTAATCATTAACAGTGAAAACGCTTCGCAAAAAACATTGGAATTATTAAGACTTACCAAAAATATTCCTGCAATAGTTTTTGCGTTTAATGATAATGAAAATTTACGGTTACAGGTTTATACATTGGGTGCGCTGGCATTCTTGACGCCGTTTAATTCGGATGAAGAATTTTGGGCAATAACTGCAAATGCTTTGAACATCGCATCAATGCAGATGAAATACCTACAATACAGAGAAATGCTCGTGAAAAATAATCTGATACTTAAAAATAATGAAGTTTTTACAGATTACGCTTCAATTTTGGATAAAGAATTGGAAACAATTAACTCTACAGGCAGAAAGGCTGTTTTAGTAGCAATTTCACCGAATGATAAATCAAAATTTTTGCTTCAGGCAAACCAAATTGAAACGATTATTCTGAATAATATTCGCAAAAACGATATTTTGATGAATTATGCAACAAACAAATATTTTCTGTTGCTTTGGGATACGGATATTGATTCAGCTAAAAAACGTTGGGAAAAAATCAAAGCTTCAATTCCTGAAAAAATCTATGCCGGTTTTGCAAATACTATCGGCAAAGTACGTCAGCAATTGATAAATGAAGTTTTAAACCGATTACACGAAGCGATTAATTTTAGCAGAAATATGGCAGATGAAGAAAATAAAGAAAAAGAAGTTACAAACTTCAAAATGTATCGCCAAGAGTACAATAAAAAATTTGATAATACAATTAGTCCTGTTTTATATATGACACAACAAAAATTCAACGATAAACTTTTTGGTATGAATATAGAACAAAATGTCGTTGACGGACACGGGTATTTAAAAATTACGGGCAGAAATGCAGGCGCAACTTTAACAATTACAAGTGCCGGGTTCACAAAAATCAATATTGATATAACTTATCATTCAGCAAAAGCAATTCCTCCCAAAAGAATTTCACTTGACCCGAAGGAATTTGAAACTGGATTTTTAGAAGATTTGTTAGAACATTTTGTAGAAGAATTTAGGAAGGAGATTAACGATGACAATACTTAATATTGAAGATAGCGTTGTAATAATTATTGATGTTCAAGAAAAACTTTTGAATGCGGTTTTTAACAAAGCATCTTTAGAAAAGAAAGCAACAACAATTGCTAATACCGCAAAGATTTTGGGAATTCCCGTTATTGTAACGGAACAATATCCAAAAGGCTTAGGTGCTACTGTTGAAAGCTTGAAAGAAGCTTTACCGGAAAATACACAATACTTTGAAAAAACAGCGTTTTCTGCTTTAGAAAATAAAGAAGTTTTAGAAGTATTGAAAAATTCAGGTAAAAAACAAGTTGTTATATTTGGTATAGAAACACATATTTGTGTAAGCCAAACAACAAACGCGTTGATTCAAGAAGGTTTTGAAGTTTCTGTAATCAGAGATGCGTGCGGAAGCCGTTCAGAATTGGAATACTCTGCAGGCTTAGGCAGAATGAAAGATAATGGTGCACATATTTTAACAACGGAAATTGCATTGTTTGAATGGCTAAAAGGTGCAAAACATCCAAATTTCAAAGAAGTTCAAACATTGATTAAATAATAAATTTAAAGGTTGGGCAAATATATGCCCAACCTGCATAATAAAAGTAAAGGAAATTAATTATGATTATAGATGCACATGTTCATATCGGAAACTCATTTTGGGGCAATTTTACACCAGAATTTCTACTTGGAATAATTGGTGATAAAGTTTGTGTGTGTTCAAACTTGGCTGCAATTGACGCTTATACCGGAAAAGATGAATATGTTGCAAACAAAGAAATGTTAGACGCATCTGCAAAATACCCGCAAATCAAACCACTTTATGTCTGTGAAGTTGACAGAAGCTTGGATACAAATGTCATTAGACAAATGCTCAAAGATTATCCGCAATTTGTCGGACTCAAATTTCATCCTGAATTTACAAAACTGACTGCAACCTCCGACAAATACGATAAGTATTTGGAAGTCGCAAGACAATTTAAGAAACCTTGTCTTTATCATTCAGGACATACAAAATCGCGTTTTTCTTCACCTGCTTTAATTTATCAAAAGGCAAAACAGTTTCCTGATGTACCGATAATTTTGGGACACTTGTCTACAGGTCCGAGAAGTTCGCATGAAGAAGCTGCAAAAATCATTGTTGAATCAATCGAGCAAGACACTGCAACTCTATATGTTGATGTGTCTTGGGTAGATGTAGAAGATGTTATTATGCTGATAGAAGCCTTGAAAAACACATCTAAAGGTGATTACACACACCGCATAATGTGGGCGTCAGACGCTCCTGTCGGTGACCATAATTTAAAAAAAGAATTCTATGACAGCAATTTAAATGTATTTAAAACAAGAATTTTAGAATATTTTAATGATGAAGAACTGCTGAATAATCTTCTTTATTCAAATGCACAAAAATTATTTAATTTATAAGGAGCGATTGTGTTTCAACAATTTTCACCAAACATGTTAAAAACTTATGAGCTTTGTCCCAAAAAGTTCTACTTAAAATATATTAAGGGCATAAATATGCCTGTTAATGATGACATGTTTGAGTTTGGTAAAAATATCCACGCGCTCGCTTCTTATTATTTGCGTGGAGAAAACTTAGAAAACATGGAAGCTTCACTTACCCAAAATCAAAAATTGGTATGGGAATATTTGAAAAGTATTAAATATTTCGGCTATGAAGTTATTAATACCGAATATAATTTAGCTGTTAAAATTGGAAAACATTTTTTCGGCGGGCGTTTAGATGCTTTAGTTAAAAATGATGATACATATTATATTTTAGACTATAAAACAGGTTCTGCACCTAAAAATGCTAAATTTGATTTTCAAACAATGATTTATATTTTGGCTGTAAAAGAATTTTTCAAAACAGATAAAGTAATTTTCATCTATATTGATTTGAAAAATAGAGATGAAGTAAAAATTGAATATTCTGATACACTTGAAACTGAATACAAAGACAAGCTTCTAAAAACAGTTGATAATATTGAAAAAGAAGAAGAACCGAATAAAAAAGAAGATTGTAACTGTGAATATTCGCTAGTTTGTTATTAGCCCTTGCGGGCAATCTGCTTCCCTAATAAGGGAAGCGGTTATCTCACTTGTTAGGGAGGCGCAGTTGTACGAACGCAAGCGAGCTACAAATGCGGATGGGTATTGATTTGTTCTTTTATGTTAATAATACCCTCTCCCGCCTTCGGCACCCTGTCTTGTATTATTCGGGCGAGCATAACATTCCAATAACAATAAATCCTTACGGATTTTAGTAGTTATTTCCATGTTATTTGCTCTTACGGGCTTGCTCGCTTACGCTCGACATCGCCCTGCCGAAAATCCGCTCCCCCGAGGGAGGGGACTAAAGTCGTTCGATTTTTGAAAACTTTAACATACGTCAAGTTAACGCAAGCTACTCCCTCCCTCGGGGGAGGGTGCCGAAGGCGGGAGAGGGTATTATTAAATTTTTGATTTTAATTAAATAAAAACAGTTATCAATAAACCGGATTCCTCGTTTTACAATACACTTCCAAGTTGGTAGTTAAGACTACAAGTATGGAAGTGAAGCGTAAAAATCGCACCTCACAATGACGGCACGCCCGTAGTCACGCGCCAAGTATTCTTGAGTACGATTAGCGCGAAAGAATTTGGTATGTAAAGTTTTGTAACAATATATATGCCTTTGTGCAATTCTATAAAAGAAATATACTTTATATATATGTAAGTCGTAAATAAAACAAATCGACAAACATCAAATAAACACGAAACACATAACACAAACCTTTCATACAACCTACACACTAACCTTCTACACATGAGGAATTATTAAACAAGATTCCAAACCCTTCATTTTTGAAGGGTTTTTCTTTTTGTAACGTTATCAAAACTATTTTACGCAATATGATTCTAGTAACAAGAAATCACAAATTTCTTTTTCTAAATGTACATTATAAAGTCCGTTGATTTCCTTAATAAAATAACAAGGGCTTGTAACATTAACTTCTATAATTCTTCCGTCAATCACATCCAACCCTGCCATAGGAATTCCCATTGCGTTGAGTTTCTGCGCAACTTTTGTAAAATTAGCATATTCTTCTGTAGAAAGTTCTGCAGAAGTAATAAAATTATCATTATGTGTATTAAATTTAAAATCATCTTGCGTCGGTAATTTTTTAATACAATATTTAAGAACCTTATCACCTAACGTCAAAACTCTCTTATCACCCTGTTTTACGGCAGGAATAAACTCTTGAACCATTACAAGCGTAGTTTCATTATTTGTCATTGTATTAATAATTGTTCTCGTATTCGGGTCACCTTGATAAAGGTACATAACACCTGAGCCGAAGCAGCGATTAAGTGGTTTTAAAACAATTTGTTTATGAATTGCCAAAAACGCTTCAATTTCTTCTAGTGATGCTGTCACAATATTATCAGTCATTAATTCTTTAAAATGGACGCTGTGTAATTTTTCATTAAAATCTCTAATCGCGCTCGGAGAGTTTACAACTTGTGGTTTTGCAACAAAATCAAAAATGTATGTTGCATTAATATAATCAATATCAACAGGAGGATCAGGTCTAAACATTACCAAATCAAACTCATCTATTTCTTTTTCTTGTTTTACATCTTTGTAAAAAATATTGTTTTCACTTTCAAAAGTTTCAAAACACTTAGTGAAAGCTTTATCTTGTTTCAAAGAAAGATTTGGAATTGTTGTTATAAAGACTTCATTTCCTCTTTCCAAAAACTCTTTAATCATCCAAAAATTTGTAACAAGATTATTAAATTCAAAATATTTAAGTTCAATTTTATCAATAATAAAAAGTATTTTTTTCATCGCTAAACTCCTCATCTGATTTGAATTTATCACCAAAACAATTAGTGTACAACTATCCTGCAAGGTAAGAAAAATTTATTTTTTCAACTTTTTGATGGATAGCTATATTTTTTGTATAATGATATTATTAAAATGGGATTTGGAGGAGATATTTGTGTACGCATATCAACAACAGCAAAGAACTAACCGTAATTTACATGTAGTTTCGAATAGCAAAAGACCGGCTCATAGACAAGTTAAGAAAAAGAAAACTAATCCTATTGTAGAATTAGTAAGAATGTCTGTAGTATTATCATTCTTAGCGGTTTTTATGTACTTTGTTTTTCCTACTGCGTACAACAGACTTGTTAAGCAAGTTTTCATGCCGGATTCAATCCCAATGAACACAAAATCCAGTATTAACATGGCTCAAGCTAAATTTAAAAAGCCTGTAGAAGCTGATTTATATAAAATTGCAAATCCTATGACAAATTATTTAAGCAACGACATGTTCAACAATCGTTTGCTTTTGACTCCAACCATTGAAAAAACTCATAGTGAAATTACAACTATGTATCATACAAACGAAATGGCAGGGCTAAAATCACAATTAACCGGACTTATGGCACAATACCCTATGATTAAGCCGTCTATCTATGTTTGGGAATACGAAAAAGGTCAGTATGTTGATATTAACGGTGATAACTTGTATTCAGCTGCAAGTATTATCAAACTTCCTGTTTTAGTTCGTTTGTTCAAATCAATTGAAGCAAATCAAATGACAATTTATGATGAAATGCTTCTTACTGATTATTATCAATCATCAGGTTCAGGAAATCTTCAATACGCTCAAACAGGCAGAAAATATTCTTTGGATAGTTTGGCAAAAACCATGATTCAAGATTCCGATAATACTTCAACAAACATGATTATGGCAAAATTGGGCGGCATGGACGATATCAACATCGGTTTGAGAGATTGGGGAATTTCAAGAACTTACGTTAGAACATGGCTTCCTGATTTAAAAGGTACAAATAAAACAACCGCAAAAGACATGGCTAAAATTCTTTATAATCTTGATAATCCGGGATTTTTGAATATTAATTCAAGAGAATTCATTATTGATTATATGAGTCATGTAAAAAATAACAGATTAATTGCAGCAGGTTTGGGTGACGGAGCAATGTTTATTCACAAAACAGGTGATATTGGAACCATGCTCGGTGATGCTGGTATTGTTTACGCTCCAAACGGCAAAAAATACATTGTGGTAATTTTGGCAAATCGCCCTCATAATGCGCCTCAAGGTAAAGATTTTATAGTAAAAGCATCAAGCCTCATATATAAGGCAATCGTCGGATAATTATTATTAACAAATGTAACAATTTTAACAGAATTTGCGCTATAAAGCGCAAATTTTTTTATGTCGGATTTTTTTTAATAGTATAGTAATAGATGAACAGTCAACATAAGAAGGATTTGTTTTTATGAAAAACTTAAGGAGAAAATTATCAGCTTTAGCTGTAACCGCATTGTTTGCTTCAATGCAAGTATCTTACGCCGTAATTGACACAGGATTAGGTGGTGGCAATGGCAATGCTGTAATTAATAATACAACAGGCGGTTTTGTTGATATTACAAAAGGAAACGGTTCTGCAGATTTGAATTTTAACGGAAACTCCCATGTAAATTGGGATTCTTTAAACGTAAACAAAGGTGAAAGTTTAAATTTTAACGCGGTTGACGGTGCAAATAATTTAACAATTTTGAACACTGTTAATCAGGGTATGTCAAAAATTTATGGTCAAATTAATTCAAACAGCGGTATTGGTAAATTGATTATTTCAAATCCTAACGGTATGTTATTTGATGGTGCTAACTTCACTACAGCAGGCGATTTGCAATTGACAACAAAAGATTTGTCTAATGTAAGAGTTGAAGATTTAGGCAATTTGAATATTGATAACGCTAAATTTACAAAACTTTATGATGATAACGGAAAATTAATTTCCATTAAAATTGATAACAATTCTGATTTCAGAGTTGGCGGTGATTACAGTATCGTAGCTGCAGGTATTAACGCAGCAAACTCTGCTATCACAGCAAAAACTGTTAAATTAGTAACTGCTAACGGTCAAGATTTCTTGGCTCTGGGTGCTACAGCACCAACAAAAGCACAAACAGTTGCAAGATTATCAGCAATGAATATTAACGGTGATTTATATATCACAAATGAAGCAGGTGCTTTGGCTATTGAAAACGGCGGTACAATTAACGGTAACGTAAAAATCAATACTGAAGGCAACGTAAGTTTAAACAAAACAAACAACGATAAAAAACTTACTGTTAACGGTGATATGGATGTTAAAGGCAACGGCGCAAGAATGTTCTTGAGAAATGCTAAAGTTGACGGTAACTTAAATATGACAAATGGCGGCGGTTTCTTGGACGTTGGTGATGTTCACGTTACAAAAAATGCAAAATTAACTACAACAAATGAATCACAAAACCTTGATAAAAGCTGTGTTGGAACAATCAAACACTTTACACACGTTATTGGTGATACAAAAGTTGATGGTGATTTGAAAGTAGAATCAGTAAATAACGTTCACATCGGTGGTTATGATTATGACGCAAGAAAGCTTGCAGACGGTAAGTTAACAGTTGGTGGCAACTTGGATGTACACGCAACTGACGGTCACATCACAACTACTATTGATACAAGTGCAAACAAGATTTCATACAAATCAGACAACTATAATATTCTAACAGATGGTAAAGCTACATTATCTGCTAATGAATATGAATTTTCAGCAAACGGCTATATCGGCGGTTTGAATAAAATCAATGACTATAGCGTTGATGATGTAATCGTAAACGTAATGGAAAATTACAAACATATTAATGACTCAGCAGCCCCTGCAAACTTGAATATAGCTGGCGGTAACATTACAAAGATTGATACTCCTACAAATGCTTACATCGCATCTAAAGGTGACGTTAAATTAACAGGAGCTAGCGCTAAGAATGTTAATATTACAGCTCCGGGTAAATACATCGAAATCACAGGTCCTAATGTTCACGCTGATAACATTATTGTTGGTAAAGAAACAGATAAGTTGAAAGTTGATTTCCCTTCAAGAGATTATACTTTGAAATACACAAACATTCGTGACGCAAAAGAAGTTACAATCAATGGCACTGATGAAATCACTTATGAATTAACAAATGGTCCTGACGGTTACAACACACGTGACCCAAGACCGGATGATACAACTTACTTAGTTGGTCCAGGTAAACCTGATGAACCAAACCCACCAACTCCAACCCCAGATCCTGATCCGGATCCAAACCCACCAACTCCTGATGACAATGAAAACATCAAAGTCTTAAGAAGCTATGAAAGACCGGACTCTGTAGATGCGGCTCAACCATACACTCCTGTAGCTTATGCAGCCGACTTGGATGATGATGAAGTTGACACAGGTGTTCGTAAGAACGTTGATGGTTCAGTAACAGTTGTTAGAGCATTCCCAATGATTAACTAATCAAATAAAATATAAAACTGGAAATATGAAAAAGCCCGCTTATGCGGGCTTTTTCTTTTAACAAAATTTCAGATTATTATATTAATAATAAAATTCGTTGTTACATTTCTTCACAATCGTGCAATTTTTGAAAATTTAAATACTTTATTATATTACGAGTATATAAAAATTAGGAGTATTATATGAAAAGTTTAAAAAGAAAATTTTCAGCATTAGCTCTAACAGCATTATTTGCATCTATGCAAGTTTCTTACGCAGCCATTGATACAGGTTTAGGTGTCGGTAATGGCGGTGCGGTAATTAATAATACAACAGGCGGTTTCGTTGATATTACAAAAGGAAACGGTTCTGCGAATTTAAATTTTAATGGTGATTCACATGTTAATTGGGATACATTGAACGTAAACAAAGGTGAAAGCTTAAATTTTAATGCAGTTGACGGTGCAAATAATTTAACAATTTTAAATACAGTAAATCAAGGCATGTCAAATATTTATGGTCAAATCAGTGCAAACAGCGGTATCGGTAAATTGATTATTTCTAACCCAAACGGCGTTTTATTTGATGGTGCTACATTTGCAACTGCAGGTGACGCTATGATTACAACACAACCAATGACTGCTACATTTGTTAACGGTGCAATGAACGTTTCTAATGTAGCAACAACAACTCCTGTTGGTGTTGTTACTATTCAAGATTCTAACTTCAATGTTGGCGGACAATTTAATATTTTAGCTCCTTCAATCAATGTTGCAAGAGGTACTGTTAAAACTAAAGACGGAATGAAATTAATTACAGAAAATGGTCAAGATTACCTTTCAACAGGCAATGAATCTTCTACAAAAGGTGTAAGACTTGAAACCGTTAATATTGATGGTAATGTTTATGTTATCTCAGACAAAGGTATTGTTAAAACTGTTGGCGGCGGCGATATCAAGGGTAACTTGAATGTTAAATCCGATGACAGCGTTGCTTTAAACTATGTTGATAACGGTAAAGTTCTTCACGTAACAGGTGATGTTGATGTCGATGGTAATGGCGTTTTGATGTATGCTAGAAACACAAAAGTTGATGGCAATTTGAATATGACAAACGGTGGCGGCTTCTTGGAAGTTGGTAATGTTCAAGTTGGTAAAGATATGAATCTTACAACAGTTGCAAAATCTGAAAACGCACAAGGTTACAAACACTTTACTCACGTAGTTGGTAACAACAAAGTTGGCGGTAACGCAACAATCAATTCTAAAGACAACATCCACATCGGTAACTATAAAATAGAAGAAGGCAAACTTCTTGATGGCAGCTTGACAGTCGGCGGCAACTTAACAGCACACGCACAAGACGGACACGTAATGGTTACGGTTGATACAAGCGCAAACAAAATTTCTTTAAAATCAGATAACTTAAACGTATTATCAGATGGCAAAGCAACATTGAGCGCAAATGAATATGAATTTTCTGCAAACGGTTATATCGGCGGTTTAAGCGGTACAGAAAACAATACCGTTGACGAAGTTATTATTGCAGTAATGGAAAACTACAAACACATTCCAAACTCTGTAAAAGCTCCTTCAAATATGAATATTGCTGGTGGTAATATCACTAAGATTGATACTCCGTCAGTTGCTTATATCGCATCTAAAGGTGATGTTAAATTGACTGGTGCTAATGCTAAAGATGTTCATATCACAGCCCCTGGTAAATATATTGAAATCACAGGTGACAAAGTTCACGCAAACAACATTATCGTAGGCAAAGAAACTGATAAGTTGAAAGTTGACTTCCCATCAAGAGATTACACTTTGAAATACACAAATATCCGTGACGCAAAAGAAGTTACAATCAAAGGCACTGACGTAATCACTTATGAATTAACAAACGGCCCAGACGGTTATAACACTCGTGCCCCAAGACCTGAAGACACAACTTACTTGGTTGGTCCTGACAAACCTGTAACACCTGATCCTGATAAACCAATTATCAATCCTGAAGATAATGACAACGTTAAAGTTCTTAAGAGCTTTGAAAAACCGGAAGCAGTAGATGCTGCTCAACCATACACACCGGTAGCTTATGCAGCAGACCTGGATGAAGACGAAGTTGACACAGGTGTTCGTAAGAACGTTGACGGTTCAGTAACAGTCGTTAGAGCATTCGTAATGGAATAATTAAATTAGATGTAAGATGATAAACAGGTCGGAACTTTTAAAAGTTCCGACCTGTTTTTATGTGCCAATAACTTGACGCAAATTTTTGTTACTTGTACACTGATAAAATAATAGTTTTATTTGGGGGAAATATATGGAAGACAATGTTTTGAAACGTTTTTCAACTGCAAAATTTTTGAGTTTTGCTCTTGGATTTTTTGGCTTGCAATTTGCATGGCAAATGAGAATTATTTTATCGGGTCCTGTTACCGAAAACCTTGGTGCATCACCATTTTTGTTCGGTTTAATTTGGTTGGCAGGTCCGTTCACAGGCATGGTTGTTCAACCTGTAATCGGTGCTTTGAGTGATAAAACAACATCACCGTTTGGCAGAAGAAGACCATATTTGTTAGGTGGTGCTTTACTTTCAGCATTAGCACTTTGGGCATTACCTAATTCTGAATTAATTACAAACTTTATTTCATCAACTTTGCATATCAAATTTCCTGCTCTTGCAGCTCTTTTCTTTGCAGCAGTTATGATTTGGGTTCTTGATGCTTGTGTAAACATCGCTCAAGGTCCATACAGAGCATTGATTCCTGATGTTGTACCACAAGAACAACATTCAATCGCAAACTCATACATAAGTTTAGCAATCGGTTTAGGTTCTGTTTTTGCGGCAGGTACGGCTCCGTTCTTGAAATGGGCGTTTAATTATCAAATGTCAATTAACGCTCAATTTATAATGGCAGCTTTAGCGTTCTCTCTTGGCATGGCTTGGACTTGCTTAATGATTAAAGAACGCAGATACCAACCAAAAGCTGATGAAAAATCTGAAAAATTTGATTTAGTTAAGTCTTTGAAAGAATTTTTCGCACTATCACCTGAAGTTGGTAAAATTTGCTGGATGCAATTCTTCACTTGGATTGGCAACATGTGTATGATGATTTATTTCACACAATATGCAATCCACACAGTATATGGCGTACCTGATTTATCAAATGTATCGGAAGTTGTTAAAGCAAGCTACGATTCAGCAGTTTTAGCCGGAACAAACTTTTCTTCAATTTGTTTTGCAATCTTCAACCTTGTTTGCTTTGTTGTTGCAATTCCAATCGGAGTTTTGTCAGTTAAATTCGGTAACAAAAAAGTTCACATAATTTCAATGCTATCAATGGCATTAGCATTTTTAGGAATGGCATTTATTAAGGATGTTAAAGTTGTTGCAGTTTTAATGGCTTTATCAGGTATCGGTTGGGCAAGTATTTGCGCCTTACCTTTTGCAATGCTTTCTCAATACATCAAACCGGGCACAGAAGGTTCTGTAATGGGTATCTTTAATATCTTTATTGCAGGTCCTCAAGTATTTGTTTGCACACTTGTTTCTTGGATTATTAACAGATGTTCTTTTAGCGTAATCGGCGGAGTAAATTATCACTGGGAATACACTTTCTTAATCGGTGCATTCTGCTTGATTACAGCATCAATCATCGCTTCAAGAGTAAAACAAAAAGAAGTTAAGGCTTAATAAATGGTTTTAGAAAATCAAAATAAGAAGGGGCGGGTTTTATTAATATACCCGCCTTCTCCAGTAATAAACAGGGAAGACAGATGTCAACAACCGACAAAAGAATTGTTGGTTATACCTCCACTGCCTCCTACGGATTTAATGTATTTGGCTTCAATTGCAGAAGCTTGCGGATTTGAAGCAATTATTCGAGATTACAGTCAAGGCGGGAATTTTGAGGCGGATTTAAAAGAATTTCAACCGAATTATTTAGTTGCAAACATTGCAACACCTGCTTTTAAATCTGATATGATGGCTGTACAGCACGCAAAAGAGATTGTTCCAAACATTTGCACAATTGTTAAAGGCGCACCGTTTTTAACTTATAACATCAATACCATTTACGAAAATCCGTTTATTGATTATGTAATAATCGGAGAAGCCGAATTAACGCTGAAAGATATCTTAGATGGAGTTCCTGATAACGAGATTTTGGGAATTTGTTACAGAGAGAATTTCCAGCCCGTAAAAACCGAAAAAAGACCTTTTAATGAAAATTTGGACGCATTGCCGTTTCCTGCAAGACATTTAGTCGACAATTCGATTTACAGACGTCCTGATAACGGTAAAGTACAAGCTGTTATAAAAGTTGCACGCGGTTGTCCGTTTCATTGCTTTTTCTGTTTGGCAACTCCCGTTTCAGGCACGAAAGTCAGAAAACGTTCGCCTGAAAATATTGTTGCTGAATTAAAAGAGTGTGTTGAAAAATACAATATTAGAAATTTTCTGTTTTGGTCTGATATTTTCAACCTTGATAGAGAATGGACGTTAGAACTTTGCCAAAAAATTATTGAAAGCGGTTTAAAAATCACTTGGTCATCCAATACAAGAGCAGACACAATGGATGATGAGATGGCAAAAATGATGTACAAATCAGGCTGTCATCTTGTAAGTATCGGAGTTGAAAGCGGTTCTCAAAAGATACTGGATAATATCGGAAAGAAAATTACGCTTGATGATATTAGAAACACCGTAAAGATTCTTAAGAAAAATAAGATTAAAATTTATAATTATTATGTAATCGGACTTCCTTGGGAAACAGAAGAAACTGTTGAAGAAACAATTAAATTCGCGATTGAACTTGATAGCAATTTTATCAGTTTTTATACAGCAACTCCGCTTCCCGGAACAAAATATTTTGCTTATGCAATGCTAAACAAATTAGTTGAGGGCAACTTGGATTTTAGAAGTGCCTATTATGAGCCTGTTGTGCGTTCAGAGCATTTGAGTAAAGAACGAATTTTTGAACTTCATAAACAAGCTGTGAAACGTTTTTATTTACGTCCGAAATTTATATTAAAAACGCTTTTGTCTTTAAGAAGTTTTGCTGAAGTTAAAAATTATTTTATAGCCGGCATGAATTTATTGTTAAAAAAATAATTTTATTAATGTTTTATGCCTCTGGTAATCGCTTCTAATATTCTCTTAACTTTTATTATTTGGATACCTTTAAACTCATCTTGTACGTCATTAGATTCAGGAATAATAATCCTCTTGAACCCTAATTTCTGTGCTTCATTAATTCTTTTTTCTATATGATTAACGGCTCTTATCTCTCCGGACAAACCAATTTCACCGATAATTGCAGTTTCAGGGTCAAACACAACATCTCTAACACAAGTGACTATTGCTAAAGCAATACCCAAATCAGCAGCAGGTTCGTTTACATCTATCCCGCCGATAACGTTAACATAAACATCCTGTTTTGATAAGTTTAAACCGATTCTTTTTTCTAAAACCGCCAATATCTGCAACACACGCCCCGTGTCAACGCCGTTTGCAATTCTTCTAGGAGCGGGATACGGAGTTGTTCCAACCAATGCTTGTATTTCAACTAAAAGCGGACGAGTGCCCTCGCTTGTTACAATAATCGTACTTCCGGGGGTTTGGGTTTGATTGTATTCTTTTAAAAACAACTCACTCGGATTGACAACTTCTGTCAATCCTGATGCACTCATTTCAAAAATGCCTACTTCTGAAGTATTCCCAAAACGATTTTTAATAGAGCGTAAAATTCTATAAGTCTTTGTTTTATCACCTTCAAATTGTATAACGGTATCAACCATGTGTTCCAAAACTTTAGGTCCTGCTATATTACCTTCTTTTGTAACATGCCCGATTACTATAATTGAAATATTTTGAGATTTCGCAATATGCATAAGCATGTTACAGCATTCCCTAATTTGCGAAACACTACCAGCAGAACTCTGAATCATGGATGTATAAATCGCTTGAATACTATCAACAATCACTAAGTCAGGCTTCATGCTCTCAATATGTTTTTTTATAAGCTCTAAATTCGTTTGAGGGTAAATAAACAATGTGTTAGATTTTACACCCAATCTTTCAGCTCTCAATTTAATTTGGCTTGCGGATTCTTCAGCTGAAATATATAAAACCTTTTTGCCGGTTTTGCACAATTCGCCTGATGTTTGTAAGAGAATTGTAGACTTACCAATTCCCGGGTCACCTGCAATCAGTACCAAAGAACCTTGAACAATACCTCCACCAAGCACTCTATCAAATTCAGAAATATTAGTACTCATTCTAATTTCTGAATTCATTTCAATCTCATCCAACGTCATTGGCGGAGTTGTGTCAAAAACTTCTATCTCCGTTTTCTTCTCAACAGGAGTAGAAAGCTCTTCTACAAACGAACCCCAACTGCCGCATTCAGGACATTTTCCTAAATAACCGGCGGTTTCGTATCCGCAATTTTGGCATACATATTTTGATTTAACTTTTGCCATAAATTATTGATTCATTGGAATAACAAGCTTTTGACCGATTGATAAAGCGTTAGGGTTAGCCATTTTATTAGCTTCTTGAATTCTTGCAACTTTATCCATGTCAAATGAGCCGTAAAATCTAATAACAATACTTTCTAATGTGTCGCCTTCTTTTACAGTGTATTCTTCATTTAAAGAAACTGCTGGAGTAACTTTTTTTGCAGAAGAATCTGATGGAATAAATGAAAATCTTCCGTTAGACTCTCTTTCTACTTTCTTAGAAGCAGGTGCAACAGGGGCTACCACATCATCTTTAGGAGTTGATACATTAATTAAAAGACTTATGAAAGTTGTAATCAATAATGTTACAATTACACCAACAATAAGACCTGTTACAAAATAAACTTGCGGTGCTTTTTCGTTCTTTTGAGTCTTTACGCCAAAAGATTGCCAAAGAGCATCCAATTCTCTATTCTTGCTTTGCTTTCTGTAAAAATCTTCATCCTGATGTTCACGATTGTATTTGCTTAGAGCTTCAAGCATAGCAACTTTTTCTCTGGTAATATTTGATCTTCTAAGTGTTGTGCTTTTCATAAATCCTCACCAATTTGGGGATACATTCCCTTCCTATTGTTGAATTTAACATAAAATTAAGCATGGTGCAAATTTGTAAAGTTCTTTTGTTAATTTTTGTAAACTATTTATTAATGGAAAAATAAACTTCTTTTAAACGCTTTTTACTAATGTGTGTATAAAGCTGTGTTGTAGATACATCGCTGTGTCCGAGGAGTTCTTGAACAACTCTCAAGTCTGCACCGTTTTCCAATAAGTGTGTTGCGAAACTATGTCTTAATGTGTGTGGCGAGATATTTTTGTGAATTAATTTTCCTTGAGCATGTATAAAATTGTAAACATCTTGTCTTGTGACAAAATGTCCGTTATCTTTTATCAAAAGATTTTTAGTCGTCAAATTATATTTTTTTATAAGCAATTCTCTTGTTGGGAAATACTCTTTTACCACAGTTTTTGCCTGCTCGCCAATCGGAATAATTCTCTCTTTAGAACCTTTACCAAAACAGCGAATGTATTTAGAGCTCAAATCTATATCATTGAGTTTTAGATTAACAAGTTCTGAAACTCTTAAACCGCAACTGTAAAGAAGCTCCATCATGACATGCTCTAAAGGAGTCAAATTGTTATGTAACATTTCATCAATTTCCTTTACAGAAACAACTTTGGGTAGTCTTTGTGGAGTTTTTGGCTGTTCAAGAGTTGCTGCAGGATTTTTTTCTAAAATTCCTGATGAAGTCGCCCATTTAAAAAAGCCTCGAAGTGATGCAACTTTTCTTATTACACTAGTCGGTGCTAATTTGCGTTCTCTAAGAGTTCTTACGTAAGCATTAATATTCATTCTGTTAATCGTATGAATATCTTCTATATTTTGTGCAAAATCGGACAAATCTCGTCTATAAGCGTCAATCGTGTTTTGTGAAAGACCTTTTTCCAATTCTAAATATTCTAAGTATTCACCGATTATTTGGTACATGCTTGTCCTCTATGGAAGAACTTACAACCTCAAAAATGCTTCTCTAATCAAATAATCTTCAAGCGTTTTCATATCAGGAATTGTTGAAGTTGTGTCATTTATAATTATTGCAAACGCGTATTTGTTACCGTGTTTTGTTGTCAAAAATCCTGCAATAGAACTTGTATCAGACAAAGTTCCAGTTTTGGCTCTCAAGTTTTCTTTTATAGGTAACATTCTATGTGTCAAAGTTCCCTGTCCAGGAGTTGCCAAACGAGCTAACACAGTATTATCCTTATTCTTAACCAAATATTCTGAAATAAAATCTGTTGTAACTAAGTTATTTTTAGAAACACCGCTAGCGTCAGTCAAGCGAATTTTAGAAGTATCTAAACCTTGTTTTTCACAGTATGCGTTAAAAACTTTAATCCCGTTTATGTCAGTTCCTCTGTCATTATAAGCTTTTCCGCCTGCAAGTTTCGCTACTGTTTCAGAAACCATATTGTTGCTGTTTTTTAGAACATCATCAATCGCAATGGAAATAGGATGGGCTATCTTGTCTAATTCTTTATCGTTTGCAGAAACTTTATCAACTATAAAATTTTCTTTCAAATAAACTTTTTTATCGCCTAAAGCATTCGTTAATTTGATATTAAAATATCTTTTTAAATTATTTGTCGGAACGTACAAAGTGACAGGCTTGTTTACACTGCCTTCTAGAAGCAAAGTATTTGCTGAAACGGAATTATCTCTTGAAACCTTCACATTGTTTTCTTTACCCGTCACAACATGGTTAAAGAAAACTAGCGGATACTTACTCGGATTAATAATAGTTGCGCCTTGACCATCAACTGTCGGCATAACCGTTATTTTAATTAAATTTCTGTCTAAATTATATGAATTAAATCTTGGCATAAGAACATTCAAGTCATCATCCCATTGCCAGCCTTCGCCCCAGTCTTTTTTCTCCAAAATGCTGTCGTCAATATAGATTCGCTTGGTTTCAAGATTGACATTATTTACAAGCTTCTTCAAATCGTCACTTGTTAAATACGGGTCAGCACCAAGCTTTACGACAAAAGAGCCCGAATTTCTCTTATAAATTTTTGTTGTAAATTCATAATCTTCACCTAAAGCGTCCACTGCAGCAGGCAATGTTAAAAGCTTTTGAACTGACGCAGGATGCATAAGCATTTTTTCATTTAATTCGTAAACAGGTTTTCCACTGTTCAAATCCTTTATAGAAATTGAAATTGCATTTTTTTCAATTCCTGATTCATTAATTACGCTTGAGAAATCTCTTTTTACTGCTGTTTTAGCGTTTGCTCCGAGAGTCAACGCAAACATCATTAATATCGCTAAAATTTTTTTCATTTTTTTATAACCTCATACGAGTCTTTAATATCGTTTATGCTTGGGCAGTTTGCTCTAAAATCATACATTTCTTTTAAATCAATTTCAGCGTAAACTCCACCTTCTATTTCTTCAATTTCATCCAAAATTTTACCTTCATAGTCATAAATTAAAGAGTGACCAAGATTTTCCACTCCGTCAGCTAAAAGTCCGGTTTGAGTCAATGCCACCATAAAAGTTTGATTTTCAATCGCTCTTGCTCTTGTTAATGTATCCCAATGAGTTTTTCTTGATTTTGGCCATGCTGCCATATTTACCAACAAATCAGCACCTGCGATTCTATATGCTCGATAAATTTCAGGAAAACGAATGTCATAGCAAATTGTTAGCCCGATTTTTACGCCGTCTAGTTCCACCATAACAGGATTTGAACCAACTGTTATATATTGATTTTCCGTATCGCCATTATAGGAATAAAGATGATTTTTATTGTATGTGCAAACCAATTCACCTTTACGGTTTATAACAGGGCAAGTGTTAAAAAGCTTGTCGCCTTGCTTTTCAACAAAACTTCCGCCAATAACATTTACATTGTATGCTTTTGCAATTTCTTGCAGCATCTTAACGGCTTTAGATTCATCCAAAACTTCCGCGCTAGCAGGAAATGACGGACAATCCCAACCTACAGTCCATAATTCAGGCAAAAAGACGAAATCAACATTGCCATATTTGTCCAAATTCGCTTTCAATAAATTTTTAACTGTTTCTATGTTTAAAGCCACATCCCCGATTGCAGATTCCATTTGAATTGCAAGAAGTTTTATTTTTTCCATAATCCGAATTGATATACCTCATCAAACGCTTTTGGCGCGTCTTTTTCTAATTGTTCCAAACTTTGTTGTAACTTTTGTCTTGCTTCCTCTTCTGTGTTTTCATCACCATCTTGCGGAACATAAATCGGCTCACCATACAGATTAATCAAATTTGTTGCAAAAATTGGCGAGCGCATTTCATCCCAAGAAGGGAACTTTGCGAAAGTAAAATTCTTTGAATACCAATAAACAGGCACAATTGGAACACCTGCCATTTTGGCAATCTTAATTATGCCATCTTTAACAACCCTTGCAGGGCCTTTAGGACCATCAACCATCATTGCACAATTTTCACCTGATTTTAGAATAGAAATCATTTGCATAGTAGCTTCTACTGCGCCTTTTTTACCCTTAGAACCGCGAACTGTTTTAAAGCCCCAACGTTCAACTACGTCTGCAATAATTTCACCATCGCGAGAACGACTGACAAGAACATGTAATTTTGAGCGGTGTCTTATACCGTGAACACAGAACTGATGCGCATGCCACATCGCATAAATACAAGGCATTTTGTCAGGATTATTAACTTCAATAATCCTTGTGAAAAGCTCCTGAATCTTTAATACCCTAAAAATAAGGTGCGAAACCTTAGTAACATTTTTACCATCAAATAATCTAACCATACAAGAATTATACAATAAATAAACTATTTCAGAGAAAATTTGTTGCACTTTTGCCATGCAAGTATTTCCTTGCTAAAATAAAATTGATGGGAAACGAAGCAGCAGAAAAAACCGAAGAAGCCACCACCCGACGGCGAACGAAAGAGCGGGAACGTGGGAACGTTGCTAAAAGCAGGGATATGGATGCCGCACTGGTAATGGTTGCAGGCATAGCTTTGCTTGGCGTTTTTGCTAAAAACATGATTGACACTATACAAAATATGATGCGTGAAACTTTTTCACATCTAAATCCTAACAGTTTTAGTGTCGATAATATAATGGGACTTCTTCTACCGTATTTTCACTATACCGCATTAATTGTTTTGCCATTTTTTGTTCTTTTGTTAATAGCATCAATTCTTATTATCAGACTTGATGTAGGACAGGTTTTTGCATTAGAAAAAGTAAAATTTAATTTGGAAAATCTTTCTCCGCAAAGAATGTTACAGAACGCAAAACGTATGTTTAACCCGTTTGAACCGCGTTCAATGGTAGAGTTTGCAAAATCTATTCTTAAAATTGTTGTTGTTGCGGCATGCGGTTATTCAGCTGTTAATAGCAGAAAAGGTGATTTGCTTGGTCTTGTAGGTCTAGAATTCCCTATTGCACTAAACATCATTGTATCCGTTTTAATAAATATGATTATAAACATGTGTCTTGCGATGCTTGTTTTGGGTTATCTTGATAAAAAATACCAAACTTACGAATATGAAAAGTCAATTAAAATGACTAAACAAGAGGTAAAAGACGAGCATAAAGATACAGAAGGGGATCCTAAAATTAAGGCGAGAATTAAATCAATTCAAATGCAAATGGCTCGTCAAAGAATGATGTCTTCTGTTCCTCAAGCAGATGTTGTTGTAACTAACCCTACTCATTACGCAGTAGCAATTAAATATGATAAAACAAAAGCTCCGGCTCCTATTGTGGTTGCAAAAGGTGTAGACTACGTAGCATTTCAAATTAGAGAAATTGCTAAAGAAAATAATGTGCCTATTGTTGAAAACAGACCTGTTGCAAGAACTTTATACAACAATGTACCGATAGACGGAGTAATCCCTTCTGACATGTATGTTGCAGTAGCTGAAATTTTGGCTTACGTATTCAAGCAAAAAAACGGTGAAGAATAATTTTTTTTAAAGAAGTAAAAAAGAAGCGACTTTGAAAAAAGTCGCTTCCGTAAAATACCCTAACCAACAAACTTACACGAATAATAAGTTTTATCCATATATCACCTGACCTTAAATTAAGTTCAATGCGATACTTGGAGTTTGGTTAGCTGTTGCTAACAATGTAGCAGATGCTTGTTGCAAGATTTGCGCTTGAATATAGTTTGAAGATTCAGAAGCTACATCAGTATCTCTAAGTGTAGATAATGATGACGTCAAGTTTTGAGATTGAACATCAATTGCACTTACAGCTGATTCTACTCTGTTTTGAGCAGCACCGATTGCAGTTGTTCTTCTTGAAATTTCATCCATCGCATTGTCGATAAAACCTAACATTACAGAAGCACCAAAATCACTTGTCTTATCTGATAATAATGAATAAGTTTCTTTTGCGCTGTCATATTTTAAGCCACTGCAAACTGCTGCGAATGCTCTTAAACCATCTTGAGTATTAAGTGCCGCAACAGAGCCACCACCAGCTTGAAGTGCTTGATCTAATGTTACAGTGTGAGGAACTTTGTCACCCTTATCATTAAGTGTATATGACGTAGTAGATGCCATTTTAGCATTAAACAGTCCACTTACTTTTGCGCTTGTAAATAATGAAGAATCTAAGTTAATTACACTGTTAGTATCTGCGTAAAGTCCTACTTGAAGGTTGATACCGTTACTTGTTAATCCGGTACCTTTTGGATTACCATCTGAAATGTATGACATTAATTTAATGCCGTTAAATTCAGAGTTAGCAGCAATACGGTCGATTTCTTGTAATCTTGCGTAAACTTCTGATTGAATCGCTTTTAAAGATGAAGAACCATAAGTTCCGTTAGCAGCTTGTTCGGTCAAATCTCTGATACGTTGTAAGTGATCAGTAAGTAAACCGTAACTTTGTTCTGCAGTTGTTAATAAGTCTGCGCCGGTGGCAGCGTTGTCAGCAGCTACATCCAATGTTCCAATTTGTGTTTCCCACATGTTGGAAATTGAATATCCTGCAGCGTTGTCTTTTGCTTGGTTAATCTTATAACCCGTACTCATACGTTCTATAGATTTGTTCAAGCTGTTCGTCGCATTGTTCAAGTTTCTTTGAGTGATAAGTGACGAAATGTTTGTGTTGATTGTGAGTGTCATAGTTGGATCTCCTTTCTCTTCTCTCGATACGTACTTTACTGCGCTATCCTTGCGCAGCCTTCTATGTTACTCGTTTTTTATTTTTATTAATCCCTGTACTCCTAAAAAAGCACAGTTTCTCCTGTGACTGAATTAAATCAAAATTTAACTCAGCCCGACTAAGCCTGTGAAAACTCACGGCTTTTATACTCTCTTTCTTTTTTTGGGTGGATTGCTTCGTCGCTAATTTTTGTAGTTGCTCCTCGCAATGACTTGGCGTTTTCATTTTGTCATTGCGAGAGAAGCTACGCTTCTCGTGACAATCCATTGATATGTACTTTGAAGTTAATTTTAACCAAGCAATTCTTGGTTATTCCCTCTCCTTACAGGAGAGCGGATTTTCGGTAGGGCGTAAGCCCGTAAGGTGGAGGTCGGATGTTACTCCGCCGACACCCCGAATAATCCAAGACGGGATTAGGGTGAGGTGTTTTCCCACAAGGGTATCACCTATTCACTTATTGACTTCTTGTATACACCTTCAAACAGCAAGCGTTACCCTTTGACCTATTAAACGATTTTCCACATATTTATCATAAGCTTGCCCGCATCCTTTGCTTGCTCCACTTACTCAAAACATACATTCCATGTATTTACGCTTTAGATTTGTGATATATACTTCTTACAATAACATTATTGCAACACTATATAACAAAAGTAAACTGTTTCTTCTCATTTTTTTACAAATCTTTAAAGAAGTTTAAATTTCTTAATATTTATATATGCTTATTCAAAATAATCCCTCTCCATGGGAGAGGGTTGAATTCCAAGTTGAGCCTTGCGAAACTTAGGAATTCGGGTGAGGGTTCACGCCGTAAGGCAACTGATAGCAGATTAAGTGTATTTTATACTCTTTTTAAAATCATCCAAAAGTACTACTATTATTTGCTCACAACCCTCTTGAGAATGTATTAAGTGTATGTTATAATAATAGTAGAAAGAATAAATATCTTTTCAATACTGTTAAAAATACAGAGAAAGGAACGGTAAATTAGAAAAAGTTTTCTGCAAGTAATAAAATTTACCCCCGAAAGAGTGTTATAGCCCCACACCACTCTCAAATAAAAAAGGTATCCTGTAACTTAAAAGCAAATGGTGAAAGCGATGGATACGATATTAGTAAACAGATTACAAAGACCCCAGTTAGAAAAAACTGCAACGAGTGCAGCAGGAATCGGTATTGCGATATGCTTGATGCTCTCTCAGAATTTACTAATATCCGCCAAAGATATTCAAGTAGAAAACTTAACAGGAATTTCACCAAGTCTGAATTATATTCAAGAAAGACAACAGGAACAAGAAATTGCATTTGAAAAAGAAATTTCAAATAAATATAGAAATTCAAAAGTAGTTAGTGTTGAGAAAGGCGTTAAACATGTCAGAATGATAAGATTTTATAATAATAAACCCGTCCGAATTAATATAGTCGAACTATCAAAGGGTGTAAATGAGGATTTGGTTGTAGAACCTGCAATTGCTTCAGAAACTTTAGCTTCAAGGACAAAAATTTCAAATATAGCAAATAGAGAAAATGCAATAGTTGCAATCAATGGCGGATACTTCAAGCCTCAAACAGGCGTTCCGCTTGGAACATTAATGATAAACAAAAAAGTTTACACCGGTCCAATTTATGACAGAGTGGCTATGGGTATTTTCGATAACGGATTTGATATGGCAAGAGTTCAATTAAAAGCTCAAGTAGAAACAAACAAAGGAGGGTTAAAAATTGATAATATCAATCAGCCTAGAATGTTGTCAACTCATACAATCGTTTATACGCCGGATTGGGGCGAGTATTCTCCGCCTTGTCCAAAGTATGGGCTTCAGATAGTAGTCGAAAATGGCAAGGCAACGAGAGTTTCTTACGGCGCAAATAGAATACCTCAAAACGGATTTGTTATAGTAGGAGCAGAAAAAAATTTAAATAGTATCAAGGATGCAAAAAGATACAAACTGAACATTAAAATTAATCCCGAATGGAAAGATGTTAATCATATCATAAGCGGTGGCCCGTATTTGATAAAAAACGGTGACATTTATGTTGATATGACTGCGCAAAAACTCGGTTCAATTGGTGGCAGAAACCCAAGAACAGCAATAGGATATACAAGAGATAACCATCTGATTATGCTAACAGCTGATGGCAGAGAAGGTTCATCAATTGGCTTAACGCTTGTAGAACTCGCAAATTTGATGAAAGAACTCGGTTGTGTAAATGCAATGAACTTAGATGGTGGCGGCTCTACGGTTATGTTTATAAAAGGACAAGTAGTCAATAAACCGGCAGTACAAGGCGGAATTCCTCTTTCTCATACTTTAACGGTAAGAAAGATAAGCTAAAATTACATTCCATAATACATTAAATCCCCTATGGAAGTAAAAACTACCCCTTTTCTGAATATTCAGAAAAGGGGTTTGAGTATCTTTAATAAATAATAAAAAAGAAGATGTCTGTTTCCAAACATCTTCTTTGGTAAATATCAAATAAAATATTAATATCTGTAGTGAGCAAATGCTTTGTTTGCTTCAGCCATTCTGTGGGTATCTTCACGCTTTTTGCAAGCTGCGCCGTTACCGTTAGAAGCATCAACTAATTCGCTTGTAAGTTTTTCTACAAATGATTTACCGCTTCTATTTTTAGCTGCTGCGATAATCCAAGATGAAGCTAGAGCGAAACCTCTATCAGGTTTAACATCGATAGGTACTTGGTAAGTAGAACCACCGATACGTCTTGCTTTAACTTCCAATAATGGAGTTGCATTTGTAAGTGCTTTTTGGAAAATTTCCAAGCCTTTTTCATTTGTTCTTTCTTCAATCTTAGTGATTGTAGAGTAGAATATTTTTTCAGCAAGTGATTTTTTACCGCGTCTCATAACTCTGTTGATGAATTTTGAAACATCTACGCTGTTATAAATAGGGTCAGCTGAAGGAATTCTTCTTTCAGGTTTAGATCTTCTAGACATTATTTCTTACCTCCTTTAGCTCTCTTAGCACCATATTTAGAACGGCTTTGTGTTCTGTTAGCAACACCTGCTGTATCTAAAGTACCACGTACGATGTGATATCTTACACCTGGAAGGTCTTTAACTCTTCCGCCTCTGATAAGAACAACACTGTGTTCTTGTAGGTTGTGTCCGATACCCGGAATATAAGAAGTTACTTCAAATCCGTTAGTAAGTCTTACTCTGGCAACTTTTCTCAAAGCTGAGTTTGGTTTTTTAGGGGTTGTTGTATAAACCCTAGTACAAACACCGCGTCTTTGTGGACATTCCATAAGAGCCGGTGATTTGGTTTTGTCTTTTAGCTTTTTACGTTCTGAACGCACAAGCTGGTTCATAGTAGGCATAACTTTTTCTCCTTTTACCTTTTCTTTTTTTCTTTTCATTGAACCGTTTCAAGTTCGTAGCCTGACGTTTTCAATTTAACTCCAAGCCGTCAAATCCGGCAGAAATTTCGACTAGAGTACCTTAATAATAGGATGAACATGGGTAAGTGTCAATGTTTAAAAGGAATTTGTTAAAAGTTATTAAGAATTTCCTGTATTTTGTTCTTACTATTGATTGTTTTTTAATTTTGGGGTAATATTATGTAATAATCACAAATTAAAGGGATTTGTATGTCAAAAAATTCTGCTCCAAGGCAAATTTCGGTTGCGGAAATGGCTCCGCATGTCCACTCTTTTTTGTCAGGCGAAAATAAAGTCAATAAGATTTCAGCTTGGCTAATAGAATGGATTAAAAACAATTTAAAATCTAAAAAAATCAAACCTTATGACAAACTTCCGGCAAAAGCTGATTTAGCTTTTCATACGGGAGTTAGCATCGGAACTATTCAAAATGTTTTTAGGTTTGTCGAAGATAGCGGCTTGATTGAATCTAAGCAGAGAATCGGAACGTATATTAAAGACCCGAAAGAAGTTCAAAATATAGAAAAATTGACTTCCAAAAGAGAGTTGGCGGTTGAAATAATAAAAAAACACATTGTTGAAGACGGTTACAGATGCGGTGTTTGTTTGGCTTCAACCAGAAAATTGGCAAGTTTAACAGGGATGTCTACCGCTACAATCAGAATTGCAATCGGCAGCCTTATGTCAGAAGGAATTTTAGAAAAAGTCGGCAATGCTTTTGTTATCCGAGCAATTGATTTTGAAATTGATGAAGTTAAAACACAAACTTTGGTTGAAAAAATTGCAGAACAATTGAGAAAATATGTAATGCAAAATTTTGGCGTTGGGAAAAAACTACCTACAAATACAGAACTTGCAGAAAAATTTAATGTAAGTATTAAAACAATACATGATGCAATTAAAATTCTTTCAAAGGAAGGATTACTGCATTCAAGACGTGGTCAATACGGCACTATAGTTGTAAATCCTGAAGAAAAAATAGAGCTTTATCATTATGAAGAAATTGAGTTAAAAATCAAACATTATATTACTCAAAAATGTGAAGTCGGTACAAAGTTGCCTTCCATTGGAGAGTTTGCAGAATTTTTTAATGTTAGCCCAAAAACTATTAAAAAAGCTCTTGATAATTTAGCGGAGGATGGATATTTGACATTTACAAGAGGAAGATACGGCGGAACTTTTGTTACGGATATTCCTCAAAGTGTGAATGAGGCTTACAAATGGCTAGCTATAAGTTCTGATTATGTTTCAAATACTTGAAAAATGGCTAAAGCATGGTATTATTAAGAAGAAAAGTATAATTTTAATAAAAAGGAGAATAATTATCGCTAATGAAGAAAGGGGCCAAAGAGGCTCAGGCAAAGATAAACCTCTAATAAACGAAAGAATTAGAGCAAGAGAAGTAAGATTAATTGATGAAAATGGTAATAATCACGGTGTTGTACCGACATCCCAAGCTATGAAGATGGCAGAAGAAGCAGAATTAGATTTGGTTGTAATCAGTCCTAACCAAGCTCCTCCTGTAGCAAAGATATTAAACTATGGTAAATATAAATACGAACTTGAAAAAAAGGCAAAAGAAGCTAAAAAGAAACAACATGTAGTTGATGTAAAAGAAGTTAAAGTTCGTTATAAAATAGATACACACGATTACGAAGTAAGATTGAAAAATATCAGAAAATTCATATCACAGGGCAATAAAGTTAAGATTGTTGTAATGTTGAGAGGACGTGAAATGCAGCACTCATCACTTGCAATTGATTTAGCAAACAGATTTATTGCAGACTTAGCAAATGACCCTGTAACAGTAGAAAAGAAACCGATGGTAGAAGGTCGAAACGTAACAGCTTGGCTTACTCCACAAAGTTAGAAATTGTAAAAAGGAAGAGTTAAACTCTTCCTTTTTCAATTATAAAAATTTATTTTATAAAAAAGACTTGATTAAAAATATTTAGCAAGTACAATAGATTTACGGCTTGAATTCAGGCAGGTAAAAATGGAGAAGTAGAGATTTTACTAATCCGATAAAAATTTAATAAAATGTGCCGCAATAGCTCAGTTGGTAGAGCAAGGGACTGAAAATCCCTGTGTCCTTGGTTCAATTCCGAGTTGCGGCACCATTTTTTTATAGCTGTATCAAAGTTTAAAGAGTTTATGAATATTACAGTAATAGGAACAGGATATGTAGGTTTAGTAGCAGGGGCTTGTCTTGCCGATATGGGAAATCAGGTTATTTGCGTTGACAATAATCTTGATAAATTGGAGAAGCTAAAAAAAGGAATTATTCCGATTTATGAACCCGGGTTGGAAGAACTTGTTAAATCTAATGTTTTGGAAGGCAGATTAGAATTTTCTGCAGATATTGATAGTGCTGTAAAAGTATCAGAAGTTTGTTTTATTGCAGTTGGCACTCCTCTTGGAGAAGACGGTTCTGCGGATTTGCAATACGTATTTGGAGTTGCAGAATCAATTGCTAAAGCAATGAACGGATACAAAGTTATTGTAAACAAATCAACAGTTCCTGTTGGTACAGCAGAAAAAGTTACGAAACTCATTAAAGCTAATACAAATTATCCGTTCGATGTTGTTTCAAACCCGGAATTCTTGAAACAAGGTAATGCTGTCGATGATTTTCTTTCTCCTGATAGGGTCATAATTGGTTCAAATAGTGATAAAGCTACTCAAATTATGCAAGAAATTTATGCGCCGTTTTTCCGTACGGGAAACAGAGTAATTGTTATGGATGTTAAATCTGCTGAAATGACAAAGTACGCAGCAAATTCATTCTTAGCTACAAAAATCTCATTTATGAATGAAATAGCTAATTTGTGCGAAAAAATCGGTGCGAATGCAGAAATGGTTCGTGTTGGTATTTCAACCGATAGTAGAATTGGGAACAAATTTCTATTTCCAGGTCTTGGTTATGGCGGAAGTTGTTTCCCAAAAGATGTCAAAGCACTTATTAAAACCGGTACAGAATTTGGTTGTGATATGAGCATAATAAAATCTGCGGATGATACAAATAAAAAACAAAGAAAATTGTTTGTTGATAAAATTATAAATAAGTTTGGCGAAGATTTGACCGGCAAAATATTTGCAGTATGGGGACTTGCATTTAAACCAAAAACAAATGATATGAGAGAAGCACCTGCAATTACGATTATTAATGATTTATTAAAACGTGGTGCTAGGATTTCGGCATACGACCCGAAAGCGATTGAAGAAGCAAAATTTTATTTTCAAGATAGAATTACTTATGCAAAAAATTCTTATGATGCATTAACAAATTGTGATTGCATGTTACTTCTAACGGAATGGAATGAATTCAGAAGACCTGATTTTGATAAAATTAAAACACTTCTAAAAAGTCCTGTAATTTTTGACGGAAGAAATCAGTATAATGCTGAAAGATTGAAAGAAAAAGGTTTCGAGTATTATCAAATCGGAGTTGGAAAATAAACTTCAAACCATTTATTTAATGATTGTATGGCGCAAATTTTTGCACCATTAATATAAACTAAGGTTGTTCGTTCTAAAATAAACAAGTCTTGTTCATACCCTCTCCAAGGGGGAGGGTAGAAAATCAAGTTGAGCATTGCAAAACTTAGATTTTCGGGTGGGGGTTCAAGCCATAGGCGATATATATAAATACCCTCCCGCATCTGTAAGGCTCGGCAAAGCCTCGCCAACATCTGCGACCTCCCTAACAAGGGCGGTTTTTTTTGTAAAATACGTTCAATCTTGACCGCTTGAAAATTTTTAAAATTATATGGCACAAATTTTTGCACCAAAAACTTTTTTATACTTTTCCTACAAACTTAATGTTATAATCGCTCACAAGTTCTTCGTGCGCTAAGACTGTTATATTTCTAACAAATTCAGCTAAAATTACAAATACCATGTGCCTGATATCCATTGGAACGACAAGAACAGGATTTGTAATCTTTTTAGATTTTGCAAATTTTGCAATCTTATCAACAATTTCTTGAACCTGATCTGCTTCAATTCTTACAATAGCTTCGTCTTCATCTTCTTTAAAGAAAGAATAAATCTTGTCTAAAGTTTCATCAGAAAATTCAATAACTTTCAATTCGTTATTTTCTGCTAAATCTTTTACAATATGTTTAGATAAAGCTAATCTGACTTTATCTAACAAATCTTCTTTTGTCGGCTCATTAGCGTAATCATTGATTTTTTCAAAAATATAAACGATATTTTTAACTGAAACACGTTCTCTGATTAAGCAAGTCAACAAATACTTCAAATCAGATGCCGTAATAAAATCAGGAATAATATTGTCAACAAGGAAAGAATTTGTTTCTATAACTTTTTCAACATATTTGTTTATATCGTTGTAGTCCATAATATCCGAAACTTCACGCACAGCAATGTATTTAATTGCTTCACCTATGTATTCCGCAGGGCTCATTCCTTTAATCCAAAAATCTTTAACTTTGTCTTTTTGTATCCAAACAAGTTTTTTGCCTGTAATTTCATCAATAAGTTGATAATCTTCATCCGTAAGTTTATAACCTTTCAAATCGTCTTTGTAAAAAGCAAAAAACTCAGGGAAAACAACAGAGCGGAAAACTTCAATATCATGAATTTTAATATTAAACTCATTTTGCATAAGTTCATCGCTATTGTGAAAATGAATATGCGGAATTACATAACCTAAGTTTTCAGTCAATTCTTGACGAACTTTAACTGTTTCAGCAAGCAAATTATCATTTTCTTCCATTGAAATTACGTCTAAAATTTCTTCAGAAAGATTGATGACAAACTTTTCTTCCTTAATTTCAGAATACATAGTTTCAGGAGAAATCTCGTTAACGAGTGCTTGTTTCAATGAATCTAACTGTTTAAGTTCGTCTGACATTTGATTGTTCAATTGGTTCTTTTCGTCAGGCGAAAGATTGTCACTCTCAAGCTGTGACTTAATTTTCTTGATACGTTCTTTTTGATTAGAAATCTTTAATTGGATTTCTTTGCAAGAAGCGTAAGGACTGGATGGTGCTGCAAGCATTTTTTCCATACGATATTTGAAGCTTGTAATATTTACAATATCGTCTAAATCAGTAGTATCTTCTTCTTGTTTTTCGCGCATAAAAATACAATTAAAATCGTACGAAGTTTCGGTTTCAACTTCGTGCATTGTGTATAAATCCCAACCCGCGTCGGACATTTCATTTAACAAATCCTCTAAAGCTTGTTTATCGTCAGTCGGTACAGATTTAATAACGTATTGCATTTTTTTGTTAAACATCATCTTCCTCGTCATTTGTTCCAATTACACCATAAACCAAATTTACGTGAGAAGGCTTGCTTTCATTGATAGAAAACGCTTCATCACAAAATCTTTGTGCAATTTTAGTTTTTTCTTCATCGTTAGAATAAATTGTATAAAGATTTTCGCCTTTATTTACGTATTCACCGCTTTTTTTGTTAAGATAAATTCCAACGCTCAAATCAATCGGCTTTGAACTGTTTTCTCTGCTTGCGCCGAGTGCTTTAGCCGCCTGCGCAATATTAAAAGCGTTGATATTTTGAACATAACCGCTTTTTTTTGATTCACATTCTATTTTAAAAGCAGGTAATTCAAATTTATCATAGTTTTCTAAGACAGCTGTGTCACCGCCTTGCGCAACAATGATTTCACGAAATTTATTAAGAGCTTTACCCGAATGAATCAATTCTCGCAAATATTTTTCTGCTTCTTGTCTTGTTTCGTACATATCTAAAAATACAAGTGCAGAAGAAGCAAAATAATAAGTAAGCTCTGTCAAATCGCCGGTTTTAATACGACCTTTCAAGAATTCTATTGCCTCAATAAGCTCTAAAGAATTGCCGATTGCACGTCCAAGCGGCTGTTCCATTGATGTTATAACCGCAATAATTGATTTATTCAGATTTTTACCGATTTTAACCATCAATTTTGACAAATGAACAGCTTCTTCAGGAGTTTTCATAAATGCACCCGAACCGTATTTTACATCCAAAATCAGGTTATTAGCACCTGAAGCTATCTTTTTGGAAATAATTGAAGACGCGATTAAAACATCGCTGTCAGCAGTTCCCGTCAAGTTCCTTATTGCTTGCAGTTTTTTATCAGCAGGTGCTAAATCGTCTGCTTGAGAAGCTATAACGCAATTAATATCTTTCACTTGATTAACAAGACTATCGACACTCAAATCTGTTTTAAAGTATGGAATAGATTCTAGTTTATCCACAGTTCCCGCTGCGTAGCCCAAACCTCTGTCAGCAAGCTTTGCAATCGGAATTCCAGCAGCTGCAAGCAGAGGAATTAAAGTTATTGTAACCTTATCACCGACTCCGCCTGTCGAATGTTTATCCACAATCAGATTAGAAAGTTCGCCAAAATCTACACGGCTGCCAGAATCCGCAAGAGCTTCTGTTAAATATGCTGTTTCGACTTCGTTTAAGCCTTTAAAATAAACAGCCATCAACCAAGAAGCAATTTGAGTTTCATGCGCAATTCCACCGTTTAATGATTTTACAATAAAGCGAATTTCTTCTTTGGTGTGTGCCTTTCCATGCTTTTTTTTCTCGATTAAATCGATTAAGTCCATTATTTTTTAGCACCTTTTAATTTTGCGATTACACTGTCTGAAATATCTACACCGCCAACGAAAACGCCTCTAACGTCCATTACGGCGTCAAGTTTTTGTTCAACCATTACAGCTTTTGCAGCTTCTTTGATTTTTGTGAAAACTTCTTGTTCTCTTTTGTTTTTAAGAGTTACATAAGCTGTTTCTTTTGCTTTAAATTCAGCAGCTGTTTTTTCTTCAAAAGTTTGTTTTTTTAATGGTGTATCCAATGCTTTGTATTCTTTTTCTTTATCAACTAAGAATTGTTGCATTTCCAAGCCTTTTGCATCAACTTCTTTAGTTACTTGTTTTGCATAATCATAGTTATCAATTACCTTCGCGTAATCAATATATCCGACACCGCCAGCATTTGCTACGCCAACAAATGCCATCATAGCTAATGCCACAAGACCTAATTTAAAATTTTTCATACAAAACCTCCTTGTATCTATATTATACACTATTTTCTTTATTTTTAAGCTTAATATACCTAGTACATCATATCGCCTACGCCAAACGTAAAGTAGCCGTGCGGTGAGCCATTTGGACCAGGATTTGTAATTGGGAAACCATAATCGACAGATAATGGTCCGATACCCGGCATATTTATCTTCAAACCGATACCTGCAGTGATTGCTTGAATTGGTCTGTCATACAATGTACTTGCAATTGTCGGGTCAAATACACGACCTGCGTCAACCCAGAACGTTAATCTCAAGTTTTGCAAGAAATTAACCTTCAATCTGTCAACAAACGGAATTGGAGTTGCTAATTCAGCAGAACCCATAATAAATGAAGTACCAGTACCAACACCGTTTACTTTGTAACCTCTGATTGTGTACGGACCGCCTAAACGATAAGCCATAACTTCAGGCATGTCGGAACCATGAACTTTCAAACCACCACGCCCAGTAAAGGTTAAAGAAGATTTCTTCGCAATCGGTATGAATTTTTTAGCCATACCTGTTAAACGTCCGTTTGTTTTACCAAAACCGTCCAAACCAAATGCTTCTTCATATCTTACAGAAGCTAAAGCACCATGGCGAGGATTTATAGCAGAATCTCTCGAGTCATAAGCCAAACCGGGTGCTAATCTCAAGAAGAAACCGCCTTCCAATTCTTTTGCACGGTCAGCAATATTCAAATTATGTATATTATACAAGTCTGTAACTTTATTCACATCACCTTCACCAAGATGAATATATTCAACACCTGCAGTAAAGGTTGATGACAAGTTTTTATTGTAACGCAATCTGTGAGCAATTGTGCTTTCTATACCTATTCTTCGTTCTACGGCAAGCGGAATTTGATAGCTACCTAAATCTCTAAAGTAGATTTTGCTCATCAAAGAGTTATCTGCATTCAAGAAATGCGGTTCAAAGAAACTCAATTCAGCCTGATAGTTCATGTGACTTTTGATAGATGAGTCGCTCATCAAAATACCAGAACCTACCATGCCTGATAATGAAACTCTTTGGTTCATACCACGGAAGTTGTTATCGGAAATAGCAGCAGAACCAAATGCACCTGTTGCAGAATCCAAACCGCCACCAATTGAAACAGACGCAGTTCTTTGTTCTTTTAATTCAATTGTTACATCAAACTTATCAGGGTCATCTTCTGAAACTTCAATCGTACGGTTTACATCTTTGAAAGCTTGAGTCGAATACAATCTAACCAAATCCTGCTTAACTTGGTTTTCATTGTAAACTGTTCCCGGCTCTGTCATAATGTTACGTTCAATAACATATTCTTTCGTTTTTTCGTTACCCGTAATCATGATTTTGTTGATTTTGCCTTCAGTAATGCTTAAGTTAAGCGTTCCATCAGGATCATCATAGATTGAGTCGATTTTTGAAAGAATATATCCTTTTGAATAGTAGCACTGATTGATTTGCTCCATTGCTTGGTTAATTGCTGTGATATTTTGGGGTTTACCTTTCAATGGCAGCAAATACTGCATGATTTCATCACCTGAAACAACAGTGTTACCTTCAATCGTAAAATCTGTTACAGGGATATTTTCTTCCAATATTATTTTTAGAGAAATTGTGCCGTTAGAATTCTTTACAGGAATTGCTTTCATTTTTTCCGTAAAATATCCTAACTTGTAAATAGTTTTCAAGTCTTGCTGCATAAGGTCCTTGTCGTACAAATCACCTTTTTGCAAAGACATCTTGGATAAAATGTATTCGGGTTTAATGATATTAGAACCCAGAATTTCAATATCATTAATATATGCTGTGTTGCTGTCGTAGGTTGATTCTTCAATATAATCAAGTTCTTGCTGTTCAGCGGCGTTTTCTTGTTTGTAAGCATCAGCAGTCGCTTTGTCTACACCTTTAGAGTAGGCTAAATTTGGCGTCAAAATTGCGCCTAAAACCAATGTTGTTATTAAAATTTTCTTATATAAAACGGACAACTTAGTCAACTATCCACTCCACAGCAATGTTATTGATATTGTAGCACAAAAATTGAAAATAAAAAAATAGAATTGTAACAATGTAAAAATATTTTAGTGTTTGAGAATAGTTGTATAAATATTCCTTATGGGACAACACCTCACCCTAGCCCTCTCCTATAAGGAGAGGGAATGACCAAAATTTGTGTGTTTTATATCAAGATATTGATTTTAATTATTTAATGAACGACTTTAGGTTATTCCCTCGCCTTACAGGAGAGCGGATTTTCGGTAGGGTGTAAGCCCGTAAGAGCAAATAACATGAAAATAACAAGAAAAATCCATAAGGATTTGCTGTTATTGAAATGTTATGCTCGCCCGAATAATCCAAGACTGGGCTAGGGTGAGGTGTTATCCCCTACACTAAAGAACAGACTGACAAATTGTCAGCCTGCCTTTTGTGTAGTGTAATGAATGTGTTATGAAAAGTTATTGATTATTAATTCTGTCTAGTGCTCTTGTTGCTGCAATTGCGACTTCCGGATTAGTATCAGCTTGAGCTAGAGTGAATAATGTTGACATTTCTTCTTTGTATTCAGGTCTGTAAATATGTCTAAGTGCATCTATTGACGCAATTTTTACTCCTGAATTTGGATTGTATCTCAATGAGTCAACAATTGCTGCCGTTCCAGGAATATCAGTCATTGGAACAATATTCCCTGTTTGTTTTTCTATTTCATCCGTATAAACCTTAGCTAAAATCGCCATTGTATACAAAGCATATTCTTTATTTCGTTCTGCTTGTTCCATTGGAGAAATTGTATCTGCTAAAGCTACATCTTTTTCAGTTATTGAATAAGGAAGTTTTACAGGTTGATTTTTAGCTTTGCCGTTTTCCATACTTACGAAGTTAGCAATCACTTTTTTTCTTGCTTGGATTTGCTCGTCCGTTGGAGCAGCCAACTCTGCCGAATCTTTTTTAGTAATTTCAATCAAGCTTGAAAATACATCTCTTACAATATAAGGAATTGCGTTATTTGAATCATCCAAAGCGACTCTGGCAATTTCTTCCATCTGTTGAGCCTGAACGTCAAAATTTTCATTTGTTAAATTAGAAATAACTAACGGAATATCAACATCAGGTTTGATTTCTTCCCCCGGAATAATTTCAGGTTTTTTAATATCCTTTGTTTCAGTTGCCATTACTTCAACATCATCATTAATATTATCAATTTTTTCTTCACCTTTTTCGGCTTCTACTGTCGTAAAATTAGGTTCAGGAACTTCAACTTTCTTATCTTCTTTTTCTTCTGTTTTTTCTTCTACATCAACAGCAGGTGCTTTAACGTCTTTTTCAGCTTCTGCTATGACTTCTTCGTTTTGCGGTTCTTCGTTTTCTTCTACAGAAGCCTTGTCTTCTAATTTTTCAGGAGCTTTTTTATCAACTTCTATTTCCAATTCGTTTTCCATTTTTGGCAAAATCAAATTAGTTGTCTGATAAGCGACATGAAAACCTTGTGGAAGCGGTATTTGGTTGATATTTGCCATGTCATAAGTTACCGGAGTTTGCGCCTCTGGATAATCATAAATTTTATGTTCAGGCATGTTTACTGTCGGATTGTCAATATTAATACTAACAGCACTATAATTTCCGTTATTATCATTTTGTACTGCGTCTACGCTTGGATTGCCGTTCATTTGCGGCTTTTGTATATTAATTTTTACAGCATTATAATTTTGTCCGTTAATATTATTATCTATTGATTGAACCATTTATTACATCCTTTCAACATCTACACTACTGTTTAGTTAATACTCGTCAATAATAAAATTTGCTAACATATAAAAAATGTTTTACAAAAATTTACATAAAAAAAGAAGTGCTAAAAATAGAAAAGCACTTCCTTTTTATTAACATTAATATCTATCCTCTTGCACAAATTGTTTGAGCGACATAAACTCCGGAAGCTGAAGCTTGAATTAAACCTCTTGTAACGCCGGCACCGTCACCTATTGTGAACAAGTTTTTAACACCTTCAGTTTCAAGTTCGTTCGTTAATTTAACTCTTGCAGAATAGAATTTAACTTCTATACCATAAAGAAGCGTGTATCTTGAAGCTGTTCCCGGTGCAATTTTATCAAGCGCAAACAACATTTCAATAATACTTTTCATTTGTCTGTATGGAATTACAAGGCTCAAATCCCCCGGAGTAGCACAACTCAATGTTGGTGTAATTATACTTGATTTAATTCTGTCCGGAGTAGAACGTCTGCCTTCCAACAAATCGCCAAATCTTTGAACAAGAATACCGCCTGCAAGCATGTTTGCAAGGCTTGCGATATGTTGACCGTAAGCAATCGGTTGTTTAAAAGGTTCCGTGAATTTCTTGCTTACAAGTAATGCAAAGTTTGTATTATTAGTTTTAATATTCGCATAACTATGACCGTTTACTGTTGCAATCCCGTTATAATTTTCTTGAACAACTTCGCCGTTCGGGTTCATGCAAAAAGTACGAACTTCATCACCAAAAGTTGGTGAATAATAAACCAATTTTGATTCATACAATTTATCCGTTAATGGTGCAAATACAGGCGCAGGAAGTTCTACACGAACCCCAACATCAACCGCATTATTTACCATACCAATTTTATTTTTGGCAAATTCATGCGTAAGCCAATCAGCACCTTCTCTCCCCGGAGCAATAATAGTGTATTCGGCTTTTATTGTTTCGCCGTTATCAAGCACTATGCCTTTAACTTGTTCACACTCAACAATAAGACTTTGTGCCGTTACATTGTTTAGAATAGTGATTCTTTCATCTAAGTAGTCTTGCATGTGCTTAAGAACATCCAAACTGCGTTCAGTACCCAAGTGTCTTACAGGCGAATGAACAAGTTTTAACTCAGCAAGTGCAGCTTGACGTTCTATTTCTCTAAACACCTCCATATTTGTGCCGAAAACTTCATCCGTTGCACCATGCTCTAAGTACATATTGTCGGCGTAATTAATAAGTTCTTCAACTTTTTCACGGCTCATATAGTCAACAAGGTGACCGCCGACATCAGGAGTAAGTGTTAATTTACCGTCTGAAAAAGCACCTGCACCACCCCAACCGCAAAGCAAACCGCAGCGTTTACAGTTTACACATTTTGGAGAACCTTCTCTAATCGGACATTTTCTTTTTTCAATTTTTTGTCCTTTTTCAATTAAAACTACTTTCCACTCAGGACGTAATTTAACAATTTCTAAAGCAGAAAAAATCCCCGCAGGTCCTGCACCGATAATTGCAACATTGTACATTAATATTAACTCCTAAACTACCCTATTACTTATTTATATTAAATCAAAAAATAAACAAACACAAGTTTTGGCTTGGGCTTGTTTTGAATAACGAGTTTTAATTGAAATGGAAAATTGAAAATGGAAAGTGGAAAATTGTTTTAAGGTTATATAAGCGAGGTGCGTTTATGAGTTGTATAGAGAAAGGGCGGAAGCTTCGCTTCCGCCCGTATGCCCGTGAGAGGCAAAGAAAACTTTGATTCTTTGTAAAGAAGTTAATAATACCCTCTCCTGCCTTCGGCACCCTCCCCCGAGGGAGGGAACTAAAGTCGTTCAATCTTTGTAATTTTTTCTGTGTCCTGCTAGCACAAGTCACTCCCCCACCTCGTATCCATTCTTCATGGGGAGGGTGTCCGGAGGACGGGAGAGGGTATTATCTACTTGAAAGTTCTTGCCAAGCAGTGCCTAAACTACATTTTCAAACAAGCCCCTGAAAATGAATTGCTTCGTCACCCAATGTTATCGCCGTTCCTCGCAATGACCTCGCGTCAAGCATTCAAGCGTGCCGTCATTGCGAGGGCGATTAGCCCGTGGCAATCCTGCTTTTTAATAACTTTTATTTTCCCTACTTTTCCAACTTCTTTATTCGTTTTTCAATGTTTTTGATTTCTTCTTGCAAATCTGCATTCTGTTTTTGTAATTCAGAATTTTCTTTTTGCAAGCCCTCAATAATTTCCTGTTGAGATTGTATTGTAGTTCTAATATCAGTAATATTAGTCACAATCTCAGAAATCTTTGTATCCAATTCTTTAACTGCATTAATTACGGCATAAAACATATCTTCAAGACGAATTCTTAAGTATCCGTCATCGTCTTTAGTAACAGCATCAGGGAATACTTTTTGCAAATCTTGCGCTATTACACCTACTAAAGGAGTATTATCCTTGTCAGCCTTAAAAGTGTAATGATAGAAATCTAATTTTTTCAATTCTTCTAAACCTGCTGTATATTTGTCACCAACATTCTTTAGGCGGCGGTCAGAATATGATGTTTTAAATGCGCTTTCACTATAATCTTCTCCCCATCTTAAATCATCATTACTCCCTTTATTAACTTCTATACTTTTAATGTACCAATTATTTCTTCCATAAGTCTTATGACTAATAAAGGTCCTATACCCCCTACCTCTTGAACCTAATAAAGTATTTTTTGCCACAATTAGATTTCCCGGAATATAAACAACATCTTCACTAGTTCCTAAAACTATTTGATTAGGAGCCGTTGATTGTGCACCGGCACCAATTGCAACAGACCTAGAAAAAGTTGATTGTGCACCTGCCCCAATTGCAATCGAGTTTTCTT
>CAKVIG010000007.1 GCA_934754515.1 uncultured Candidatus Melainabacteria bacterium | reverse complement strand
TTGCGCTTGGCGCGATTCGAACGCGCGACCTATCCCTTAAAAGGGGAGTGCTCTACCTGCTGAGCTACAAGCGCAAATTTTATAAAAATTTGAAAAAAATATTTATTTATCAATAAACCTTTTATACTTCGGCTGTGGATTAACCACAAGATTAATATTATCAGGAACAAAATTTGCTGTCAAGAGTTTTATTTGATATTTCTTTTATAATTTCTCTTATTTCGTCTGAAACATCGGTATCTTCTGAAATATTTGCTCTTACAAGTTTTGCAAATTCGGCTTTCTTAAACTCATGTAAACCTTTAGTTTTAAAAATATTTTCTAAATTTTTTGCATTTGAAATATCTTCTATAAAATCATTTTCATTAATTGAATTAAAGTTTTCTAAATGTTTATTTACGGTTTTGATAATCAAGGATTTTGGAAGTAAATCTTCAAACTCTCCACAAGCTACAAGGTGAATTTTGTCACATGCTCTTAATTTCGGTTTGATTTGCGCAATATTATCTTCTGCATCTTTATCAAGAAGTAAAAATATCGGTAATTTAAGTTCTTCTGATAATCTATAATACATTTTGACAACTTGACTTTTACCTCCGGCAGGAATAACTTGAATTCCTTTTTGGTAGAAGTCATGCCCTAAGAATTTTGAAAATGCCGGTAAAAGAGTTTCTTCTGTTAAACCTTCAACCAATAATACTTTTTCTATCGGAAATTTTAAATAGTGTTCTTCGCGCATGGTTTTCAAATCAGAATCTTCTGCCAAAGATTTAAGCCAACGTAAATTTACAACACAAGTTTCGTCAATTAAATGAATAGCGTCATGGTAATTAATATTATTATCTAATAATATTTGAGTTTCATCATCATTATTAAATATAGAATTTTCGTAATCTTTTAATTTTATGTTAATACTATTATCGGCTTGTGTGGGTAAAGTTTTTATATATGTTGTAATAGAAGCATTAAGAACTGCGCTTGCTAAATCGCGGATTTTTTCTATGTCCAAATTCTCAAGTTCAGTTCGTTTAAATTTAGGTTCTATGATATTGCCCAAAATTATATCAAAAAAAACTCGCAGGTACTTTTCTTTCGTCGACTTAAAACGTGTTAAGCGGTCTAACGATATTAAAATCTGTTCTTTTGTTAAAGTTTTATATTTCATGTTTAGAATTATTTTAGTATTTATCTTGTAAAAATTCAATAAGAAACAATTTTTATTAAAAATTAAAAAACATGTAAAGTTTTGTAACAATATTGCTAAACATGTGAAATTCTCAACTTTTAAATGACTTTATATATATAAAAGTACAAATAAACACGGAGACTAGATACAGACAATGGCATTCTTGATGTTACTACATGAAAAAATGAGGCTTCAACGTAAAGTCAACAAATTGACTTTACAAGAACTTCGTCTATCTAGTCGAAAGGAAAGGATAACGAAGAACATTTCTAGGGTACAAAAAATGTATTCTAGCAAAATGTCTCAACTTGAAAAACAAGCACAAATAATGCAAAGTCAATTTAGTGTTTGGGCTCAAAATGCATCTGGTTTAGGTACAAATGGACTTAACCCAATGAATTTCCAAGGCGCTGGTGGTACATCAGCATTCATTATGCAAGGTTTATCAGAATGGTGTAATCAGGCAAAAGATTTCCAAACAAAAGATAAAGATGGCAAAAACACTGGTGAATTAATCTTTACAAATGGTGCTACGCCAGAAGGTATTTTACAAGCATATCAAAACGGAACATTAGTTCAAAATAAAGATAAAGATGGTGTTTTGGACAAAGATAATCCTTGGACAGATGGTGTAAATAATTATACACAATTACAATATCAAGCTATGCAAAGTGGTATAAGTACTGTTAACCAAATGCAAAGCTATAGACAAATGCAAGTTCAACAAATGTCTTCACAATACCAAAGCAATGTTTCAATTTGGTTAGAAGCAGCAAAATCACAATTAGAAGCAGAACAAGATATGGCTCTTGCTCCGTTAGAAGAAAAAGAAACCGAAATGGATTTGGACAAAGAATCTTGCGAAGCTCAACTTGCAGATGCAAAGGCAAGATTGGAAAGCATCAAACAGGCTTGTTCAGAAGGAATCAAGGACTCAGCTCCAACCTTCGGTTTAGGTTAATCAAATATCGGATAGTAATTATTATAATAATTGACTCCGCCTGCTCCAAAAAGAGCAGGCGTTCTTGTAATATTCAGTTAATAAAACCCTCTCCCGCCTTCGGCACCCTCCCCATGTAGAATAATAAAAGGGGAGGGAGTTACTCGTGTTAAATTAACGCATACTACGCCCTCCCCAGGGGGAGGGTGCCGAAGGCGGGAGAGGGTTTTATTAATATTCTTTATTAAAAATTTCCCGCATTATTTTTATGTTAAAATTAAACAAAAGGGAGAGGTTGTATGTCAAAAATTAAGGATTTTGTATTAAAACATCAAGAATTGTTTACTATTCTTGGTTTGGGTATTCTATTTTATTTCATATTTTTCCACAACATTTGGGCTTATGCTTTAATGGATGTAGATGAATCCAGATATGTTTCAATGTCAAAAGACATGTTCAATACAAAGGATTTTTTGACGTTATATCTTAACAATGAATTTTTCTTTGAAAAGCCTCCTCTTTATTTTTGGGGAGAATGTTTGTCTTTTGCAATATTCGGCAAAATTACTGAATTTACTGCACGTTTTCCTGTTGCTTTGTATGGTACATTATGCGGTTTCTTAACATATTTTGTGGGACGAAAAATCGTTTCAAGAACGTACGGTGTAGTATCAGCATTAATTTTATCTACGTCTTTAGAATTTTTAATTCTTTCAAAATTTGCGATTCTTGATATTGTCGTTGCTACTTGCGTATGGTTTTCATTATGTTTTGGAATGTTAACAACTTTTTGCGAAGAAAAAAATAAAAAATATTTTTGGTGGTTATTCTACATCTTTTCAGGCTTAGCCGTTATGGCAAAAGGAATTCCGGGATTTGTAGTGCCTTTCGGTTCAATGTTCTTCATTTATATTTACAATAGTTTTCTAGTGAAGAATAAACAAAACGAGCTTTCTCTCCAAGGGGGAGAATGTCCGGAGGACAAGAGGGGGCTTATTGCTACCTTTAAAGAAATCTTCAAACCTCAATATTTCTTAGTAGGTTTTGTGTTATTTTTCTTAATAACTCTTCCTTGGCATATTGTGATGCTAAAAATACATGACCCTTTATTTTTCCAAGAATACGTAATAAAACACCATATAGCAAGATTTTTAGGGTCAAGTGAATTGGGACGTCAACAACCTTTCTATTTCTACTTTTTGACAATACTTTGGGGATTTTTCCCTTGGGTTGTATCAGGATTGGTTGTGCTAATCAGAAAATGTATTAAACGCGATTTTGTATTTAAAGATTTACCTGATACTCAAAGATTTGTAGTTTATAACGGAATAATTGCAGTATTTACGCTGTTATTCTTTTCTTCTTCAAAAACAAAATTAATTACGTACATTTTACCGATTTATCCGTCACTAGCTTGTTTAGGCGGTTATATTTGGACTAAATATATTGAAAAAGGTGAGTACAGCAGATTTATTAATAAAACCGTATATGTATTGGGTGGAATATTCATTCTAGCGTCTATCGTTGCAATATTTACACCATTATTTTTGCCTGCTCAATTGGTTCAAGATATAGCAAGTGCTAAACCTTTATGTATAACGCTTTTATTTGCGTCAGGTTTGGCTTCAATTTTATTTGCCAAACGCGGAAGATATTTAGGTGTATTTTTTACATACGTTTTACTTATGCTAGTTTTATCAGCATTTGGAACCGAAAAATTCTTTAAAATTGATTATAAATTTGGACAAGACGATTTGTTAAAATATGCACAAATTGCAAAAAAAGAAAATAAAACTCTTACTTGTTACAGATTTTCACATAAGTATTCATTAATTTATTATGGCGGAAAACCTGTTGAATACGGCAAAGACTTCACGCCTGCCGATTTGAAAACAGCGTTAGAAAAAACTGATAACCTTGTAATAATTCCACATAAGGTGATTGACGAAGAGGTTGAAAGTCTTGATTATAATGTAATTGAAGATGGCAGAAAGTATATGTTGGTTGAAGGGAAATAGACACCTCACCCTAACCCTCTCCTGTAAGGAGAGGGAATGACCACGGTTTGCTATCTTGAAGTTATCGACTCCCCTCGCCACTTGCGGGAGAGGGGGTGAGGGGTAAAACAAGATTAATAACAATTTAAGGATAATTATGAACATCATTAATATAACAAGTGAATTAATATTCAGACTTACAAAACCGTTATTAAAGCTTTTGCATACAAAAGCGGGCTATTCAGATGATGCTTTTAATCGAAAACTCGGAGATTTTGAAGCACCAAATTTTGTAAATGAGCGCGTAATAATGTTTCATGGAGTTTCAGTTGGTGAAATTAATGCAATAGAAAAGTTAATAAAAGCTACAAAAGAAACTTTCCCTGACGCAAAAATCGTTGTTACGACAGGAACAAACACAGGACAAGAAATTGCCCATAAAAAACTTGATAATGTTGCGGATTTGATTACATATTTTCCTTTTGATACACCAAGTTGTGTTAATAAATTTTTAGATAAAATCAAACCGACAGAAATTTTGATGGCAGAAACTGAAATTTGGCCAAATTTTGGCGGAATTTGTAAAAAACGCGGAATAAAATTGTATATTATTAACGGACGAATTTCAGATAGAACTTTTAATTCTTATAAAAAATTGAAGTTTTTCTTTAAACCTTTGCTACAAAATTATACGGGTATTTTCACACAATCTGATGAAGACTTGAATAAATTTTTGTTATTGGGTGCAAATATTGAAACAACAAAGCGCATGAACAATTTAAAATTTGATATTACTCCTCCTAATGTCGATTTTGAATTTGAAAAAGGCGGAAGGGTCTTTTTAGCAGCTTCTACGCATTCAGGTGAAGATAAAATTGTTTTCGATACTTACAAAAAATTAAAAGCAAAACATGCAGATTTAAAATTTATTATTGCACCAAGACATTTAACAAGATTGGATGAAGTAAAATCCATTGTTAAAGAGTATTGTTTGCGTTCAGAAAACGGTAGTTTAACTCAGAATGATGTGATGATATTAGACACTATGGGCGAACTCGGTAAGATGTTTGCATTCGCAGATGTAGCATTTATTGGCGGAAGCTTCAATAAAACAGGCGGACATAATCCTCTTGAAGCAACAATTTTTGGTAAACCTGTTATTTCAGGTCCATCAATCAATAATTTTAAAGATATTTATGCAATTATTCAAAATGCTAAAGCGGGTTTTGTAGTTAAAACCGAGGATGAATTATTAAATATTGCAGACAAATTGTTTAGTGACAGTGCTTTTTATCAGGCAACAGCACAAGCAGGCAGAAAAGTTTTTGAAGAACAACAAGGTGCTTTGGAATTTGTACTTAATGTTTTAAGAAACTCAATGTAACAATCTTTAATATTTTTGTAACAATTAAGCAAATTTATTTCTTTACATGACTTTAACTATATGTAGAAATGTTTTTATGGTAGGTCATATTTGAAAGTACAAGGTTCAATAGTTCAAAATATTAATAATAATGATAAACAAGAGAAGCAGCAAGTCGCATTCAAATCAGGAATGGTTGGTGCTTTAAATGCTTCCGGTGCTTTGATGCAAAGTATTGAAAACGGTGGTTTTCTTGCGTCATTTTTAATTCAAGACGGTATCGGCATGACCGTTCCGCGTACTGCTGCAGGTTTTTTGCGTGATAAAGAACATACAGGTCACTATAATATGCAGGAAGGTTTCGAAGTGCTTGGTAGAGAAGGCATGACAGGTCCTTGCATGATGGCTGTTGCGCCTGTTTCACTTCTATTAGCTGCGAAATTCGGTAAATCAACGAGTGTAAATACTCAGTTAATTAAACGCTTTGGTAATAGTTTAAAAGAAATTCTTGCAAAACCAGAGTTTGACAAGTCGTTACTTAAAAATGCAGATAAATTTAAAAACGAATTCTACAAAACTAATGTTGAAAAGATTTTAACGGATACTGTTGGCAAAGAAAATACAACTAAAGAATCGGTTGATTATATTATGAAACAGATTGCCAACATGGAAAATATACCTTCTGATGCAAAATTAGCAAAATTCAGAGGTAAAGCAAAATACAAAAATCAATGTATGCAAAATATTGTTGAACACATAAACAATATTAAATACTCAAAAAGTACTGATTTAGATATGCTTCAAAAAGTAAAATTCGGTTCTGATAAACTAGACAGCAAAAAAGTTTTCGGAACAAAAGATACGATTGATGCAATGATTAAGTATACTGATGATGCGATTACTGCAAATAAGCATTTAGATAAATTAGATGAATTGCAAGCTGATAGTATTAAGAATAAATCTTTAGCAAAACGTATGATAACGAACATTTCTATGATGTTTGCAACATTAGGCGTTTTATCAGTTTTACCTAAAATTTACGCCAGAGGTAGTGTTGCTCCGGGAGCTAGAAAATCCCAGGAACAAGAAAACCAAGAAAATAATAATGTTTCCTTCAAAGGAAAAGGAAAACCGAGTTTGTTGGAAAGATTAGGTAAACTTATCGGCAAAAATAAGAGTGATTTCGTGTCTTCAGAACTTGAATATAACGGTCATAACTTCACAAATACTTTGATGGCCGGGCTTTCTATTTTTGGTTTGCTTACTCCAAGAGGAATGCATGCATATAATAGAGCGCAAAAAGATGAAAACGGTAAAAAAGATTTAACAGAGTTATATGAAATCTTATTGAGGGATTTGACATCAAGCTTGGCAGTTGTATTTGCGGTTCCTATGGGTACTAGAGCTTTTGTAACTTCTTATGAAAAAAATTCAGGTTTTGTTTTGATGCACAAAAATAGAAATATGAATAAAACAAAAACTGTTGCAGATTTATTCAATCCATATTCAAAATCTCATGTTCTTACAAATGCTGAAATTTCTGCTTTATATGACAATATTAATTCAAAAGATAAAATGTTGAATTTCTGTAAATATATCGACAAAAACGGTGGAGATTTGCAGAAAATTATTTCTAAGTCTGAAAATGCCGGAGAAATGTTTAACAATTCTACTTTGGATTTGAAGTCTTTAAAAGGAATGAAAAAAGCAGATAAGAATAAGAAAATTATATCTTTTGTTGAAAAATTTGATAAATCGGATGATTTGATTTCTAAAGTTATGAAAGGTGCCGGTAAAGCTCGCGGTAATAAGATTGCATCTTTTGCCAGAGGCTTGAATTCAATGCCTGGGTTGTTAACTACATTCTTTATTTCTCCATACTTGTTAGGTTGGTTTATTCCTAGATTAACTTACAAAAATACAAGAAGAATTCATGAAAAACAAGATAGAGAAAGAGAAGCAAAAAATCTTTCTACAAATGCATAAATCTCAATGAATTTTTATTATTGTGCATGTTTGTAATATAATAAAACTATGAGTTTAGACGCCGTAATAGATAGCTTGCTATCTCCAATAGCTGATAAAGTATCAGGGATAATATTTTCGTATGTAACGATTAACGGAGTGAAGGTAGAATTTTTAATTGCACTCTTAATTTTTGCTGCAATATATTTTACGATAAGAACCGGTTTTATTGGAATTTGGGGGTTTAAGCATGCGATAAAACTGATTACTAATAATTACAAACATAAAAATCCAAACGGATATCAAAGAAAGAAAAAAGGTGAATTGTCTTCCTTTCAGGCTCTAAGTGCTACGATTTCTGCATCTGCCGGCATTGGTAATGTTGCAGGTTCTGCGGCTGCTGTTTCTATTGGTGGACCCGGTGTAATCTTTTGGATGATAATTGCAGGATTTTTTTCTATGGCATTGAAATTCTCTGAAGTATTGCTTGGGGTAAAGTTTAGAAATACTAATCCTGACGGCTCTGTTTCAGGAGGCCCGATGTATTATATTCTAGTTGGGTTGAGAGGGAAATATTCACAAAAATTTGCACCTGTTTTAGCTAAAATTTATGCTGTGTGTTGTATATTTGCTATGATTGGTGGTTGGAATTTATTCCAAATAAATGCTATGACAGCGCAATTCACGGAAGTAACAGGTGGTGACAATAGCTTTTTTGCAAATAACGGTTGGATTTTAGGGACTATTGTTGCTGTTATAACTTGGTTTACGATTATTGTCGGGATTAAAGCTATAGGTAAATTTACCTCAAAAGTCACACCAATAATGTGTTCTTTGTACGTTGCAAGTGCTTTTTTAGTATGTTTAGTAAATATTCACCATTTACCTGAAACATTAGTTCTAATCATTAAAGAAGCTTTTTCGCCCAGAGCAATGACCGGTGGTGCTTTTGCATGTCTGCTTTGGGGATTTAGAAGAGCTATGTTTGCAAATGAATCGGGTTTGGGAACTGCTCCAATAGCGTTTTCTGCCGTTAATACCAATAAACCTGTAGCACAAGCATTTATTTCAATGTTACAACCTTTTGTAGATACGGTTATCGTTGGTGTTGCAACTGCATTTGTGATTGTTGTTTCTAAGGTTTATCTGACCGTAGACGGAATTGCAGGTATAGAATTAACTTCAAAAGCATTTGCAACTATTTGTCCGGCATATCCGATATTATTAACTGTTATGGCAAGTTGTTTTGTATTATCAACAATGCTTTGCGGTTCATTTTACGGTTTAAAAGCTTGGGGATTTTTGTTTGGTGATTCCAGAACTAAGACAAGAGTTTTTCAGGCTATATATTGTTTGTGTATTATAGCAGGTTCTGCAATGAATTTTCAGAGCATTATAAATTTATCAGATGCTGTAACATTATTTTTGGCAGTGCCGAATTTAATTGCGGTATTTGCACTTTCAGGAATTGTAATAAAGGAACTTAGACGCTATTGTGAACGATATAATGTTGGTAATAATATTGCAAAATATTTAAAATAAAAAAATATTTGGAGGAAATATATGTTAAAAGAATCAGCTTTCGGAAAAAATGATATTAGAGGGATTTATGGTGATGACATCACAGAAGAACTTTTTTATTATACAGGTAGAGGTTTTGTACAGTTTTTGGTTAAGGAAACTAAGAAACAAACTTCTGAAATTTGGATAAGTGTTTGTAGAGATGCAAGACTTCATTCTCCTTCGCTAGCAAAAGCGTTGATTGAAGGTATTCGTTCATGTGGCGCAAACGTTGTTGATATGGGCTTAGCACCTACTCCACTAGGATATTATTCAGAAGTTGTAGGACTTCCTCCATATATTACAAAATACATGCCTGTAACAGGTGCAATGATTATTACTGCGAGCCATAATCCTAGCCAATATAATGGTATGAAAATGACTTACGCAAAACAATCGTTGAACGAAGAACAAATTAAGATTGTTAAAGAATTGACAATGGAAGAATACAAGCTTGCAATTCCTCCAGTACCATTCGGAATTTTGAATGAGTATGACTTAATCCCAGATTATATCGAAGAAATGACAAAGAAATTCGGACGTATAGGTGAAGGAATCAAGGTTGTAGTTGATAGTGCAAACGCAACTGGCGGTGTAGTTGCACCGAAATTATACAGAGCTTTAGGCTGTGAAGTTGTAGAACTTTATTCAATGCCTGATGGACGTTTCCCACATCACCATCCAAACCCAAGTGATGAAAAAACTTTGAATGATATCAAAAAAGCCGTAGTAGCAAATAAAGCTGATATTGGTATTGCATTTGACGGTGACAGTGACAGAATTGGTGTAATTGATTCTGACGGGAACTCAATGACGGGTGACAAGCTTCTTTTAATTTATGCGGAAGAAGTTATAAAAGAATACAACGAGAAGGGCATTAAACCTGTTATAGTGTCAGAAGTAAAATGTTCACAAGCTTTGTATGACACAATTAATGCGACTGGCGGTGTTGCAGTTATGTGCAAAACCGGTCATGGTTATATTAAATCAAAAATGAGAGAAACAGGTGCTGTTTTAGCGGGTGAAATGAGTGGTCACACATTCTTTAAAGATAAGTATTACGGATTTGATGATGCGATTTATGCAGGTTGTAGAATTATAGAAATCGTAGCTAAGAAGAAAAAAGAAAATCCAAATTTCAAAATTCGTGAATTACTAGCTCCGTTTGACGCTTTGTATTCATCTTCAGAAGTTCGTCTTCCTTGTCCAAATTCTTTAAAGGCACAAACCTTAGAAGAATTTAAAAAGGTTATAGCCGAAACACCTGATTTCTTTAGTACGCCAATCAAGGATATCATTACACTTGATGGTATGAGAATTGTGTTCGATAAAGGATTTGCTCTAATTCGTCAAAGTAATACAGAACCGGTTTTCACTTTGCGTTTTGAAGCTGATTCAAAAGAAAATGCTCAAAAATACGAAGATGCAATGGTTAATAAACTTTTAGAAATTATTAAAGCAATATCTGTAAATTAATGTTTTTATAAATTTTATTCTTGAATGAACGACTTTAGGTCATTCCCTCGCCTTACAGGAGAGCGGATTTTCGGTAGGGCGTAAGCCCGTAAGAGCAAATAACATGAAAATAACAATAAAAATCCGTAAGGATTTGTTGTTATTGCAATGTTATGCTTGCCCGAATAATCCAAGACAGGGCTAGGGTGAGGTGAAGTCTTGTAATGAAAGGAATTAATATAAATAACAAAAAAGCAGTGAAATTATATTTCACTGCTTTTTTGTTATTAATTTGTCCTAAATTCTAGTTTTCTTGTTTCTTTAATGTTGGGAACGCGATTACATCACGAATTGTAGGAGAGTTAGTTAATAACATAACTAATCTGTCAATTCCCATTCCCATACCGCCAGTAGGTGCTAAACCATACTCAAGAGCGTTAATATAATCTTCATCATAAGACATAGCTTCTTCGTCACCGTTCGCTTTTGCTAAAGCTTGAGCTTCAAATCTATGTCTTTGATCGATTGGATCAGTTAATTCTGAAAATGCATTTGCAATTTCCCAACCGTTTACTCTTGTTTCGAAACGTTCTGTCAATCTGTCGTTATCTCTATGAACTTTTGCCAAAGGTGAAATTTCACGAGGATAATCAATAATGTGGCAAGGTTGAATTAAAGTAGGTTCAACTGTTGCTTCGAATACAGCTTCAACAATTTGTCCCCAGTTCATTTCTTCATCAACTTCTATATGCAAAGCTTTTGCTTTTTCGTAAGCTTCTTTAGCTGTGAAGAATTCGCCGAAATCAATTCCAGTAAATTCCTTGATAGAACCTAACATAGTTTTTCTATCCCAAGGTGGAGTTAAATCGATTTCGTTTTCACCGTATTGGATTTTCATAGTTCCTAAAACTTCTTGAGCAACATAAGCTACAAGGTTTTCAGTCAATACCATCATTTCGTTATAATCTACATAAGATTGATAAAGTTCAATCATTGTAAATTCAGGGTTGTGACGAGTATCAATACCTTCATTACGGAAACATCTTGAAAGTTCAAAGATTTTCTCGCTTAAACCGCCAACCATTAATCTTTTTAAGTGAAGTTCAGGTGCAATTCTTAAAGTTAAATCCATGTCTAAAGCGTTGTGGTGAGTGATGAATGGTCTTGCATTCGCACCTGATGCTTGTGTGTGTAACATTGGAGTTTCAACTTCAATAAATCCTTGTTTTGTTAAGTATTCTCTAACTTTTTGAATAATTAAACTTCTTTTTCTGAACGTATCTCTGGTTTTTTCGTTCATAATCAAGTCAACATATCTTTGACGATACTTAGTTTCAGTATCGTTCATGTTGTGATATGCCTTCAATTGTTCCAACTTTTCTTCGCTAATCTGTTTGTTAGGAAGCGGAAGAAGTGATTTTGAAAGCATTTTGAATGATTTAGCTTTTATAGAAAGTTCTCCCCTCGGAGTTCTTCTGATTGAGCCGTAAAAACCTAAAATATCACCGATATCAACTAATTTTAAAGTTTTAACCATTTCAGGATCCATATTTTCTTTGTGTGAGAAAATTTGGATTTTGCCTGTTGCATCCATTAAGTCGATGAACATGCCTGAATTTCTGATTGCCATTACACGGCCTGCTACTGAGTAGAAATCTTCTGTTTCTTCACCTGCAGGAAGGTCTTTGTATTTAGCTTGCAAATCAGCTGCATCAGCGTCTTTATCGAACGCATAAGGATATGGATTAATACCTTTGTCTGCAAGTTCAGCAAGCTTTTGAATTCTAGTCTGTCTTATAGTTTCTTTTGCCGAAATAGGCTCTTTTGTTTGTTGTGTCATTTTATTTTCCTCTTTTAAGAATACTCTAATAAAATTTTACCATAAAATTTTTTTGTGTAAAAATTAAGATATGAAGATTTTACCAGTTATAACGAATACATGTCAAAATATAGGAGCAACTTCAAAGCGATTATCAAAAGCCGGAAAAAGCGGCTATGAGATTGGTATGCGTACATCAAAAATCCACAAGCAGTGTGAAATTGCTACAATATTGAATATATCAAAAGGTGTTGGTAAAAAGTTGAAGAAAGAAACTACAATTGATGATTTACCAATAATTGCTGGTGCAGTAGGTTTATTGTCCCCTATTCCTTTTGCAAGCCCTATTTTGCTTGCATTGGGTAAGGTTGTTAAAGTAGTTGTAAAATCACTTCATAAACCTTAATATTAAGATTTACAAAATTAGAAATTTTTGATATACTCAAAATGTAAATAGTTTCTTAGAAAAAGAACGGTACAATTCCCGTTCTTTTTTTATTAGGAGAATAAAAATATTCTCGAAAACAAAGGAAGGAGCGTTATGAAGCAAGATGTAAACAGATTTGAAGTCTTAGAAAAAATTACACCTCTTATTGAAAATACGGCAATGCGTTTTAACCTTATTCCTATAGAAATTGAGTTTGTGAAAGAAAACCACAAGTGGTTTTTGAGAATTTATTTGTATTCTTACGAAAAAGATATTACGTTGGACGATTGTGAAAATGTAACAAGAAGCCTGAATGATTTTTTGGACGAACTTATTCCTGTTAAATATTATTTGGAAGTATCTTCACCGGGTTTAGAGAGAAAATTCAAATCTGATAAGGAATTTTTAATCTTTAAAGGCAGGAGAATAAGCTTAAAGCTAAAACAACCGCTTGAAGGTGAAACAGAAAAAATCTTTAAAGGCGAAATATTGGATTGGGACGACAACGAAGGATTAAAATTCTTCCGATTCGACGATGGAACCGAGTTACAAATACCAAAAGAAAACATACAATCGGCAAAGTTATATATAGATTAGAAAATTGTTTATTCAGAATATATGAGCGTTAGCGAATAAAATAAACTTTTCAACCTTTCAACTATTCAACTTATTAACTTATATAAAGGAGAAAAAACATGATTAAAATCGGTACAGCATTATTTGAAGCTTGCGAAGAACTTGAAAGAGAACGTGGTATTTCTAAAGAAGTTCTTATTGCATCATTATGTGACGCAATGGTAGCTGCTTATAAAAAACACATGCACGTTAAAGAAGCTGCTAATATAGAAGCAATTTTGGACGAACAAACTGGCGAAATCGGTGTATTCAGCACAAAAACTGTTGTAGAAGAAGTTGAAGACCCTGATACACAAATTTCATTGGAAGAAGCTCAAGAGATTGACGATGAAGTTGAGGTTGATGACGAAGTTAAGATTGAAGTTACACCTGACCAATTCGGTCGTATCGCAGCTCAATCCGCTAAACAAGTTATCACTCAAAGAATCAGAGATGCTGAAAGAAACAACATTTTGAACGAATTCTTGGAAAAGAAAGGCACTTTGGTTACAGGTATTATTCAAAGGGTTGAAAATAGAAATGTTATTGTAAATATCGGTAAGACCGATGCTATAATGCCTCAAAAAGAACAAATTCCTCGTGAATACTATAAACCTGGTAACAGAATCAGAGTTTTTGTTCTTAACGTAAAAGAAACAAGCAGACTCCCACAAGTTATTGTTTCTCATGCTCACCCTGAAATTGTTAAGGAATTGTTCGAGCTTGAAGTTCCTGAAATTGAAGACGGAATTGTAGAAATCAAATCAATTGCTCGTGAAGCAGGCTTCAGAACAAAACTTGCAGTTTGGTCAAATGACCCTGAAGTAGATTCTGTTGGTGCTTGCATAGGACCTCGCGGTTCAAGAATTCAAACTATCGTTGGTGAATTAAAGAACGAAAAAATTGATATTGTTAGATGGTCACCAGACCCTGTTGAATACATTGTAAATGCAATTTCTCCTGCCAGAGTAGTTTCAGTTGATATTATGACTGACGATGAAGAAACTAAAGATGCTTTGGTTGTAGTTCCTGATGATCAACTTTCTTTAGCTATCGGTCGTGAAGGTCAAAACGTAAGACTTGCTCACAGATTGACTGGTTGGAAGATTGATATTAAGAGCGTTTCTCAAATGGAAGATGAAGAAGCTCGTAAAAATTCTAACTATGACTACGAAGAAGAAGCTGTTGAAGATGAAGAAAGAACAGTTGATTCTGATGAAATCCAAGAAGAAATTGAAGAAGAAATGAATCAACAAGCTCTTGATGAAGAAGATATTCAACAAGAAGAAGTTGAAGAAGCTTCTGAAGAAGAATAATTAAAGATTGTTAAGGTTTAAGCAAGGGAAGCGTAAGCTTCCCTTGCTTTTTTATAGATGTAAAAGTTAATAACACCCTCTCCTGCCTTCGGCACCCTCCCCAGAGGGAGGGCGTGACATGCGTTAATTTATTGATATTTTAATTAATGCTGCCAATTGGAAAATTTTTCTAAAATTGAACGACTTTAGTACCCTCCCTTGGGGGAAGGGAGATGGTATGTCGGTTGGGCAGAATTGCCCAACAAAAACTTTTAATACTACAGTTTTTCTTAAAATTTAACTGTATGATCGTGCAAATTAGGATTAATTGGTGCAGTCATCTTGTTTTTATTAGTATAATTTAATTGTATATTTGTAGGAAATGTTTCCAAATAATTAGTTATATAAAATTTCCCGTTCAAATCTATTAAACCGGCAGGCATATTGTGGGATATAACTTTATCACTGGCTTCAGGAAATTCTTCATCAAGTGTCTTTCTAAAATTTTTATAATCAAATCTTTTTGCTAATCTTCCGGTAATACCAATCCTTGTGGCAGTTTGCATGCTACTTTTACGAAAATATTGTTTTATGTTTTCAAATTCTTTATCCAACTCTTGTTTTGAATATTCATCAATGAATTTCTCATAAAATATATTTTTTAATTTATCTATAGTTTTATCATATAGTTCTGCTAAATCTATTTGTTGGAAACCTTCTGTATTTTTATTTTTAAAATTTTCAAAACTTCGTGAAATAATGGAAAAATTATCAGGATGATTTAAAAATATCGGTAATAGCGTGTTTATCGTATTAGCCATTCTTGTCGCGTATATATCATCCAATTTTTCTGCAATATCGAATTTACCTTCTTTTTTTCTTTGAACAGAAGTGTAGTGTAATGAATGGAATGGATTAATAGATAAATTAAATTCTACAAATTTATATTTATCATAATTCTCATTAAATTTTTTAACCAGATTTTCCATTCTAGTTTGTGTCTTTTTGTCCTGAATGTTCCAACCTGCTGTATCAAATAAAACTCGTTTATTGCAACTATCATACAACATTTTGCTAAGGTCTAAGTAGTCATATTCATTGCCATCTTTATCTTTAGCTTGAATCATTGAACTATCTGCATCAAGAAATAATGTTTGATAATTGTATTTATTTTTTTTATTGAAAATATTAAATCCAAGTTTATTATTTAGACTAACTATGTCGTCACAAAAATTTTTAAAATCTTCAATATTTATTTTTGATATTGAATTCTCTTTTTTATAAAAACTTTCAGGTCTTGCATCTGCAAAACAATGTGCACACATATTGTTACATCCACGTTGTAAAATTATGGCAAGGGAACGCTCTGCAATGCTTTTTATTTGTGTCATTGTTAAATTTCCTAAAACTTTTAGCCCGTTTTGAACTCCTTCAAGCTTATCCGAATTAAAATTATCAAGTGTCCAATATTTTTTCGGGGTGTGATTTGTTTTTAGAAAATGTTGACGTTTCGCAATATATTCAATATGATTTTGACCTTTGAATGATGCCAGACTTCTATATGCTTGAGAGTTTGGTGATTGACTAAGTTTTAACATATATTTTCTCCTTAGTCATAATAAAACCTCTAAAAATAATTTTTGCTAGGATTTAACTATTCTTTTCTAACTTTTATAGCTCCCCAAGCTCTTATAAATCCTTTTTCATACATAATTAAATAGTATCCGCCATTTTGAACATATTCGATTGTTGCTTCCATGTGTTCATATTCCTTAGGTGGAGTTGCACCTGTTTTTGCATACTTTGCATTAATTATATTTTGAAATTTTTCTTTTCTTTTTTTGCGCCTTAATTCTGCTTTATCTTCTTTTGATAATTCTTTATTCTTTTCGTAGTACTTTTTTAATTCTTTTTCATTTTCTGCCAATTTAAATACAGGTATTACTGCTATAAGTTTTTTTGATTCAATTAAATATAAGAATTCTCTATCATCTGATAAAGCTAATTCATAATGTCCGGGCTTAATAAAATTCCCGTTATAATCAGGAATGTAGTTTAAAATTGTTAGTGTTGGTTGTTCATCCGTAGGGATTGCATAACGATATAATGTACTTTGATGCACAGTAATTCCTGACGGAATAACAGGATAAGGTGCTGCAGGTGCTAAATAATCTATATCCCGAAGAGCAGGAGTTACAATCCCATCTATCATAATTTTATTACCAATTTTTTTATTGCTTTGTCTATTTCTATAAAATTTTTACCAAGAAGCTTTGAAGATGCAACAAAAACTAAAGACATGCAATTTGTATTTAAAGCATTATCTTTAATAATAAGTCTAACACTTTCGCGCATAAGTCTTTTTATGCGATTTCTTTTAACGGCTCTCTTATGTATCTTTTTACTTACAACAAAACCGATTTTTGTAGGATAATCTCCGGTTTTATTTTTACCGCAGAATAATGTAATACCGTCTTTATGAATTGTTTTTCCTGTTTTATACGTTGCGTTAAACGCACTTTTTTTCTTAAGTCTGTTTTCTTTTGGTAACATAATAAAATAATACACTTATGACATTTTAATGTAAACCTTTTTAACTATTTATTTCAACATTGCAAAATTTTCTTGTATAGTGTAATATAATAATTATAACTATAAAAGGTATTTGAGAGTAAATGGACCTGACAGACATATTTATAAATATTTTTATAATTTTATTTTTACTATTTGTTAACGGTTTTTTTGTAGCAGCCGAGTTTTCACTTGTTAAAGTCAGAAAAACACGCCTAGAACAGCTTTGCAATGAAGGTAATTCAAACGCAAAAAAAGCTATGAAGTTAGTAGATGATGTTAATAAAATGCTTGCAGCCGCACAACTCGGTGTTACAATTGCAAGTATCGCCTTAGGTTGGGTTGCTGAGTCTACTATTGTACAATTAATTGAACCTGTTATAAGATTATTTGCAGGCTCTTTGGCACATGTTTCATCTCACGTCGTAGCAGTTCCTATTTCTTTTGTTCTTGTAACTTATTTCCACGTATTGTTAGGTGAACAATTACCAAAATGTATTTCTTTAAGACACCCTGAAACTATTGCTCTACTGGTTTCAACACCGATGGATATGTTTATAACTATTTTCAAACCTTTCGTTTGGTTGTTGGAGGTTTCAGGTAACAAAATTCTTTCAGCATGTCATGCTAACTCAGAAGACGCATCGCTGGTTCATTCGACTGAAGAATTAGATATGTTGGTTGATGCAAGCTATAACGAAGGTGTTCTGAATGAAACCGAAGCTGAAATGCTTCATAACATGTTTAAATTCTCAGACTTGATGGCAAAACAAGTTATGATTCCAAGAACTGACATGGTTTGTATCCCCGGCGATATAACTTATGAAGAACTAAATAAAGTTGCATTAGAAAATCAATATACACGTTATCCTGTATATGAAGAAAATATTGATAAAATCTTAGGCTTTATTCATGTTAAGGATTTGTATTCTTTAACAATGAAGCATGAAGCTTTTTCTGTTCAAAAGCTTATTCGTCCTTTGATGTTAGTTCCTGAAACAATGACTTTGGATAATTTGATTATTGAATTTAGAAAACTTCATTGCCAAATAGCAGTTGTTATTGATGAATTTGGTGGTACATCAGGTTTAATTACTTTGGAAGATGTTTTGGAAGAAATTATTGGCGAAGTTCAAGACGAATTTGACGAAGAAGCAGAAGCTGATATAAAAGAAATTGGCGAAGATACTTATATAGCAAATGCTATGATGAGAATTGATGAGCTTGTTAAGTTCTTTGATTTAAAAGAATCTTTATTTGAAGAAGATGATGTTGATACAATTGCAGGGCTTGTAGTGAAGCTTTTGGGAAGAATTGCTCAAGTTGGCGACACTGTTTCATTTAACGGTTTGACATTTACTGTAAAAGAAGTTGATGGTGCAAGAATTACAAAGCTTCAAATTTACAAAGAACATGTTGAAGAAAGTGAAGAAACAGAAGAAGCTTAGTTCTTAGAGTTTATATTCCATTTTTTGTAAATAATTGTAAACATTTTTTATTTTTCTGCAATTTTATTTTACAAATTTACTTTATATAAATGTAGTGTGTTTATACTTAAGTAGTGAAGGTAAAATCAGAATATGTCAGGTTTAGCAATTTCAGCATTTCTTCCATCAATAACATCAGGTGGCATTTTCTCAACAAGAAGAGCATCTTCTGCTGCTAATGCTAATAATCCGTTCGTAAGTGCTATGAATGCTGATATTGCAGGTGGACAGGCGTTGAATGTTGCAAAAGGCGTGTCAAATATTGCAAAATATTCAAATAATACTTTGTCAGCAGATATTATGAGTGCAGAGGAATCAATTAAAAATTTGGCAAAAACTGATAAAGTTATTGGCGGTATCAGTAAAGTTTTGAATTTTACGGCAGATAATATTAACCCAATTATTTGTGCTACAGGAGCTGTTAAAGTTGCTTGTTCTGATAACAAAGAAGAAGCTGCTATTCAAGAAGGGACCGCTCTTGGTGCAATGTTCGCTTCTGAAGCTATGGCTAAGAAAATTATCGGTATTCCAAGAAATATGAAATACGATCCGAATACTATGAGTATTAAGCTTGATGGTGTTTATAAAACTGTTGATGGTAAAGAAGTTCTAATTGCTAAAACAGGTGAATATAAATTAAATGGAAAACAACTTGTAGTTGAAAGAGAAGGTTTGTATAAAAAAGTTCCTTTCTTAGAAAAAGCAACTAGAATGTTTAAAGAAAAACAAGCAGAAGCATTGAGTGATACTAAAAACACATCAAAAGTATGTCAAAAATTAATGAAAATAGCTCCGGGAACGGCAAAAGGTTTGGCTTTCGTTTGTTGTTCAATTGGCGGTTACCAATTAGGACTTTCAGCTGCAGACAAAATTTTAGGAAAAGAATCTGCTTAATTAATAGCCTTAATTTTCCCGCCTTGTTTGTACAAGGTTTGGAACATTGATTGAGAACGTCTATAATTGTTGATTGAAGCTTCTAATGAAGCATTGATTGTTATATAAATTATTGGAATTGAAATTGCAATTGTTAAAATTGCAACAACTGCATGTTTTATAACAGTTTGCACCATTCTAAAACGTTGTTTTGTTATTGCAATATCGTTTTGCTCTTTTAATATTTTATTAATTAAATTTTTTCTTTCTTTAACAGTTAAACTTTCAATGAAATCAATATTTTGCGGGTCAATATACATAACATATTTTGAATATTTTACGTTACCGTCTAATAAATCCAAGCTGTCATTGTAGCTTTTAATTTCAGGTGTAAGCGGTTTTTCTGTGATTTTACCTTTTGAAAGTTCTTCAATGTTATTATCATTTTCAACTTGCGGCATATCAGTGAATGCTGCATTGCTGATTGTATTTTCATCAATAGCGGATGAGTCTGCGGTTTGTGTACCTTGTGTTTTTTGCTTATTTAGTTTAGCTTTATATTTTTTTATAAAGTTATCATCAATGCTTTTATCCAGATTGGCTGCTTTTTTAGGTTGTGCGACTTCTTCTTTTTGTTCCGCAATATCTTCTGCTTTATCAAGATTTTCCGTCGGACTTTCTATTTGTTTGTTTTCGACAGAATTTTCTTGTTTTTGTGTAGGTTCTTCAAAAAGAGTAGAATCATCATTCTCGTTAAATTCTGCTTTAGCAGGTTCATCGCTCAAAACTTGAGCTTCTTGTGTAAGTTTTTGTTGTAATTGCTCGATTAATTCAGGCGAAATATCATCATTAAGTGATGCTAATTCGTTGATATCCATTGTATCTTTATCACTAAAAATGTTATTCCCTGCCATGTCTAACTCTCTTTTCTTTTTTGTAGTAAGATATAAATACATTATATATGATATTTCGTGTTAAGGCAATGAGAGATTAATATGGATAAAGAAAAATTAGTAGATTTGATTAAAAAAATCGGCGACTCGAAAATTCTTGTAGTTGGAGATTTAGCACTTGATGAAATGGTTTATGGCGATACTGAAAGAATTTCAAGAGAAGCACCGGTTTTGATTTTACAGCATACGCATACAAAATTTATTTTAGGTGGAGCGTCAAACGCTGCGCATAACGTTTCCGAAATCAACGGTGGGAAAGTTAGCGTAATCGGAATTATAGGTGACGATTATCAAGCGAACGATTTAAAAAACGCATTTAAGGAAGCTAACATAGATTGTTCATCTCTAATTGTTGATAAATGCAGAAAAACAATCACTAAAACAAGAATTTCAGGCTCTTGCTCTCATTCAATTACTCAACAAATTGTTAGAATAGATAGACAAACAAATGCACCGATTTCTAAAGAAACAGAAGCAAAAATGATTGCTGAGATTGAAAAGCTTGTACCTTTACATGACGCTGTGATTTTATCTGATTATCATATAGGAACGCTTACTGATAATGTGATAAAGGCGGTTGTTGATACTGCAAAAAAATACGATAAAAAAGTTATAGTTGATGCTCAAAGAGATTTGGGAAGATATAAGGGAATTACTTCTATGACTCCAAATCTACCTGATACACAAAAATATGTCGGTTTGTATTTGAGAAGTAAAGAAGACTTTTTGAAAGCAGGAAATCAATTGTTAAAAGAAACAGGCGCAGATGCAATTTTAATTACTTGCGGAGCAGATGGCATGGTTGTTGTTGAGCCGGATAACAAGTACACACATATTCCCGTTTTTAATAAAGCAGAAGTTTTTGATGTTACAGGTGCAGGTGATACAGTCACAGCTGTTTATACATTGGCTTTGGCTTGTGGTGCAGAGCCTGTTTATGCTGCAATTATCGGAAACATTGCAGCCGGAATTGTAGTTAAACAATTTGGTTGTGCTACAACAAGCATTGATGAAATTTTAGATTCTGTGCCTGAAAGAATTGTATTAGAAATTTAGTTTTATGGGTTTTGAGGAATACCCCTCACCCTAACCCTCTCCCGCAAGGGGCGAGGGAACAGATTATAAGAAGAAAGGTAAAATATGAAAAATTTTCACTTAGTAGATATTTTAATCGTGTTAGGCGTAATTATTGCGCTTATTGTTGGAGTTATGACAACAAAACACTTTAGACAAACTGCTGATAAGCAAATTGAAGCAACATCTCCTATTACTTTTCAAGTATTTTTAAGAGGTGTAACTGTTACAGGGGAAGATTTTCCAATCAAAGCTAACGACAAAACATTTATTACAATCAGAAATGTGCCTTATACAGAACTGAATGTTTTAGATGTATCATCAGACGTTAGAAAAACGGCTGTTGCGTCTTCTAAAGCTGTTGAGCAATATATTTTAGTTAAAGACCCGACACAACCTGCAATCTATGATGCCGTTGTAACAATTACCGATACAGCGAAGATTACAAAAGATGGTGCTGTTGTTGGCGGTAATAAAATTAAAATGGGCTTGCCTGTTACATTAGAAGGAGGAAGTTATAAGTTTAACGGAACGATTTCTGATGTAAGAGTAACTACTGATTCAGACGTAAAAGATGATGGCGCAAATAATCAAGTAGGGTAAACCTCCCTAAATAGGGAGGTCGCAGTTGTTGGCGAAACTTTGTAGAGCTATACAAATGCGGGTGGGTTACAGTTAAGTAAATACCCATCCCACCCTTCCCTAACAAGGGAGGGAGATGCTAAAAATGAATTATGGTCATCCCCTCTCCTTACAGGAGAGGGCTAGGGTGAGGTGATATCCCGAAAGGGAAAATAATTTCAAGAGGGAATAAAAATGTTCTTAAATAACATTTTAACTTTTTTTCAAAATAAACTGAGTCCGATATATAATAAAAGCTTTTTCTTGCAGAATATTGATTGGCTGATTTTTGCTAATATATTACTTGTAATTTTATCTTCAACAATTGCGCCATCCGATTATATCGGTTATTTTGCAATATTTGCAATAATTTTAACAACAATAAAATTAATTACTAAAACAGGCGAAAAATTTGAATTAACTTGGGCAGATAAGCTTTTGTTAATTTATTTTTTGTTTGTCGTAATAAGTGTTGCTGGTTCTTCGCTTTTGTATTTAAGCCTGAAAGGCTTTTTTAAAACTCTTACGTACCTTGGTTTTTATGTTTCGCTAGTTCACTATTTTAAAGATAATCGCGACAAAATAAAATATATCTTTTGGGCGTATGCTCTATGCGTAGCGTTTGAAACCGTTGTTGCGTTCTTGCAAAACTTTGCCGCAGTTGACGAAATTTCAGGTTGGCAAGATACTTCAAGATTGAATCCTGAAGAAGTTATGACAAGAGTTTACGGAACACTAAAACCTTATAATCCAAATCTTTTTGGCGGTTATATGCTTGCGTGTATTCCATCACTTATAACATTGCCTAAAAAATGGGGAATACCAATTGCTTTATTTGCATCTGTTGCACTTATTTTAACAGGCTGCCGCGGCTCTTATATCGGTTATTTCTTCCAAATTTTGTTGCTAGTTGCAGTTTTGTATAAATTCTTGGAACCAAAATTTAAAAAATTTTTCGCGACTATCGTTGCAAGCATGGGCGCGTTGATTTTCTGCTTTATGATGTCAGTTTCAGCTCTAAGAGCAAGAATTTTCTCAATCTTTGCAATGCGTTCTGACAGTTCAAATTCTTTCAGATTTAATGTGTACAATTCTTGCATAGATATGTTCAAAGACAATTGGTTACTTGGAATTGGCGTTGGCAACCAAAACTTTAGAGAAATCTATGGTTTATATATGAAAACAGGATTTGATGCATTGAGTGCTTATAATATTTATTTAGAAACAGCTGTAGAAAGCGGAATATTTGCACTGTTGGCGTTCTTGGGCTTTGTCGCATTGATTATAAAATACGCAATCAAAAACTTGAAAAACATTTACGTGCTTGCTGCGCTTGTTTCAATAACAGGAATTTTATTGCATGGCTTTGTTGACACAGTATTCTTCCGCCCACAAATCCAATTTACTTTCTGGATAATGGTTGCAACGATTAGAGGATTTTATGATACAAGAGAGAATTAATTTTTTAAAAGATGCGTTAAATAAATATTCATACAATTATTATGTACTCGATAATCCTTTGATTAGTGACTTTGAGTATGATGAGTTGTTTACCGAACTTAAAACTTTAGAAGAAAACAATCCTGAATTTGTTACTCCTGACAGTCCGACTCAACGTGTCGGCGGAATCAGTTCGGGTTTTGAAGAAGTTAAGCACAAATACCGCTTGTATAGCCTTGATAACACTTATAATTATGATGAACTAAGAAAATGGTACGAAAGGGTTACCAAAGAGTGTGGCAAGGATTTAGAGCTTGTTTGCGAACTTAAAATTGACGGACTTGCAATTGCTCTAACATATCATAACGGTTTATTTGTAAAAGGTGCAACTCGCGGAAACGGTATAATAGGCGAAGAAATTACACAAAACCTGAAAACTATTAAAGCAATACCGCTAAAACTTTTTGAAAATGCTGATGTCGAAGTGCGCGGTGAAATTTATATGCCAATTTCATCTTTTGAAAAACTTAATAAAGAATCGGAAAAACCGTTTGCTAACCCGAGAAATGCGGCTGCCGGCTCTTTAAGACAGTTGGACAGCACAATTACTGCCAAACGTGACTTATCAATGTTTACATATACTGCGATTATTGAAAGAGCTGAAGTTGAGCCGAAAACTCACTGGGATAGCATTGAATATATCAAAAAATTAGGCTTTAAAACAAATCCGAATATCAGATTGGTTAAAAACATTGAAGGTGCAATCCAATTCTGCCAAGATTGGGAAACTAAGCGTTTTGATTTGGATTATGCAACCGATGGTGTTGTAATCAAAGTAAACGATTTAGCATGCCAGCGCGAACTGGGTTTTACTTCTCGTGCACCAAAATGGGCAACTGCGTTTAAATTCCCTCCGGAAGAAATGTCAACAAAGCTTTTGGGTATTGAAATTGGTGTGGGGAAAACAGGTGCGATTACTCCTGTTGCGGTGCTAGATCCTGTGTTACTTGCGGGAAGCACAGTATCAAGAGCAAGCTTACATAATTTTGATGAAATCAAAAGATTAGACGTTAGAATAGGCGATAGAGTCTTAATCAAAAAAGCTGCCGAAATTATTCCAAAAGTTATTAAGGTTGTAGATTCTGATGAGCATTCAAGCTTACCTGTTTATGTTGCGCCAGAGACTTGTCCTGAGTGTGATACTAAGCTTGAAACTCGAGAAGGCGAGGTAAACCTTTATTGTCCTAACGAAAATTGTCCGTCAGTTTTGAAAGCTAAATTAGAATATTGGGTTTCAAAAGAAGCTATGGATATTGATTTTATCGGGCCTTCCGTTATTGCACAATTATTCAGTTTAGGTTTGGTTAAATATCCTGTGGATTTTTATGAACTTAAAATCGAGGACTTTTTAAAGTTGGATTTGGTTAAAGAAAAATCCGCAACAAATATGTACAATTCTATTCAAGCAAGCAGAAAACAACCGCTTTCAAGATTTGTAACTGCGCTTTCCATAAGACACGTAGGCAAAGAAACAGCGGATATTTTGACTTCCGAATTTACTGATTTGGACGCTCTAATGAACGCATCTGTTGAAGATTTGGCAAATATTGAAGGTATCGGTGAAAAAATCGCAAAAAGTGTTTATGAATATTTTAGAAATCCTGAAAACAAAGCACGAATTGATGAATTTTTATCGCTAGGTTTTAGTTTCGAAAACACCGCTTTAACCAGAACAGATGAATTCGCAGGTCAAACTTTTGTTTTAACTGGAACATTAAGCAGCATGACAAGAGATGAAGCTGGTGATAAAATAAAAGCGAGAGGCGGAAAAACATCATCTTCTGTTTCTAAAAAGACCTCTTTTGTAGTCGCCGGCGAAAATGCAGGCTCAAAATTAGACAATGCAGAAAAATTAGGTGTTATAATATTAAATGAGGATGAGTTTCTCAAAATGATAGGTGAAAACTAATGAAAAAGAATTTTAACGTTATACAGATAAATGGGATTAGAGGATTGATTATGGCAGGTTTTATCGTAACTTGCCTTGCAGCAGGTTTTGGCGCATTCCCTGGTTGGGTTTGCATGCATCTTTGGAACTTCGGCGCATCATATACTGAGTCATTACCTTCTATCGGACTAATCCAAGGATTTTTGCTTTGGGGAATTATGGTTGCTGCGTATTTTACATTCAGAAAACAAAAACTTGTTGTTTGTATGAAAGCACCGCAAGGTTTGAGTGATGAAGAATTGAAATCAGTTTTTGCGGATATAAAAAAACAAGCTCAAGACGATACGATTCTTCAAGCAATGATAAAGGCTCGCGAAGCTGAATTGAAATTAAAAGACGAGCAAAAAGAAATCGTTAAAGACGAAGTTAAATCAAATCATAATTAAAAGTGCGCCGATTGGCGCATTTTTTATTGATTACACAAACTAAATTCTTCAATTAAAATTGCATAGACGCTTTCACCTTTTTTAGCTTTATAATGGCATCCAGGAGTAATTAAACCCAATGCCAAACCGACACCGCAACCGACAGGAATACCGATAGCTAAGCCGGTACCGATTTTAGCAGGAGTTGGTATAAATGCGAAGCCTACACCAGCACCGGCGCCCGCAATGCCAAGAGTTAATGTCGATAAAGTCAGTTTACCTGCTGTTGTCCAAGGTCCTTCCTTAAGCTTATAGTCTTTGGTAAATGGTCGAGCTTTTATATCAATACAAGTATTGTCAGGCAAAACTATTTTTCTGAATACTAAACTTACTCTGGCGTTTTTGTTGAACCATTTAGGCTTTTCTACATTTGTTACTTCTGCAACAATTTTTGTTCCGCAAGGCAATAGAAGCGTTCCTTCTGTTGTATATAGAGCTTGTGGTACCGTAAAATGTACTAAAGTTCCCGCTTGTGAACATTTTGAGAAGTATTTTTCATCAAAAACAAATTGCAATACATTGCCACGTTCAACAGTTTTTCTAAGATTAGTAATTGTTACCACATTACATGGAGCATTCTTATGAACATCTAAGTGTTCAATAGCTTTGGTTGTTTCACAACACTCTGCAAAGATTGGCAGCGTATTCATACTAATTGTAGAAAATAAAATTAAAGTTGAAAGAAGTTTATTAAACATAAAAAATACCCCTAATATTTTTTATCAGTATAACTCGTTGTTAATTTATTCTCAATCCCCCTCTAAAATAATAGGTGTTTATTGAAATCGTATATAAAATATGATATAATAATTTTGTCACAATCAATATGAGGTTTAGTTATGGATATAAGTTCTATTGGTGGAAGTGCTATGACACCTGATGTTCAGGCTCAATATGCAGTTAAATGTCTTAAAATGTCACAGCAATCAACTTTAATCGCAGGAGCATTAATCCAAGACACAGCGGAAATTTCTGCAGAAGCATTAGCAAAATGTACGGCAGAGATGAATGCAAGTTTAGAAAGAATGCTTTAAAAAGTTAATGGTGCAAAAAATTGCACCCTACTTTTCTTTAATAAAAATCCGTTCAATATTTAACATGTTTTTATTTGAAATTTGTAGGGTGCAATTTTTTGCACCATTAACTTTCTTTATTTCCATCTGTTCTCATACTCATGAACAGCCAAACAAGCTTCTTCTTCCGAATATTTATACTTGGACAAACTCAAAATAATTCTGCCTTCGCTTGCTTCAAATAACTTTTTCTTTATTTTGTACGGATATGTTTCGTTTCCTTGAAGATTTCCTTTGTGGATTTCGTCAATTATATTATCAATATAAATTTGTGAGTATTTAGGAATATCAGGAAATCTTTTTATATATTCGCAAAGAGGCATGTTTTCTCGATATCTGTTACCGCTCGCAGAAGTCAATAAAAAGTTTCCAATTGTATTCAAACCTCCTTGTGAAGCAGGCGTTATATGTTCAATAGAACCTGTAGAAGCGATAAAAAGACGTCTTACGATTTCTGTTTGCTGACGTTTAGAATACTTTACGACAAATGCGTTTCTGCTGCTTTCTGATGTAGGAAGAAACAGGGCTTTGTTTTTTATGTCATTAAAAATTTCTTTTTCATTTAAATTTGGAATAACTGTTTCCAAAGACTCTAAAAAAGTTTTTCGCTTAAAAGTATCGTGTTTAGAATTTACTAAAATGATTTGTCTGCACTTGGTCGTTTTTCCTCTTATTTTTAAAGCTGTTTGAGGTGATAATTTTCTTGTCAGATAATCAACGTCATCAAGCACTTCTAATTCTTCTAATTTTAACTTTGTTAAACAATTTGTTTTAATCATTTGCAAGCAATTTTGCAAATCATCTTCGGGGTTTAATAGAGAAAAATCTTTAAAAATTGCAAACATAGCCTTTTCAACAGGTAACATGTAGTCTTGATATTTGCTCAAAAGCAATATGGATTTTTCTGCTGTAAAGCATTTGCTCAAGCCTTTTTCAAAAGGCTTGATTGTTTCAGATGGAATTATCTTCACACCTCTATATGGACAAGTAATGTTTTTAAGCTTGCGTAACGGTTTGCCTGCTGATGTCTTGCCCTCATAAGGTATGTCGTAATAATAATTGAGGTAATTTTCAAGTGTTATTTTTTTGAAATTTGTTTTTGGCATAACGCGCCTTTTGTTACTATCTGTACTTTCATGATAACAAATTGAGACGGGTTACGCAAGGTTGGAGATATGAGGGGCGGGCTTTAGCCCGCCCCTTTCTCTACTTAAAGATTACAATGTCCGTACTCACAGCTTTCTATTTGATGTCTGTCGCAGTTATACATGAAGTAGCCTGATGCAATAGTACTCAAGCCGACTAAAGAATAAATTATTCTGGACATAACCGTCATGTCACCAAAGATTTGTGCAACCAAATTGAAGCCGAATAAGCCGACTAAACCCCAGTTTAATGCACCAATCAGGGTTAGTGCGTAAGCTAAATATTTGATATATTTCATATCATACCTCCTTTTTTCATTTATATTATGACTTGGTTATTCAGATAAGTAATTGGAGAAAAGTAGTAGGTATTTTATTTAATTTTACAGTCAAGTAAACAAACCTCGGTCATTCACTCTCCTAGGGTGAGGGGTTTACAGAGCAAGAGCAAACAGATTGTAAAATTTATATCGCCTTGCGGCTTGAACCCTCACCCAAATTTCTAAGTTTCGAGTCTAAAAAAATAGTTGACTCTCAACTTGAAATTCTACCCTCTCCATTGGAGATGGTAGAAAGCGACTTATCGGTAGGGTATACCTGCACAACAAAAATTTAATAAAAAAGCAAGGTTGGTTGAAAAATGCGTAAGCGGGTCTCACCATTTATGTAAAATAACAAGTCATATTTATTTAAATCATGACTTTTTTCAATACTAAAACCCCTACCTGGGCAATATCGAATTGCCGACCTGTCGAATAGTGCCACAACCCTTATCGGAGTTAAATATAAGTATATTAAATCTTTTTCATACTTCCAGCTATTCTTAATTCCAAGAGCCGTTTAGGCTCTTTTTTTTGTAGTATGACACAATGTAAACTTATATTTTCATTATGTACAAAACCTGCTTTATATGATATGATAAAATCAGTAGTAGTATAATAAATTTTTTAAAATATATGCGATAGAGAAGATTATTGAGAATATTTAATAGTTGCCGAGTAGGTTATATGTACTCGGACTACGTGTATATATAAAAAAATAGAAAAGGAAAAGGTGCTAAATGAATGCATTATTTACTGTTGCAATAATTGCGCTGGTTGTGCTTGTTGCTGTTATTGCGGTGCAAAGAGTTAAGTACAAAAATCTTGTTCAACAAACTGAACAATCAAAAAAAGATTTACAAGAAAAAGAAGCTATAATGCAAAAAGAAGCTTTAATTAAGGCGAAAGAAGCATTACACAGCGAAAGAGAACAATTAAATGCAGACGAAAGAGAACGCAGGAGAGAGTTTGCAACTATTGAGAATAAGCTTTCAAAACGTGAAGACCAGCTGGAAGATAGAATGCAGGAAGTTTCTGATAAAGAGTTAGAACTTGACAGATTAAAAGACCAATTGATAGAAAAAGAAGACTTTTTAGCTGAAATCGTTCAAAAACAAACTGTTGAACTTGAACGTATAGCAGGGATGTCAACAGAAGAAGCTAAGAGAATGCTTTTGGAGCAATTGAAAAGTGATTTGGCGCAAGAGCAAATGCAATTAATTCGTGAAAACGAAGCAAAAATTAGAGAAGACGCGCTTGAAAAATCAAAAGAAATTTTAACAACAACTATGCAAAGATGTATGATGGAACAAGTTGTAGAATCAACTGTTTCTGTAGTTTCACTTCCAAATGATGAAATGAAAGGTAGAATTATCGGTCGTGAGGGTCGTAATATCAGAACTTTAGAAACTTTAACAGGCGTAGATTTGATTATTGATGATACTCCTGAAGCGGTTGTATTGTCAGCTTTTGACCCTGTACGACGTGAAATCGCAAAAATTGCTCTTGAAAAACTTATTCAAGACGGTCGTATTCACCCTGTTAGAATCGAAGAAACCGTTGAAAAATCAAGAGAAGAAGTTGAAAAGAAAATCATGAAAGAGGGCGAAAATGCTGCTCTTGATATGGGTATAATGGGCTTGAATAAAGAACTTATCAAAAATTTAGGCCGTTTATATTATAGAACAAGTTACGGTCAAAATGTCCTTAAACATTCACTTGAAGTTGGTCATATTGCAGGTATGTTAGCGGCTGAACTTGGCGCAAATGTTTATATTGCAAAACGTGCAGGCTTGCTTCACGATATCGGTAAAGCTGTTGACCAAACTCAAGAAGGAACGCATATTCAGCTTGGCGTAGAATTAGCTACAAGATATGGTGAAAAACCTGAAGTAATTCACGCAATTGAAGCTCACCACGACGATATTACAGCAAATACGGTAGAAGCTGTTTTAGTAAAACTTGCAGACGCAATTTCTGCAGGTCGTCCCGGTGCTAGACGCGATACTTTAGAAATTTATATTAAACGTCTACAAAAGATTGAAGAAATCGTAAACGGTTATGAAGGCATTAAACAATCATTCGCAGTTCAAGCTGGTCGTGAAGTTCGTGTAATTGTTCAATCAGAAATGTTTGACGATTTGGCTTCACAAAAACTTGCAAGAGATATTGCGAAGAAGATTGAGGATGAACTTGATTATCCGGGACAAATTAAAGTAACAGTTGTAAGAGAATTTAGAACAACTGAGATAGCAAAATAGTTGAGAATGGGGAATTATTTTCCCCATTTTATAATAATAAAAGACATGGGTTGTAATACAATGAGATTATTATTTTTTGGAGATATAACAGGCAGACAGGGGAGAATTGCGATAAAGAATTATCTTGCGTTGCGCGATCGCAATCCTGAAACAAAACCTGATTTTGTAATCGCAAATATTGAAAACGCATCCCATGGCTTTGGGCTCACAAAAAAGAATTATGAAGATTTAAACGCGGCAGGTATTGATTGCTTTACATCAGGCAACCATATTTGGGATAAAAGAGATATTTTTGAATATATAGATACTGCCGAGAATTTGCTTCGTCCAATCAATTATCCGACAGGAACGAAGGGAGTTGGGGCAAGAGTTTTTGATGTTAACGGAGAAAAATTAGCCGTTATAAACGCTCTGGGACGCGTGTTTATGCCTCCTATGGATTCTCCTTGGCAAGTTGTAGTGGATGAAATCAGAAAGCTTCAAGCAGAAGGCATACAACACGTTTTTGTTGATTTTCACGCAGAAGCTACGGCAGAAAAAATATGTTTTTCAAAATATTTAGCAAAAGAATTTAATAATAAAGAAAACGCATTAGTTAAGGGTTTTTTTGGAACACATACACATGTACAAACGGCTGACGAAAAAATATATGACGGAATGGCATATATTACGGACGCAGGTTTTTGCGGTACTGAAGACAGCGTAATCGGTATGGAGTTTGAAACTTCCTTGAAGCGTTTATCAACATCGCTTCCTGAACGCTACGAAATAGCACAAGCGACAATCACTCAAATCAATGGTGTTGAGGTTCTTTTTGATAGAACATGCGCAACACAAATTAAAAGAATTAATTTAATAGTAGATAATAGTAAAAATGAAAGTGAGGTCAACGTTGGAACAGGCGGTTGATAAAGGAGGAGGGTGTTTTAAGGGTGATTACCATATACACACCTATTATTCTGATGGCGTCTTTTCTCCCGAAAAGATTGTTGATTTAGCGTTAGATGCAGGTTTGCAAGTAATTGCGCTAACCGATCATGACAATGTTTTGTCTTATAATGTTGCAAAAGAATATTTAAAAACTAAGGATGTTGATTTTAAATTAATCCCGGGGATTGAAGTTAACACTCTTTATAAAGACTACGAAGTTCACATTTTGGGATATTTTCCGGATGTAAATAAGAGTGATTTTAAAAATCTTCTAAAAGTTCAGCAACATGCCAGAATTAAACAAACAAAAGAAATTTTGAGCCTTTTGAAGAAAAAAGAAGGCATAAAAATTGCTTTTGAAGATGTAAAAAATATGGTTGCTGAAGGTGGTAGTATCGGACGTCCGCACATTGCTAAAGCTATTACAAATGTTGGTGGTACAAGCAATGTAATGGAAGCTTACAGCAAATATATTCACAGAGATTCTCCTGTGTATGTAGAAAGAAAAACGGTTTCTCCGTTTGAGGCTGTTGAAGTAATTTATGATTCAGGCGGAATTCCGGTTATAGCGCATCCGTATGATATTGATATTGCAGAAAAACTTATCAAAGAACTCATGGCTTGCGGTTTAAGAGGTATTGAAGCTTACCATAGAAAACATTCTCCTGCGATAGTTGAATATTTTTCATCAATGGCAGAAAATTTAGGTTTAATCGTAACAGGTGGCTCAGATTTCCATGCGCCAAACATTATGAACGGTCAAATCATTTTAGGCAAAAACTTTGTTCCTGAATGGATTTACGGAATGTTGCTTGATGAAAAGAAACATTTAGACATGGCTAGAGATTAAAAAAATTAAAGGAAGAGGGCTGGAATGAAAAAAGCATTCACAATTGTAGAAGTTTCTATATTATTTGTAATATTCCTAATAGTAGCGTTTCTTGTAGCACCGCTATCATTAGATGATTCGTTGCAAGCCAAGAATGCTTCAAGGTGGCGCAATGTCCAGTCCGATTTTGCGAATATCTTTTATGCAGTTAATGCTCAAAAAGAAGACGAAAACTTCGATTTTAAAACAGCATTTGAATCTGTTATGAGCGGTGAGGTTAAGGGTGACGTAGAACCTTATAAAATCACTTTCTTAAACGGAACATTTCCAAATAGCACATACAGATTCAATGATTTTAAATTGACTCAAACAAATTCTGTTGTATCTTATAAACTCTATGCCACACCTCAAGATGGCGTTTTAGGCTTATTGTTATATGATGTAAACGGTTCTGTCGGTCCAAATGTTTGGGGTAAAGATGTTTTCGGATTGAATATTTATTCAGACAGATTTGAACCATTCTGCAAAAATGATTCAATCAGTGAACAAAAACAACAATGCTCTAAAAACGGAACAGGCCTATGTTGTTCTAATTATTACTTACAAGGTGGGAGCATAGAATAATGAATAATGTCTGTGTTTTTGCCTCTTCTTCAAATAAATTAGCACCTGTTTATTACCAACAGGCGGCAGAACTCGGTAAACTTCTCGGAAAGAACGGTTATAATATTGTTTATGGAGGAAGCCGATTGGGGATGATGTACGCTTGCGCAAGCGCAGTGAAAGAAAACGACGGGAAAATTTATGGTGTAATGCCTAAAAAGCTCGTAGATTTTGGTGTTGCTAATCCTGATGACTGTGATGTTTTTATAAAAACAGAAGGTATGAGAGAACGCAAAGCTAAAATGGATGAATTATCAGACGCTGTTATTGCTTTGGCAGGCGGTTTTGGTACTTTAGAAGAAATATCTGAAATGATTGTACAAAAACAATTGGGTTATAACTCAAAACCTATTGTATTGTTGAATATCAATCACTTTTACGATAATTTAATCAGTTTTTTTGACACCATAATCAATGAAAACTTTGCAAAAAGTAATGCAAAAGAGCTCTATTACGTAGCGGATACTCCTGATGATGTTGTAGAATACTTAAATAGCTATAAACCAAAAGAAGTAAGTTTGGCTTCTAAGTTTTAATATTTTATTGTATTAACATTGATAACTTGATTCACTACCGTAAATATTGCAGCTTGCACTTTATTGTGTACTCCAAACTTTCTATAAATGCTTTCTACATGTGCCTTAACGGTATGAATTGAAATAGAAAGCATTTTTGCAATTTTTGTATTACTATGCCCTTTTAGTAATAATTCAAGCACATCTTCTTCTCTTTGTGTTAAATTAAAATTATTTGTTTTGTTCATATTTTAATAATAATACTTTTTTGAAAAAATGCTCTAATGTATTTTCCAATTAGTAAAATCTTAACAAAACTTAACAATTTTAATTAAGTTATGTATTAAATATCCTATCCCCTGCATCGCCCATGCCGGGTACGATATAGCCTCTTTCGTTTAAACAATCATCAACTGCAGCTACTATCAATGTGATATTAGGAAAATTTTTAAATACAGCTTCTATCCCCATCGGTGATGATATCATGCAAACACAACAAATGTTTTCTTGAGGAATTCCTTTGTCTACATAAAGTCTTATTGCTTCAATCAAAGAATTTCCTGTTGCAAGCATCGGATCCGTAATATAAACGTAATAATTTTCAGGATTATCAACAGGCATAGGGACTTTATTATAATACCAAACCGGTTTCAAAGTTTTTTCATCTCTATACATGCCAATATGGCGAATAGTTGCTTGAGGAAGAATATCCACAGCTTCGTCAGTAAAAATTAGTCCGGCTCTTAGAATTGGTGAAATAATAATTGTGATATCAGGGTTGATTGTTTTTGTTACAAACTTTGTGAGTGGTGTTTCAATTTCTACATTTTTTTGTGGTAAATTTTTTGTAGCTTCATATAATAATATTCTGGTAAGTTTTCTTGCTGCAAGTCTAACTCCCTGTGTATCTGTATTTTTATCACGCATTGTACATAAACTTTGATTTACAATCGGATTTGATATTATTTTAAGATTATTTCTTTCCATTCTCACTTACTCCATCTAACTTATTTTCTAAATCTAAGGCTTTTTTATTTGCATCGTCTACCATTTTATCCGCATAATTTACAAAAGAACCTATATCTTGCGTATTTCCTGATGGTAAATTGATTTGTTTGACTTTTTGACCGAAAGAAGATGATGTAAATATAATAGCATTAATCTTATCAAACATTTCATTGAGAAGACCCATCGCATCATGCAAACGTTTTGGCGGGTTTACAGCCAAAATAGGTACATTATTATTGATATAAGTTTGTTTTTCCGGCAAATATAACTCCAACGATTTAGAACCTGCCATTCCGCTAAACTCAACTGTTGCAACTGTTCCTTGTGGAATTGTTATTGACTTATCTGGAATTATAAATTTCACATAAACTTCTTCATTTGTAGGTTTAATTTTTGTAATATGGCCAACTTCAATTCCCATCATTCTGACAGGAGAACCTACTATAAGACCATCAACATCTGGCAGATAAATATTATAATCATTATCTGTATTTACTTTATTAATATAGTTAAATGTAGAAAATGCAGTTATAACAAGAATTATAACCAACCAAAACAGCAATTCCCCACTATGAGTTATATAAATTGTATTATTTTCTTTTTTTGTTTTGGACATATTAGACATATTATATAAAAAATTTAAGTTTTGCACAAGTTTATTCTAAACTCAGAGAATATTTTTTTGACTTTTAAATAAACAAAAGTATATAATATTATAAGTTGTGAGGATGGTTGTATGAAAAAGATATTTACACTATTAATATTAGCAGGATTATCTATGACGCCTTCTATGGCTAAATCTTACGAGCCTGTGCCTTCTAATGTAAAATTACCTTCTAAATATACTCAAGAATATATAAACAGCATTTCAGAAGAATACAAAGATGTTTCAAATCAGCAAATTTTTCATGTTGCACTAGACATGCTAAAAGATACGTCCGGCGAATTCTCCAGAAAAGCATTATTGGGTTATAATGTAACCCAAATGCCTGTCAAAGTAATGTTTAAAGACCTTTCTGAAATTAATGAAGCTTATGCGACTTTTGATGCTGTAGGTTGGAAGAAAAAAGGACATTTATATGTTTATATAAACCCTAAGCACGAATATGCACCTCCTGGAGCTTTGGCTGCATTACTTGCTCACGAAGCTTTGCACCAAGATGAATATAACTCATTGAGTGAAGAAACTTACGCTTGGACAATGGAAGCAATTGTGTGGACAGAAATCTTGAAACGTTATCCTGAATCTAATAATTTGGAATCAGCACTTGTAACCAGAGAAAATGTACTTAAGCAGCTTCTTGAAAAAGGCAATTATACCAATAAATACATAAAGAAAACAGTTTTTGCCAATGAAGGTTATAAAAACTTGCCGTTGACTTCTCCTGGGTTTGATAATAAATAAAATTTTACATAATCTTTACTTGCCCAAGCACGATAAATATTGTACAATAACTCCATTACAAGGGAGGTATTATGCCAAAAATTTATTTCGTGGATGTAACAAACAGAGATGGTGTTCAAACATCAAGATTAGGTTTAGCAAAATTACAAAAAACAATTATCAATCTTATGCTTGATGATATGGGGATTACGCAATCCGAGTTCGGTTTCCCGACTACAATGCATGAATTAAATTATCTAAATGCCAATTTAGAGCTTGTAAAACGTGGCGTTATCAGAAAGACTAAACTTTCAGGTTGGATGAGAGCAATAGCTTCTGATGTAGAAAAATCGTTTACAAATTGCCCGCTTTTAGAAAACTGTAACCTTTCACAATCTACTTCCGAACAAATGATATATGGGAAATACCTAGGGAAAAAAACTCCTGACGATATTATAAAAATGACTTGTGAAGCAGTAGAGTGTGCTGTATCAAAAGGTGCGAAAATAATTGGTGTAAATGCAGAAGACGCATCAAGAAGTGATTTGGATTACTTGATAAAATTAGCTAAAGAAGTAAAAAAACGCGGAGCATATCGTTTCAGATACTGTGATACCTTAGGTTATGAAGACCCGCATACAACTTATACAAGAATATATCGACTTGCTAAAGAAACTCAAATGCCTATAGAAATGCATTTCCATAATGACTTGGGCATGGCAGTTGCTTGTTCAGTAGAAGGTGCTCGAGCAGCAGTAGATGCCGGTGTGGATGCTTACATTAATACGGCTATCAATGGTATGGGAGAACGTGCTGGTAATGCGGATTTAGTTTCATGCTTATTGGCAGTCTTAAAGTCAGCGGGTTTCAAGAATTCTAAAGGTATTTTTCAAATAGATGAAAATATTGATTTAAGCAAGGCATGGAAACTTGCTAAATATACTGCTTATGCGTTTGGCTTACCAATTCCTATAAACCAGCCTGCTGTTGGTGACAATGCGTTTGCTCATGAATCTGGTATCCACGCAGACGGCGCATTAAAGGATAGAAGAAACTACGAGTTATATGATTTTGAAGAACTCGGACGTGGTGAGCCTGAAATTATTGAAACAGGTAGAATGATTACAACAGGCGAATATGGTGGAATCAAAGGATTCAGAAACGTTTATGATAAATTAGAAATCGAATTTAAAGATGAAAACGAAGCCAGAAATATTTTGGAATTGGCACGTTATGCAAACGTACACACCCAAAAGCCTTTAACGGAAAGTGAATTGAAATTCATATACCATTATCCGGATATTGCTGCCAAAATAATGACTGTTTCACCATTCTATGAGCCAACCGGCGAACTTCAAAAACGTTTGGATAAGGGCAGCATTGCGATGCCACATCATATTATATAATTTTATAATATATATAGAAACAATGCTTAAGAATTCCATTTTTACGTTATAATATTGTCTATGAGGGATTATGAACCGTATTATACAGAGGATGGCTCTATAGGGTTGTATTCGTTTGCTGATAAAGATGTGTACCACTCCAAGTTTGGTGCTTTAACAGAAGCTTGGGAAAAGTTTATTCTGCCATCAGGTTTAGAAAAAAATAATAATTCAGAGATAAAAGTTCTAGATGTTTGTTATGGAATCGGGTATAACTCAAAAGCTTTGATGAGTTTTTTTATAAATAAAAATAAAATTTATAAAAAAAATTTTTTCCAAAAAACTTTTTCAAAAATATATAATATCGTATCGAAATATACCAATAAAATACCAAAGAAAAATTGTTTGGAATTATCGGTATATAACGAGTCGAAGCAAGGTAATAAAAATCAAACCTTAAAAATTGACTGCTTAGAAATAAATAAGGAAATTGTAGAATTATCACCACTGTTTAAAACTATAAAAACTCCTGATGAAATTTATACGAATTTTGTTCCGCAGTTTTTAGATTGTTTTGATTCTTACTATAAACTTAAAGATTTGTTTTCTGATTTAATGTCTTATTTTTTACCTAAGAACAGAAAAGAGATTAACGAACTCTTGGATATAAAATTTAGAAATATGCATATTGAAAAAGAGTATAAAGTTAATCCTTTTGTTAACTATATAATCATAAATGCTTTAGCAGATAAATTTGGTTCAGATTATCCGAATGAAGATTTGAATAAAATTCTTCGAGAAAATAAAAATAAACGATTTTTTGATAAATCTCTTATTGAATATGCTAAATTTAATCAAAAATGGGGGTATAATAAGTCATCTACAAATGTTTTATCGACCTTCTTACATAATATATATTATGACCATTTATCGAAACGTAATAAAAAATTAGATTTTAAGGCCATTGAAAGCCTTATTACGTTAAATTTCTGGATAAATGATGCTCGAAAGACTATTTTAGAATTAAATGAGCAATATGACTGCATATTTTTGGACGCATTTACATACACAAAAGCTCCACAACTTTGGTCAATGGAATTTGTGGCAGAGTTATACAAGAAACTTGTTCCGAATGGTGTACTTATGACATATTCCAATTCTGTGCAAGTTAGAAATACACTTTTAGAAAATAATTTCTTTGTAGGAAAGATTTATAATGAAAAAAATAAAAAGTTTATAGGTACAATTGCATCCAAAGATAAATCAAGAATTAAATATCCTTTAAATAATTATGAATTGGGTTTATGTTTAACTAAGGCAGGAATTCCTTATCATGACCCGAATTTATCTTTTGACAGCAAAGATATTTTAGAGCTTAGAGAATACGAATATAGGCACAGTACGCTGATGAGTTCGTCTAAATATATTAAATTGAGAGGTACAGAGAATGAATAAGTACGATGTAACTATTGTTGGTGGCGGAACAGCAGGATGTGCTTGTGCCTATATTGCAGGTAAATTAGGACTAAAGGTCTTATTAATAGAAAAGAATTCTTTTTTAGGCGGCTCAATTACTTCTGCATTAGTTGTTCCGGCTATGAAAACCTCTGATAATGCAATAAATACGGAGTTCTTCGATGCTTTATATAATAAATTACACTCAATCGGCGGAGCAATAACATATTCTGACGGCAATAAAGGATGGTTTAATCCTGAGCTGACAAAAATTGTACTTGATGAAATGATGCAGGAAGCACATGTCGAAATTAGATTTGAATCGTATGTAGAAAAAATAAAAGAAAAATTATCATCATATATCGTAACGATAAATAACAATAACATACTTGACGCTAAGAAAGAATTATTATTCTCTATCGATACGACATACCTAGTAGATGCGACAGGCGATGCAAAAATTTGTGAAAAATTAAATTGTGAATTTTTAGAAAAAAAATCTCAGCCGATAAATTTAAGATTTATTATGTCAGGAGTTGATGTAAAAAAATTTTCTAATTGGATTATGAAATTAGATAATGATAGAGATGTTACAACGAGCTGTGTTGTAGATGGTAAAACCTATTTATCAACGGCATATACTTGGGATAGCGGTAAAAATTGGGCTTTGAAGCCTTTATTTAAGCAGGCTACTGAAGATGGGATTATTACAGAGGCTGATTCCAACTATTTTCAGCTGTTTTCGCTAGCTGGGACGCCTGATTCCATAGCATTTAATTGTCCCAGACTTTTAAACCCTCAAAACCCCTACATAGAGGGTCGTGCAAGCATATTCAGACTGTCAAATTTTTGTAATAAATACCTGAAAGGCTTTGAAAACGCATATATATCAAATATCGCAAATTCCCTCGGAGTGCGCGTTTCGAACCGTGTTAAAGGAAAATATGTTTACACTCAAGAAGATTTGAAGAACGGCAAAAAGTTTGCGCATCCTGTTGTAATATCTAATTATCCTATTGATATTCATTCAGACAAAAAAGACGCATCAAAGCTTGAAAAAGTTTATCAAGAGTATCAGCTGCCAATAGAATCTCTTATTGTAGAAAACAATCTTTTTGTAGTCGGACGCTGTATATCAACTGATTTTGAGGCGCAAGGTGCACTAAGAATCATACCTTCATGTTTTTCTATGGGTGAAGGCTTAGCAAGATATTTAAAATCGTTGAATTAAAATAATTCTCTAGTTTTGCGTCTTATTTCTTCATCAATTGCAAATATTTCGTCAATATTAGGATTTTTTACAACTGTGTGTTGTGCCATCATCTTTTCAACCGAGTCAATAATATCAAATAATTTAATTTGACCTTTTAAGAATGCAAAAACAGCTTCCTCGTTTGAAGCATTTAAACATACCGTTGCTGAACCACCAACTTTGCCCGCATTATATGCTAATTTAAGAGCTTTGAATTTATTCCAATCTGGTTCTTCAAAATCTAAGCGTGCGATTTCTGCAAAGCTGAAACTTTTTGATTTTATACCTTCATATCTTTCAGGATAAGTAATTGCGTACTGAATAGGAATATGCATGCTTGGTAAACCTAATTGTGCAATTACGCTGCCGTCAACGTATTCGATTGCTGAATGAACAATGCTTTGTGGGTGCACAACAACTTGAATATCATCATAATCCATTCCGAATAAATGGTGTGCTTCAATAACTTCTAAACCTTTGTTCATTAAAGTTGCACTGTCAACGGTAATTTTACGTCCCATATTCCAGCGAGGATGCGCTAAAGCTTGTTCAACTGTGGCGTTTTTCATGTCTTCAACAGTTTTTTTCAAAAATGGGCCACCTGATGCCGTTATTATTAATTTGTCAACTTGAGCAATATCTTTAATACATTGGTGAATTGCGCAATGCTCACTGTCTACAGGAACGATTTTAACTCCTTTTTCTTTTGCTAAAGGCATAACAATATCGCCAGCCATGACAAGTGTTTCTTTGTTTGCCAGTGCAATATCTATTCCGTTATTTATTGCGGTAATTGTTGGTTTCAAACCGATTCTGCCGGAAACCGCAACCAAAATAATATCGTTTCCTTTATTAGAGCAAATTTCTTCCAGACTCAAAGGTTTAGCACCAACTATTTCATTAATATTTTCTGCATAAGCATATTTAGGTTTAAATTTTTTAATTTGTTCATTCAATAGTTCTGTATTAGCACCCGCAGTTAAAGCTATAATTTCAAACTTATCTTGAAGTTTTTCAATTACTTCAAGGGCTTGTCTGCCGATAGAACCGGTTGAACCTAATATACTTATCTTCTTTTTCATTATCACTCCTCTGTCTATAACAATGCGATTTTAGCATAAATATACATTTTTGTATATTTAATACACTCTACAACGTATTTAATATAAAAGGATTATAAACGTAAGATAATTATTATATTCAGCTACAACATTATACCAATATTTAATAATATTTTTTATAATTGATGGTTGAATAGCTAAGCTTTAAATCACAATTTATAGTGGTAACAAGGTGGTACTACTATGAAAAAATTTCTTGCTACATTCCTAATAATTGTGTATATATTCGGTTTTACAGGATTTAGTGTTGAAGCTGCAATCCAAAAGTCTGATAGTTTGATTACAAAAATTGAAAACGACATTTACGGATTTGACTATTCAAATGACACAGCGCAAAATCGTATTTCACGCCTTGAAAAAACTGTTTACGGTAAATCTTCAAGCGGTGATATTAATAAAAGAATCAAGAAACTTTCAGGAGATATTTCAGCTGACGTAATCGGTTTGGAAATTGAACCGACTGAAGACAGTTTTAAAGAAGATGAAACAATTGCGGATAGTTCTGTAAATTATCCTATTGTGGATGAAATCGAGCAGAAAATATTCAATCAAACATATAAAAATCGTGATTTTCACTCACGCATTGTTGCAATCGAACGTAAAATATTCGGTAAAATATACGATGTAGACGATTATTCTACAAGAATGGACAGAATTAAGGCAAAAGTTATGCCAGAAACTATTGCTAAAAAATCTTATGACGATAATTTAGCAGGTCGAAATTATTATGACAACGATACATTGACATCAAATGATTTATCGGGACTTGGCAGAAATCGTTTTAAAATGCCATTTGGTCAAAAGAATTACACAAGACCTTACGCAAACTATGGTGACATGACAGGCGGCTCAGCAATGCTTCCTACAAATCCTAATTTAAATGACGAACTTGCACAGCTTGAATACGAAACATTTGGGACGGAATTTTCAAATGAAGATACCGCAACACGTATTAAAAGGCTTAACAGTGTAAGTAAAGCTAAAAAATCCGCGTCTAAATATGATTCAAATAAGTTTTCACAGCGCATGTCAACAGCTATGGAGATTGGGGCAATGATTTTGATGATTCTTGCAATGGTCTTGTAATATTTTTATCTCTTTTTATCTTACTTTTTTCTTCTTTAAAAAATCAAGAAGAAAAAAGTAACAAAAAAGAAGAAACTTTTGCTGTTTTCTACAACCTTACGGTTGTGGTTTAAATGGATGTAGCAGGCAAAGCCTGCACTCTTACGCTCGCTATCACAGCTAATCGCAGCACGCTCGCGGCGCGAATGTCGTTCAAGTGCACACCAGTTCCTAATCAGGGAATGAACTGTGCCTGCATTGTTTATGCTGCACAATCCCTCTCTTTGGGAGAGGGTAGAAAATCAAGTTGAGCTATGCGAAACTTAGATTTTCGGGTGAGGGTTCGAGCCGGAGGCTACATGAATGAGGTTGATATTATTTTCTACCCGTATTTTGGTCAATAATATCAGATACCCACGGTATATAGCTATACATTCCCATACCTGCAGTTATAGCCAAATACAGAATAACAGCAGTCGTAATCGTCTGAACGATAGAAAGCCCGAATACAAACGGCAACGGCATATTTATAAAATATGGAATAGCATTTATGAATGGAATTCTATATAGAATAACGTAGATTAGCTCTGCAAATGTTGCAAGTAAGAAGTATGCAATTGATAAAAATATCGACTGCAAAATATGGTACATCAAAAACGGTGTAACATTCTTTTTCATCAATGTTGCTATTATTAACCACACAAAACCTGCTCCGCCAGCCGTAAGGTAAGAGCCTGCTGATATTAATCTTTCTATCGGATAAATTTGTCTAGAAGGTTGCAACGATATCACCCTTTCTTTGTTGTTCAATATAATCTTCTAATACTTGTATGAAAACAAGTTTGTACTCATCATTTTCAGGGCGCATATTTACAGCTGCTCTGTATGAATAAATCGAACGCTCAATTTCATTATTCATATAATAAACATTTGCAATCAATACATAAATACTCGGATCAAGTTTGTTAATCTTAAGTGCTTCTTTGTATTGAGCTTCTGCTTCCTTGAATTTTTTGATATTAGAATACAAGTTACCTGTCAAAATGTAAGCATTTGCTTCTTTTGGATTAATTTCTATTGCTTTTTTGTACAATTCAATAGCATCTTCATAATCCTTGAAGTCTGATTTTGCAATCGCATAGCAAATATAAGCTTTATAGTTATCTCCCGGAAGTGCAATTGCTTTCTCAAAATAATCGTAGCATTTTTCTTTGTCTTTAGAAACTGCTAACGTATTGGCTATACATAGAGCAACTGTTTTATTATCGGGAGCCAACTTAAATACCTTGTAATAGTATTCAAGAGCCTTATTATAATCAAACAGCTTAAAGCAAACGTTACCCAAATCCACCAACGCTGTTAAATTATCAGGATCAAGCGATAATGCTTTTTCATAATATGCCCTTGATTCTACATAGTCTTCAAAATCATGGTATAAAAGTGCTATCGCATTGTAAATTTCAGGATCTTGAGAATTAAAATCAAGCGTTCTGTTGTAGTAATGTAAAGCTTTAGAAAAGTTCTTAAGCTCAGCATAAGTATTCGCCATATTATAATAAACCAAATAATTGCTTGGATTAACGAGCATTGCTTGGTTAAAATACTTCAACGCCTTTTTGTATTCTTTTGAATAGAACCAAATGCTTCCTAAATTTAACAAGGTTTGCAAATCCTTCGGATCAATTTCTAAAAGACTTTCATACACAGAGATTACCTTGTCATACTGATTATCCATCGCGTAGTATTTTGCAAGCTCATGATAATGCTCGGTATTATTAGGTTCCATTGCCATTTTTAGAACTGTTTTCTCTATCGCTTTATTTAATTCTTTTTTATCCATGATGTTCCTAAAAGCTCCCACTCTAATCCTCAAAGAGAGGAAAAAGAGTTATTTTTTAATATTTTCGTAAACAGAATATTCTACTGATTCTTCTAACCAAGTATTACGAGGTATGCTGAATGCGTGATTCCAGAATTTTTCTATTGCATAAGCTTCTCTTTCGTCTTGTTGAAGAATATGAACAACTACATCACCGTAATCAAGCAAGTTCCAACGATTTTTGACATCGTTTTCTCTACCTAAAGGCAATCTTGAAAATGTTGATTTTACTTTGTCGGCTAAGTTTTCAGTCAATGCCTTAACTTGTGTGCTTGTTTGCGCTGAACAGATTACAAAATAATCGGCAAAAGATGAAACATTGCTGATATTCAAAATAGAAATATCACTTGCAATTCTTTCTTCCAAAAATCTTGCAACTGCGCAAGCAAACTTATATGATGTAATTTCTTCTGTCATTTATAACTCCAATTTGCTAATTCTTCTTTCGTGTCTTCCACCTTGAAAATCAGTATTCAACCAAATCTCAACAATATCAAGTGCAAGCCCAGTACCTGTAATTCTTTCTCCTAAACACAAAATGTTTGAGTCATTGTGCATTCTTGTCATTCTTGCAGTGAAAGTATCAGTGCAATGTGATGCTCTAATTCCTTTAAAACGATTTGCAGCAATTGACATGCCAATCCCTGTTCCGCAAACAAGAATCGCTTTTTTGCCTGTTGATAGAACTTTTTTTGCTACGTCTTGTGCTATATCTGGGTAATCACAAGATTCTTCCGAATAACAGCCGCAATCTTCAACGGTATGACCCAATTCATTTAAGTATTTTATAATTTCTTGTTTTAATTTATAACCGCCATGGTCTGAACCGATTAGTATTTCCATATTTAATTCCTTAATAATATCATTTGTGGATTGCTTCGTCGCCTATCCAAACAGTTGCTCCTCGCAATGACTTGGCGTCACAACTACAAGTCATTGCGAAAAAAATCGTAAGATTTTTGTGGCAATCCATAACGCTACAAAAATTTGCTAAGTCGTCACTTTACCTTTCAAATTGTAACATTTTTGCAATAATTTAGCAATAATTTACATTTTTCATTTTTAATATAGGTATGATAGGTCGTTTGAATAGTATTAATATTGCTTTTCGTGCGTCAATTTCCGATAAAGATATTGACAAATTTGAGAGTACGAAACAGCATTTTAGTGACTGTTACTTGATGACGACCTTAGAAACCCTATCGCACACGCCAAACGGGCGCAAAGTTATAAAAGAACATATTCAATACGACGACAAGAATCCTAAATTAATAAATTGCTATTTATACGCACCAAATAATAAAGAAGAGAAATATACAATCCCGACAAATGCAATCGTAAAAGGGTATGAAAAGCTATATCGATTACAAAATAATGAAATAATAAGAAGCATGGATGTATCTGTTGCTCAATACGAAAACAAGTATAAAGCAAAGCCTTGGATTTGCAGGTTTACGGATAATTTTAAGGATTATGCGTTTGAAAACAGCCTTCCATCGCATTTTATGAAAATTTTTACAGGTGTTGAGCCTCGCGTGATTGCAGAACAAGATTTCAATTTTGATTTAAGCGGATACAAAGACGAAGTTATGAATCTGTTTGAACGCATGGACAAGGAAAAGAAACACAGTTTTGTAATCGGGACAGGCGTTAAAATGCTTGATGGTAGAACTTGGCATGTGTATATATTGGAAGATGTAGACTTAAAAAATGGCACGGTTACGGTTAAAGAGAAACGTGGCAACAAACCTCGTGTAATGAGTATTGAGTCTGCACTTAATACTTTTAAATTTATTGTCGGATATTTTGATAGCGATTTAAAAGATGCAAAGAAGGTTAAAGATAACTAGTTTTTATAATTTAACATAATAATGAACGACAATCGCGCCGCGAACGTGCAGCGATTAGCTGCGATAGTGAGGAAAGAGTGCAAGCTTTGCTTGCTGTCTTGGATTATTCGGGCGAGCATAACATTTCAATAACAACAAATCCTTACGGATTTTTCTTGTTATTTTCATGTTATTTGCACTTACGGGCTTGCTCGCTAACGCTCGACATCGCCCTACCGAAAATCCGCTACATCCATTTGATTTAACGCTCGTAAGAGCGTAGGAAGCGGTAGCGTATTTTCTCTTTCTTTTCGTTCTTTTCTTTCTCTTTTTATCGCAATAAAAGAGAAAGAAAAGGACATTGAATAATAAATTTTTAATATAGTAGAAATTCCTAAAACGGAATTTCTACTATAAAAGTAGAGCCGTTGTTAACTTCACTAATCAGAGAAATTTTTCCTCCATGTAGTTCAACCAATTCTTTAGTAATAGTTAATCCCAAACCTGTTGAGCTTTCTTTTTTGGTATAAGCACTATCGAGTTGAACGAACTTCGCAAAAATCTTTCCGTGATATTTCTTATCAATACCAATCCCGTTATCATGCACCAAAATTCTAAAATTCTCGTCATCTGAGTTTATTGAGATTTCAACCTCATCATTTTCAGGCGAGTACTTAATAGCATTGCTCACCAAATTATACAAAATCTGTTGAATTTTTTGATAATCTGCAAAAACTTCAAAATCCACAGCCATATTTTTAATTAGTTTAATATTTTTCTTCTGTGCTAGCGGTGAAACGATATTTACAACCTCATCAACAGCTCTTGAAATCCAAAACGCACTCTTAACAACCTTCATCGCGTTTGCTTCAATTTTTGACATATCCAATACTTCGTTAATCATGCCAAGAAGATGCGTTGCAGAAACCTTGATATCATTGATGTATTCTTCCTGTTTAGGATTTAAGTTGCCATATAATTGCGTTCCTAAAATATCCGAAAAACCCAAGATTGAATTCAAAGGCGTTCTAAGTTCATGAGAAATATTCGCCAAAAACTCGTTCTTAACCTTGTCTGCTTCAAGAATTTTTTCATTCTGCTCTTTTATGGTTTTATACGCGTTATTTTTCTCTACAATACCATCTTTTAAGGCCTTTAGTTGAATTTTAAACACATTTGATAATTCAACATCCTTTAATAAATATGAAAGCACTGAAGAAACTGCATCCAATGCATCCAAATCATCTTGTTTATAGAAATTCTTTTCTCTTTTCGATAAAACAACAATCCCGAAAACAGTTGATTTGATAGATATTTTTGAAACAATATAAGATTTCTGCGACGTTCCTTCAAGTTCAATAGTTTTCACTAAATCAGATGCTTCATCAGTTATTTCACCATTTTTAGAGAAAATAAACTTTTTTAGCTTAGTGTCGAGTTTGAAAGTAGCTTCTTTTTCGTAGTTTGCATGGCTTTTATAGCTATATTTTAATTGCAAACTATCCGGATTTGCATAATAAATAAACCCTTCATCAAAAGCCAGGATTTTTTCGAAGTTTTTGAACAAATGTCTTTCGCTATTCAAATCAGTCTCAAATAGCGAAGGTATTAGTTTTAAAATTTTTTCCGACGTCAATAAAGCCATATCTCTGCTTGAAATATAGCATAAATTTATATCGTTGTAAACTTATACTCATGTTTTTAGTATAATCAGATTTAGGAAACTAAGGAGAACAAGAGCATGGAGTATATTAATTTAATTATTACACATTTGGTAAGTTTTATAGAACATATAATTACAATCATGGGACCTTGGGGTATAAGCTTGCTTATGGCAATTGAATCTTGCAATATTCCATTGCCAAGTGAAGCAATATTACCATTTGCGGGATATATTGTAAGTAAAGGTGAAATGAATATTCATGTTGCCGCATTCGCCGGTGCGTTCGGTTGTGTGTTAGGCTCTATTCCATCATATTACTTAGGTTTCTTTGGCGGAAGAAAATTTGTTGAGAAATACGGTAAATATTTTTTAATCTCACACAAAGATTTGGAGGAAGCAGATGCTTGGGTTGATAAATATGGTGATTGGGCATTCTTTTTCTGTAGAATGCTTCCTGTTGTAAGAACGTTTATTTCACTACCTGCAGGTATTTTGAGAGCAAGAAAAAGAATCTTTTTTACGCTAACATTTTTAGGCTCTCTTGTTTGGAGCTATTTACTTGTTTATGTAGGTGTAAAAATGGGTGAAAATATGGAAGCGTTCAAACATATTTGGCATAAATTCGATGTTGCAATTGTAGTTGTATTTGGAATATTGGGTTGCCTGTATGTTTATAAACATGTAAAGCATTTAAGAAATTCTTAATAAGTTTATAATCAATAAAAAAAACTGAGCAGTGGCAACAATTTGTTGCCACTGTTGTTATTAAAAGCTATTAGTAGTATTTATTTGTCACAGTCTCCTATGCTGATATATTCAATATCTTTGCTTTTTAATTTATTAATATCATATTGATTTCTACCGTCAAAAATTATCGGAGATTTTAACAAAGCTTTTAGCTTGTCAAAATCAGGACGCCTAAATTCGTTCCATTCGGTTAATAACAATAATGCATCCGCTTTTGATGAAGCTGTTCACGCATCAAGATTTGCAGAGTTATTGGGCGAAGTTGTAATATCTTCAACAAAAAGAAGCTTGAAACTTAGAGCTGAAGCAGAATTCGGCACTTGCGACGGCAAATTACAATTAGCAAAACGTGCAAAAGAATTGGGCTTGGATGCAGTTCATGATACAGTTCATGAAATGGCAAAAGACGAAGCACGCCACAGCCGTGGCTTTGATGGCTTGCTAGCGAGATATTTTGCTGATTAGTGCGGTTGTTGTAAGAACTAAGCTTAGTTAAATAAAAATTTAAGAACTGGTAACAAATTGTTACCTGGGTTTTATTACCTTGTTCTTTCAATAAATTAATAACTTCTTAAATATTCTCTATGTTATTTATAATAATTGCAAAATCGCGATTATCTTTTTCTAAGATATGAAAAGCTGGGAACGCTTCCACGTTCCCAGCTTTTTGAATTTTGCAAAAATGCTTTTATATATTGGCGTTATTCAATCCATACGACTTAATTCAATCTAAATTCTTCTTCTATATATATATTTAATTCTATGATTGATTTTTGCATATTTTGTTCATCATAAACTTGGTTTGGATGTTGCTTATTATACTGCTTTAAAAATTGATTTACATTATACCTTATTGTATCATTTCTATATTGTATAACAAAATCTTTTTTAAATTTTTCATCGTGACTTTTGAGAAAGAAACGATGTTCATCTATTTGATGTTGAAAATACGCAATTAAATTTTGAAATATTTCAAAGTTTTCACTAAAGTTTTTTGTTTTTAATGCGAATTCATTATTTATTTTACACAAACAATTATAGTCTTTTTTAAAAGATATTAATTCAAAATCACAATATAACTTATCATTAGAAATAACTTTATTGGTATCAGAAGGTTTAAAATAACAAATTATCTTTTTTATCACCTCCAACTCTTGTCCAAAATTTATTAACTTTGAAATATAATATGAATATTTAAATTCATTTATTCTTGATTTTTTATCAAATTCTGCTGTTTTATAAACCGCAAGCCAGGTTATCAAACCTGTAATAATTGAGCCGATTATTGTTGACCAATCAAATGAACTTAAATTTATCGTACTAAAAAGAATATATTTCACTTTTACACCTCTTTTAAAATAGCCATTTCTATTATAATTCAATCATTGTAAAATTGTCTATTTTATTAAAGAGTTATGGTTGTACCTTTCCCATTGCACATTAGATTTTACGATTTTAGCAGGAATACCTGCAATAATAATATTAGATTCTTCAAATACTTTATTTACAATACTTCCCTCTCCTATTACAGAACCATCTTGAATTTTAGTACCTTTACAAATCAAAACTCTTCTTCCGCACCATACATGATTTCCAATAAAAATATTTTTAGGTTTATTAATACACACTTGTGTTCCCTTCTTAAATATTACATGACCATCATCTGCATCAATTACAATTTCATTGGAAAACATACAATCTTTACCAATATTTATACTATAGTTTGATACATTTAAACCAAAATTTATCCCTGAACAAGAAAAATTTTCATCAATAAAAATTGAACGATTATCTGCTTTTGCTCCTAGTTGAAAAGTTGCATTATAGATGCCACTAGGATGAGTATTTTTTATTTCTATTGTATTATTATCGCCATTAATAAAAATATTTGTATTTCCAAAGATATACGGCGACTTTATTTTAATAATGTTATTAAAACCAGTCACCTTAATAGTTAATCCCTTTATGCTTGTTAAATTTACTTCCTTTTCTTCATTATCTACTAATATTATTTTATTACCATTTTTATAAAAAATATAATTTTCAGATTTATTATTAATAAAAGTTCTATAGCACTTTCTATATTTTGAAAATGGTATAATATATTGAAATAACATTAAAATTTTAAAATATCTATTCATAATATCCTTTTTTTACACAAATTTTAATTCTTAAAAAATACAAATTTATAATTAAATATAATTTATTCTTTTTAAATTCTTTTTTTACAAATTTAAATTTATTTTTTAAATGTTTATATAACCTCTCATATTGGTGATTTATAATATAATTTAAATTTGCCTGTCTTTTCTTGCTAAAAATATTCAAATCTAATTGCTGTAAAAGCTGAATAATATATTTACAATTACTTAAATAATTCACATTATCCCTAATCGTTGCTTCATAGATATTCATAAAGAACCATATCATATGCTTGTAAAAAGTTTCATTCATATAGTATTTGTTTATATTATGTGATTTTACAAAATTCAAAATATTCAAATAAGAAATATAAAATTGTTTAAAACAGAATTCTTCATCTTTTGTCATAGTTGTAAGAGAATTTTGTCTTATACAATGATGATAAAAGACATCATCTAAAAGTGTAAAACTTTTTGCTATTAATAGGTTTTTATCTAAAAAAGCCACATCCTCCAAATAATATGCTTCAGCGAAAGAAATATTATACTTGTCAATATTAGATTTTTTATAAATTGCTGACCACCAATCAGCACGAAAACTTTTTAAAGGGACTTTTTTATTTTCGTATTTTATTTTTAAATTTTCTTGAGAATATTCAAAACCACTATCTGTTTCAAACTTGACATTACCCTTTACAATATCACTGTTATTAATAATGGCACAATTATATAATCTTTCTAAGAAATCAGAATCTATATAGTCATCAGGATCGACAAAACCAATATATTCCCCTTTTGCAATTGCTAAACCATTATTTCTAGCGACTCCTGGACCTTGATTATCTTGTGAAAGGATAATAATTCTAGCATCTTTTTGGGCAAAATCTGTTAATAAATTATAAGAATTATCTTTAGAACCATCATTTATACATATAATTTCGATTTCTTTTAAAGACTGATTTAATAAGCAATTTAAGCATTTTTCTAAATATTTTTCTACGTTATATATCGGAATTATTACAGACACTTTCGGATTCATATTTACACCTATCGCGTGAGAACAGTATTTCCTAGCACTCTTACAAATTTCTCATGCTTATTCCAATGAATTTGGATAAAATTTCTTCTTATATACTTAAGTTCAGTTAAAAAATATAACCCACGCTCTATTTTTTTCAAAAAGTTTATTTCATATTTATAAAAATATTGATATTTAAAAGTTTTATCTGTTTTTAAATCTTTAAATAGATTATGTAATTTATTAAAATATTCTCTTTTATACTGGTATTGAACATTATTGTAAAATGCATGATTTGCCAAATAAAAATGTTTATACATAGCTTCTTTAAGTTCTTCATATAAACCGCATTGTTTTACAATTTTCTTGGTTTCTTCACACTGGTCAGGCATAATCAATAATCTAGAACCTTTTTGATTTGTGGAAGAACTCTGTGTTGCTTCTACACGCCAATGGTACAAATACTCATGTAATACAGCGATTTTATCAGCTTTACACATTACCTCTGCCATAAATGGAAAATCCTGATATGATGCAGAACGTGTACCGTTTATTATTATATTATTCCTTGTCAAAAATTCTTTTTTATAAATATTGCACCATATTGAAGCATGAAACATAAATAAACGAGGAAATTCTGCAATTTTAAAAGTCCTATCATCTGGAAATTCTTCTATGTTTTGAATTTCATCTTGCCATTTGATATTCTGTTTTTCTTTTTTTGCTGCTAATGAATTGTATTTATAAAATCCACACTTACACACATCCGCATCCAAATTTTTTGCTTGTGTATAAAGTTTTTCAAACATTTGAGGGTCGCACCAATCGTCCGTTTCAACAATGCCGATATATTCTCCTGTTGCGGCATTAATTCCCGTATTCACAGCCTTTCCATAACCGCCGTTAGGTTGATGAATAGGTTTAATTCTGCTATCCTTTGCTGCATATTCATCCATTATTGTACCGCAATTGTCAGGAGAACCGTCATCAACAGGTATAATTTCTATATCAGTTAAAGTTTGGTTGATTACACTTTCCAAACATTGTCTGAAATATTTTTCTACGTTGTATGTAGGCATTACAATTGAAACTTTTGGTCTATTTTCCATTATATTAATCCTTCTAATTTTGTTTTACCAACTCTCTACCGAACAGTACCACGCTCTTTTTGCGTTTGGAAATGTTCACAGAAATTATTTGTTTTCTGATTCGTTTGATTTTTTCGAATATCAATTTCGTTTTGTATTTCTTGTAATACTTTTCAGGCTCATTAATCAGCGTCAACAATTCTTTTTTCTTACATCTTGAAAAGAACAAATCGCCTAAATGTTCTTCGTTATAGATTTTTTTGAAAGTTTTTGAATAATAGTCGATATATTCTTCTGCTAATGCTGAATCCAAGCGTAAAAGGTTATGACGAAAAGATTTGAACATTATTGAATATACGTATTCAAGATTTTTGGTTTTATTTGTTGATTTCATGAAATCAACGATTGATTCAAATTCTTTGCAAACAGCATAAGCTTTCGCAGTCGATTTTACGGAAGAATTCGGATTGTCTTGTCTGTAGTACAAATATGCACGATTAGTCAGCATTATACGTTTTGCGCAAAGCATAGTTTTAAAATGCCAGCCTGTATCTTGATAACTTGCACCCGCGGTTTCAGAAAATCTGATGTGATTAGTTTCAATAAATTCTCTCTTGTAAATAGCCGACCAAATAGATGGTATTAAGTTCAATGCTTCTTTGTACTCGTCAGCCGTGAATACTTTATCCGCATAGTCTTTGTCTACGATTCCAGCCTTAATGTACTGCTTTGTATCACCCCAATATTGGATGAAATCCGATTTTAAGACATCTAAGTCATTCGCTTTTGCTTGGTTGTACAGGTTCTCAAACATTGTTTTGTCTGCAAAATCATCAGATTCAACAATCCCGATATATTCACCACTTGCTAAGTCAACGCCCATGTTCATGGATGCTCCATAGCCTGAATTTTCTTTGTTTATTACTTTGATTCTCACATCTTTAGCTTGAAATTCTTTGATTATTTCAGGCGAAGAATCTGTTGAGCCATCATTAATACATATAATTTCAATATCATCAAGGGTTTGTTCTACAAGACTTTCAAGACATTCTCTCAAGTATTTTTCAACATTATAAATCGGTACAAGAATTGAAACTTTAGGCATTAAATACCTCCTCAAAAAGTTCAATAGCTCTAGCGACAGCCAAATCCATATTGTAGTATTTGTAATCGCCCAATCTACCCAAGAAATACACGTCTTTTAAATTTTTGGCTTCATCTAAGTATTTTTGGTAAAGTTTTGCGTTTTCTTCGCTAGCAATAGGATAATATCTTTCGTTTTTACCGAGTTCAAAGAATTCCGAATACTCTTTCGCAATAACTGTTTTTTCTGATTTGTCGTTCAAATAGTGTTTGTATTCGTGAATTCTTGTAAAATCGTAGTTGTTCGGATAATTTATGCAAGCGTGAGTTTGGTAAAACTCTCTATCATACGTTTCAAATTTGAAATTTACGCTTCTATACGGCAATTTACCGAATTTGTAATCAAAGAATTCATCGATTGAGCCGGTATAGAAAATTCTAGCATTTTTTACCAGGTCTGAATTTTCTTTTTTAAATTCCGCAAAATCTTTGTTTAAAACAACCTCAATATTCGGGTGGTCAAGCATTTTTTCAACAACCTTCGTGTAACCTTCAAGCGGAATGCCTTGGTATTTGTCTTGAAAATATCTGTTGTCTTTGCTTAAGTAAACTGGTACTCTTGCTGTAACCGCGCCATCAACATCTTTTGGAGAAACACCCCACTGCTTGGTGGTATAATTCAAAAATATTTTTTCGTAAACATATTCTGCCAAGAATTTCAAATCTTCATCATCTTGTTTTTGAAATTCAAGAATCGGAACTTTTTTGTTGTATTCAAACTTTTTTAGTAATTTTTCTTCAAGGCGTTTTGCCAAAGTTTCAGGAAAAACTTGATAAAGAGTGTTGAAATTGAATGGAATTTTAGCTTCAATGCCGTCTAAAATCCCGACAACTTCGTGCATATACGTATTAAAATCAGTAAATTGTTTCAAAAATGCCCAAACTTTTTCGTTATTGGTATGAAAAATATGAGAGCCGTATTTGTGAATCATTATCCCGTTTTCGTCGCGATAATCATAACTGTTGCCTGCGATGTGGTCTTTTTTATCAACGACAACGACTTTTTCGTCCAATTTTTCAGCAATTAATCTTGCCATAGTTGATCCCGAAAAACCCGAACCTACTATGATGTTTGTTTGTGACATTAAAGTACTACTCCTTCTCTAACTCTTAAGTCCATGATTCTCTTTACACTAATAAAATTTAATGTAATTTAAGTCAAATGCTATTTCTTTTATCTACTCTTTTATACTCTATCACAAACCTTTATAAATTTATAGTTTTATAAAAAATTATTGTAAAAAACAAAAAATAATTCACGTCCATTTCTGCAGTTTATTAAATAGTACGTATTTTCTACTTTAAAGCAAAAATGTCTGCTCAGACAATTGGTGGTGCAGTAGGACATAACCCGATTTCAATCATAATTCCTTGTCATAGAGTTGTTGGAGCAAACGGAAATTTAACAGGCTATACAGGTGGGATATAAACAAAAATCACCCTTTTAAAACATGAAGGAGTAAATATGTGGCAATTATTTGTTACAAAAGTATAGTTTATCCGCTGTAAATTTCGATTGTTTATTTATATAAAATAAGATAAAAACTCTTTATAGACACTTTTCAAAACATTCTCTATAGCTTCATTTAAGCTTCTGTTTATTTCTGCAGCTTCTAATTCAAACTCCTCAAAATCTTCATTATGGTTTAAGATTTTTTGTTTTGAAAATTTTATACCATACTCTTGCTTATGAAGAAAAACAGTTTTTTTATAAAATCTTTTTGATGCAACATAATTATAATGCTTATTTAAATTATTAATACTATTAATACGTTGAAGCTTCATAACTTATTCCATAAAAAAAAATAGAGGCTTTAAAAGCCTCTATTAATTGGCTGGGACGGAAGGATTCGAACCTCCGAGATGGCTGGACCAAAACCAGCTGCCTTACCACTTGGCGACGTCCCATCGCAATTACTATATTACAATATCAAGATTTAAAGTCAAGAATATTTTTTCAAAATAAAAAGCTAAACTTTTAAAGTTTAGCTTAGGTTAAGAAAAGAAAGATTATTTAAAATGTCATTAAGCTCTGCTTTGTTGCCATAACCAGTCGCCAATCAAACCAGCCGCAACACCTGCCCAGGCCCATTTTTTATTAAATGTGCTTAATTTAGAAATTGCTGCGCCACCTTTTTCTGAACCTAGTGATACAACTGAACTTAAAACACTCTTACCTGCTTTTGCAACGGTTGGAAGAGCTACTGCGCCGACAGCGGCTGCTGCACCTAATTCTACTCCTTTTTCAAATGTTGCTCCGTATTTTTCCATTCTTTCATGACCGGCTTTATTATCAATCGGTGTTCCAAACATATAGCTTAATGCTTGTTCTGAAGTTTTGTCATGGTAGTCACTGCCGTGGAAATTTTTCCAGAAGCCATGCTCAAATGCAGTTTCACCATATTTCTTAACGTCACTTCTTAAGTCTACTTGCTCACCTTGTTGAGCTGATATAATTTTGCTGTATAAAAGTTCTACAAAGTTTGCAACACTATCTTCAGGACTCAAGTGATTTGCATTTGCTTTAAAATAATCGCTGTATTTTGTATATAGAGTTTGCTTCAATTCATCATAAGTTTGACAAATGCCGTCTGCATTACCTTTTCTTACCATTTCTGCTAAGTTAGTAACACATTTATTAACTCCTGCGTCAACCATTGCTTTTTCAAAGATTGCTCTATCTTGATCAGTAAAGGCTTGTGTCTGATTTTGTAATAACAAATTATGCATTGCTCCGGCATGGTTCAATTGATCCATTTCCATTTGCTGAGAAACCTGATTCATTTGACGCATAAATGTTGGATTGTACATTCCCATCATGCCCATTCCGGTATAAGGTGAAGAATAACCGCCCATCATTCCCATTGAACCGTATGGAGAATATGCTCCAGCCATACCCATCATTGTCGGATCATAATATGAACTGGCACCGCCAAGTCCTAATGTTCCTAATCCGTTTCCAATTCCTGTTATGCCATAACCAAGTGACATAATGACCTCCTACTATAAATCTTTGCTTTATTAACCTTTTACCTTACATATTTATAAAGTATTTCTATTGTTAAAAATTGACTTTTTATTTATAATTCTTAATAAAAGTTTACAATTGATTAAAAAGTGTAAATTTATAAATAGATAGCAAATTAAATTTTTACGTTATTTATAAATAGTATGAGAATTCCAAGCATTATAAAAACTATAAGTATAGGCTGCATGATAAGTGTTTTACCAATAAGCACAAATAGAGCTTTTGCACAAACCGAAGAAATAGATGATTTTGTGGTTGTAACAGCACCACCTGAAGGTACATCAGAAAAGGATGTTTTAGCAGGAGCACCAAAGCCAAACGTAAAGATACAAGGTCAAATGAAAACAGCAAAATTTGTAGTAGATTTAAGTAAAAACGTATTATATAAGTATAACATTCAAGGTAAACCTGAAATGGCATATATGATTGCCAGTGGAAAACCCAGCACCCCAACCAGCAAAGGGGTAAGAGTAGTTACACACACTGAAACTTATCCATATAGAACTGCTCCTGCACATACGAAGAGAAGACGTAATCCGAGTGCTTATGGTCCTAAAATAATCTTATTAAACAAATTAGATCCAAATACAGGTGAACAAAGTGAAATTGGAGAATTTATCCATGGCAATAATAATTTTGACAGCCTTGGACGTTATGTTTCACATGGTTGCATGCGTATGGATAATGAAGTTATTAAACAACTTGCAGCAGAAGCTAAACGCGGTGATATTATTATTATAAAATAACCTATTTTTTCTTTTCACTTCTCGTTCTTATTGAAAGTCTGATTGGTGTTCCCATAAATCCGAAAGCTTCACGCAATTTGTTTTCCATGTAGCGTTTGTAATGGTCTTTCATTAAGTCTTCATTATTTGCAAACAAAATAAATGTTGGCGGTTCTATTGCTGCCTGTGTAGAGTACATAATCTTCAAACGCTTATTTCTGATTGTTTGAGGCGGATTAAGAGCGTAAGCTTCGTTAATAACTTTATTTAACAAACCTGTTGAAACGCGTTTTGAACGTTCTTTCTGAACTTCTACGACTCTTGTAAAGATTTGATTTAACCTTTGGTGAGTAACTGCGCTTATGTAAATTTTAGGTACATAATCTAAGAATGGAATTTCATGCGCAATTTTTTCTTCAAATTTATTAATTGTGTTTGATTTTTTGTCTTCAATCAAATCCCATTTATTGATTGCAATTACCATACCTTTACCTGCATCCGTAATAATTGATGCAATTTTTTTATCTTGGTCTGAAATTCCGTTTATAGCTTCTGTTGCATCAATTACCATTAAAGCAACATCACATTCTCTAATAGAACGAATAGCTCTATCAACTGCGAATTTTTCTACACCATAATCAACTTTTGCTTTTTTTCTGATACCTGCCGTATCAATAATTACAAATTCTTGTTCATTATAAGTTAAACGTGAATCAATACTATCACGTGTTGTTCCTGAAATATCAGATACAATTACACGATTTTCACCCAAAAGAGCATTTACAATTGAAGATTTGCCTGCATTTGGTCTTCCAACAATTGCAATTTTAATAGTTTTATCTTCATCTTCTTCAACATCGTATTCAAAATCGGAAGTAATTTCTTCCAATAAATCACCAACACCGCCTGAACCGTGCAATGCAGAAATTGCAATAGGCTCACCAATCGCAAGCGAATAGAAATCGCTAATCATTGTGATTTGGTTGTGTGAATCAACTTTATTTACAGCAAGAAAAATTGGTTTATTGCTTTGTCTTAAGATATTTGCAATATCAGAATCGACAGGTGTAACACCTTCTAAACCATCAACTATAAAAATGATTTTGTCTGCTTCTTCACAAGCAATTTTTGCTTGGTCATAAATAGAAAGCATAATTTCATCTTCATCACCCGGAACAATCCCACCTGTATCAATAACTGTAAACGGGCGATTTTGCCATTCAACATCAAAATAAATTCTATCTCTTGTAACACCGGGGCGGTCGTCAACGATAGATTGTCTTTTTCCTACTAATCTGTTTACAAATGTTGATTTACCAACATTTGGTCTTCCTACTATTGCAATAATCGGTTTTCTGTTCATAATAAGTTTAGTCTAGCATGAAAAGATTAGCTTGTATAGTTATTTCCTAATTTCATCATAATTAATAGAGAAAAGTTCTTTATTCAAATCAACATTTTTATTGTTATTTGTTTGAATTAACGGGATTTTTTGTGCTAAGTTCTTAAAAGTTTCCGATATTTTATCTCTTGTTATTTGCATTGTGGCATAATATGAATCTTCGCTAATAGTTTTAAAACCTAATTTTTTATAGAAGTCTACCGCTTTACCATATTTAACGGCATTTAACTCCATAACATTAACATCAGATTTTAGAAAATGTCTAAATAGTTCTTGAAACAGAGTTTGTCCGCCAAACGGAGCTTTTTCTCCATTTGGAGCAATCGGCCAAGTACATAAATAATCCACTTCGTGCTTTTGAACGCCACTCTCATTTACGATTAATCCGCATGGAATGTTTTTGTATGTTAATAAAATACTATTCGTATCTGGAGCTGTTGCTTCTCTAGTTCCACGTGAAATAATTATATTATAGATATGTTGTCCTTCCTTTGAAAGATTTGGCAGTAGTTTTTGTACATTAAAGTTATTTTCTAAGTTATTCAAAAATGTAGCATCATTTGATCCAACCTTGTATAATTTAATATCTTTATTTGCCACTCGTGAAATATTAATTCCGCGAAAATTTACGTTATTTACTTTCATAATTTTATTAAAACCTCAAAAAAGTTTTTTTGCTAATATTTGTTACAAAAAAACATACTTTTTTATGATAAAATTCAAGTATGGAAATTTTAAGAAAACTTAAGGGAAAAGTTATCGTATCATCACAAGCAATGCCGGATGAACCTCTTTATAAAGAGGAATGCATGCAAGCAATGATGGCTTCTTGCGTGAATGGTGGAGCAGGCGGACTTAGAGTTGCAGGTGCAAGAGATGTAAAAAACGCTAAAAAGTTTGGAGTGCCTGTTATCGGCTTAACGAAGCCTGACGGATTGCCTGCAAATTGGAAAGAAATTGTTTATATTACTCCGGGATTAAAAGAAGTAAATGAGCTAATTGAAGCTGGAGCTGATATTGTAGCGTTTGACGGAACTTTACGCGAGCACGATAATTGCACTTTAGAAGAAATCATTTTTACCATTCATAAAGCAGACAGACTTGCAATGGCTGATATTTCGACTTTAGAAGAAGGTATACATTGTGCTAAACTCGGTGCTGATATAATTTCTACAACTTTAGCAGGTTATACAATGGAATCGGGTGAGCCGACAGTCGGACCTGATTATGAATTATTAAAAAAACTTGTGTTCAGCATTGATAAGCCTGTAATTTTGGAAGGTCGAATTTGGTCACCTGATGAAGTTAAAAAGGCATTTGAATTAGGCGCACACTGTGTTGTAATCGGGTCTGCAATTACAAGACCACAATTAATTACAAAAAGATTTATTGAAGGAATATAAGATGAAAAAAGCTTTAGCATTTGATATCGGCGGCACAAAGATTTATAGCAGTATTATTGACGAAACAGGAAAAATTCTTTCCGAGATTGATAAGTTTCATACTCCGAAATCAATTGATGGAATTTTGGATATTTTAAAAGGTCAAATCGCTAAATTTGAAAACGAAGTTGATGTTATTGCGATTTCAACTGCAGGAGCGGTAAATAACGAAAATACAGCTGTCAACGGTTCTACAGGAAATCTTGTGAGCGGTTATCCGTCAATAGATTTTCAATCATTAAGTAAAAAAAGAGTATTTTTAGAAAACGATGCGAATGCAGCTGCTTGGGCTGAATACAGAATAGGTGCATCTAAAGGTACAAATGTTTCTGTAATGATTACGCTTGGAACGGGTGTTGGCGGCGGAATTATCGTTAATAATAAATTGCTTAAAGGTAAATCAGGTGCTGCAGGTGAAATGCACTTCAAAATGTATCCTGATAAGCGCAGAAAATGTACTTGCGGAAGTTGGGATTGCTTTGAAGCTTACGCATCAGGTACGGCTCTAAAAGTTGATGCAGAAGAAATGCTTAATAACCCAAAAGTTACAACTTATGATGTAATGGACGGTGTTAAAAGTGGTGATAAAAAAATGATAGAGATTTTTGACCGTTGGATTAATGATATTACAATCGGTGTAAACGGTTTAACAAATCTGTTTGACCCTGATTGTATCGTTTTATCAGGCTCTATGGCTCAATTTGTAGATGCTAAGAAAATGGAAGAAGCTGTAAACTGTGACATTGTAACTTCTCCAACTTCTATCAGAATCGCAACTGCGGGGAATTATTCAGGCATGATAGGAGCTGCTCTCTTAGCTTTTGAAAGCGAGGCGAAGTAAGTATGGGAAAAGCCAAACAACGAAGCCTTAAAAAAGGAATAAACGACAGATTTAAATATATGACAAGAGAATCTGCGTTAGAATCTGTTGTAAAAAATATAAATAACAAGGCGGAAGTAATTGATACGATTACACTTTTTGGTTTTTCAGCTGAAGAAATGCTTGAAGCAGGTGCTGAATATGAAGACGTTATGGCATTTGGCGGTTTAGTGGAATAACATATTACATCTTCAAATATGCTTCAATAAATCCATCCAAATCACCATCCATCACAGCATCAACATTTCCCATTTCAAAACCTGTTCTGTGGTCTTTTACCATCTTATACGGATGAAAAACGTAAGAACGGATTTGTGAACCGAAATTAATGTCGAAGTTTTCACCTTTTAATTCGGCTAATTTCTTTTCATGCTCACGCTGTCTAAGCTCCAATAATTTTGACGCAAGCATTTGCATAGCGTTTTCTTTATTCTGCAATTGTGAACGCTCTTGTTGGCATTTAATTACAATACCAGTCGGTTTATGCAAAATTCTTACCGCTGTTTCAACCTTATTTACATTCTGTCCGCCCGCACCGCCAGAACGCATTGTGTCAATTTCTAAATCTTCCGGTGGAATATGAATTGTTTTTTCATAATCTGGAATAATAGGAGAAACTTCGCATGACGCAAAACTTGTTTGACGTTTGCCATTCGCGTTAAATGGTGAAATTCTGACCAAACGATGAACGCCTTTTTCGGCTTTTGCATATCCGTAAGCGTATTTACCGCTAATTTTTATTGTAGCAGACTTGATTCCGGCTTCTTCACCATCAGATTTATCAACAAGTTCGACTTTCCAACCTTTAGATTCAGCCCAACGTGTATACATTCTAAGAAGCATACTTGCCCAATCTTGCGCGTCAGTTCCACCCGCACCCGCATTAATTGAAAGAAAGGCGTCAGCCTCGTCATATTCACCTGAAAGCATTTTTTGAACTTCATATTTATCCAATTCCTTTTCAAGTTTTTTTAATTCACTTTCGCTTTCTTGTATAAGCTCATTATCATCAATTTCTTGAGCAGTTTTAGCATCTTCTATAATCGTTTCCCATCTTGAAAACATTTCTAAAGTTTCTTTGATTTCGCGAGACTTTTGTCCCAATTCAGACGCCAAATTTTGATTAGACCAAACCTCAGGACTTTGCAGTTTAGCTTCTAAATCCTGCAATCCTGCTTTTAAAGCGTCAAAATCAACATTTTTTTTATTATTATTCACACTTTGTTCAAGTTCTTGTAAGTTCATTTTTTTTCTTTCTCTAAAAACGTGCAAATCTTGACTGCGCCCTCTCATAGGGAGAGGGTAGAATTTCAAGTTGAGCTGTGCGAAACTTAGAAATTCGGGTGAGGGTTGTTCCTCTTTAGTTATTGTTGGGCTAAAAGCCCAACCTACTTTTTTTTTATTTATTCACAGCCTTCTCAACCAATTTAACGACTTGCTTATGAATATCTTCTATCGTATCTGCCGAATTAATCACCTTAACTCTATTCGGTTCTTCTTTAGCTATCGCTAAATACCCGTTTCTGACTCTGTTAAAAAAATCCATGCCGGCAGATTCCATACGGTCTTTAGTCTTGCCCACTCTCTGCATTGAAGTTTCTATATCTATATCAAAAACAATCGTCAAATCCGGTTTCAAACCGTTTACGGCAATTTCATTTAATTTTTTAATTTGTTCAATATCAAGCTGTCTTCCGTAACCTTGGTAAGCGACAGTTGAATCAGTATGTCTGTCGCAAAGTACAATTACACCATCATTTAGAGCAGGTTTTATCACGCAATCTACATGCTGCGCTCTATCGGCTAAAAATAAAAATGATTCGCAATTCGGTGAAACTTCGCCATTATAATTGAGTAATATTTCTCTTAATTTGACCCCTAATCCTTTGGCTCCGGGTTCACGAGTAACAAGAGTTTTAAAACCATTTTCTTGCAAATATTTGTTTAAAAGCTCAATTTGCGTAGTCTTTCCGCAACCATCAGCCCCTTCAAATGTAATAAATAACGACATAAATCCTCCTTATACTATTTTATTGTATAAAGGGCAGTTTACAAGTAAAATAAATTATTTTGTTTTTCAGCAAAAAGATAGTATAATTAGACTATGAGGAAGAGGTTAGCTGGATTAATTTTAACTATGATGTTGGCAAATACAGCTTTAGCTGATATGCCTTATCAAGGTCATGCAGAATTTGATGAACAGTATACTGCACCTGATGAAAAACTATTTACGGGCAAAACTGAATACCTTGAGAAAAAAGATGTTATTGAGATGACAGTTTCACAAGTTTTGGACGGTTCTTATTCATTGGAAGGTGATGAGTTTTTTGCGACCGTAACTTCTGATGTTTTGGGTGATAAAGGTGTTATTATTCCAAAAGGAACGGTTGCTCACGGTTCAATTACTCAAACAAGTGAAGCTAAAAGACTTGGTCGTGACGGGCATTTGAGCCTTAGTTTTGATTACCTTGTAACGCCTGACGGTCGAGAAATTCCGATTGAAGGTAAGATGTCAACGAAGCTTCATCCGCTTAAAGCCGCAACCAAAATAGTTGCAACAGATGTCGGTTATACGGCAGTTGGTGGTGTTGCAGGCGGTTTATTTGCCTTGCAAGCTTTAGGTTTGGAAGCTGCAATTGCTTCTCAAGGCTACACAGTAGCAGGCGGTGCAGCATTAGGCGGTACAATCGGTTTAGGCATGTCTTTATACAGAAAAGGTAAAAACGTTCTGATTGCTCCCGGAGATGAGATAAAAGTTAGAATTTTATCAAATGTAGAACTTCCTGTATACAAAGAAGAAGCATTACAAAAACAAGAAATGAATTACCCGGGGCTTGATATAAGAATAGCAAATATTCTTTATGAAAAAGACCCGTTTGGAGAAGTTAACACAATTACGCTTTCTCTTTCGATTTCTAATATGTCTAAAAAAGCGTTTTCAGGTATGGATTTGGCACTAATTAATGATTACAACACAGTTTTTAACCCATCAATTTTTGGTGATACCAAATTGTTGTTCTCACAGCTTAAGCCGGGTGACAGATATGCTGGAAAAATTTCGTTTTCTGTTCATAACGTAAAGCAATCTTACTGGCTGATAGTAAATGATAGAGCAACAAACAAACCGATTGCGAAAATTTCTTTAGATAACGCTTACAAAAATGTTTCTAAAGATGTAAAAAAGCGTAATGATAAGATGAAACATGGTAAAAAGAACTACTATAAAGAAGATTCACCGTTTGATTTATAAAAAAATCCATTCTAATTGTTCGATAAACAGCTAATTTTTTTCGATTATTAAATATTTTTTCAATAAGCTCTTTATCTGGTAATTTTATTTTATCGTTTATATCTTTTGTAAAAATAAAACAGCATTAGAAAACCAATAAACGCAAAGCAGGCTCCGGGGATTGCTGTATAGTTATAATCTAATCCTTTCTCTATAGGAATGCCACCAATGAATGCGCCAAGCGCGTTTCCCAGATTAAATGATATTTATGAAAAAGATGCACCAAGCATTTCTCCACCTTTTGCACTGCTAATTAATAATACCTGTTGTGGAGCTGATACTGCAAATAAACAGCCTGTGCATATAATCATACAGAGAATAGATACGATTGGATTGTGTGAAAATAAAAATATAAAAATTAACGATATGCTGGCTAATAATTGAGTTAAACTTGCCACTATGGATGGGGAATATTTATCTGATAACTTTCCGCCTAAGAAGTTACCTATACACATTCCTGCGCCTGCCAATACCATAATAAGTGATACAAATTGAGGCAATATTCCCGAAACTTTAACAAGTAGAGGATTAATATAACTATACCAGCAGAATATACCACCGTTGCCCATTATTACTGCAAAAATTAATAACCAAGGCGCAAGATGTTTCATAAAACGGAACTGTCCCCTAAAACCTGTATCAGGAAGTGGTTTTAAATTTGGAATAAGCTTTTTTATTGAATACAATATCAAAAGTCCGAATAAACCTATGAATAAAAATATCAGACGCCAGGATAAACTATGGCTAATCATTGTACCAAGTGGTATGCCGAGAAGATTTGCAAAAGTCATACCGGAACACATCGTTGCGACAGACTGGTTTTCTTTACCTTTTTCACAAAGTTTTCCTGCTGAAATTGCGCCAACACTAAAGAAGCATCCGTGCGGAAGACCTGCAATAAATCTTATTAAGCAAAAAATATAATAGTTTGTTACAAAAGCAGTTAAAAAATTTGCAACCGTAAAAATTGTCATAAGCCATAATAATATTGTTTTTAGAGGCTTAGTTCTTGCTACTATTACAAGCATTATTGCTCCAAAAACAACACCAAGTGCATAAAATGAAATAAAATTTCCGGCTTTCGGAATAGAGCAGTGCATAGATAATGCTGTATCAGGTAGAATTCCCATCATTACATATTCCGTTAATCCAAGCCCCAGTGTTCCAAGTGCCAATGGTAATAAACAAAGACTCTTTCTCATGATTTCCCTTTGCTATTTATATTTATTCAAAAAAAGTATAACATAAATTAGCTTTACATTTCGATACAAAAAAGCAATTTTTGCAAAAAATAAAACTTTATTAATATATAAGGTTAGAAGAAAAAAGGTTGTAGAAATTTAAAAGCCGGCAAATGTCCGGCTCTTTCTTTTATTTATTTAATTCTTTAATAATGCAATTAGCAACTTCTTCTGCAGAATACTTATCGGAAAGTTTTTCTTTGACTTTTGCAAGTTCATCAATCATCCATTCTCTATGTTGCTTATCGTACAAATTTTTTTCTGTTTCGTAACAAATATTTTCAACACTGAATTTGTGCTGAACTAATTCAGGCACGATATCTTCATTCATAATAATATTTGGTAAAGAAACTCTTTTGATGCATCTCACCAACAAATAAATCAAGTAAAGCAACCAAGGACCGCGATATGCAATCAACATCGGGATTTGGTACAAGCTTGCTTCTAAAGCCACTGTTCCGGAAGCTAAAATTAAAGAATCAGAAACACTCAACAAAGCTTGGTTTTCGCCTTTAATAACTTTGAAATCCGTATTTTTGATATATTTATCAAAAATATCATCTTTTAAGTTAGGAGCATGTGAAATGCAGAATTGAACTTCAGGATGACGCTTTTGTAGCACTTTCGCTGCCTCTATAAAACGTTCTCCAAAAAATTTAAGCTCTAGAGGTCTTGAACCCGGAAAAACTGATACTAAAGGTCTTTTAATGTCCAATTCGTGCTGTTTAAAGAATTCTTCTTTATCAGCTTTTGGAGGCAATTGTTTAACAAGCGGATGGCCGCAGTAATGAACATCTATGGCTTCTGCTTGGTAAATTTCGGGTTCAAACGGAAATATGCAAAGAACTTTATCTACATACTTTTTAATGCCTTTTATTCTCCATTTGCGGCTTGCCCAAATTTGAGGCGGAATATAATGGAACACTTTAATTCCGCTGCCTTTAAGTCGTTTAGCAACTCTTAAATTGAACGTGCCGTAATCAATTAATAAAACCAAATCGGGTTTGAAGTCGTTTAAAATATAATCTGCAACTTTTTTTTCTAATGACAAATGATCAACAATCATTTTGAAATTTAAACCAAAACCTGACATTTTTGAATGGTCACAAAAGATTTTTGCACCGGCTGATTTTAAATTTTCTCCACCAATACCTTCTGCAACAATATCTGGCATAGAGCGTTTTAACATCTCTAACACCTTGCTTGCATGGATATCGCCTGAGTATTCGCCAGTAATGATAAATATCTTTTTCATAAAATTATACAGCCATTACAACAATGTTATGTTTGTTTGCGTATTTAATAACTTCTTCTCTGTCAACAATAATTGTTTCGCCTGCTTCAACCGCAATTAAATCAGCTTTGTATTTATGCATTGTTTTTAATGTTCTTAAGCCGATTGCAGGTATATCGAATCTCTTGTCTTGAGAAGGTTTCGCAACTTTAATAACTCTTGAATTTCTTTTTGCTATTTTACAACCGCGTTTGATACATTTATCAGTGCCTTCAATTGCTTCTACTGCCATAACCATTTTGTCTTTAATAATTACGGACTGACCGATATCCAATTTGCCTGTTTCTTTAGCTAACCAATAACCGTAGTTTACGTCTTCAACTTGTTCTTGAGTCGGTTGAACATTACCCAAAACCCCTGATGGAATCATCAGGTTTTTGATAAATAGAGTTTGGTCTAAAATAGTGATACCGATTTTTTGTAATTCTTCAATAATCATTAGCATTACTTTATCGTCATTTAATCTTATTGCTTTTTTAATAAAGTCTAAAGCTCTTGCATCAAACTTAGGACGTTTTATCAAGATTGTTTTGCTAACTTTACCCAAAAATGTAATTTGTTTGATACCTTCTGCTTTAAGAGTATCTTCAATCTTTTGAACTTCTCCCGGGCAGAAAGAATAAACTTTTGAGCAATATTTTTTCAGTTGTGCATAATTATCATTTGATAAAGAAATTGCAACAACGTCAAAACCGTTTTCTTTAGCATATTGAGCCATTTTTACTGGTAAAAGACCATCACCCGCAATTAAACCTTGTTTTTGTTCTAATGCTACTGACATTATAAAATAATCCCTCCAACTTTTTTTCTTATAATACTATAAACATGCCAAAGTTTGAAGAAAAGTGTTAAGTTTGTAAAAAAAATAAGGTTATCATTTCTTTTGATAACCTTATTTTTTTATTATATTTTAAATTTCTATTCTTCAAACTGTTCTGCGATTTCAAAAGGCTGCTCAGAAAGTTTAAGAGTTTCTCTATCAATGATACCTCTTTTTAGTTCCGTGAAAGAAGCCTTTTTAGAGTTAAATTTCTTTTTCAAGAATTCATAAGCAACTTTAGGGTCACACTTTGTGCCGCAAGTAAACAAATCAACTGCTGCATAACCTAATTCAGGCCATGTATGAATAGCTAAATGGCTTTCTGAAATAATTACAACGCCGCTTACGCCGTATGGGTTAAACATGTGAAAGCACTTTTGCACGATTGTAGCACCGCATTCGAGAGCCGCATCTATCATGTACTTTTCTACTTTATCATTACTGTTAAGAATGTTTGGATCACACTCAAAAAATTCTGCAAGGACGTGTTGTCCTAAGTTTACTTTGTCCAAGTTTTGCTTTTCAAGCTCTTCTATTGATGATGATACAATTGTCAATTCATGTGCCTCCTTTATACCAGTGCATTTTGCACTAATCAAAATTTTACTAACGATTATATAATACTATAAAAACAAAAAACATGTAAATTTTACACTTTTTATTTTATGTATTAAGAAATTGTTACAAAAACTTTCTCAACATAAAGCTATCTGTCGCTATTTACTACAAAAAACGAACGACATTCGCACCGCGAGCGTGCGTGCGAACCTGGAATATGACTTTGAGGCAAGCTTGTATAGAGAAAATGAAATTTTGTAATTTATCTATGCTTGCCGACTAAATATTTACGTGCGTAGCACCGATAGCGAGCGTAAGAGTGCAAGCTCTGCTTGCAACATCCATTTTGTTTAACAACCGTTAGGTTGTAGAAAACGATTAAAGTTTCTTCTTTTTTGTTACTTTTTTCTTCTTGCTTTTTCAAAGAAGAAAAAAGTAAGAATTATTTTGAAATAAAAAGTTTTTATTAAATGTCCTTTTCTTTCTCTTTTGTTGCGAAGAAAAAGATTTTTCACTTCACTTCCAAGCTAGTAAGTGTTCCTACAAGCCGAAAGTATTTACCCCAGAAAAGAACGAAAAGAAAGAGAAAACACGCCATTGTTTTCTACGCTCTTACGAGCGTTAATTAAAATGGATGCAGCAGGCAGAGCCTGCACTTTCACGCTCGCTAAAAAACGCTCGCGGCGCAATTGTCGTTCGTTTATATGTGTGTATATATATTTGAAAGAAAAGAGAGTTTTTCATAAATTAAATTAATAAAATTAAAAATCTTTACATCGATATTAAGATTATGTAAGGAAATCCTGTTTTTCAAAAAATTTAGTCTATAATAAAAATGCTAAAAGAAAAAATATAAAGGAGAAAGATATGCAATCAGTAGAAGAAATGCTTGGCAAATTAGAAACAGCAGACAATACAACTAAAAACAAAATTGAAAATATTTTAGTTGACAAAGGTACAGCTGTTGTTCCTGAGCTTGTTAACCAATTACAAACAGTAAGAGGTGTAAAGCGTGGCGTTGCTGCTATGTCATTAATCAGAATTGGCGAAGCTTCTGTTGAATATCTTAGAAAAGCTGCTCATGATAATAAAGACTTTGAATGGATTGCAAAGTACCTTATTTCTGAAATCAAAGGTGTTGCTGCATAATAGTCTTTTTTGAGAATTGAGAGTGGAAGAGAAAGTTAAAGTAAACATTTATACAGATGGAGCATGCAGTGGAAACCCGGGACCGGGAGGATATGGTGCGGTACTTGTTCATGTTGATTCCAATGGTGTTAAGCATGAAAAAGAGTTTTCTGCCGGATATAAGCATGTAACAAATAACCAGATGGAACTTTTAGCGGTTATTGTTGCCGTAGAAGCTTTGAAAAAGCCTTGTAGTATAGTTCTTACTTCAGACAGCAAATATGTCGTAGAAGCTTTTTCTAAGAACTGGATTGACGGTTGGATTAAAAGAGGTTGGAAAACCGCTGATAAAAAGCCTGTTAAAAATGTCGAATTGTGGCAAAGACTTTTAAAAGCATTAAAACCTCATGATATAGATTTTGTATGGGTAAAAGGTCATGCAGGGCATCCGTACAATGAACGTTGCGATCAATTGGCGGTCACAGCCTATAAGCAAGATAATTTAAAAGAAGATTTGTTATAATGTAAAAAAAGATGAGTCAAATGGCTCATCTTTTTTTACATTATTATTTTTTCTAAATTCTTAATAAGGCAAACTTTCTATAAAATCAGGCACTTTAACGTCTGTCATAGGTATATCTTTTTGTCTGTATGATTTTTGTGTGTATGATATCCAGTTGAACAACAATACAGAACTTGGTTTATCCACTATGCCATTAATAATACTTCTAAATTCTTTAGTATTCTTAGTAGGAAGTGGTGGGAGTTTTTCAAAATCTTCAGGCAATAAATTGTATTTTGTATCTTCTCCCGTTAGCATTACCATTAATTTATTGAACGAGAAATCACCAAATGCACCAAGACCTGACACAACTTCATCTGATAAACGTCCTAGAACAACGAGTTTAGCGTAATCTGTCGCAGGATTATATTGACCTTTGATAAACAAAGTCATTAGAGGGCCTTGAGATTGAAGCATTTTAACGTTTGCATTACCGTTTTTCATTGTGATATCGCCTCTCAAGTATTTAAACAAACCTGTGTCTTTAAGCGTTACAGCCTTCGTAACAACGCTCAAAGAAGTTCTAAGCATGCTATCAGCAATAACGTTTTGAGCATACAACAAGTGCTCCAATTTGCCCAAAGTTCCCATTCTACCGTTATGAATAATAAACTTCAAATCGCCGTTAAGTGATTGTTTTGAACTCAAATTACCTTGTATATTAGTATCAAAATCCATAACGCCGCTTATTGTATCTTTTCTTGTTGAAACGATATCAAAAATAGGTGCTGCGCTAACGCCTCTTGCTTGGATTTTTGAATTAAAGTTTTCATCTTTCAAATTGAAATCTATATTACCTGCTAATTTGCCGTTAAAGATTTCTGATGAAATATTTTTCAATTCCAATTTATTATTCTGCAATTTAAAATCTGCATTCAAAGCTGATAAATAAAGTGGAGAATTATAAATTGTTGCAAGTGCTTTTTCTGAATAAAATTTACCTTCATTAACATTTAGCGGTAAAGCTTTTGCTATCGGGCTATCTTTGTACATCAAAAGCGTATCAGTATTCATATATTTTGATTTAACGCTAATGTTTTTTACATATAATTCTTTTGAAATATCGGTTGATATCGTGGAATTAATTCCCATTGAAGAATCGCCGATTTTAACCATAGGTGCGTTTATAACTGCAATATTTTTGTTGAAATCAACAGTCATATTAGTTGCACCGAGTTGCAAAAACTGGTTAATAAAGTTTTGTACGGTTACCTGACCGACAATTTCAGGCTTATTGAATTTACCGTTTACAAAAACATCACCCTTCAATTGTGCAACGTTATCCATAAATGTTACATTCAATTGTTGCGGTATAAATACTCTGACATTCTTGAACACAGCGTTTTGCAAGTTTTCAACATTACCTGTTACGATAACCCTCTTTTGACCTTTCAAGTTTGTCTTAAAATCATTTGAAAGTTTGCCGTTAAATGATGAAACAGACAAATCTTCAATCTTCAAAGTATTGTTTTCTAATTTAGAAACAAAATTGATTAAAGACGGCTCATCTAGAATAAGTGCTTTGTCCATCAAAACTTGTGCCATAATATTCTGAGTATCGCGATTGCCGTTTACTGCAAATTTAACCGGATAAACAGCTGCGTACTGTGCCGGAATTTTTAAATCTCGTGAATTTATAAATCCGTTCACAATCGCACTAAATGTCAAATCATTAGTGTTATAGTTAGTAATTTCAGCTTTCGCAGTCATTTTTGAATTTGGCATGAAAATATTAGTTTCAGGAACTTTAATAGAATCTCTTTCTATATAAAGTTTCAAAAGCGGAAGCTTGATTGCTTCTGTTGCTTTAGGTTTCAATGTCAAATTATTTATATATGCTATATTATTTTTATTTGTATCTATTTTTAAAGTTGCAAATGATAAATTTCCGTCTTTGTTTTGCGCACTAAAGTTTTCCACTTGCAAGTTTTCTTTATGAATAGGATTGTCTAATGTTCCCGTCAAATTAGCCACAAGTGATGCGATACCGTTTTTTACACCAAATTCTGCAGGACAAAGATGTTTAAGTTCAACCTTGTTCATCAAAAGCTCGATATCAAGATTTTTGTCAATCTTACCTTTTGCCATTATTGGTGCATTGTTAACGTAACCAATCGCATTAACAATATTTATCACGTTGTTAGAAAAATCAACATCCGCATTTATTTTATTAACGTCCAAACCGTTTGCTTTAACAGCTGCATTATTAACCTTTAAGAAACCTGCAGATTTAATTTTGTTTAAATCACCTTTGATGCTGAAATCAGCTTTCAATGTTCCATCAAGCGAATTGATATCTTTCAATCTTGAAAAATCAGCAAGCAATTTAACTTTTTGATATAAATCAGCAAGCTTAATTTCATCCGTTTTAACTTTCAAATCAACAGAAGGCTTTTTAGAATTATTTACAACGCCATCGATATAAACTTTTTTGTCAACAGACGCGTAAATATTTGATAAAACTCCAATTTTATCGCCAAGGAAAGTTAAATAAATAAAGCTCTTTGGCGTTTTCTTTTTAGGATCAAGTACAGAAATATTATCAATATTAACCAAGCCTGAAATTTGAGTTTCTCCGGTCAAGTTCTTATAAAGTTTCAAATCTGCAATAATATCAGAATGGAAATCAAGTGCTTCCATTTGTTCTACAAACTCGTTTATATTGAAATCTTTCTTTTCGCTCATTTCAATATTAGGAACGATAGAAACATCATAAGATATGTATTTTTTATCATTAATAAAGAACTCACCTATTGTTTTAACGCTTAAGTTCTTGTAATTAATAAGTTTTGCAAGATTCAAGCCTGATCCGACAACCTTGAAATGTTTTTCTAAATCTTTATCATAATAACAAACGCTATAAGATTTCAAAGTTACATCAGGTGTTTCATTAAAATCTTTTGCGTTAAGTTTTTCTACAAAAGCAGGTAAGTACTTGTCATTAGATTTAACTTTAACGATTAGTTTATCAGCATAAAGGCGTTTTACAACCACATCATTTTTGAATAAAGATGACCAAGGTATAAAGAATTTTACGTTATCAAACTGACCGAACTTTTGTCCGTCTTCATACATCATGTGCATTACAGGTGCTTTTACCTTTAAAGACGGTCCGAAGCGCAAAATTAATTTCTCTATATGAATTTTTATTCCCAAGTCCTTTGTAACTTGTGATTCAATCGCAGGAATAAATCTCGTTGCATCAATCGGAACAAAACAAATTGATACACAAAACGCTATAACGGCAAGCGCTATAATTATATAATTCTTATACTTTTTCATCTTATATTACGTCTCCGCTTTCTTTATCAAAGAAATACATATCATTTACCGATATTTTTAACTCTATATTTTCGCCTATCGGGTAATCCAATGGAACTCTTGCAGAGCATTTATTTCCATTTAGATTAAAATAAACGATTCTCTCTCCACCTGTCATTTCAATAATTTCAGGTTTAACCTTTATTGAAACCTCGCCTGCTGTCATTTTTTCAGCACGAATTGCAACCGTCACTTCGCCTTGAATATTTTTATCAGTCTTAAATCCATGACCTTCAATTTCAAAGCATCCATTCTGAACAACCGTATCAATAAAATTCATTTGACCGATAAACCCGGCAACAAACTTGTTTTTTGGTTGATTATAAATAACTTCCGGCGTATCTGCTTGTTGGATTTTACCTTTGTCTAAAACAACAATTCTATCACCCATAGTTAAAGCTTCGGTTTGGTCATGGGTTACATAAATAAATGTTGTTTTTAATTTTTGGTGCAAACGCTTGATTTCAGAGCGCATGTGAACTCTCAAATTCGCATCCAAGTTTGATAAAGGTTCATCCATCAAAAATACTTTCGGATTTCTAACAATCGCACGACCCAATGCAACACGTTGCCTTTGACCGCCTGAAAGCTGCTTTGGTTTGCGATTTAAAAGTTCTGTTAAATTCAGCGACTCTGCAACTTCTCTTACCTTTGTATCAATCATTTTCTTATCGTATTTGCGCATTTTCAAACCGAATGCAATATTATCATACACGCTCATGTGCGGATACAGTGCGTAGCTTTGGAAAACAAAAGCGATATCTCTGTCTTTTGGGTGAACATTATTAACAACTTTATCGTCAATAAGAATTTCGCCTGATGTAATATCTTCTAGACCTGATATCAAACGCAAAATCGTAGATTTTCCACAGCCAGAAGAACCTACAAGCACGATAAATTCTTTATCTTTGATTTCAAGATTAATATTATCAATTATATTTTTCTTGCCGTCATAGCTTTTAACAAGATTTTTTAAAACAACGCTACTCATCCCTACACCCAAAATTTCCTTAGTTAGAAGGAATTATAATATTAAAACTTGTATTTTTCAAGATTTGAGATTCAACCCAAACAATACCGTTTAATGACTGAACAAGATTTTTTACACTTGCCAAAACAATTGCTCTCAATACATTCTTTCTGTTTGTAGAATCCAATATTGTGTATGGATCAAACATGCATTCCAAATCGTTTTCAGAAAGCAACAATGCGCTTGTAGAAAGCGAAATCATGGTATATTGAGCAGGTGCCAAGTTTTTTGATGAAATAAATTCATCATCAGGATTTGATAGAGTAATTGCAACTTCACCCATATCAACTGATTTTAAGATTATTTCCAAAACATCCTGCAAAATGTTTTTCAAAATTTCTTCATCGGTAGAAATTGTCTTTTTAAAATCTTCTTCAGGCTTAATTGAAATTTTAACGTCTTTGCCTTTATAAAGTTGTTCATTAAATCTCACAACGGAATTAACTAAAGCCAAAATATCCAAAGTCTTTTTATCAGGTTCTTTTAAAGCTGATTCTGTTTGAGAAAGTTCCAAAAGCTTGCCCACAAAATACATTAATTCTGAAGAATTTTTATTAATAATTCTGATATATTTTTCTTGTTGTTCGCTCATCTCACCGCCCAAACCGTCAGCCATAGCTTGAGAAAAACCAACGATAGATTGAATTGGTGATTTTAAATCATTAGCAAGTTTAAGCAAAAAATTATTTTTTTCTCTATTAATTTCTTCCGTTTTATCGTCTTGAGCGATTGCAGAATTTTGCACAGCATCACGGAAATCAAGCACGTAGCCTTCTGCAATTTCTTTTACAGTCATATCAAAATATATTTCTTTATCAACAAACTTAGTAATAACAGGCTTGTGCATTATAACAGAGCTTGAAATCAAGTTCATCGGATTTTCTATAAAATCGCTTATATTTGATGTAAGGAGATGCATTTTTGAAGTTTCAAAGATTTCTGCTGCAACATCGTTTACCCATTGAATTTTACCGTCTTTTCCGCACAAAATTAATGCGTCAGGTAAGGCCTTTTCAACATCAATAGAATTTGTTCTAAATAATATTTTCTTTATATCCATAATCTTATACTTCCTTTATTCAAATCTTATCACAAAAGCGTGTTTAAAAAAGTTTTTAATTGTAAATTTTTGTAATTGGAAAATATATGAACGACAATTTTTTTTGTCGTCTTATACTGTATGTATAAAGGAATTAGGAAGAATAATTAAGTAGTACAGGGGTATGATATGTGCAAAAAATATGGTAATAAATTGTTATCATTTCATCAAGAAACTTTTAATGAGTTATACAAAATGGACTCGCTAGTTCAAATAACAAGACGAACCTGTGAGAGCATTGAATTTAGCGGACAATATTACGGTATTCCAAAAGAGATGATTGCTCTATTAAGCGCAGAAAGAAACAATCTTATCAACATGCTGGAAATTTTGTCTGACCAAATTTCTAACATTATAAATATAGGACTTCTTATGGAAGACGAGATTCTGACTACAATAGAACACCAACGATTGCAGCTGACAGATAACAGCTCAAAGTTCCGCATATAAGTGCTCTCAAACCTAATCTCGCTAAGTTTTTCTTTTGATTAGGTGCAAGCTCTCCAATACCGCCAATTTGGATTGCAATAGAACCGAAGTTACCGAAACTGCATAACGCAAAGCTGGCAATCATAAAGCTCTTTGGATCAAGTGATTGAGCAACATGAGTCAATCCTACATAAGCAACCATTTCGTTAAGTACAAGTTTTGTACCCATCAAGGCACCGACTGTTGATGAATCGTGAAGTGGTACGCCAATTATAATCGCAAATATTGCAAATATTTTTCCTAAGATTAATTTTAATGATAAGTGCGATAAGAATGCAAAGTGTGAACATCCGGGAACATAATTGTAGCAGAACATTCCGCCTAATCCCAAAATCCAGTCGATGAATGCGACAAGTGCCACAAGTGCCAAAATCATTGCTGTTACATTAATTGCGACTTTCATACCGTCAGAAGCACCGTTTGAAATTGCTTCAAATACGTTTGCAAAAGTCCTTCTTTTAGAAATTCGGATGTTATCTCTTGTTTCAGGCTCACCTGTTTCAGGATAAACAATTTTTGCCAAAATCATTGCACCGGGAGCTGCCATAACTGATGAAGCCAATATGTAGTGAGCCGGAATTCCCATGCCGATATAAATCGGCATTATAGCACCGGAAATACAAGCCATACTGCCTGCCATAGATGCTAAAAGTTCTGAACGTGTAAGTTTTTCTAAATACGGTTTAATCATAATTTGCGCTGTAATTTGACCAACGAAAGAACTAGCTACGTTAGAAAGAGCTTCCGCGCCTGATATGTGCATTATTTTGTTCATTGCTTTACCCAAAATTGCAACAACTCTTTGCATGATTCCATAGTAGTAAAGAATATTAACTAAAACCATCATAAAAATGTTTGTACAAATAAGCTGTACTGCAAAAATCGTACCGCTTTTGCCGAACAATTCGATTAAACGGTCATTTTGTAAAAGTGCGCCAAACACGAATAAACCGCCTTCAGTCGCAAATTCAAGGATTTTTTGAATAAAAAGACCTATCATAAGGAACATTTTTTGACCGATTGGAACTTTAAAAATAAATACAGCCAAAAGTATTTGCAGTAAAAAACCTGTTCCGATAGTTTTGTAGTTAATTGCTTTTCTGTTGTTTGACATCATAAAAACAATTAAAAATATAACTACTATCCCGATAAGTCCAATAAATCTTTCCATTTAAACTCCTTGAATTTTCTATGGAAACAATTCTAGCATAAATAAGTTGCAGGTGCAAAAAATTGCACTTTACGAATTAGAATTGCATTCTTGTTTGCGTTTAATAATTAAAATAACACCTGAAATAACGGTTATAATTCCTAAAATTATTCTTGGAGTTAATTGCTCATGAAAAAATACAACACCGAAAAATAAAGCAGTTAAAGGTTCTAATGAGCCTAGTATTGCAGTGGTCGTTGAGCCAATCAATTTTATAGCGATATTTATGGTTTCAATAGAAATAATCGTAGGGAAAAGTGCTAAACCGATTGCATAAAGCCATAATATCGGTGATGTCAGCGGCTGTAATTCCGTACAAAAATTTAAGTTTGTGATGTATACAATAAGTCCGAAAAGCATCACATAAAATGTCATTTTAGCACTGTTCATGTGGCGAATTATTTTAATGTTTTTTACTCCTACGATGTATAAGGAATATAAAAGTGCAGAAAGCAAAACAATTAATACGCCGTATAAATTTAAAGTTGCACCTTCTTTCCCGTGATAAAGTAATGTAATTCCTATTGTTATTAAAGAAATTGATGTAATTACTGTCTTAGTAATTTTTTCTTTGAAAAATACAGCCATAATTACGGCAACTAAAACAGGATATATAAACAAAATTGTGCATGCTATACCGGCTTCAATATATTTGAACGCATCAAAAAGTGTGTAAGAAGAAAGTGAGAAAAAAAGTCCTAATATAAAAAGAACTATGGCTTCTTTAAATGAAATTTTGAAAGCAATCTTTTTTGCAAATTTTAACCAAAGTCCGTACAAGAGAAGGGCAATTGCATATCTATAAAATAAAACCGAATTTACACCAATTCCTGCTGCATACAAAGGCAGTGCAAACAATGGATTTGTGCCATAGCTGGCGGAAGCAAACGCACCATAAGTTAAGCCTATTTTATGTTTTCGCTCTCTTGGTATCAAAATTTTCTCCAACAAGTCTTTTGCATAATTGTATACTTAAAAAATTTTGTTTACAAGAAAATAGTGTGAAGGTGGAATTGACAACCCTTTCTCTATGGAGAGGGAATGATCTAAAGTTGTTTGGTGTTGGCGTTAGCCCCTCTCTTTGGGAGAGGGCAGAAAATCAAGTTGAGCTGTACGAAACTTAGATTTTCGGGAGAGGGTTCGTGCCGGAGGCAAAAATTAAAATGCTAAAAAGAACGACTAACAGAAGTCAGTCGTTCTTTTTGTTTGTAAAATAATAGTTGTTATTAGTCAATTTTGATGATTATACTTGGTCTTTTTTCATTGAAGAACCGATACCAAGACCAACTAATGCTAACGCTGCACCAGCGATAAGACCATTAACAAGTTTGTTAGGAGTTTTAATCTTGCCTAAATCTTTTTCAATCGCTTCTTTTGCTGCATTTTTAACTTTTGTTGTATAGTTTTCTTTAGAACCTAATTCTTCCAACAATTGTTTGCCTTTTGCTGTTAATTCTCCGTCTTTGATACCAAGTTTTTCAGCTTCCTTAACCGCATTTTCTGTTGCTGTTTTTAAATCAGCTGCAACTTGTTTGCTTTCAATTGCTTTTTGAGCAGCTTCTTTTGCCTTAGCAGATACATCTGCGTCTGCTACAGTATCTACATTAATGCCATATTTCTTAGCCATATTTTTGATTTTCTTAGCAGCTGCTTTAACGTCAGCGTTTGTATTTACAGCCTTGTCCATTTCAGCTTCGTATGCGCTAATTCTTGATTGACCGCCCATAGCACCTTCAACTGCTTTTAGCTTTTCTGCATATTGTTCAGCAAGTGACAATCTGGCAGTAATTTTATTTCTGATTTGACCATTTTCATTTATGTCTCTTGGATTTAAACCATATTTTGTTTGTAAGGCTGTAATGTCGCTAGGTTTGATTTTCTTAGCTTTCTTTGGATCTGTTAATTTTTCTACAACTTCCAATTCGTGCTTGTATGTTTTTACAGCATCCTTTCCATTGATATCTGCCAATTCGCAAACATAAGAACCGCTCGGATTACCTTTTTTATTTAGTTTTTGGAATGTTTTTTGACCTTCGAAATTCTTTAATTCTGCTTTAGCTGCTGAATATTCAGAAGAAGTTGCCTTAATTTCTTCCGCTAAAGTATCTCTTAAAGCATCAACTCTTGCAGCATCAGCTTTTTTCAATTGTTTCATGCTTACGCCATCATTAAATATATACTTTTTGCCGGTTTTAGGATCTGTGTAATCAGCAGGTAATAAAGAATATTTACCTTTTCTTTCGTGCATTTTTCCATCTTTAAATGCCTTTTCCTTAATAGCTGAGTCTGTTGAGTATTTATATTCATTTTCAACTATAGAATCAATTTGGGTCTTTAGTGCTTTTTCTTTTTTTACCTTTTGTTTAGGATCTTTTTCTGCTGCTGCATCAGCTACTGCGTTATAATAATTTTCAATAGCTGTTTTATAATTTTTTAAGCCATTTTCAGCTTTTACATATTCAGCATTACCCGGAGTTCCTGCTACTGTTTTAACCTTTTTAATTTCAGCTTCATAATTAGGTTTTAAAGTTTCATCGTAATATTTCCAGTCTTTACCTACTTTAGCTGCATCATCACCTTTAATTCCTAAGCGCATTTCGTCAGGAGTTGGCATACTTGATACAGTTTTAGCAGAGCCTAATTTCTTTTCTTCTGCTTGAACTAATTTTTCTAATTCAGCGTCATATTTAGTTTGAGCTTCTTTTAATTGTTTAGCTACTTCATTATCTTCAGGCAAAGCTCCTGCTTTTGAAGTGTTTGCATCTTTAATTTCTTGAACCTTTTTATCGTATTCAGCTTCTGCATTTTTTACTTTTTCAGCATGCTCTTTAGCTGCTTCCCAAACGCCTTTGTTGTCACCTTTTTCAATTTGACTTTTAAAAGTATCTTCTGATTCCTTCAAAATATCTTCATAAGAAGCATATTTTGGTTTTGTAACGCCAACCGGTGATAAAGCCCCTACTGTGCCACCAACAATAGCACCACCAATTGCATAAGGTAATGCACTTGATTGCTTTTGTTGAACTTGTGGTTGAATTGTTAATTCGTCTGACATAACTAATTACTCCTATATTTTACAACTATTATTTAATTTCCGTTTTGTTTTGTCTTACTTTTAATCCCATTAAAATTCTACAATCTTTAGGTCTTATATATCTAAACACACGAACAGTTTAAAAATTGCTATTTTAACGGCATGTTTTTTTGATAATTTTTGTGCCAATTGTCTAAAACTATTATACCAACTGAATTGTAGCTTGCAAATTTGTCTTTACAAAAGTTAACATATTTTGTCATTTTACCTTCTTCTTGTAGTAAAGAAATAAACTAACGTTCCATTCTTTCAATTTCGTTCTTTTCACGTTCAAGTTTATATTCTTCATTATTTAATTTATGTTGTTCTCTATTCAAGAAGTCCATTTGCTTTTTGATTTCATCTTCCTCTTTGTGCAATTCATCTTCTTGTCTTTTTATTTGTTCTTCTGCTTTATTTGAACTTTTGAAATTTGTTCTTTGTATTGGTGTGCAAAAAATTGGTTGAATTCTCATATTAACTCCTTAAATTTAAGTATTATAATACAACAAAAACTCGTAAAAATTTTTTTTGCTATTTATATGCTAAAATACAAAAAAACTCCTCGTAGCTCAGTCGGATAGAGTGTAAGTTTCCGAAACTTAAGGTCATGGGTTCGATTCCCATCGAGGAGGTTTAATTTTTAGGATAATATGTTATACTTATTATGTACGGACAGAGGAAGTATAGGACAGCACAGTGAGCTTTTTCGAAAGTTTCAAAAATTTTAAAAATAAATTAGATAAGGTAGAATCAACCGTTTATTCAGGTTCGGACTCTTTGCTTGAAGTTTACGAAAAGAATGCGAAACTGGAAGCTGAAATCGTTGCTCGTACTAAAGAACTCGATAGAGCCAACCGCCAAATGCTCACTTTGCAGCATATTTGGGAAATGATGAATTCTTCTAAACCTCTATCAAGTGTTTTGAATGCTATTGTAAACAGTTTGCAAGGCGAATTAGGTTATTTATACAGTTTTATTGTTAAAGAACGCAATGATAATGACGGAAAGTATTTGCAAATTGTTGCAACTTCAAGAGATGATATGGGAGCAAAATTCAGTGAATATTTTAATTGTGATTTAAGCGAATATAGAATGCATTTTCCTGAATTTGATGAAGTTAAAAATGCTATTAAAAATAATCAAATTTATCAGTCAAAAGAACTTGTGAAATTAATCTCAGGCTTTATTCCTGAAATTGATAATAATAAAGTAGCAGGTTTTCTAAAAGAAGCTAAAATGAAATCATATATTTTAGTTCCGCTTTTATCTAAGCATACTCATTTTGGTTCGCTTATCGTGTTTTCTTCAAGAGAAAATATAAGTAATAGCGAATTAAACTTTTTAGGACTTTTTGCAAAGCAAATTGAATTAGCGATTACGATTGCCGACTTGTTCCAAGCCGTAAAAGAACAGGCTATAACCGATGGCATGACAGGACTGTATAACAGGCGTTACTTTGAAGAATACATAAAAAAAGAAGCTATTCGTGCAATGCGTCAAAATCAAAAATTTACTGTTATCGGTTTAGATTTAGACCATTTGAAACAAATTAATGATACCTATGGTCACAATTACGGTGATATAGCGATAAAAACTATTGCAGAAGTTTTAAAAAGCAACGCGCGTTCTATAGATATTGCAGCCAGAATGGGCGGTGAAGAATTTAACTTAATCCTTCCGGGTGTCGATATTGAAGGTGGTTGTATAGCTGCAGAACGTATCAGAAAAGCTATTGAATCCGTAGAACTTGAAAAAATCGGTCATATAACCGCTAGTTTAGGTGTCGCAACATATCCTGACCAGTCGGATGATTTGGAAGAACTTTTAGAACTTACAGACCAAGCAATGTATGAATCAAAACGCAATGGCAGAAACCGTGTAACAATTGCAAAACCATCTTATGAAACGTCTTGGCAAGAAGTTGCGGTTAATACTTTTGTTGATATTTTATCTAAACACAGAATCCCGATGGATACAGTAACTTCAAGATTACTGACAGAAAAATTGATGGATATGAATAATGACAGACTTTATCAAGTTGCAGACGCTCTTGTTCAGTCATATAATCCTCAACATCAATTCGGCGGAATGAAGCAAAAAGTCGAACTTGCAACTATGCTTGCTAAACGTTTTGATTTATCTAAAGAGGCAATTGACAAATTAAAAATCGCGATTTTACTTTATGATATCGGTAATACAATGTTACCAAAAGAACTTCTTAATAAACGCGAACCTTTGAGTGAAGAAGATAAGAGTTCTATAAAACAGCACCCTGTAATTGCTGCAAGAGAAATCTTAAAACCGATTTCTAATATTGTAGACATTATTCCGATAATTGAAAAGCACCATGAAAATTGGAATGGAACAGGTTATCCGGGAAAAATTTCAGGAGATGAAATTCCAATAGAATCACAAATTATATTGATTATTGATTCATATTTTGCATTGATGGAAAAGCGTCCTTATAGAGAGGCTTTGAGTTCTGATGATGCAATAAAAACAATTCAAGCTGAAATTGATAAGAAGTGGAATGCTAAATTAGCAGAAGAATTTATTTCATTGGTAAAAACGGATTTTGAATAAAAGAGAATTGATTTTTTTGAGAGATTTTAATACTTTACAATTTGCCCGAAAAATAGTAAAATAGTTGAGTTATATAAGTATATGAGAGGATTTTAAATGAAATTTCACATGCAGGTGCTTATTGCGCTTGGACTCGGACTTAAACGTAACTGGCATATTTTTGCCGGACTTGTACTCGGTGTTTTAGTTGGAATTTGGCTTCACAGAGAGCCTATTCCATATTTGATGACAGCCCTTACTTTTATCGGTCAAGTATTTATCAGATTAATTCAAATGGTTGTTATTCCGCTTGTAATTTCTGCAATCGTAATTGGTATTACAAGTGTTGGCGATAGCAAACAAATTGGTAAACTTGGAATTAAAATGATTTTTTATTATGGTTTGATAACACTGGTTGCTGTTACAATTGGTGCAGCGTTAGCTTTGTTATTAAAACCGGGATTAGGAGCTGCTCATTATATTAATATTGATACGGCAGCAGATATTCAAGCTCAAGTTGCGGCTACTATTGAGGCTCAAAAGGGCAACTTGTTAAATATAATCTTAGGCTTTGTTCCAAAAAATCCTCTAGCATCTATTGCAAGCGGTGACATGGTTCCTATTATTGTATTTGCGTTAATGTTTTCAATTGCATTGGCTAAAGTTGGTGAAATTAACAGACCGTTTGTTGGTTTCTTTGAATCAATATTTGCAGCTACAATGAAAATTACAGATTGGATTATGTGTTTTGCAGCACCCGGTGTTTTTGCCCTAACAGCGGTTGCGGTTTCATCATTCGGTATTGATATATTTATGAGTATTTCAAAATACCTAGGCGTTTTAGCTTTAGGTTTTGGTATTCAATTCTTTATCGTATATCCTGTATTTTTGAAAATATTTTCAAAAGTTCCTGTAACAATGTTATATGCAGCAATGGCTGAGGCTATGATGGTTGCATTTGGTACTGCAAGTTCTTCTGCGACACTCCCTCTTACAATTGCTTGTTGCGAAAAAAGAGGTATTTCTCACAAAATTGCAAGCTTTGTTTTACCTTTAGGTGCAACTCTTAATATGGATGGTACAGCAATGTTACAAACAATTGCTGTAATCTTCTTGACTCAAGCTTATGGAGTTGCATTGACTCCATTCTTGGTTATTCAAATTGCATTGTTAGCAATAATTGCATCATCTACTTGTGCAGGTATTCCGGGGGCTGGTTTGATTACGATAGCTTTGGTCCTTAACGGCATGGGCTTAAGTCCTGAACAACTAGTTGCCGGTTTTGCATTCTTGTTTACAATCGAAAGAATTACAGATATGATGAGAACTTTGTTGAATGTAACATCTGATGCTGTCGTTGCAGCTGCAATTGCAGATAATGAAAATGAAATTAATTATGACTTATTAAATAATCCTGAAGAATATGGAGATATAATTAATTAAGTTGATAAAATGAGCAAAAAAAAAGAGTCGGATTACAAATATTGTAATCCGACTCTTTTTTTTGCAATTATCTTAAAAGTAGAATAAACCAAGGAGTTGCTTGTGTGTTTTCACCGAAGTGTGAAAACTGAATCATACCTTTTTTTGTTACTTTTATAAAACCTGCCAATTCGTATGTGTTGAATTTTGCATTTCCAGATGAAAAAGAGTAGTTTGCAAATGTTCTGTCTGTGTCGTTCAAAATGATTATTTTTTCATTTTGAACGCATTTTTTGATTTTAAGAGAGTTTGTATTTGGGCTGAATTCAGAAATTTTGATTATTTTGAAATCAGGAAAAAGTTTTTGAACTTCTTCTTCTGTTAATTCTCTTTTGGTAAATTCTCCGTTTAAAAAAGCAAAATCATAGAATTTTAAATCTGAATTTGAGTATCCGATTAAATCATTACCTTTTAGAAATTCGTAATTACAATGCGTTAAAAAAGCCAATGTTTCATCAAAGTATAAATATTCGGATGTGTTATCTTCTGCAATGTTTTTGATAAAAAAATCAGGTGAGTGTCTGTCTTTTTTTATTGACCAACTATCTAATTCTGCATTATAAGTTATTTTAGCATTTTGTTTTAAATTCTTATATGGAATGCTTTGAGTACTGTTTGCAAAAACACTTAATGATAGCGAACCTACCAGTATTAAACTTAATAAAATCTTTTTCATATAAAATCTCCCGATTGCAAACATTATATCTTAATCGCTATGGGAGTTCAACTATTTGCAGGAGTTTAAAAATTTAAAAAATATATATAATAAAATTATGAGTTTAGTATCGAATTTTATAGGTGGAATATCTTCAGCCGGTGTTGGTGGTTTAAATCCTTCACAGAATTTGGATTTGAATGACACTACGTTTTCTGATTTATTAGAAAAACAAATGGAAGTTAAACCTAAAGAAGATAATAACAATATTTTTGCATCACTTGGTATGCCTGCCGGCATGCAAATTGAAAATGTTGATTTTTCTGAAAAGGTGCAGGACCAAATGGAAAGTTTGGGGGAAAAAATGACTCCTGAAAAAGTCAATGAAGCTAACAAGTTGGATTTAAACGGTGATGGAAATGTAACAACTTCAGAAGCCGTTACGTTTTTTACATCTCTTTTAGATAATTCAAATTTAGGTAGCGATAATCGTTCGCAACTTTTTGATTTTGCTAAAAAACAAGCTTCTAATTTTTATAACAAATATTCAAGAAGTGTTGTCACAGATGTGCAGGAATTTGTTGAAGATATCCAAGGACTTGTAAGTTAGTTTACTTTTGATTGGTGCATTGGATTTACTCTATCCTTGAGGGAGGGTCGAAATCTTTGATTTTTGGGTGGGGTACTTAAGATAGTTTTAAGAACGCTAAACAACCTAACTTAGCATTGTTTTAAAGGAATTTATAACTTCTTATTCTCCTATTGATTTATTTCTTTTCAATTTGTAACAAAATGAAAATTTTTTCTTCTTAATTAAAAAAGCTTTTTGTTTGTAATATAATAATTGTATTGGAAATTAAAATAGCTTTATTTTTGATTAATAAGGAGGTCAAATGGGCAAAATTGAAATTACACACGAAATAGAAGAAAAGTGTTGTGTACATCGTGGTATAAAAGGAACTCCGGCTCCTATTCCACAAGAAGGTGAATGGACAAAATGTAAAGAAATTACTGATATTTCTGGTCTTACTCACGGTTGCGGATGCTGCGCACCTCAACAAGGTACTTGTAAATTAACTTTAAACGTTAAAAACGGTATTATCCAAGAAGCTTTAGTTGAAACTATCGGTTGTTCTGGTATGACTCACTCAGCAGCTATGGCTGGTGAAATTCTTCCTGGAAAAACTCTTCTTGAAGCATTAAATACAGACCTTGTTTGTGACGCAATCAACGTTGCTATGAGAGAATTGTTCTTACAAATCGTTTACGGTAGAACTCAATCTGCTTTCTCTGAAAACGGACTTCCTGTAGGTGCAGGTCTTGAAGATTTAGGTAAAGGTTTATGCTCTATGTGTGGCACAATCCACTCAACAGCTCAAAAGGGTGTTAGATACTTGTCATTAACCGAAGGTTACATCTTGAAGATGGGTCTTGATAAGAATGATGAAGTTATCGGTTACCAATTCGTAAATCTTGGTAAAGTTATGGATGCTATCAAGAAAGGCGTTGACCCTAAAGAAGCTTACGAAAAGAATATCGGTACTTACGGCAGATTTGCTGATGCGGTTAAGTACATTGATCCTAGAGAAGAATAGTAAAACGAAGTTGATTAGTTGAAAAGCGGAAAAGTTGAATAGTTCACTTATAAACCAATACTCAAAATCACAAATATATTTATAACGAACCTTTCAACTCTTCAACAGTTCAACCTTTCAACTCAAACTAAAAGTTAGTAATTAACAATTAAAATAAGGAAATAAAATATGACAGTAAAATTTGAAGGACAAGATAGACGTGAAGCTACTCTAGCTAAAGTTTTACCTGAATACGGTTTCAAATCTTTAGAAGAAGCTCGTGATCTATGCTTATCAAAAGGCATCGACGTAGATGCTATTGTTAAAGGTATTCAGCCTATCGCTTTCGATAACGCTTCTTGGGCTTATACACTTGGTTGTGCTATTGCAATCAAAAAAGGTATTACAAATGCTGCTGATGCTGCAGAAGCTATCGGCTTAGGCTTGCAAGCATTTGCAGTTCCTGGTTCAGTTGGTGACAGAAGACAAGTTGGTATCGGTCATGGTAACTTAGCAGCTATGTTATTAAGAGAAGAAACAAACTGCTTCTGTTTCTTGGCTGGTCACGAATCATTCGCAGCTGCTGAAGGTGCTATCGGTATTGCAAGAAACGCTAACAAAGTTAGAAAAAATCCTTTAAGAGTTATCTTAAACGGTCTTGGTAAAGATGCAGCTCACATTATCGCTAGAATCAACGGTTTCACTTCAGTTGAAACAGAATATGATTACAAAACTGGCGAATTGAAAATCGTTAAGGAAACTCCATACTCAGATGGTGAAAGAGCTAAAGTTAGATGCTACGGTGCTGATGATGTTAACGAAGGCGTTGCAATCATGGTTAAAGAAGGTGTTGATGTTTCTATTACAGGTAACTCAACTAACCCAACAAGATTCCAACACCCAGTAGCCGGTACTTACAAAAAATGGTGCTGGGAAAATGGTAGAAAATACTTCTCAGTAGCATCAGGTGGTGGTACTGGTAGAACTCTTCACCCTGATAACGTTGCAGCCGGTCCTGCTTCTTATGGTATGACAGATACTATGGGTAGAATGCACGGTGACGCTCAATTCGCAGGTTCATCTTCAGTTCCTGCTCACGTAGAAATGATGGGTGTAATCGGTATGGGTAACAACCCAATGGTAGGTGCTACTGTTGCAGTTGCTGTTGCTGTTGAAAACGCTATGAAAGCGTAAGTAAATATTTGACATAACTTAAAAAAAGAGAATGACAATTGTCATTCTCTTTTTTTTATTAAATAAATAATGTTTACTCTTTAAATGTTAAATCAGGATGACGCGCAGCAAGTGTTTCATCAACCTTCTTAATAGGAGTTTTTTGTGGAGATTTTAAAACTTCATCAGGATTTTCTTCTATCTCTCGTGCAATCTTCAGCATAGTATCCACAAACTCATCTAAAACCTGTTTTGATTCAGATTCAGTAGGTTCAATCATAATAGCTTCATGTACAATTAAAGGGAAATAAACTGTTGGTGGGTGACAATTAGAGTCCATCAAACGTTTTGCAATGCCTAAAGTTGAAACACCCTGTTGATGTTGTTTTTCACCTGACAGAACAAACTCGTGCATACAAGGTTCATCATAAGGCAACTCATAAGTACCCTTCAATTTTTCTTTCAAATAATTTGCATTTAATACAGCATCTGCACTCGCTTGTTTCAAGTTATTGCCCATCATTAAAATATATGCATAAGCTCTTACAAGAACACCAAAGTTGCCGTAAAAGCTCCTAACCTTGCCGATAGAATGTTTTATATCGTAGTTTCTAACGTATTTACCGTTTACGCATTCAACTATCGGGCTAGGCAAAAATTCTTTTAACTTCTCAACAACTCCAACAGGACCTGCTCCGGGGCCTCCGCCACCGTGAGGAGTTGCAAATGTTTTATGCAAATTCAAATGCACAACATCAAATCCCATCAATGCAGGGTTTGTCCATCCCATAATTGCATTGAAATTCGCTCCGTCATAATAAAGAAGTGAGCCGTTTTCGTGCATTAATTTAGAAATCTCTAAAACATTTTCTTCAAAAATTCCCAAAGTATTAGGGTTTGTCATCATAATTGCAGCAACATCATTATCCAAAAGCTCTTTCAAGTTTTCAACATCGACTTGACCTTTATTGTTTGATTTAACTTGAACTATGTCAAACCCACACATCTTTGCGCTTGCTGGGTTCGTGCCATGTGCAGAATCAGGAACAAGGACTTTTTTTCTGTTCAACTCGCCTTTTGTTTCAAAATACTTTTTAACAATCATCATGCCGGTTAATTCACCGTGCGCACCTGCTGCAGGTTGCAAAGTTATCGCATCCATGCCTGTGATTTTCTTCAAAGCTTCTTGGAGTTTGTACATAAGCTCCAACGCACCTTGAGAATCCTCATCGCTTTGCATTGGGTGCAAATTCGTAAAGCCTTCCAATGATGCCAAAAACTCATTAACTTTCGGATTGTATTTCATAGTACAAGAACCAAGCGGATAGAAACCTTTTTCTATACAGAAGTTGCGGTCACTTAATTCTTTATAGTGGCGCATAACTTCCAACTCACTAAGCTGTGGAAGTCCGATTTCGCCTGCTCTTAACATTTCTTGTGGAAGATAATCTCCTAAAACGGCATTACTGCCAAATCCGATACCTTCTACCCCATTAGATTTTTCAAAAATTGTTTTCATTGCTTAAATCTTCCTGTTTCAATAAGTCTTTCTTAATCTTTTCTAGCGCATTTTGGATAATTCTCGAGATTCTCGATTGAGAAATATTAAACTCAACAGAGATATCTTTTAGTTTTTTATCGTAAAAATACTTAGCTTCAATCAAATCTTGTTCTCTTTGTGAAAGCTTTTTCATAGCTTCGCAAATCCTATGTTTTAGTTCAACAATTTCGGCTTTTTCTTCAGGGGTTCTGTGATTGTCTTTAATTATTGTAGGATTTTCCGCGTCGGCCATTTCATCAATAGAAAGAATAGTCTTATAGACAGCATCTTTGATTTTTTCTTGTTCGGAAGATTCTTGGTTTTTCATAACATACCATTTATAGCGACGGCGCATTTCGTTTCTGATAGCCCATTTAATTGCTTTTGTAAGGTATGCAGTGTTATAAAGTTCTTTGTTTTTAGTGTTTGTAATCAAATAATAAACAGTGTAATTAGCAAGGCTTATTACTTCCGGAAGCTCAATAAGACCAAGGTTAGAAAATTTCTTAAATTCAACCCTAGAGATTGTTTCGACTAATTCCTTATATTGGGACAGATTAGCTCGTTCTTCTCGATTTCTATTTATAGATTCCAAATCTTTCATACTTTATATGATATCAGAAAATAAGGTATAAATGCAATAGCACCTAACGTTTATCTTTTTAAAATTCTATTCGCCAATTCTTTTGCATAATCCATTTTGAACAAAAGATTTAGGCTGGTATAAAGTCCTAAACATGCAATCATTACAACTACGATTTTTGAGAACTCAAATACATATTTTGGAAGTTGAATTTTATCATAAGCTACACATAAAATGTAACACGCAACAAATGTTATAACTCCGGCTAACGCCATTTTTGCAAAATTTATAAACAAGGTTTTATAATCAAGTCGAACTTTTTTATAGATAAATAATCCTAAGAATGTTGCATTAAACAAGGTTATAAATGAAGTTGAAAGCGTAATTCCGGCAATTCCCATATTAAATTTTAGAATTAACAGCCAGTTTAAAACTGCTTTCAAACCAATTGATGAAATTGCAATGATAAACGGAGTTTTAGAATCATTAAACGCGTAATAAACTCTTGTTATTGAATCTCTAAACACATAAGGTAATATTGAGAAAGACAAGAAACATAAAGCTTCAGATACCATATATACGGCATTTGCGTTAAATGCACCGCGCTCAAATATCAAAGAAATACCATCTTTTGCTAATAATAAAATCAGAATTATCATCGGCATAGCTGCAAAAAACAAAACGCCGACGCCTTTATTGAAGTATTTTTTTACAGACTCTAAATCGCCTTCACCTGCCAGTCTTGAAAATATCGGGAATAGCGGTACTAAAAATGCAGTTACCAAAATTCCGACAGGGAACTGGAAAATTCTGTTTGCAAAAACTACAGAAGTCCAAGCACCTTCTACGAGAGTTGAGGCGAAAAACATATCAATATAAATACTTATTTGACCTATTGTTGAGCTCAAAATTGCTGGGAAAAGTAGTTCGCAAATATTTTTGAATTGCGGATTGTTTTTGATATTTAAATTTGGCTTAATTCGATATCCGATTTGTCTTAGTTTAGGGAACTGAACCAGCAATTGACATACAGCACCCAAAGTTGTTGCAAAAGCTAAAGCCATGCCGGATTTATCGTTATGAACAACAGAAATCACGCCAATAACTACAAGGCTCAAAATCATAGGTGACAAATTTGGTAAAATATATTGCTTATGACAAATCAAAAGCCCGTAGTAAATACCTATAATACCGCCGATTAAAATAATCGGTGACATGATTTTGAAATGAGCAGATGCTAAAGCTACAAGCTCAGGCGAGCCTGCTGAGATTATTAAGCCCATTATTTTATCGGCAAAAAAGAAGCCTAATACGGAACAAACTGCAAAAAACAAGAATGAAACAGTTAAAAACGTGTTATACAATTTATTGACAAATTCATCAGGCTTTGAGTCAAAATCAGGAATTAATTTTGAGAATACGGCAACAGCTGCACTATGAAAAGGCCCGCCTACTCCGCCTAAAATAATTATTGCCAATGATGGGATTTGGAGTGCATAAAAATAAGCATCTGAAACAAGTGTTGCACCATAAAAATTGGCAACAACCATATCACGTACAAACCCCATGAACTTGCTTGCAATCGTTACAAGCGCAATAAGCCATGCTGCCTTCAGCACGCTTGGGGTTTCATCTTTAACCATCTTAACTTCTTTATGTTCCATACTTTTCAACCAATTCCACATATAAAGTTACTGCTCGACCTAGTGTCGGAGGGTAGTAAACAATTGTATTTTCTCCATCTTCAATATATCTTGAAATATCTATTCTGTAATCTTTTTGGAAAATTGTCTTTGTTACAGGAAATTCCATTGTTCTACCATTAATTTTTACTGCAATCTTGGCAGCAGTTGAATTTGTAATAACTAACTGTGCTCTGCCGATTGGTGCCCAGAAAGTTTCTTTAACTTCTTCTCCACAAATCGTCTTAGGCATTGTGCCAAGATTAATACCAGTATAATAGTGTCTTAAGATATTATAATAAGGCTGATTTAGCTTTGTTGCCATATAACCTGCGCCATACTGGCTCATGCCGACACCATGACCAAAGCCACCACCAAAAATCGTAATATCCGTTACATTTCCATAACTGTCAACTTTCTTTTCAAATATTATATTTGCGCTAGGTAAAGAAATTCCGTCTTTTTGGAAAACTCGTCTTATAACAAGTTCTTTCGCAATTCTATAACAACCTTTTGTTGTCATGAGCTCAACTTCAACTGCCTTACCTGAAGCTCCACGCTTCATAACTTTGATATCTTTAATCTTACCTAAATCATCGCCTTGCTTAAACACAGGATGAATAAATCCTGTTTTGGATTGTGCAATCATTGTTGATTTTAAGACATTTTCAAGTTCGCCAACAGCCCATTGTTTTTGCCATCTGTAATATGGTGACTCAATGTCAAAAGAAGGCACTTTGCTTTCATAAAACTTTTTAGCATCGTTCTCATCTTCTAAACTTTTAAACTCTGATTTATCAGGAACTGCGGTTAAATAAGGCTTATTTACAGATGGAAACATTTTTGTTAACGGGTCAGAAAATGCGTGTGAATAGCTTTCTGTATAACCTCCGGCCGTTGAGCTGTATAAAGCCAAAATCGGCTCGTTATTATACAAAGCAACAATGCCATCAGTTTCCATAACTGCGCGTGTTGCCAAATCCGCTTCTGTATTAACGCCGTAATATACTTGACTTGCGACGCTGTCAACAACATTAAATTCCTTGTACGCTTGAGTTCTTGGTGTTAAAACATAATTTCTGGCAGCAACTGCTTGAGCTTTCAAAGCTTCAAGCCCGAATCTTACAGGCATTTCATTTGGCACTACACCTTTCAAGTACTCTTGAGTTTCTACAAGATTTACAAGATAAAAGCCTTTTCTATCCTCTTTTTGGATAACTTCAAATGCGCCATGGTAAAGTGCAGGTTTGCCTTTTCTCGTTAAATCTTTAACGCCCAATACACCTTGAGGACAAATAATGACAAAATTTCTCAATGTTGCACTGCGTCCGTTTATTGTAACATCAAGTCCGGTAACACCGTTTCTGATTACAATATCGTCATTTGCAGCGACTTTGGTTATAACTTTGCGAGTTTCTTTGTCACAAATACTGCATTCTGCAGTACCATAAGCCGTTACCGTTTGTTTCAATACGTTTTGGAACTTGTTATCCGTAAGTCCAACTCTAACAACATCAGTATTTGCAGCAAAAGCTGTATTCACTCCTCCGACTAAACTTGCAAGCACCAATAAAACTGCTGCAAGTGTTTTTATTTTACTTCCCAAGTTGTACCTTCCTTAGAATCCTTTAGCACAATACCAACTTTATCAAGAGCTACACGGATTTTATCCGCTAAATCCCAATTTTTATCAGCTCTTGCTTGTTTTCTTGTCTCAATTATTGCATCCATTGAGTCGTAGTTTTCGCCCAATTCTTTGCTGATTTCTTCCAATTTAGCCTTTAATTCATCATCGGATAAAGTTGCTTTAGCAAATGTAAAACCAAGCGTTTCTGCAAGTTTATGCAATAAAGTAAACGCATAAGGAATATCTTTGTTTGCTTTATTTGTTAAATCAAATAAAACTGCCAACGCCTTTGATGTATTCAAATCATCATCCATAGCGTCTACAAATTCTTTGTACTCGTCGAATTGAGTTAAATCTAAAGTTCCATCAATCGGAGTTCTTTTAGCGTTTAGCATTCTCTTAACTCCGTTTGCCGCTGCTTGAAGTGCTTCATCCGAAAATTCAACCGGCATGCGGTAATGGTTTGTTAAGATAAAGAATCTGATTGTATTAGCGTCATAATTTTTTAGCAAATCATCAATTGTTAAGAAGTTGCCTAAAGATTTTGACATTTTTTCTTTATTAATAGTTACAAAACCGTTGTGTAACCAATAATTTACGAATTTGCATCCGTTTGCACACTCAGATTGAGCAATTTCATTTTCGTGGTGTGGGAATATTAAATCCGCACCGCCTGCGTGGATATCAATAGTTTTGCCCAAATGCTTTCTGCTCATTGCAGAACATTCGATGTGCCATCCCGGACGACCAACGCCCCAAGGCGATTTATAACCGAATTTTTCATCTTTCTTCCACAAAGCAAAATCAAGCGGATCTTCTTTTTGTTCGCCAACTTCAATTCTTGCACCGCTTTCCAATTGATCAATCGGTTGTTTTGATAAATAACCGTATTTAGGAAATTTTTTTACTCTAAAATAAACATCACCGTTTGCTTCATAAGCAAAACCTTTGTTTATCAAATCTTTATTTATAGCAATCATTTCACCCAATGTCTTAGTTGCAAAAGGTTCAATGTCAGGTTTTAAGTTGTTTAAAGCCTTCATGCTGTCGCTAAACTTTTTATACCAATATTGAGAAACTTCTTCAGGTGTTTTGCCTTCCTTTTCAGCTTTCTTCAGGATTTTATCGTCAACGTCAGTAACGTTTCTGCAATAAGTTACATCATAACCTTTAAACTTAAGATATCTGTATAAAACATCCCAAGTAATATAGCATCTTGCGTGACCTAAATGTGCATTATCATAAACTGTCGGACCGCATACATACATTTTAACTTTGTTTTCTTCAATCGGTTTAAATTCTTCTACTTGATTTGTGTAAGAGTTATGTAATCTCATAAATTTCTCCCTAAAAAATAGCCTCGGCAAGTCAATTCTATTACAAAAAAAAATCACTGTCTATGCAAAATTTATTCTTTTTAACGATTGACAAACAAATGTTGATACTATAACATGCAAGTGTAGTGTTTATTAAGAAATAGAGGTGTTTATGAGAGTTAGTCCTGTCGGATTTTCGGCTCCTGTTGTGCATTCTAAAAATAGGAGAGTTGTTTCTCAACCCATTGTTAAGCCGAAAAATGTAAATTTTAAAGGTGGAGCATCTTTAAAACTAGGTGATTATTTGGTCGGTGCGATATGCGGAACTGCAATGGCTGCTGTAGGTTTTGCTGTCGCAGGTCCTATAGGAGCTGTAGCACTTGGAGCAATCGGAGCTAAAACTACGGCAGAAGCTAATAACGAAACTCGTACAGGCGACTAGCCTTGCATTTGTTGTAGCTTTTTAGCGTTAGCTTTTCTTGTATTATGGTATGTTAGCATAGGAATTAATGCACCGAGCAAGATTGGTGAAATTACTACTGTTGAAATAAACCCAGGTAGTGAATTCAAACCCCTTGCCATTTTTGTGATTTTGTTATGCTTTATTTCACCTGAACCTTTCATAACTTTTGCAATTGTTTCATCGGAAAGGTTATTAAATAATTCAGTAATCTTTTTATTTTTATCTTTGCGTGAAAGATTTTTGATTGATTCTAAGCTGAAACTTTTTTCATTAAATGCCAAATCTGCATTATCTGATTTAGAAATAATTTTTTCTAAATCTCCACCTTTTTTATCAACAAATTCTGTAAAGTTTTTGAATTTCTTTTGAGAATCAATATTGCCATAGATAGAGTCTAAATCTGCAACAGACAAAACTTCTAAGTCGCTGTACGGATTGATTACATCTAAGAATTTTTTGAAACCGTTTTTGCCATCGGAGGCTCTATTTGTTAATATAAATCCTAATTTGTCTTCATAAGATTTTACAATCATCTTCGTTAACATAGGTACTGCAAATACAACGGATAGTGAAGAAACGGTGTCACGTAGAAGAATTTCATTAATTTCTGTCATGTCACGTTTACCGTTTTCATCAATTAGTGCTCTATCCCAAGCTCGCTTTCCTCTAGGTAAAAGCAAACCTAGAGTCGACAGTAGTGCAAATGTTGTTTTTGTGAAATTATATCCTGAGTATTCTAATAACTCTTGAGCTTTTTCCGGTGTATGTTTAGTAATAAATTTACCTAATTTTGCAAATATGCCATCGGAATTTATTCCTTTACCCTTAAAAGCTACGTTTTCTTGTTCGTCTTGTTGGACGTTTTGTTGCTGTTTTGCGTGTTCTAATGCTGCAGCACCCGGTGATACATCACTTTTTGCATATAATTTAGGCAAATATGATAGACCTGCCAGTGTAATTGCAATATTTGCAACGTTAACACCAAGTCTTTTTGTTGCAAAATTATTTTTAATATTCTCTGCTGCTTTTTCATCCAAATTTTCTGCATTTGGGTTATTTTTAATTGCATCATTTGCAAAATTTTTCAATGCAGTTAATGTCTCATTGGCTCCAAACGCATGCTTAGCATTACCCTCTCCAACATATAACTTATTAATATCATATAAATTAGAGGATGTTTCTTGCATTTTAGAGTTAATCATATCTACCATATTATTTAAGGCAGATTCTCTAGACTTTTTATCGCCGTTATCAAATTTATCAAATTCTTTAAGCAATAATTTTATTGTTTCATCTGCATTCTTATCGTTTGGAACGGTGTTTTTATATATTGATTCTAAATTTGTTTTGTAGAAAGCTTGCTTAAATTTATCCTTGTCTTTTTTTATAGCATTATCAAAACTCGGATTTTTAACCATGTTTTTCATGCTTTCACCAAATCTTTTAATCAGACGTGTGTTTGTATTTGTAGATTTACAAAATTTTCCAGAAAGAGCCAGTACCGCTGGCGCAACACCAACGATGTAAGGTCCTGTTAAGCCTTCCCTCCCAAGTACTTCAAAACCTTCTTGTTTATTGTATTTTCCGGTTATTTCTTTATCTCTGTGGAAACCTGTCCAAACTCTAGGCGCAGTCATTCCCAATCCATCTTGAATTAAGAATGAAATAAAATAGCCTTTACTTTCTATCCATTGCATTATAGAGCCTGTAGCACCTAAAACAGGCATCATAGACTTAAATGAAGGATTTTTTTTGTTTCTTTTTGATATTTCGCCAGTAGTAAAATTATTGCTTATAGTGTTAACCTTCAACAGAATCCTCCACATCCCTTTAAAAGTGTAACCGTTACACTATTATACAAATTTGTTTAAAACTTAACAAGCAAAGTATATACGATTTTAAGAAAACTTTACAATTTAACAGATAAAATTCATGTTACAATGTAGCAAACAGGGAGTATTTTATGTCAAAAACTTTAATTCTAATAGACGGACACGCACTAGCTTACCGCCAGTTTTTTGCGCTTGAAAGAACAGGCATGAAGAATTCTGAAAATCAACCGACTTGGGCTGTTTATGGTTTCTTTAAAGCGATATTTGATTTATTAGCTAAAATACATCCTGACTATATTGCAGTTGCGTTTGATGTTGGTAGAAGAACTTTTCGTACTGAAAAATTTGAAGAATATAAGGCTAACCGTGAAGCAATGCCTGATACGATGCGAAGCCAGTTAGGAATAATATGCGAAGGTTTAAAAGCTTTCGATATCCCTATTATTACAAAAGAAGGTTTTGAAGCGGATGATGTTATCGGAACTATTTCGAAAAACGCCTCAGATAAAGGGCACAATACGCTAATTCTGACTGGTGATCAAGACAGTTTCCAGCTTATTGACAAAGAAGGGACCGTAAAAGTTCTTATTCCTTCTAAAGGCGAATTAATTGAGTATGACTGGAATAAGGTTTATGAAAAGCTCGGTGTTTATCCTGATCAAGTAATTGACTATAAAGGCTTGCGCGGTGATACATCCGATAATATTCCGGGAATCCGTGGTATCGGCGAAAAAACGGCACAAAAACTTTTAAACAGATACAAGCATTTAGAGGATGTTTTGGCAGATTGCGATAACATTCCTGAAAAAGCTGTTCAGAAAAAGATTTGCGAACAAAAAGACATTGCGATTTTATCAAAAGATTTAGCAACAATTGTTAGAGATGTTGAACTTGATTTTGATATTGATACTGCAACCGTTACTTTACCGAAGATTGATGATGTTTCAGCATTTTTGAGAAAAATGCAGTTTTATACATTTATTAAAAACATTGATAAAATTTTAACTTCGTTTAATCCAAATGCGGAAGTTGAAGTAAACGAAAATTTAAATTTGTTTAATCAAGCTCCGCAGCAAGATAACGTTCAACAAAGTCTTTTTGCACAAGCGATAAAAGAAACAGTGGAAGAAACAAATATAGAATTTAAAATTGTTGGCGCAAATAATATTGAAGGTATTTTGGCTCAACTTGAAAAGGCCGAACGAATTGCGATGAAGTTTTATTCAAATGAGGGTAAAATTGTTTCTGCGTCTGTTTCTGACGGTGAAAATTTCTTCTTTGACACAAATGAGGTTGAAAAACTTAAACAGATTATTGAAAACCCGAATGTTAAGAAAATCGGATTTGACGCAAAATCAGATTATCATTTGCTTTTAAATAATGGTTATACTTTAAAAGGTTTAGAATATGATGTACTTTTAGCAAGTTATGTTAAAGACCCTAACAGAAAGCATACGCTTGAAGCTCAAGCTTTGGATTTTTTGAATCATATAATTATGTCAAATGAAAATGAAATGGGTAAATGTGATGAAGCGCACACGATTTTCAGGCTTTACGAATTTTGGCAAAAGAATTTGGACGAGAGGGAACAAAAAATTGTAAACGAAATTGAAATTCCATTAACTTTGGTTCTTGCAAAAATGGAACATACAGGCGTTGCAATTGATTGTGAGTATTTAAAAGAATTATCATCTTATATGACTGAAAAGCTTGCGGAGCTCGAAGATTTAATATATCAGCTTGCAGGCGAACCGTTTAATATTAATTCCCCAAAACAAGTTGCAGAAGTTCTTTTCGACAAATTGGAATTAAGAACTAAAAAGAAAAAATCTCGTTCTACTAGCGCAGAAGTTTTAGAAGAATTAGCACAAGAGTATGAAATTTGCGAATACATTTTGCAGCACAGAAAATTTGCAAAACTAAAATCTACTTATACTGACGCTCTACCGACTCTTATAAGCAAGCGCGATGGAAGAATTCATACGACTTATAATCAAGCTTTGACGGTAACCGGACGTCTTTCTTCTTCTAATCCGAATTTGCAAAATATTCCTATTAGAAGTGAAGAAGGAAATAAAATCCGTTCGGCTTTTTGCGCTATGGATAAAGAAAATTCATTTATTTTATCAGCGGATTATTCGCAAATCGAATTGAGATTGTTAGCGCACGTTTCAGGAGATAAACATTTAATCCACGCGTTCACAAGCGGTGAAGATGTTCACGCGATGACAGCAGCAAAAGTTTTTGGAGTAGAACTAAAAGACGTTACGAAAGAAATGAGAAGACGCGCAAAGGCTGTTAATTTCGGTATTGTATACGGTCAATCAAAATATGGTTTGGCAAAGAGTTTGGGTATAACTAACACAGAAGCTCAAGAGTTTATTGACAAATATTTTGAAACTTATCCGAAAGTTAAAGATTATATGAATAATGAAGTTGAGTTTGTAACTCAAAACGGATATGTTGAAACGGCATTTGGACGTAAGAGATATTTGGCATCTGAGCTTCACAGTTCTAATTATCAAATAAGAGAATTCGCGCAACGTGCAGCCATTAACCAACCTTTACAAGGAACTGCCGCTGATTTAATTAAGATTGCGATGATTCGTGTAGATAAAGCAATCGCCGGCATGAAAACTAAAATGATTATGCAAGTACACGATGAACTTGTGTTTGAAGTCCCAAAAGACGAATTAGAACAATTAAAAGCAATTATTTTAGATTGCATGGCACTAAAAGACCAGAATTTAAAAGTTCCGATAGATGTTGATATTAATTACGGTGCAAGCTGGAAAGAGGGATAATAGATAATAATACCCTATCCCGCCCTTCGGACACCCTCTCCAAGAAAAATGGACAATAGTAGGTTGGGCTTTCAGCCCAACAACACAATTATTGTTGGGCTGAAAGCCCAATCTACTTTAACCGCCTAGTTTAGGACCATTGTATTTTTCATAAAGCTTCATAACGTCATCAGGTATTTTATCACCGCGTACCATTTTTGCATACGTATCAGCAATAAATTCTCCGATGCTTGTTTGGGCATAATCAGAAACTTTGCCTGCAGTTTGTTGGTACTCTTGATTAGTTAAGAATTCGTACAAATCAGGATAACGTTTCTTGAATTTTGCAGGATCTTTTTCAAACAATTCTTTGTATCCACTGTAAGTTAAACCGCCCCAGCGATTATCTACATGTTCTATTTCAGTAGAATTATTTCTTTTAAACGGATGTCCTTCTTTGACATTTTTATCTGCTTCTTTCCAAATTTCACTCAAAGAGAATTTCCAGTGTTTTAAATCTAGTTCTTTTAAGTTTTTAGCGAAATCCTGCAAATGTCCCATTTCATGGTAAATTGTTTCAGTTGGAGAATATAAATCCATTTTTACAGTAATTTTAGAAGAATTTTTCTTTTTAAAGATTTCATTAGTCCAATTTTCTAATATTTCTTCTTGCTCTTTAGTAGTCTTTTTTGCTAAATCAGCAATATTAATATTTATATTCAATTCTTTTTCAAAATATTGTTGATGCTTTTTGATTGTATCTAACGGATAACGTTCGAATTTAGCGTATAACTTATCAAAGCCGTTGTTCAGACTCCAACATAATAAACGTTTATCATTTATATTTAATTCATTTGGATTTTTGTAATATTTTTCTATTAGTTTTTCAACATCTTTAGATGGAATTATTGGTATCCCATTGTATAAATAGGTTTTAATTTTACCATCACTATTAAATTTAAAGATTTTGGTTGTATCTTCATAAAAAAGACTTTTATTAATTATTTCGTTAATTTTTTTATCATCAAAGAATTTCTTGTTGATAGCAAATTCGCCAAATTTTTCGGATTCTACATTTTTAATAACATGTGCTAAAGTATCTTCTTCTAAATCTTTATATAACATTTTCTTCGGTATAAATAGTTTGCCTTTATTTGCATTGCTTACATTAACAAGTCCTCTGTTTGCATAATTTATGGCATCAAGTGTAAAATTGCTGTCAACTTCGCTGATTTTTAAAACATCTTTTGCAAATTTTATACCTTCTTCAACTGTTTTTGCTTCTTTAAAATCAATTTTTTCGGCAAGATTAACAAGTTGCATTTTTTCGTTATACAACTTTGTTAGTCTGTTAGTTTGATGTTTTGCAAAGCAAACCGCAACTGCTGCTAAACCGCCAATGACACCTAAGGCTGTTATTCCTGCTTTTTGAAAAGAAGATATTTTTTCTTTAGGTTTTTGGGTTTTATTCTTTCCTAAAATTTCTACTGTATCAGTCGGATTTGATAAATCAGGCTGAGTTTGTTGGTTAGAAACCGCAAAATTACCTTTAAATACCGGGGCTGTTTGTACATTTGGCATTTTATAATAATTCTGTGGAAATTTTGAATAATAATTATTTATAGCCGACATAAACCAACCTAACCTTATATTAATAAAAACAAAAAATCGGTCAGAATTGCTGATTTGTAAATTAATATTAAGCAGAATTATTTAAATCTGTATTTTAAAAGTGTGAAGATTGCTTGTACACCATCTTTCCAAGTAATTTTCTTACCTTCGCTTTCTTGGCGTGCATTATAAGAAATCGGAATTTCTTTAAAACGTGCATTCTTTTTCAAAATCTTAGCAGTAATTTCAGGTTCAAAATCGAAACGATTTGATTCAATTGTAATGCCTTTTATGAAATCTGCGCGAAAAGCTTTATAACAAGTTTCCATATCAGTTAAAAATGTGCCGTAAAGAATTCTTGTCATAAAAGAAAGTGTTACGTTTGCCAGATAACTTAGCAATAAAAATTTGCCGTTATTTCTTGTGTCTGCTAAGCGTGAACCGTAAACAACATCCGCTTCGTCATTTTTTATTAATTCTACAAGCGGTTTATAGTCAGCAGGGTTGTATTCTAAATCCGCATCCTGAATAATTATAATATCGCCGGTTGCAGCATTAAAACCTGTTCTTAAAGCAGCACCTTTTCCCATATTTTTTTCATGGTAAAGAATTTTATAATTTAAATCTTTGTATAATTCTTTTGTCCCGTCTGTAGAAAAGTCATCAATTAAAATTATTTCTTTTTCCAAACCAAAATCAACAGCTTCTACTTGTTTAAGAATTTCAAGAAGTGTGTTTTTTTCGTTGTATACAGGTATTAGAATTGAAATTTTGTTCATATTTATTTCCTTTTTGTCTAATTGATGACTTTAAATGAGCTGTCATTGCGAGGGCGATTAGCCCGCGGCAAGCCATTTCTTGTTATGGATTGCTTCGTCACTCACGTTCCTCGCAATGACCGAGTGCAATATAAGCGCGTCTTGGTCATTCCCTCTCCTTACAGGAGAGGGCTAGGGTGAGGTGTCCATAGCCAAACAATACGCTAAATATTCTCGCCCCCCTTGTCATATAACGCCATTTTATAGTATTATAGAATAAACAAGAGAGGGTTGGAATGACTTTAGAAAATTTCATTTATGAGTCAGTGTCTGAAATACTAAACAACAAGTATGATGAAGTAAAAGAACGAATCGAAAAACATAAAGAAATCTACCATGACGATACGGCTGTTTGCTTCACACTACTAGCGTTGGGGGCTTTCTTAAAAAAAGATTATGATAGCTTTTACCAGTTTATGAATGATACAGCTTTTCTTGTTGAACAGTCTAACGATCCTATCACAAAGATTTTGCATGAAATGATTTTGGGCTATATCAATTTTTCGGAAAAAAGCACTGCTTTATATGCAATTAATTATAACAAAGCACGCAAGCTTTCTATCAAGAACCAAAAAACAGATTTCTTTGAAAAGTTAAACTCTCTCTTGAAATGTCCTGCCGTAAGTCATTACACAAACCACAACCAAACAAAAGACCCTCTTATTGCCCTTGTTAATATTGGTCAGGCGGTAGCTGCAGAAAAAAATATTGATTTATTAATCAAAACAATTGCGGAAGAAACCAAAACCGCGATGAATGCTGACAGGTGTACGATTTTTCTTTATGATAAAGAAAACAATGAACTTTATTCAAAAGTCGCAACGGGTTTGGATACAAAAGAATTAAGAATTCCTGCTGATAAAGGTATTGCGGGGCATGTCGTTAAAACAGGCGAAACTATTAATATTAAAGACGCTTATAATGACAAGCGTTTTAATCCTGATGTAGATAAAAAAACGGGATACAGAACTAAAACAATTCTTTGTATTCCTATTAAAAACTTTAATCAGGAAATTATCGGCGTCTTTCAGGTTATTAACAAATTTGACGAATATTTCACGCCTGATGATGAGGATTTGCTTGTTGCTATCGCTTCTAGTGCCGGTATTTCTTTAGAAAACGCTCAACTTTTCGAAAAACAAAGAAAACTGCTAGAAGAGCAAAAAGTTGTATTGGATAGCTTTATAGAAACACTTGCGACCTCTATAGATGCGCGCGATAAAATTACATCAGGTCATTCTTCTCGTGTAAAAATGTTTTCTTCTCTTATTGCACAAGAGTTTGGCATGGAGAAAAACGACTTGTATATTTTAGAAAAAGCGGCAGCGTTGCATGATATCGGGAAAATCGGTATTAGAGATTCTGTTTTGCAAAAAGAAGGTAAATTGACACCTGAAGAATATAAACATATTCAACAACACGTGGAAATTACACATCATATTTTAGAAAAAATTCACATGTCAAAAGATTTTCAACAAATCACTGAAATAGCATGCTCGCACCACGAAAAATTCGACGGTACAGGCTATTACAGACATTTAAAGGGTGAAGAAATTCCGTTTGGCGGAAGAATTTTGGCTGTATCAGACGTATTTGATGCAATAACTTCTAAAAGACACTACCGTGATAAAATGCCGATAGAAAAAGTCATTGATATTATCAAAAACGGTGCAGGTTCACACTTTGATCCGCTTGTTGTTGAAAAGTTTTTAGCAATAAAATTGAGTAAAATCGTAAAAGTATTTTGTACGGAAAACCATTTGACTATATCTGATGAGGATATGGAAACATTGGATAAATACAACCTACTTGATTTATATTACTCAATAGTAAATAATTGTAGTAACAAATTGTTAGAAGTATTTAATAAATACTATGTAGGTATAGATACAGAGCATGAATAAGATATTAAAAGAGTTTTTAATTACAGCATTAATATTATCAACTCCTGCAATTGCGCAGGCGGAAACGGTCAAACCTTTGAAAATTAAGGCGGAAACTACCGTTGCAAACATGGATATGGTAATTAAAGATAATTTTGTAAAAGCAAAATTCGCGTCTGCTGAAAATCGTTTTGCACAAAGCAACGTTAAAGCTTCTTATGATGATTTTAATGATTTAATCCAAAGAGCTTCGCATGACGATTATGTTTTCCTTGTTTACGGAATAAAAATGGCTGAATACGGCTTCTTTGATTTATCGGATGCTTTGATTGCTAAACTTGATGACAACGGTTTTACTTCGTCTTATGTAAGCGATATCAAAAAATATTACTATCCGTCAGCGATGGTTAACCCAAAGGATGTTGTGTATTTGGCGGATGCTTATTCAAATATTATGTATAACAATATGGCGATAGAAACCACGTCAGAATTGTTAAATTCTAATCAGGCAGCAGAAAGCGATTATAAAAACTACTTAATCGCACTCGGTTATTATAAGTCTAATAACTTGCCGCTAGCTTTAAAGTATATTAATAATGCTCTTGTAGAAAACGATGTAAACATCAATTATTTGGCTTTGAAAGCTAAAATTTTGGCAGATTCAAATAAATCATCTCAAGCTTTGAAGGTTTTGGCTAAGATTAAGAATACAGAATTTAAGACTGTTGATTTCCAAAGAAAAGTCAAAGCAATTGAAGAATATGTGCTGTATAGAACCGCAAAAGCAGAAGCTTTGAAGGATTATCACTTGGCTTATTACTATCATTTGCAAGATAAGAGTTTGCTTGCAACGAAAGTTCTACAATCTGCTGTTTTGCACGCAAAACAATACAGTCCGCTTGTCTTTTCACTTTTAGGCAGAATCTATTATGAAAATGATGAGCCTTTGAAAGCACAAGAATTCGCTTCACGCGCGTTTAGAGAAGACAAAAACAATTATTTGGCTTCTTTAACTTTAGCAGATGTAAGTTATGACAACAGAAAATATGATGAATCTTTGAAGTATTATAAACACGCAAAGAAACTCACAAAAGATATAGAACCTTCTGTCGGTATGGCTAAAACTTATTTAGCCATGGAAAAAGACAAAAAGTCTAAAAAGATTTATGAAAAGTTGCTTAAAAAGAATCAGTTTGACGAGGATTTACTTGTTAATTCTTTGCAAGTTTTCCCTCAAAAATCGGATTATTATATGCCGAGAGTTGCTTCAATTGATATCTCAAATAATGATATTTGGTTAGGTTTAGCGAATATGGCGATAAGAGATAAGAACTTTAATATGGCTGCAACTTATTTAAATAATTCTTATTATATTGACGCAAATAATTTTAGATATTATTATTATCTTAGCCTTGTTTTAAGAGCAAAAGGGGATAATGAACTTGCTCAACAATCTTTGATAAGATGTTCAAGACTAAACTCAGATTACGCAGCAGACATAAATCCGGGACACAGTATTTATGAAGAGTAATATTTTAATCGTAGAAGATCATGAATTAACAAGATTTGGCTTGAAAACCGCTTTTGAGAGCTGTGATTTTATTGAGCATATTTATGAAGCCGAGTCAGCTGAACGTGGTCTTGAAATTGCGTCTGAAAATGAAATCAATCTGATTATTATGGATTTGGGCTTGCCCGGCATGGACGGAATAGAAGCTACAAGAAAAGTTAAAGCTTTGAATAAAGATATCAAGATTGTTGTTTTAACTTCTCATAACGATGAGCAAGAAGTTTTAAACAGCTTAAAAGCAGGTGCAAATGCTTATTGCTCAAAAGAAATTAATCCGAAACGTTTGATTCAGGTTGTGCAATCTGTTTTAGACGGTGCTGCTTGGTTTGATCCTTCAATATCACATATTGTTTTGGAAGCGGCTACTAAAGTTCAAGAGGCTGAAGCTCCAAAACCTGAAAGAAATTATGGTTTAACAAGTCGTGAAACTCAGATTTTGAAACTTATTACTGAAGGTTACAGTAATATTGAAATTGCAAAAGAATTGTTTGTTAGTATAAATACAACAAAAGCACATGTTGCAAGTATTTTGCAAAAGTTGGAAGTTGACGACAGATTGCAGGCTGCACTAAAAGCATTGAAGGAGAAACTTGTATAATGAACGGTGTAGCATCAATTTTAGTCGTTGACGATAACCCAAAATTTTTGGCAGACGCACTTCCAATGTACGGTTACGATGTAACTGTTGCAAATGACGGTTTGGAAGCTTTAAAAATCCTTATGGACAAGACTTTTGATTTGATTCTTTTAGATGTTATGATGCCAAATATGGACGGTTGGGATACTTTGAAAGCTATTCGTAACAATAAAAAGACTCAATATATTCCCGTAATTATGATTACGGCAGTTAGTGAAGACCAAAAAGTTGTTTCAGGGCTTAAAATAGGTGCTGATGATTATATCGTAAAACCGTTTATTTTGCCAAATCTGCTTGCAAGAGTTGAAGCTGTTTTAAGACGTTCCAAGTGGCAGCAGGAAGCTCAACCTAAGGCAGAAAAAACTTTAAACAAAGACATTAACATAGATGCATTGACACCAAAAGAAAAAGAGGTTTTGGCACTTGTTGCAAAAGGTGCAAGCAATCAGGAAATTGCGGATAAGCTTTTTGTCAGAGATGTGACGGTTAAAACGCATTTGAACAGTATATTTAAGAAATTGAAAGTAACAAATAGAACGCAGGCGGTTTTGCTTGCTATGCAAATGAATTTAATTAGCTAGAAATATTTTGAAAGGGCATAGAAATGTTATCAAAAGAAGAATTGATTAACTTAGTTTTAACAGATGTAGACGCATTCAATACTGAAATCAAAAACGCAAAAGGTGGAATTGATTTGAGTGAAACGGATTTTTCTAATATTGAACTTGAAGGCGCAGAGTTTTTTAATGTCGATTTGACATCATCTTCTTTTGCAGATTCTCATTTAACAGAAGTTAAATTTGATGCTTGTGATTTGACTTCTGTTGATTTTACAAGAGCAAATGCTGTTGAATGTTCTTTCTCGGAATCAGTATTAAACGGAACTGATTTCAGTTATTCAAAAGTTGATTATTGCAACTTCTCTGATGCAGATCTTGCAGGAGCAATTTTCCAAGGCGCAGATTTGACAAATTCTGATTTATCAATGTCAGAAAATTTGAGTGCTTGCAGATTTGATGAAGAAACAGTTTGGCCTGATAACGAATATTTACCTGAAGATTTTGATTCAAAATACTCATCAGATTTATCATCTTTACAGGATGAAGATGATTATCAACAATCTGATTACTAATATGTAATATTTGTGCAACCTTATTTTGATGTTACAATAATTATGCAGATAATAAGGAGAAAAATATGAAAATTAGAGCAAGTCACATTTTAGTAGACACTAAAGAACAAGCGGAAAATCTTTTGCTTGATATAGAAAACGGTGTAGCTTTTGAAGATTTGGCAAAACAATATTCTAAATGTCCATCAGGTCGTGATGGCGGTGATTTGAGATGGTTTGGTAAAGGCATGATGGTTAAGCCTTTCGAAGATGCTGCTTTTGCACTTAAAAAAGGCGAAGTTTCCAAACCTGTTGAAACTCAATTCGGTTGGCACTTGATTAAACTTACAGATGTTGATGAGTAAGTTATAATTTAATTTTTTATATATTCACCTCACCCTAGCCCTCTCCTGTAAGGAGAGGGAACCAACAAAAATGTTTATTTTGTTTTTTATCATGTTAAAACAAGTCTTGGTCATTCCCTCTCCTTACAGGAGAGGGTTAGGGTGAGGTGAATACTTTTAACTTTAATTTAATAACACCCTCTCCCGCCTTTGACACCCTCCCCCGAGGGAGGGGACTAAAGTCGTTCATTTAACATAAACTTGATTATAAGAAAAAAACGTAAGTTACTCCCTCCCTCGGGGGAGGGTGCCAAAGGCAAGAGAGGGTGTTATTAACTAAAGAACGAAAATAAAATAGAAAAAGAGGCGAACATGTCAAATAAACTTCTAGACGATTTGAATTTGGATTATCTTCTCGTGTGTTGTACAAACGAGTTTTTAGTCGAGTATCCTGCTCTTTCAGAAAATGCTCGATATACGTTGACTGGTTTTTCAGGCTCAACGGGTGACGCTTTAATGACAAAAGATGATATTTATCTGTTTGTCGATGGCAGATATCATACGCAAGCCGATAATGAGGCAAAAGAGGGCGTTACGGTTGTTAAACTTAAACTTGGTCAAAAGCAGGATGATGAAATCAGAAAACTCATAAGTCCTGAGAAAACGTTAGGAGTTGTTGCAAAAAAGATTTCTCAAGCACGCTTAGAAACTTTTAAAGATTATAAAATTAAATTACTTGATAAAGACCCGATAAATGATTTTACAGAACCGCATAACGTAGAATTTGTTCAGGCTATGCCAGCAAAAGAATATCATCCTGCAAGTCCGACTTTTATTACAAACTTGGAGGAAGTTTCTTATATTAGCGGAAAACGTGATTTTTCAAAAGATTGTTCGTCAAAAATTTGGGCTAAACTTTATGCGGATAAAGAAAAACAAATTTTGTTAACAAATGGTTCGAATGAATTTTTAAAGAATTTCGATGGAGAATTGGTTGTTGATAAAAATTCAATTAATGCGCATGATTATTCTTTAATCAAAAATCCTATTCATAAAGTTTCAGAAATAAAAAGCATGAAATCAGTTAAATCAAAAGAAGAATTAGAAGCTTATAAACAGGCTTTTGAACGCACTGATAAAGCAGTTATGGCAATAAGAGAGTTTATAGAAAATAATGATAATATTTCAGAATATGATATTGCAAAGCGTTTGCGAGAAGAATTTATAAAATACGGTGCAAAGTCTTTGAGTTTTAATTCAATTGTTGCAATTAATCAAAATTCGGCATTGGCGCATTATGCAAAAAATGACAAAAATGTTATTTTAGAAGATGGTTCGTTAGTTTTGATTGATTGCGGTGCGTATTATGAAAGCGGTTTGGCTACTGATATTACAAGAGTTTTTGTGAAAGGTAAACCGGATGAATTGCAGAAAAGGGTTTATACAACGGTGTTGAAGGCGTTTTTGAATGCGTTTAATTATACAAATCAACACCTCACCCCTACCCTCTCCTCTGAGGCGAGGGAGTCAGTAACTGGTTTTGAAATTGATACATTGGCTCATTCGATTTTAGATAATAAAATTGAAGGATTCACATTTGGTCATGGACTTGGTCATGGTATCGGAATTAATGTACACGAAGCTCCACCAAACCTTTCTCAAAACGAGATTGCAAAAACGCAAATCGTTGACGGTATGACATTTACTATTGAACCGGGGTTGTATAATCCTGAACATTTCGGCGTAAGATTAGAAAATTCTTGTTATATGGAGTGTGGAAAAATTCATTCTTTTGTTAAAATGGGTTATGAAGGTAAATTGATTAACTATGATTTGCTGAACGAACAAGAAAAAGAATGGTTGAAGGATTTTAAAATCTTATGAAAATAACAAGTGTGAACAACGAATTAGTGAAAGAAACTGCAAAACTTTTGCAGAGAAAATACCGTAAAACTCATTTTTTATTGGAAGGTATTAAATGCATTGAAGAAGCTATTGAATCAGGTTTAGAAATTGAACACTTGTTTGTTCTGGAAGGCTCAAGCGAGTTTGCAAATATTGACGAACGAATAGAAACAACAGAGGCTGTGCTTTCTAAAATATCTTCAACAGAATCTGCGCCAAAAGCAGTCGCTGTTGCAAAAAAAATTAATAGAAAATGGCAAGAAAATTATAAAAGAGTTGTTTTGCTTGAGGATATTAAAGATGCAGGAAACTTAGGTACAATCCTTAGAACAGCTTGTGCTTTTAATGTTGATGCGGTTGTATTATACGGTGATACGGTGGATTTGTATAATCCGAAATGTGTGCGCTCATCAGTTGGGAACCTTTGGAAAATTCCTGTTTTTGAGATGAATGATTTAAGCGTTTTTGAAGATTATGAAAGAGTTGCGACGTTGCCAAAATCGAATAATACCGTTTGGTTAAGAGATTACGCGCCACAAGAAAAGGTTCTTATAATGTTTGGAACTGAATCATCAGGTTTAAGCCAAAAATTAAAAGATTTCGCAACAAAAAATGTTACGATAGAAATGTCAGATAAAGTTGAATCGCTTAATTTGAGCATTTCAGCAGGAGTTATTTTATATAAAATCAGTATTTAGATTTTTCTGACTGTCATATCTTTACAAAATATTACAAATTGTTGGTATTTGTCAGTATTTTTATATTATTATATAATAAGTATGAATGTAGAATGTGGGATAGAGTAACTATATGGCAGAAATAAATAATTTTTCGGAGATTACAGAAAATTTTGACACAATTAAAACCTTGTTAAACTCAATCAGAGCGCAAGGTATATTGAATACTTCCGACGTTGATAAACTTCTTGCAGGAATTAATTCTAAGCTTGAAAAAATCAATACAGAAGAAGATATAGATTTAATCAAAATCTTTTTGTCTGAATTAAAACAAAATTTGGACGAACGCCATAATGTGCTGATTTCTAAATTTGGTGCGATAGAATCTTTATTCTCAAACTTACTTAAAAACAGTGCTGACGTTCTTAAATCAAGCGAAGTTAAAGAGCTGTTTGATATTGTTGCAACAAATTTATCCGTATTCTCAAGAGAAGTTGTATCACAAAAAGAAACTCTAACCGACATTACTCTAAGACTTGATGCAATGCGCTCTGATGATTCTCAAAAGAAAGAAATCATTAAAAGTGTATCGCTTCTTAAGAATGACTTAGAAAATTTGAAAAACGGTTTTGATTCAATTGTTTTGAGCCTTAATGAAAACTTTAAAACTCTTATCAAAACACTTTCCAGCGTTGACCAATCAGAAGCTATAAATAAGTTCGGTGGTCAATTAGATGATATTGTAAATTCTTCAAATACAATACTTTCAGCACTTCAAATGATGGATAAAAAGAATGATCAGCTTGAAGATGCTCTAAAAGGTTTGGCCAGCCAAGATGATGTTATCGGCGCAAAAAAATGGTTGAGCGATTTAGTTGCAAAAAACCATGAACTAAACGACTCTGTTAACAATTTGTCTGATAAATACTATAAGATAGACAATTTAGCAGAAAAAATTGATGCGTCTGTAAGCATTATTGCCGGTTTAAAAACTGTTATCTCTGAAAGCGAAAGCCAAAATTCCGAAACAATAATGAACGAACTAGAAGCTTTGCAGGCTTCTTTAAAAGAAGTAACAACAAACCAAACCTTTGAAGATTTTAAAACATCGTTAGAAATTGTTTTAAAAGACATCTCATCAGGTTCTATTAATCTGCAAAACGCGCTTGTCGATGCGTCTTCTGAAATTCAGAAAATCAGCACAAACTTGCAGGCTTTAGATATCAACGTTAATTTCCAAAGCTTGATGTCAAACTTGGAAAAAATGGAGCATGATATCAAAGAACATACTGATGTTGTAACTGATAAGATTTCTCAATTGGTAGAAGTCAATGCAACAAGAACTTTGAACGAAATTTCTAATAATGCAGACTCTTTGATTTCAAAATTGAAAGATTCTCACTACACAATGACAAAATTGTGTGAAAAGAGTTTCAATGATGTTTTAGAAGATATAGCAAACTTGAAGACAGTTGTTTCACAAATTGATGAAAACAATGTTTCTGCTAATAATGCGATTTTCTCAAATATTACAGACCGTTTGGCAATTTTCGAAAACAGTTTAAAAGGTTCATTAGAAAAGCAAGAAGATTATGTTGCTAATTCTTCAAGCCAATTGTTGGAACAAATCAAAAATATCAAGGATTTATCAGGTGTAATTGATTATAAACTTGATGCATCCGTAATTGAAGTAAACAATTCAAAACGTGAATTTGCAGAGCTAAAATCTGCTGTGCAAGATGTTTTGGGCTTAGATTTTGTTAATGTTGTAAAGGATTTAAAAGTTGATTTGTACGCAGTTAAACAGGATTTGACAACTGCATTTGAAAATTCAACAAGTGAACAGGCAGAAAAATCTGCAAATGATTTGTTCGGTAAATATGAATTATTGGTAAGCAAATTAGATAACGTTGAAGATTCGCTAAAACAAGCACAAGCATCTGCTTTAACTGCTTTAAAACCTATTTTGGATAACATATCTTCATCTGTTATGGATGTAATTTCTTATGTAAGTTCTCAAAAAGAACTTAATACCGATTCAATAGACGTAAAACTTGCAAATATCACTGAAATCGTTAAAGATAGCAATCTAAACTATGTTGAAAACGTGCGTGATATTGTAGAAGTTATCAGAACTCAGGTTGAGAATAATTTAATTCAAATTCAAAAAGAAAATTCTAATAAAATTGATAGCATTAATTCTTCAATCACTAAAAATACAGAATCTTTGAAGGAAGAAATTAAGTATTCTTACAACAAGTTGCTTGAAGTTCAAGATAATTTTGATGAAATAAAGGAAGCTTTGAATGTTAATAATATTACACTAAGTACTAATATTGGTGATATTATATCTTCAACAGACGGCTTAAAGACTGATTTTGAAGTAAAATTGGCAACTTTGAAGAATTCTTTATTGGACAAAATATCTGATTTCAAACAAGAATTTACTTGCGAAAATGCGGATAAAATCAGTGAAATCAAATTCACTACAGAAAACTTGCATGCAAAGAGCTTGCAAAACTCTCAAGAATTAATCGGACAATTTAAGGGTGAAATAGCTCAAATAATCGGTACGCTTAAGCTAAATGTTGAAGAATTGGCAGAACAGCTTTCAAATACAACTTTAAAAGTTGAAGGTGGAAATAGAGAAATTGTAAACTTTATTAAAAATGATTTCTGTGCAGAGGTTGATAATTCCGTAAGCACTTTGAAATCTGATTTATCGGAATTTTCTGCTGATATGCAAAACTATGCAGACTCAATCACAAGCGGTTTTGGTGATTTGAAAAACAGCGTAGATTCTATGTCAGAAAAAACGACATCTTCATTGACTTCAACTTTGGCTAAGATTTTAGACAATTTTGTTTCTCTTAAAGGTGTTTTAAGCAGCTTTAATGAAACAAACATGCAAGGCTTCAAAGATAGCGTTGATAAAATTACGGAAGATTTTGCCGGTCTAAAAAACAGATTAGAAAGCGTTGATAGAAATATTGATGAAGATTTGGCAAGACAATTCAGCTTGATTGAAACAAACTTTGAAGATTTGTCAAATTCTCTTACGGAGTTATTCTCTCGTTCCGATAACGAATTAAGCATGAAAATTGAAAACGGATTGGTTGATATTTCTGCAAGAGTTGACGAAACGGTTGCATCCAATTTGGAACAATATAAGGCTAAAATCGAAACTTTATTTGATGATATTGTTAAAAAGAATAATGAGCAGTCTGATTATATTAAAGAACGAGTTTTAAGCTTAAATGAAACATTAGAAGCTACTTTAGCTACTCAAAACGAGAACGCTGAAAACAGATTAAAAGATATTGCTTGCGAGATGAAAACTATAATAGACAGCAATATCGAAATAACTTCTGCGGATTATGAGTCACTAAAAACAAAATTAGCAGATTTTACGGTTGAAATGTCTTCATTAAATAAGACTTTATCAGCTAATTTGAAGCAGCAGCTTGATGAAATTGCGAAGTTTGTTGATTCTAATTTGGAAGTTCAAGGTCAAGAAACTGCTGAAAAATTTGAAGAAATTCAAAATACACTGACAGCTCAAACTCAGAAATTGAATTCTCAAGTAGAAAATGTCTTAGCAACTGTTAAAAACGATAACAGCAGTTTACAAGAAAGTATCAGACTAAAATTACAAGAAATCGGAAATGCTTTCACAACAGAATTAACAAGTTTTGCCGAAAAATCAGAAAATGACTTCGCGCAAGCTTCTGATAGTTTGAAAAACTTAATTGAAACTCAAGCCGAGCATTCAGAAACTAAATTGGACAGTTTTGCTCAAGATTTGTCTGCTAGAAATGCTGAAATGATTGAGAATATTAAAACTCAACTTGATGAAATCGCAAAATTTGTTGATTCAGGCTTAGAAATTCAGGCGAATAATGTAGAAGCTAAGTTTGATGAAATTACGGATAAAGCACAACAGCTAAACCTTAAATTGGGTGAAATTAATGAAAGTGTGTTTGGTAGTGTAAAAGATTTATCACAGGAATTAAATCAATTAAAAGCAGATATTAGCGATAATCTTCAACAAAATTCTACTTTAGTAGGTAAAAAATTAGAATCTTTACTGAATGATATTACATCAAATAAACTTGAAGAATTAAAACTAATTAGTGAAACAACTCAGAATAAAACAAATGATTTAAAAGTTGATTTTGCAAACAGTTTAACAGAAGAAGTTGAAGGTTTGTACGATAAGGTTCAAGGTTTGTTTGAAGCTACATCTCTAAACCTCACAACTCATTTGGATAATGAAAATTCGAAGATTCTTGAAAATTTAACAGCTAAAACTATGGAATTTAAAGCAGCTTTTGAAGCTTTGAATGATAGATTGGACAAAGACGAAATTTCGCAAATGAATGTTTTCCAAGCTCAAGTAAAAGAACTCGGCGAGACATTTAATACTTTGATTGATGAAGCTAAAAACGTTACAAAATCAGAAGTTTCAGCAATTTCTGAAACATTAATCAATAACAGTAAAAACTTGTTTGACGAAGTTGAACAAGCAATTGAAGACAAGATAACGACTTTGCTTGCAACAACTGCTGATATTTCAGCCGGTGAACTTCAATCAATGGAAGCTTTTGCTAATCAAATTTTAAAACAAGTTGAAGTTAACAAACAAAACGTAGTTTCTTGCAAAGACTTGATTATCGAGCTTGTTCAAAAGGAATGTGAATTAGTATCTGAAGATATTGAAAAAGAAACAGATGTCATTGTTAAAGATATTATTGAACAATTTAATTTATTCAAAGGCATACAAAAAGATGAGTTGGATAAACTGACTGTTCATGTTGAAAGCTCAATAGAAGATTATATTTTCAATTATGTAAACGAACTTAAATCATATATGGATATTAAGACTGATTCAACGATTATGAACCAGAAGTTGGATAATATTCATTCTGAGTTAACTAATACTGTTGATGATATGCTTTCAACAATGAACAAATTCTTGGAAGCAAGCGTGTTCTCATCTGCAATGTCTGATTTAAGAACTGCAAATGAAATTTTGGTAAATTCAACAGCAGATAAACTTAATAAACAAATTAACGACTTTGTACAAGAAAACGTTACAAACAAGCTTGAAGACAAATTGAACTTGTTTGATAAGAAATTTATTGATACAGTTGTTGATAAGTATGAAGAAATTGAAATGATTTCTTCTAAGTACAATCAATCATTTGAAAATATTCAAGCTTCCGTTGACGGAATTCTTGCAGAATTTAAGTCTGCAAAAGATGAAATCAATGCTACAATGCAAACGATAATGGATGGAATCAGTAATTCTATAAATTCATTAAACGTAAGCTTTGCAGACTTGAAAGCTCAAATTTTGAATAAATCGTTTGATGAAGCGTTCCAAGCATCTTTGAATAACCAAATAACAGGTATTGAAAACCTTGTAAAAGAACAGTTCGGCTATTTGGAAGATATTAGTGATTTATGTTGCAACAATCTTCCGGAGTTAACTGAAATGAATACTCTTGTTAAATATGGTATTCAACAGTCAATCACCGATTTAACAAACAAGGTTGATGCTCAAGATATCAGCTTGAATGAAGAACTTGCTAAACTTAAATCTGATATTATTACTCAGTTCTTAAATATCTTCAACCAAATTTCATTTGTTGCGGAACAAGAAGAAATTTTAGATTTCATTCAAGAAAAACATTCAGAATTGATAACTATTTTGAGCCACATTGTAACTACGATTGATAACGTAGATACTGTGAAAGATAATGTTGCAGTTATTGATAATAAGGTGGATTCATTAAAAGAAGATATAGATTTGATTAATGAAAAAATTACTTCAATTATATCTTCTGACGGTGATATAGATTATGTTTACAGTCTTCAAGACTTAGAGTCAGATATTGCTAACTTGAGATTAGTTCTTAATGAAATGAAATCAAGCAACAATTCTAAGGAATTGGAAGAACTTGTAACTTCAACAAACGATATCTACAAACTTGTAGAGTCTTTGAAAACCGAAATGCCAAAATTTGAGTATGATGAGTTTAAAAAGGATTTTGAAACATTATCGGAAGATATCGTAAGTATCAGTACAAGAACAAATAAACTTATTTTGGCGTCGGATGAATCTCACAAGTGCTTGCAGGATAATTTGCAGGAATTCAAACTTGTAATTAATGATTTGGACGAAAGAACACGCAATTTCGCTCACGAATCAGGTATTGACAGACTTGATAATAAATTAGGCGCAATTAATACAATGATTCAAAATGGAGCAAAAACTAATCAGGTATTTAACCAAGTATTTGAGTACTTGGCGGAATGGGTTGATAAAGCGGGTGAACAAATTACAACGATTTCTGACAAGGTTGAAACATTGGATGATATCGGTCAAATCAAGGTTATGTTGGAAGATTTGAAAGCAGAAGCTGAGGATAATACGGAAAGCACCGAGCTTATTGAAGCTTTAAGCAATGTATTTGAAAAGCAGGCTAAGCGCATATCATCATTAGAAGCTAAACTTGATAGAGTTATTGTCGAAACAACTATTAGTAATAAAAATTCAAAAATCGACATGACTCCGTTTGAAAATACTTTGAATAGCTTCTTGGTTGCAATTGATGATAAAATGTCATCACAGCAAGATAAAATCAATTCTTTAGAGTCTAAGCTTGAAGAAGTTATGACTAAAATTGACCCTAAAGATACTGCTCAACTAACTAAAAAAGTTGGTGGAATGGATAGACAAATAGCAAAATTAAACAAAAGTATCGAAAAAATAGCATCACATGTTGTTGAAAAGTAATTTAGATAATTTGAATAAACTTGTAAAAAAAGAGAATGTTCTAACAAGTTTGGAAGAAAGATATTGTTATGCGCAAGATTCTACCAACTCTCGAATGGAACATAGACTTCCTGATGCAGTTGTTTTTGTTGAAACTATAGAAGAAGTACAAAAAGTTCTAAAGTTTGCAAATAAGCATAAAACTCCCGTAATTTGCCGTGGTGCAGGTACAAATATGGTCGGGGCATGCGTTTGTCATTTTGGTGGAATTGTTTTGAATTTTTCCAGAATGAACAAAATCTTAGATTTCAACCCGACTAATATGACTATGAGAGTTCAACCAGGGGTTGTTTTGAATGAAATTAAAAAACTCGCTGCAACAGAAAACCTTTTTTATCCGCCTGACCCTTCAAACTTTAGAGTTTCTACGATTGGCGGAAGTATTGCTCAATCTTCGGGCGGAGCAAAATCTTTCAAGTACGGAACGACAAAAGATTATATTCTGAATTTAAAAGTGGTTTTGGCGGACGGAACAATTATGACATTGGGCGCAAATACAATCAAAGACGCTGTCGGCTATCACTTAAACCAGTTGATGGTGGGAAGTGAAGGTACTTTAGCGGTTGTAGTTGAAGCCGAATTAAAACTTATTCCAAAGCCAGAATCAACAAGAGTTGTAACGGCTTATTTCGACGAAATAGAAAATGCGACTTCAGCCGTTACAGAAATCCTTAGAGCAAGCGTATTTCCTGCAACAATTGATTTTATGGACAATAATTCTATTGTTACTGTTGAAAAGTTCTATCCTTGCGGATTGGATACAACCAAAAATGCTATGCTTTTGATTGAATTAGACGGTTTTGAATCTTCTATGCTGACTCAAAAGGAAAGAGTTGAAATGGCTTTAAATAAAGCAGGCGCAAGCAAGATTGAAACTAAAAATTCCCAAGATGAGCAAGAAGCCGTTTGGACTGCAAGACGTGCGAGCTTTGCTGCTACAACGAAACTTGCCCCTGATGTAGTTTCCGATGATATAATCGTACCGCGTGACAAGTTGGCACAGATGGTAGTCGGCGCAAAAGAAATTTGTGATAAATATCATCTTCAAGTTTGTGTAGTAGGACATGTGGGTGATGGCAATATTCATCCGCAGGTGGCTTTAAATTTAGAAAATGACGATGAATTTAAAAATTATATTAATGCTAAAACCGAAATGTATGAGCTTGCAACCTCTTTAGGTGGAACAATTTCAGCAGAACATGGGGTTGGAAGCGAAAAAATTTCTTATATAAAAAATACGATGGATGAAAAAGCTCTTGATTACATGAAAAAAATCAAAAAGCTTTTCGATCCGAATAACATATTAAATACAGGAAAAATTTTTAAATTGGATTAAGATAAAGGAGAGTGTATGGATATTATCGTAATTAATTGTACTGTACCAAACAAAAAAGTTGCAAAAGATATTACTAAAATCTTGATGAAACATAAACTTGCAGCATGTGTTAGCATGATTGACAAAGTTCAGTCTGTTTTCTCATGGGATGGAGAAGTTTGCGAAGAAAAAGAAATTCTTATGATGATTAAGACAAGAAGAGCAAATTATGGCAAAATTAAGCTTGTAATTGAAGATTTGCACCCTTATACAGTGCCTGAAATTATTGCTTTACCGATTGTTGATTGCAGCGAAGATTATTTGAAATGGTTAGTGAAAGAAACAGAATCTTAAGACTAAAAGAATATTTTGAGTCTTTAGGAATAGAAGTTAATATTGGAAAAAATAAAGCCCGAGGAAACAAGGGCTTTTTTCGAGGTACAAATAACGGTGCTTATCGTATTGATATTTCTAAAAATATCAGCGAAGAAGAAACTCTGTCTGTACTTTTACACGAATTTGCTCATTTTGTTCATTTTAAGCACGATAAAACTTTAAGTTCACTGGATTTTGCATTTAGTTCAATGACGGGCGCAATGAACGAAGAACTGGTAAATGTAACAGTTAAAAAGATTCCTAAATTAGAAGCAAAGGCATTATTTGACAAAAAAAATAAACTTGCATCTGAAATTAAAGAAATGACACAACAAATCAAACAAACATATCCTGATTTTAAGTTATCAGTACCATATAAGAAATTTGAAAGACATTTTTGTCTGCCTCTAAGATATTTGTTAAAATACGACCGAATAAATTTTAATAATACAATTTATTCGGTAGAAAATTTGGGTAAAGATTTTTACGAACTGAGTGACGAAGAAATTTTGTATGTAAAAATTAAATCTAAACAAAGGATGATTAGTCGAATTAACGGCAGAATTTCTAAGCTAAATCGTTACTATAACAGCCCGACTGAGCTTTTCGCAAGATTTGTGGAGTTATTCTTTTCTGATAGAAATTGTGCAGAGCAAATTGCACCAAATGTATGTAAATGCTTAAATTTTAACAATATTAAAGAATTTAAAACTTTGAACAATATATTGTTTTAATAAAATTTTACTTTATTTTTTTAGAATTTTAATATATAATTTGCATGAAAGAGAGTTGCTAAATGATAACAAACTTTAGAAAGACTTCACGTAAAGATGATGCTAAGTTATTAACTTGGATTATTTGCGGTTTTTTATTTGTTGCTTGGTTGTGTACTCCTCCTGGGAACAAATTTTTACAAGTTTGTTTTTGGGGAAATAATACTCAGCTGTTTATTTCCAGATTGACTCATAATGCTGATGCTACGGAATATTTGTTTCACAGGAATAATGCTGTTTATTTAGCTAAAATGTATCAGAATAAGAAAAAAGCTCTTGATGAAATTAATAAGTCTATCCAAACCTTTCCCAGTTATTTACCAGAAGCTGAATTGAAATCTTTATATAAAGACAGAGCTGAAATACGCTTAATGGCTGGAGATTATAAAGGCGCATTGAATGATTATATAAATAGCGATAATATCCAATTCAATGATAATTTAAAAGTTGCAATGCTTTTTAAAGAACAAGGAAATTACAGAGAAGCAATGTCTTTTTGTAATAGAATTATAGAGGCTGATAATACTGCCTATGCAGGCTTTGCTTGTTTGTCCGATTTATATGCTAATATTGGCAGATACGATGTTGCATTAAAAGTTTGGAATTTATCAATAGACCGTCGTGCCAATAATCCAAAAGCTTATGCTGAGCGAGCTAAGATAAAAAAACTAATGGGTGATTTAGAAGGTTATAATAGTGATGTAGCAAAGGCAAAAGAGTATTCTCCGACTATAAATATTGAAGAATCTCTGACTTATGACGTCCTTCATCCTAAGATTTTGACTTTAACAATTAAATAAATCTTAATATTAAATTTATATTTATTTCTTTTTCCTTACTTTGTTTGAGGTACAATAGGTATTGAAACAATTTGACTTGAGGTGAAATATTATAAAATGAAATACTCCGAATATTCCGTTGTAATAGTAGGAAGCGGCGCTGCAGGATTATATTCTGCTTTAAAAATATCCCAACAAATAAATTTGCCTGACGGTATATTACTTCTGACAAAATCTACTTTAGGTGAAAGTAATTCTAAATACGCTCAAGGCGGTATCGTTGGTGTTATTCACCAAAACCCTGAAGACAATGTACAATCACATGTTCAAGATACATTAAAAGCAGGAGCCGGTTTAAGCGAAGAAAAAACCGTTGAATATATTTCAGAAGCATCTGATGAAGTAATTAATGATTTAATTGAAAATGGTGTAAAATTCGACAAGAATTCAGACGGTAAACTGACTTTTACGTTGGAAGCAGCTCACAGCATAAGAAGAATTCTTCATTCTGGCGGTGATGCAACAGGTAAAGGTATTACTGACGCTTTAGCGCAAGATGTAATCAATGACAGCAATATTACGGTTATGGAAAACGCTATGGCTGTTGAGCTTCTTGTTGATGCTGATAAGGAATGCAAAGGTATAATTGTTTATAACGAATTGACAGGCGAGCATGAAATTGTCTACACTTCAGCTCTAATTCTTGCAACAGGCGGTGTCGGTCAGGTTTATAAATTTACTACAAACCCTGATGGTGCAACAGGTGATGGAGTAGATATTGCATACAATGCAGGAGCTATTATCCAAGATATGGAATTTATTCAATTCCATCCGACGGCTTTGGCGCTTAGCCCAACAAGCAAAGACAGATTTCTTATTTCAGAGGCTGTTAGAGGTGAAGGTGCAAAGCTTATAAATAAAGAAGGTAAAGAATTCATGTCACAATATCATGATAAGCGTGAACTTGCGCCTCGTGATATTGTTACTCGCGCTATATATTCGGAAATGGCAAAAGAACATTCATTTAATGTGTTTTTAAACGCTTCTATGATAGACCATACAAAACTATTTAAGCGTTTTCCGACTATTTCAAAACGCTGTGATGAAAAAGGAATAGATATCTCACACAATCCAATTCCAGTAGCTCCTGCAGCTCATTATACAATGGGCGGAATTAAAGCCTCTGTAGAAGGCAGAACATCATTAAAAGGGTTATATGCTATTGGTGAAGTAGCTTCAACGGGCTTACATGGTGCAAACAGACTTGCAAGTAATTCACTTTTAGAATGTGTTGTTTGTGCTTACGAACTTGCGGATTACTTGTCTTTTGCAAACTTAAGCACGCCTAAAAAAATTGATGATTCAATTCGTGAGGTAATTGAAACATATTCTGCACCGTTAAGTGAAGCTGATTTTGATATTCCGACTTTAAAACAAAATTTGAAAAATTTGATGTGGAATAAAGTTGGAATTGTTAGAAACGAAAAAGATTTATTAGAAGCAAAAGCAGAAATAGAGAGAATGAAATCAGAATTTAAACGCACTAGAAAGTGCTTCAATCAAGATGAATATGAATATAGAAATATGCTTACAGTAGCCGGTTTAATTGTAGAGGGTGCTATTTCGAGAAAAGAATCAAGAGGCGCGCACTCAAGAGCAGATTACAGGCAAACTGATAGCATTGCTAAGCATTCAAATATTATGAAAAGCGAAGAAAGAGAGTTAGTTTATGTTAAATAATTTCTTTATAGAAGACCATGTTAAAAACGCATTACAAGAAGATATCGGTTTTGGTGATATTACTACCGATTATTTAACGAACGAAGAAGATAGAATGTCTTGCGTACTTAATACAAGAGTAGACGGTATTTTTTGCGGTAAGAATGTTTTTGAGATGGTATTTAAAATTCTTTCACCTTCTATAAATATAAAATTTTATTTTAACGATGGAGATGTGATTAAAAAAGGCGATAAAATTGCGGATATAGAAGGTCCTGCAAGATATATTTTAATGGGCGAAAGAACAGCTTTAAATTATGCACAAAGAATGAGCGGTATTGCAACAGAAACTAACAAATACCAAAACGCTGTTGGTGAATTTAAAGCAAGAATTGTTGATACAAGAAAGACAACTCCGGGCTTTAGAGCATTTGAAAAATATTCCGTAAAAACAGGTGGTGGAAGCCTACATAGGTTTAATCTTTCTGACTGTGCAATGATTAAAGATAATCATATTAAATATGCAGGCTCTTTAACTAAAGCTGTTGAAAAATTACGCCAACACATTTCTCATGCCCATAAAATTGAGGTTGAATGCGATACAATAGAACAAGTTAAAGAAGCTGTTAATTGCGGTGCTGATATTATTATGCTTGATAATATGTCACTAGATACAATGAGAGAATGTGTGAAACTTATTGACGGCAAAGCAATTGTTGAAGCAAGCGGAAATGTTAATTTGAATACCGTGCATGATATTGCATCAACCGGAGTTGATATAATATCTTCCAGTGCTATTGTAGCAAAAGCTCCAACATTGGATTTAGGGTTAGATATGTAATAAACCGATTTAAAAAAATAAGAAAGCGTTGCGTTATGTTAAGTAAAATGCAACGCTTTCTTGCTTTTTGTTGACATTCATACTAGAATGTAGCTAATGTGACCGGGTCGGAATTAAAAACCTTACCGGAGTAATATAAATTAAGGAGAAAAAAGATGACATCAAAAAAATTTTTATTCACTTCTGAATCAGTTACAGAAGGACACCCTGACAAAGTTTGCGATCAAATTTCAGACGCAATATTAGATGAATTTTTAACAAAAGACCCTCAATCCAGAGTAGCTGCAGAAACTACTGCTACAACAGGTATGGTTCTTGTTTGCGGTGAAATTACATCTAATTGTTATGTAGATATTCCGCAAGTAGTTAGAAATACTGTTAGAAATATCGGCTACGAAGGACAAGCAGGCGGCGGTTTCGATTGTGATACTTGCGCAGTTTTAACAAGTATTGACGAGCAATCAGTAGATATCGCAGGCGGTGTAAACAAAGCTTTGGAAAGCAGAAGCGAAAATGCTGATACTTCAAAATCAGAAACAGAAAACATCGGTGCAGGCGACCAAGGTATTATGTTTGGTTATGCTTGTAACGAAACACCTGAACTTATGCCACTTCCAATCAGTTTGGCTCACAAGTTGTCTTACAGATTGGCTCAAGTTAGAAAAGAAGGTATCCTAAACTACTTAAGACCTGACGGAAAATCACAAGTTACTGTTGAATACGTTGATGGAAAACCATCAAGAATTCACACTGTATTGCTTTCTACTCAACATGCAGCAGAAATCAACGGAATCAGCGACAACTCAAAAGTTCAAGAAATTATTAGAAATGACTTGAAGAGATGCGTAATCGATTATGTATTTGAAACTGAATCTATTAAACTTGACAGCGACACAATTATTTTAATCAACCCATCAGGTAGATTTGTAGTTGGCGGTCCTCAAGGCGATTCAGGTTTGACTGGTAGAAAAATTATTGTAGATACATACGGCGGTTATTCTCGTCACGGTGGTGGAGCTTTCTCAGGAAAAGATCCTACGAAGGTTGACAGATCAGCTGCTTATGCTTCTAGATATGTTGCTAAAAACATTGTAGCAGCAGGACTTGCTGAAAAATGTGAAATTGAATTGGCTTATGCTATTGGTGTAGCTGAACCTATTTCAATTTTTGTAGATACTTTTGGCACAGGTAAAATTTCTGATGATGAAATTTCTGAATTAGTAAGAGCTAACTTCGACCTAAGACCGGCTGCAATTATTTCAAACTTTGATTTGAGAAACTTGCCTGCTAAAAATGGCGGTAAATTCTATCAAAAATTAGCTGCGTACGGACACTTAGGACGTACAGACTTAAATCTTCCTTGGGAACAATTAGACAAGGTAGATGCTTTAAAAAAGTCACTGGATAGTTCTTGTGCTTTGTGCTAATTGATTTAACTATTTTTAAAAGTGCGACTGTTTCTCAATAGTCGCACTTTTTTTATATGAATTATTAAGTTTTGTAACGAATTTTATAAACTCTGAAATTGAATAAAGTTTCTATACTTTTTATATATAACAGATGTAAGAAACAATGAGGTACAGAGTATGTCAAGAATTAATTGTCACAGCGCATTTAAACATTACGAAATGTTCCACTCAAGAGGTGGCGATGTTATTAACATTGGCAGTAATAACACAACTATCTTTAATATGGGTGCCGGTTTTGGCAACTTCGGCGGCGGAAGCTTTTGGAGCGGTCTAGGCTATGGCATAGGCAACGGTCTTGGAAGTATCTTCGGCGGCTTGTTCGGTGGCAATATGGGCGGCTTTGGAAACTTCGGTTTCGGTGGCTTTGGAATGAGTCCGTTTAGCAATATGTTTATGACTCCGTTTGGTGGTATCAGCGGTTTCAATATGCTTGAACGTTCAACAAAATCCAAAGATTCAGAAGACGGCAAAGGCAAAGTAAAAGATAGCAAAGACGATAAACATGGTTGCGACGACCCTGATAGAAAAATTATCAATGACTTAGGCTCAAAAGTTAAAGATACTATTGGTAATAAGGAGGCAAAACCAGCTGACGTTAAAGCTTTGTATGAAAAAATCAAAAAAGAAAAAACTAACTCTGAAAAAGAACCAAATCATACAGAAACAGATAAAAAAGATTACGAAAATATGCTAGGTACATTAAAGAACTACGCAAAAGAAAAAGGCTGGGGTGACCTAGACAATGATAAATTCGGCATTAATGACAATAAACCTGCAGCACAAGCCCCTGCAACTGATAACAATGGTAAAGTAAATGCTGGCAGTGATGCAAAAAACAATAATACTAATGGAACTGAACCTTGGTCTAATATCTCAGCTTGGAATGACGATAATAGCTTGCTTCCTACTCATATTACATTACCGGACGGATATAGCAAATTAGGTCCTAATGAAACTATTGAAAATATTGATAGGGTTCATGATAATTCAGGAAAGACTGATGATGTAAAAGGAGATACTAAAAAATCTACCGAAACATATAAGGCTCAAGATGAAAATACGACCTTCCCTAAATATTTGGCAATAACAACTAATGGTAACAATGCTTATAATTATAAAATTATAGGAATGTCAAATGGATATCCAATATATGGAACTCCACAAGCTGATACAAACAAAAACGTATATGTAATGTGCAAAGATTCTAATGGAAAAGTTGTATTATTACAATTAGATAAATTTAGCGGATATGGCGTTAAAGATGCACAAAATTAAAATAAAAAGCTCCGAAATCGGAGCTTTTATTTTATAAAAACATATTTTCCACCAAATCTATCAACTTCCTTGCTTGCCTCAAGCGGAAGTTTTTTTAAGAATTCGCCCAAATCAAACGTAATCGGATTTGATATAAATAAATTTCCTTTTACGTTCAATATTTCATTTTTAGTCAAAAGCTTTGTTACAGCTTCTTCACTTGCGAACATTGGGACTCCTTAAAATAGATGTAATTGCATTACATTGGGAGTTTAACATTAATAAACTATTTTTTCAAGGTTTTAGTTTAGTTTTTCGCCTATCCTAATTTCACGTTTTATATAATTCTTGGTAAAAATTCTATCAATTTTTTTATAAAGTACAACAGGCATTTTTAAAATTTTATTATCTCCACATAAAACGCTTATGTTTTTGTTTTCAATCCCGGTAATAGTTCCTGCGTCTTGGTATTCGGTATTGTTATCAGTTATTTCAGCTCCTAAAGGTGATACGGCAAGACAAGTTGTATTGTGATAAAAATATGCATTTTCCCAAGGATAAATCGCTCTAATCAGTGCATAATTTTCTTCTGCGGATTTAGAAAAATCCAGTTCTAATTCGCTTGGAGTCGAATAATATGTAGCTTTGTCTTCTCTTTGAGTAAGCGGAATTATAATGTCTTCTCTCAATGCTTTCAAAAGTTCACAAACAACTCCACGAGCAGTTAAAACCGTGCGTTCTTTCAATGATTTACCGGTGTCAGACGGGTAAATTTTAACTTCTTCCTGTGCTAAAATTGCACCTGTATCAAACCCTTTATCCATAAGGTGGAAAGTAACACCACTTATTTGCTCGCCGTTCCTTATTGTCCAAAAATACGGATTTGGGCCTCTATACTGCGGTAAAAGTGATGGATGAGCATTTATTGTTGCAATTTTTGGTATATCATAAATTTCTTTTTCAAATTTTTCTGACCAAGAACCTACCAAAACTATATCAGGATTAAGTTTTAAAAGCGTTTTTTTGAATTGAGCTGTATTTACGCTTGCAACATCTATTTCAGGTAAATTATAGCTTCTTATATAATTATATTCTAACGATGGATTTATTACATCCTTTAGCCGTCTTAATATCGGGTGGTATTTGATTGTTTCACGTCTTAGGACTCCCACTATTTCGCAGTTTGCATCTAAAGCGCCGGCTATAAGATTTGTAAACATTTCGCCATAGCCTATAATAACTACTTTAAGCATTCATCTATATCCTTTTTTATTTGTTGTTGTAATTCATCTAAGTTGTTGAATTTTATTTCCCCGCGAATGCGGTTGAGAAGTTCTATTTTTATATTTTGACCATATAAATCACCGTCAAAATCAAAAATATGTGTTTCTGCTACGGGATTAACTGTATTATGCACTGTAGGTTTCATACCCCAATTCATAATTCCGCGTTTGTTACCGATTTTTACGTAATACACGCCATAAGGTATTTTAACTATATTTTTAGGATAATCAATATTAGCAGTTGGAAAACCTATTGTACGCCCGATTTGCGCACCCTTTTTTACAACTCCCGATAAAACAAAATTGCTTCCTAAAAGTTCATTAGCCAAATGTATGTCACCCTCAACCAGTTTTTGTTTAATAAGTGTAGAGCTGATAATATCATTTTTGTATTTTAACGGCGGAATGCAAAAGTACCTGTAAGCATATTTTTCTTGATATTTTTCGAGAGTTTCCGTACTACCGCATCTGTCTTTTCCAAAAGTATAATTAAATCCTGTTGAAACAGATATAGGATTGTATTCTTTTTTTAGAAAATCCAAAAACTCCTCTGCCGGCATGCCGGAAATTTGCGAAAAATCAAGCTCTATGATTTTTTTTACGCCTAGTGATTTTATTTTAGAATACGAGTTTTTTCTCTCTAAAATAAGTTCTTTTGATTTGTTAAAATTCTTGAGTGTAACTAAAATAGGGCATGACGAAAATTCAACAGCAGATTTTATAACCTCTTGATGTGCAAGATGCACGCCGTCAAAAAAACCAAGAATTAAACCATTTTCCATAAAACTAAGCTATTGTATTAAATTTTTTGCCTAAAATCTGACTATGGCAAAAATTCTTCCATTCATTGATATTATTATAAACCTGAGGTAATTTTTCAGCAGGAACTGACTTTTTGTTAGAATATGGTGTTAAAGAATTGAACGATGTATCACCAATTGTTTCATTACTGCGACTATTGTAAAACGGCATATTACTACTTATATTGTAACCATTATTGCGATTTACAGATATTGCAGAAACTAACATAGTCACCCCTTTGGCTAAATTTTACGGAGCTTAAAGCACATGCCTTATAAACTCCCACAAGCCAATTGTACCACACTAACAAATTTAGTGCAATAAGTTTGTTGGGGAATTCTGTCACTTTTAATTAAATTTTTTCATAAACATTTTTCAATACTTTTTTGAAATTGTTGTTTTCTATAATTTTTCCTATATCAATATATGAGTGGTCATAATCACCAATAACAAACAAACTGCCACGCTTTAAAAACTCGGATGCCAGTTTTATGAATTCTTCTATTTTATCGTTCAAGAAATAACCCAAAATGTTTCGGCACATTAATATAGTGTTTGAGTTATCTTTTATTTTTCTGATTTCTTTGAACATGTCACCTTTGTTAAATTTTACTCTATCAGTTAAAGCCGCTTTTGCTTTTAAAACAAGATTTCCTTGTGTTATGTCATTGGCTATATTTAGCTTTTCTTCGCTTTTTTGGAAATAATCAGTATATTTATTTGTTCTGGAGATAATTTCTACTATATCGAAACTTGTGGCTTTTATATACCCGCTTTTAGCTGTCTTAACAATCTCATCATCTACATCAAAAGCATGTATTGGAAAAAACTTCTTTGCTTGGGGCTTTTTTTGTTCTATAGGGTTTTCAAGCAAAGAAATTATTTTGGAATAAGCCTCCGAACCATCAGAAGATGCGAACATGACGACATTAACTTCATCTTTTTTCTTAAAATGTTCTAATTCAAATTCTGAGAGTTTTTCCCAATCTATATCATCTCTAAAAAACATTGTAAAACATCCGAAGGGGTCGCCATTAGAATCAGTGTATCTTCTGCTTGTCGATTGAAAATTCAAGCTATTTGTTACGGGATTTATTTTCATTATCAAATTTCTCCCAAAATTTTATTTAATGCATCAACTTTTTTGCTGTCGACTTTATGTCCGCCTAGAGGGAATATGATAAAATCTTTCAAAATTCCTTTTTCTCGAGCGGATTTAACGAGTTTTCTAGCTCCGCTTAAAGGTGTTACGGAATCATTTTTTGATTGAAGGATGTAAGTCTGAGCATTTATTTGTTTCATCTTTTTCTGAGAGTTGAAACGTAAACTTAATAACCATTTTAGCGGTTTAATCGTATTAGTAAGTTTATTTACTTTTTGGGGTACGCCAACGCCTATATTTTTATTTAAAAAGAATTTCTTTCCTATGCTAGCCATATTTCTAATCGGTGAAAGTAAAATCAAAGCTTTAATATCTTCGTGTTTGCTTGCAAAATTAGCTGCTAAAGCTCCACCCATACTGTGACCGACAACTATTATATTTTCAGGTCTGATATTTTTTTCTTCGGTTAAAATTTTATAAGCCTTTTCAACATCATTTCTAAGTCTATCTTCCGATAGTATAGCGGGTTTATTTTCTCCATAACTTCTGTATTCAACTGCAAAAACGGCCTTTTTATTTTTCAATGCGGTTTCATAAAGTGGTTGATAGTTGCTTACATTTTGCGACATTCCATGCAGAAAGAAAACATAATCTTTAGAATTTTCAGGGTTAATATCCCAAGCTAAAATTCTGTCTTGCTTTATTTGCTTAATTTTATCAGCAAGTGAGTCTGATATAGGTGTAAAGTTCTTATTCGAAATTTGTGCCGAACGTTTAAAATAACGGTTCGCATAGTAAGATACAGGATTAAGTGCATTTAGAGATTTTAATCCGCCTTTATATGATGTGTTATATTGATTCTGTGTTGTGATTTGCATACTTGTACCTATTATTATTAAAACTGTAAAAATATTTTTTGCTAGTGGTATACTTAATATATAAGAATATTTAGGAGTAAACATGCTTAGAAAAGCCGAAGAAAAAGATATCGCAAGAATTGCAGAAATCATAGTTTTTACAAAAAGACATACTTATCGTGATATTTTCAAAAATGACCACGTATCGTTTAATGTAATTCAGGTGCTTTCAGAAGCAGAAGGTTTTAAAAAACCTCATGCCTTGGATAACATGTATGTTTACGATGATGGAATTGTTAAAGCAATGATTAATGCGGAAGTTGCAGAGGATAAAATCACAATAAGCGATTTTTATGTTGACAAATTTTTCCAAGGCGAAGGCATTGGAACCTACGTCATGAATGAGTTTATAAAAATGGGTAAACCTATTTATTTTTGGGTTTTAGACAAAAACATGCCGGCAAGAGAGTTCTACGAAAAACTCGGTTTTAAATTAACAGGCGTAAAACAGGAATTTGAAAATTCAGGGTTCTACATTTTGCAATACGCAAGATAAAATATTATAATTAATTTATGTATATAGATTACGAAAAAATCGGTAAAATATTAGGTTTTGGTAAAAAATTTTTCTATAACAAAAAAATCAAACAAAATCTTGATTACATAAAAAGAAATCAAAAAAAAGTTAAAGCAAAATTAAAAGGTAAAACTCATTTAAACGTTGCTTTTTATGTTTATGATTCTGCAAAATGGAAGTGTCAAAGCGTTTATGATTTGATGATAAAAGACAAACGATTTACACCTTATATTTTTGTTACAAAATGTAATGCGCCCAAAGATAATTTTAATTATCAAACGATTAATGATATTAAAAAAACTTACAATTTTTTTAAATCAAAAGGAATGAATGTTCAATGTGCCTATGATTTAGAAAACGACGAATTTATTCCGTTTGAAAAAATGTCACCAAAGCCGGATATAATCATTTATCAACATCCTTGGTATGTTGAAACAACACAAGGGCCTGTAGTTTGTTCAAAATTCGCATTGACGTATTACGTTCCTTATTATATTTCAGATATTGATAATCCTATTGAATATGATTTAAGATTTCACAGATATATTTATCGTTATTATGTTCCTGATGAAATTATCAGAAAGAATTATGCTAAAAATATGTATGACAAAGGTGAAAAACTTATTGTTGCAGGTCATCCGCAATTGGATTTTTATTTAGACGACAAAATAGAAAATGAGTGTAAATATGTAATTTATGCACCACATTGGACTATTTGCGGTGATAATTTAAGATATTCAACTTTTGATTGGAACGGATATAAGATTTTAGAATTCGCAGAAAAACATCCTGAATTGAATTGGGTGTTTAAACCACATCCTTGCCTGTATAATTTTCTTTTTATGTCGGGTTATATGAAAAAAGAAGAAGCTGACGAGTATTACAGACGTTGGCAAGATATCGGAATTGTTTGTGAAGATGGGGATTACATGCAATTATTTCAAGAATCACTAGCTATGATAACGGATAGCGGATCTTTTTTGACCGAATATTTATTCACAAAACAGCCTTGTATTCATTTGGTTTCAGAATATTTCAAGGGTAATGAAAATGTTGAAAAGATTTGTCAAACTTATTATAACGTGCATAATTTAGATGAAATGAATAAGATTTTTGAGGATGTTTTGATTAATAAAAACGACCCTAAAAAGTTGGAGAGGTTGGCTCTTTTAGAAGAATTGAATTATCCGAATTCTGCAGAAGTTATTGTAGATAATTTGGCAAAAAATATATTATAATTCTAATAAAATAATTTATGCTACAATATTGCTATGAAACACAAATTGTTAATGGTCTTAGGACCAACAGAAGTTGAGAGGGATATTTTAGAAATCGCATCACAACCTCAAGAATATAT
>CAKVIG010000006.1 GCA_934754515.1 uncultured Candidatus Melainabacteria bacterium | reverse complement strand
TTAACAGACAAAGCGATTCTGTGTTCTTTTGGAGTGAATTTCTTAATAAGAACGTCAACTTCTGAACCAACTTTGAACATGTTGAACGGATTTACATTTTCGTCAGACATTTCTGAAACAGGCAATAATGCTTCAACACCAGGGAAGATGTTAATGAATGCGCCAAAAGTAGTAACTTTGTTTACAGTACCTTTAACGATTTGACCTTCTTCAAATTGTCCTTCGATTTGTTGCCAAGGATTTTCACCCATTCTCTTAAGAGATAGAGAAATTCTCTTCAATTCAGTATCAATCTTAATGATTTTAACTTCTATTGTGTCACCTAAAGTGATAACATCTGAAGGGTGTTTAATTCTTTGCCAAGAAATTTCAGAGATAGGTAGTAAGCCGTCGATGCCGTTGATATCAACAAAAGCGCCGAAGTCAGTAATTCTAACTACGTTGCCTTTAACAACTTGACCTTCTTCCAAAGAAGAAAGAACGTTATCAACAACTTGATCTCTTTGTTCAGCAACAGCTTGTCTTTGAGATAAGATAAGCTTGTTTTTCTTAGGATCAGCTTCAAGAACTTTAACTTCGATTTTTTGGTCGATTAAACCGTCAAATGGAGTACCTGTTCTCAATTGAGAAGATGGGATGAAACCTTTAAGGTCTGCAACATCAACCAAAACGCCGCCTTTAACAGTTGAAACAACCTTAGCAAGGATTGTATCGCCTTGGATTTTAGCATCATTAAGTTGAGCCCAAGCTTGAGCAAATGCGATTCTCTTAAGAGATAGTTGCATAGCATCTTCATTATTTTCTTCTTTTAATACGTAGAATTCTCTAACGTCGCCGATTTCTAATTCTTCAACATCGCTTGATAATTCTCTGTTTGATAAGAAAGCTTCCATTTTAGCGCCTTTTACGCTTACAAGATAACCGTCTTGTTCTTTTTTAATTACTGTACCTTCTACGATATCAGCAACTGTGTTAGTTTTAGCAAAGCTTTCTTCTAACAGCATTTCAAATTCGTCTTTAACTTCTGTTGTCATTTTTTATTTTCCTTTCTTTTGTGTATCTTTTGTTTTAGTTGAAAAGTTGAATGGTGGAAAAGTTGAATAGTTTATTTAATTCCCTTCGGTCATAAATCATATAAAATGTGAGCATTTGCGAACTTAATGAACTGTTCAACCTTTCCGCTTTTCAACTCCTCAACTTTTCATCAATTTTTTATCCTATCAATTACTTTATCAATAATTTTTTGTGGAGTCGATGCGCCTGCTGTAATTCCGATTGATTTAACTCCTTCTAAATCGTTTTTATCTAATTCTGTATCGTTTTCGATATGAATTGTTTTTGTACAATTTTTTAAAATTTCTGCCAAATGGCTTGTGTTTGCACTTTTTCTTGAACCTACAACTACCATCAAATCGCTTTCTTTTGCAAGCTCTTTTGCTTCTTTTTGACGCATAGCAGTTGATTGGCAAATTGTATTATAAATTAAAACTTCTTTTGCTAGCGTGTTCAAATAATTAACAACAAGATTCAGAGAAGAAACCATTTGTGTAGTCTGAACAACAACTCCGACTTTTCTGTGTGATTTTATTTGAGCAGCATAAGGTGCAAGTTCTTCAATTGAAGTTGCAACAACAACTTTATCAGAATATAAATCGGCATTTGCTTTAATTGCCATAACTTCAGGGTGATTTGGCTTGCCTACAATCACTACAAAATAATCGTTTTTTGCAAGTTCAACGGCTCTTTGTTGAACTTTTTTAACGTCAGGACAAGTTAAATCTACAACTTCAAAACCTGCGTTTTTGATTTGCTCAAAAACCTCAGGAGTCGCGCCATGACTTCTGATTATGCAAATTCCATCGCCTTGAGCAGGAATGTCATAAATAGTCTTTATCCCTAATGACTCAAGTTCATTGATTACATCTGTGTTATGAATAAGTTCACCCAAAATGCAAATATTTTTGTTTGGGTTTTCTTGTTTTAATTTTTTTGCTGTTTCTACTGCTCTTTTTACTCCGTAGCAGAAACCTGCAAATTTGGCCAGTTTGATATTTGGATTACTCAAATATATGTAATTCACTTTCTAAAGAACTAGAGGATTAACCTCAGTAATTCTATTGAAGCGTAAACATGTTAAAATGTAAATAGGGGGCAAATATGTTCAACAGAAAGCCCCTTTCGGAAGAGAGACAAAAGGAGCAAGGCTAATATTATGAAGAAAAGATTTGGTTTTAAAGAAGTAAGCCGAATACACACACAATGCCTAATCATAACATAACGTCGAAATCCGACAATTCACTAGTTGCCTTCGACTTACATTTATATTTTAGCATTTCTTTCTTTGCTTTTTAATCTTCTTAAGAAGTAGCCCATAAGGATTATTTATTTTTTATTTTATCAATTTCAGGGCCAACATATTTACCGATAAGAATTTCTTCTACAAAATGGTCAATCGGTTTGATTGCTAAACCCAAAGCTACAAAACCGCCAAGCGTTTTAACTGCCTTGCCTTTAAGCATTTTTGCCTGCTGGAAATTTGTTAAAACACTTTTTACTGCAACGCTAGGTGTTTGACCTTTTTTTAAATCTGATTCATAAGCTTTAAACCATTTGTCATTTTTAAATTCTTTTGAAGGATTTAATAAATCTTTTCTCAATTGAATTAAATCTTTAATCGTTTTTTCTGAATATTTTTCTATTTTTTCTTGACTATCAAGTCTAAAAATTTTAAACAAATTTTTAAAAGATGATTTTTTGTTGTTGTAATCCATAGAACTTAAAACGTTATTAGTAAATTCTTTTATGCATTCTTCATCTTTACCGTCAAAAGCGTGCATTTTACCGTTTGCGATAAATTGTTCTGCTACATTTGCAACATGTTCTTTTGAATTAATACTTATTTTGTCCTGAGAAAACTTTCCCGCCTGAGCAAACGCATTCTGTCCTGCTTTTACAGCAATTAAAGGTAAAAATACACTTGCCATACCTTGGAAAATTGCCTGTTTAAGACAACGCCTTGAATCAGGGCTGTATTCGGTTTGGTCGTTTTTGTACTTGTCATAAACATCCGCACCAATATATAATAAAGCCGGCACCCAACTTAGGGTTGCATAACCGCCAATTACAGGTCTTAGTGCTTCACCGACTTCGTTAGTGAATGCTGCTCCACGAAGCGGCCATTGCATTAAGGGGTCATTATATTCGCCTGTTTCTTTGTTTATAGTTCTTTTATCTGCTTTAAAAGCTTGTTGTGTATTTACACCAAGCGGTCTTATCATTCGGCCGATTCTCCTTCATACGCTATTTAATAACTCGTAAATATTTTTATTTGCTCGTTTATTTACAATTTTTTACATTTAGTCTGGCAAGTGTAATTATAACACGAAAAATTTGCGTGTTAAGTTTATACTTTTGTAACAAATATTTATTGTTAGTGGTTTAAAACTTTTTATTGTAGTAGAATTCGTACATAATATGTGTATCCCAAATGACAAGAGGTATCAGTAATGCAAATCAACAAAATCGACTCTACACCAAATTTTAGCGCAAAATTAAACCTTGCTGGTGCAGGTAAAAAACATTGGAATTTAAGTGATACAGAAATTAAATCACTAACTGAAAAAGCGAGAGAAATTGGACACAACAAAGACACAATTACTCTTAATATTGGAAAATTTGAGAAGTTTGATCACAGAGATGCAATAAAAAATCAACAAGAATTTAATGATAATGTTGGGTTTGCAACTTTATACGGTTCAAGTCGTGAAATAAGCGCAGATTACATAATTAACGGCAAAGCTGAAAGTCAAGAACTTGCTAGCTATGTTGCTGGCTCTTCTGACAAACTTGAAAAGCCTTATCGTTTGTTGTTTGGTTGGTTAAGCAAAGCAGCAGATATTCTTCCAAACGAATTGCATAAAGAAAGAAAATTTCAAAGCACAAAAAGTTTGAAATCTTTATTAGATAACTATAAAGAAAACGTTAAAAATGTGAGTGATTACCTTTTCAAGGGTGTTGATTCTAAGAAAGTAAGCGAACATCTTAATGACGTTAAAAAATTGAGTGACGCAAATAACGCTTACATGATTGATAGAAATACACTTGATTTGGCTTATACAAACAAATTGCATCAAGTTGGTTTAGAAGGTTTTAGGGTTAAACCTTATACGGAGGAACTTATCTCAAGAGCGCATGTAAATTCTGCGGAAGAGTATTTGAAAGTTAGAAAAAATCCGAGTGAATTTACGGAATTACAGAAACGAGAACAAACGCTTTTAAATATGGCAGAAGATTTGAATAAGTAGATTAAAATAAGTATTTTAAAAGTGGTGCGTCTAATGACGCACCACTTTTTTAGTGATTAAATAGTTATTAAAAAGCTGGATTTTTGTGCTAATCAGCAAGTTTATGCTACGCACTCTGCTCGCAATCCGCTTTTCTTTTTTGCCAAAACTACTTTAAACTGGTAGTCATACTTTGAGAAAGACTTTGCATTTCAATTTCCACTGGTAATCTTACTTATGTCTTTCGACAATGTATTCTTTTCTTTTTGCTTACTTGCTTGGTTGCTCGCAATAAACGTGACTCCGCCTTAACAATTTCAAAACGAGGTTTTTCATTGTTAAGGGCTACGCACTCTGCTCGCAATCCGCTTTTCTTTTTAGTAAAGAAAAAGTAAGCTTTACAATCCACCCCCTTTTTGTTAGGATTTAGGAATATAATAGAAAAATTATAGGGAGATGAATAAATTGAAAACAAGAATGAAGACAAACAATTGCGGTGAATTAAACCTAAGCAATTTGAATGAAGAAATTACACTATCCGGCTGGGTTTCAACTGTTAGAGATTTAGGCGGTATTTTGTTTATCGAATTAAGAGATAGAAGCGGCTTTTTCCAATTGGTTGCAAATCCTCAAGTTAACCCTGAAGTACATAAAGTTTTTGAAAAAGTTAGAAGCGAATATGTAATTATGGTTAAAGGTAAGGTTACAAAAAGACCGGAAGAAACTTATAACGAAAAATATCCTACAGGACAAGTTGAAATGTATCCTGAATCAGTTGAAATTTTGGCAGAATCAAAAGTTTTACCTTTCGTTCTTGGTGATGAAAGCGTTTCAGAAGATATCAGACTTAAATACAGATATTTAGATATCAGAAACGAAAAAATGTTACACAATTTGAAAACAAGACACAACATCGTTCAAGCTGTTAGAAATTATTTGAATAACCAAGACTTTATGGAAGTTGAAACACCTATCTTGATTAAAACAACTCCTGAAGGCGCAAGAGATTATTTGGTACCTTCTCGTGTTCAAGAAGGTAAATTCTTCGCACTTCCACAATCACCACAAATCTTTAAACAATTGTTGATGGTTGGCGGTATTGAAAAATATTATCAAGTTGCAAAATGCTTCCGTGATGAAGATTTGAGAGCTGACAGACAACCTGAATTCACTCAAATCGACATGGAAATGTCATTTGTTGAACAACCTGACGTTATCAAGGTTGTTGAAGGCTTGTTAGTTGATGCGTTCAAGGCAGCGGGTGTAGATATTCACCCTCCATTTACTCAAATCACTTGGCAAGAAGCAATGGACAGATTTGGTTCTGATAAACCTGATACAAGATTTGGTTTAGAGTTATTTGATATTGGCGATATTATTTTACAATCTAACTTTGATATCGTTAAAAAGACTCTTGAAAACGGCGGTATTGTTCGTGGTATCAGAATCCCTGGTGGTGCTAAATATTCAAGAAAAGATATTGATGATATTACAAAACTTGCAGTATCATTTGGTGCTAAAGCATTAGCTAATATTATTTACTTGGAAGACGGCTCTGCTAAATCTCCTGTATTGAAATTCGTTACAGAAGAACAAGCAAAACAAATTCAAGAAAGAGCAGGCGCAGAAGCCGGAGATATTATTTTCTTCGTAGCTGATAAACCAAAATTAGTTTACGATATTATGGGCAGATTGAGATTGCACTTCGGAAAATCTTTGAACTTAATCGATGAAAACAAACACAACTTATTGTGGGTTGTAGACTTCCCAATGTTCGAATGGTCAGATGAAGAAGGCAGATTTATGGCAATGCACCACCCATTCACTTCTCCAAACTTGGCTGATTTGGATAAATTGGATAGTGGCGATTTGGGTAATGTTAAATCAATCGCTTACGATATCGTTTATAACGGTACTGAGTTGGGCGGCGGTTCTGTAAGAATTCACTCAAGTGAAGTTCAAAAGAAAATCTTCAAGGCTTTAGGCTTGACAGAAGAAGAAGCAACAGAAAAATTCGGATTTATGGTTAATGCACTTCAATACGGTACTCCACCACATGCCGGCTTAGCAATCGGTTTGGATAGATTAGTTGCATTACTTTGCAGAACTGATTCAATCCGTGACGTTATCGCATTCCCTAAGAATGCAAGTGCTAAGTGCTTGATGAGTGATGCTCCAGGTGAAGCTTCATTGCAACAGTTGAGAGAATTGCACATCAGAAGTACAGTCAAAAAAGACTAAGTTTAAAGGATAAAATAGAAAACGACCGCTTTATTTAAAGCGGTCGTTTTGTTTTTTATAAATCATTTGAATACTTTACTTTATTTTGTGGTTTTCTTTTTTGCTCTTTTAACTGTCTTTTTCGTAAATTGTTGAGGTGACGCGCTATATGATGTTTGGATACGTTTAACACTGTAAACATCAGGCATAGACTGAATGGCAGTCATAACTTTTCTCAATGTATCAATGTTATCCAACTCGATTCCGAGTTCGATTATGCCGACTTTACCTTTAGATTTAACGTTAGCAGATGTGATATTTGTGTTGTTATCCGAAACAATACCGATAACATCTTTGAGCAAGCCCAGTTTTTCTGCTGTTTCAATTCTGATAGTTGTGCTGTAAGTCTTGTTAACGTTATTTCCTGACCAATGTATGTCTAAAAGTCTTTCAACAGGAATGTTTTCTAATGTTTTGCAATCCAAACGGTGAACGGTAACGCCTTTTGAACGGGTTACAACGCCGACAATAGGTTCGCCGGGGATTGGAGAACAACATCTTGCGAACGAGTATAAAAGACCTTCTAAACCGATAATATCTTTTTCAGAAGCTTTTCGTGGTTTGTGTTGAACTGTTGTTTCCTGCTTTTGAGGTTTTCTTAGGCGGTTAACAATCTTGTTAACGGTTGTCTCACCATAACCTAAAGCTGCAAACAAATCGTCTGCGCTCACGTAATTCATTTGTTTTGCGACTTTGTCAAACTCACCGTTTTTAACAAATTCGTCAAAAACTGTTTTTGTAAGTTCGTGTTCAAGGTTTGCTTTACCGATATCAATATGGTCTTCACGTTTGTTTTTCTTGTACCATTGACGAATTTTTGAAGCTGCTTGTTTTGTTACAACAAAGTTTAACCAGTCAAGACGCGGAGCAGCGACTTTAGAAGTCATAATTTCGATAATATCGCCGTTTTTTAACTTTGTATCAAGTTGCGCAATACGTCCGTTAATCAATGCGCCGACAGTTTTATGTCCGACATCCGAGTGAATACGATACGCAAAGTCAACAGGTGTTGCACCTTGCGGAAGGTCGATTACGTCACCTCCTGGAGTGAATGCGAAAACTTGGTCGGAGAATAAATCCAATTTAACCGAATTTACGTAATCTTCTGCGTTTGTCGTGTCTTTGTTGTATTCAACCAATTTCCTCATCCAAGAAAATTTGATATCGGTCGCGGAATCCGCTCTTTTTGAACCTTTTTCTTTGTATCTCCAGTGCGCAGCGATACCGTATTCGGCGATTTCGTGCATTTCCCAAGTTCTGATTTGAACTTCCAAAGGTTTTTGACGAGGACCGATTACGGATGTGTGTAAAGACTGATACATGTTGCCTTTTGGCATTGCGATATAATCTTTGAAACGTCCGGGTATTGGCTTAAACTGCGAGTGAATAAGCCCAAGAACTTCGTAACACTCTTTTTCCGTATCAACGATTACACGAACGGCTGTGATGTCGTACAAATCGTGAAATGCGACATTTAAACGGCGCATTTTGTTATAAATACTGTAATAGTGTTTCGCACGTCCCGTTATTTGCGCGTTTATTCCGCTTGCTTTAACATCTTTTGAAATCTTATCTATCAAAAGCTTAACTGTCATTTCGCGCTCGGCTTTTTTCTGAGAAACTAATTGAGCAATTTCATAATATTTATCGGGATGAAGATATTTTAGTGATAAATCTTCAAGTTCGGCTTTCAATTTACCAACCCCTAAACGGTTTGCAAGAGGAGCGAAAATATCAAGTGTTTCTTGTGCAATTCTTTGCTGTTTAACAGGCGTCATATAGTTTAGGGTTCGCATGTTATGCAGCCTGTCAGCGAGTTTAAGGAGGATAATTCTTACATCGCTTGCCATTGCAATGAACATACGTCTAAAGTTTTCTGCCTGACGTTCTTCTGTTGATTTGAACTGTAATTTGCCAAGTTTTGTAACACCTTGAACGAGGTTAAGCACGTCTTCGCCGAAAAGTTCTTTAATTTCTTCCGGTTTTGTGTCTGTATCTTCCAGAATATCATGCAAAAAACCTGCCATAAGAGTGTGTTTGTCGGCTCTTAAGGCAATTAAAATCTTTACAACTTCCATCGGGTGAATGATATAAGGTTCTTCTGAAACCCTATACTGTCCTGAGTGAAGTTTTTTGGCAAACTCAAACGCTTTTTCCAGTTCTTCTATATCTTTTTCAGCATACTGTTGCTCTACTAATAAAGCTCTAATCTCGTCAAATGTAATTACAAATTGTTCCATAATATATTTATAATAGTGTTTTTTTTTGAAGAATTCAAGTGTATGAGCGTAAAATCGTGCTGATATAGGAGATTATTAAGTTGAAAGTTGACAGTTAGGTTAATGGAAAATTGAAAGTGGAAAATGGAAAATTATTTAAAATATTTATAAAGTTCACTATGCTTTATATTAAAAGTATTTTATTTAAGCAATATCTAAAACAATTTTCCATTTTCCATTGATTCAAACTAGTTCTAGACTATACAATCACAGCACATTCTGTTCAGCACTATTTCAGCAAGATTTGTAACAAATTGTAAATATTTCTTTAAAATCTCTAAAGTTTTTGAAAAATATGCCGATAACATTAATACAAAGAATAGGGACAAAGGATATGGCAGAAACATTCAATCTGAATAACTTCTTACAAACATATAAAACCCAAACTTATGATCCGACGAAGCAACATGCTGCTGCTGAAGAAAGAATGGAGGCAAAGCTTCAAGAGCAAGCAAAAGAAGCAGTCGAAAATAAGGGTTTTTTAACACTTACCTTGTCCGAAAAGATGGCTGAACTTGGTATTGGTGAAAGAGTTTTACAACAAGTTGCGGATACGGCAACGGGACTTGTTACCGATATCGTTGATCCATTAAATGAATATTTGAAAAAATACGAAAATATATTTGACCAAAGAGTTTATCATTCAGAAATTCAAAGTTATGCAAAACAAATGTTCTTTGCTTCACAAGCAATGAAAGAAGAAGCTTCTGAAGATACAAAAGGTCAAAACTTCGTATACGATATGTAAATCCACTCCTTTTCCTTTCATACACAACAAAAATGCATCCATTTGTTTTTGGATGCATTTTTGTTATTTAATGTTTCAATTTTTCAATGACATTATTAATTGGCTCTTCCCAAGAAATGTTGTCTGTTTGCTTAAATATTTCCACACTTTTATACCAAGGCGTTGTTTTGGTATCGTTAAACCAACGCCAATCCGTGGCATAAGGCAATAATAAATATGTTTTTACACCTAAAGCACCTGCAAGATGTGCAACAGACGTATCTACAGTAACCAAAACATCCATTGCCATAAGAGCTTCTGCGGTATCACTGAAATCTTTAAAATCTTTCCCAAGGTTAACCATTTGTGGGAATTGCTCACACCCTTTTAATGTATCATCTACTTGAAAAGAATAAACTTGAATATTATCCATTTTCAAAAGCTCACTGAAGCATTTAATATTTATAGTGCGGTTTATCATTGTTCTAATGCCTGCACTACCGGCTTCCCAACATAAACCGACTTTTAATTTATCATTTATAATTTCAGCTTTCGGACTTTTTAAATAACCTTCACTAAATGGAATATTATCAAAATCCATATTCAAAATATACGCTAAATCAGTGATTCTAAGTGCTTGCATTTTCGGATTAATTTCATCAAAATTTATAAAATTGATATTTGGATAATTTTGGGTAAACAATGCTTTTAAACTTTTTGGTACAGCAACATTAATTGTTTTTGCAGGCAAGAAAGGAAGATATCTTACAAATTGTATATGGTCGCCCAATCCCTGTTCGCAAATTACAACAATTTCATCATCTATTTTGTCGCCAACTTTCCACAAGTTTTCAGACTTTTTGCAAGATGGCGCAATTGCACGTTTGAAAAACAAATCGTAGCCTTCTTTAAATCGCTTCTGTGAAAGGAAGCACATGCCTAGTGAAGTTTCGGTTTCTACATCATTTGGAAAATATTCGAGCATTTTTTTGTAATATTTTTCAGCATCGTCTTTTTGCCCTAATTTTTGTGCGCTTACTGCAATATTATAGAATGCTTGCGGATTTCCCAAATCGGCTGCGGCTTTATAACATTCTATTGCCTGTTTATCATCGCAGTAAATAAGTTCTTTCAAAAATCCCAAGTGGAACCAAAGTGAAGAAACATTAGGAGTCTTTTTTAGGCTTTCAATACAAAGCTTTTCGGCTTCAAGCATCTTTCCTTGTTGAGTCAGTGCCTTAATTTTATTTGTAATTGCTCGGTTATCTTCAGGGTAAAGTTCGTACATTTTATCAGCAAATTCGACTGCTTTTTTATAGTTTTTGATTTCAAAAAGGCTCAGAACCAATTTGTTATATATATCTTCATTTTTACCGTTTTCTAAAGCTTCTTCTAAATATTCAGCTGCTTTTGCGAAATCTCTTTGTTCAAAGTATGCAAAGCCTAAAGCCGAAATTGTACCAAGCGTTTTCTTTAGTTTTACTGCTTTATCAAGAATCTCAATCGCTTTATCGTAGTTTGCTATATTTACATAGAAAAGCCCGATAATTGACAAAATATCAGGATTATCAGGATTTTCTTTTTGAATATCTTTATAAATTTCTTCGGCTTCCGAGATTTTACCTTGTTGAGTCAAAGAAATTGCTTTTTGAATAAGTTCAATATTAACCATAAATTATATGCCTAAGCTGTTCAAGAAACCTACGACAACGCCTTGCAAGATTTGCAATAAAATGATTGCAACAATGGGTGAAATATCAAGCATACCGATTGGCGGAATAATTCCTCTAAAAATTCCTAAGAAAGGGTCTACTACCGAACGTATACCCGCAAATGGTTGGCTCAGCCAGTCAATAGACGGTATCCAACTCAAAAATATTCTTAAGATTATTAAGATGTAGTAGAAATAAAATAATGTGTTTATTGCTCTTGATATCATAAAAACCTCTTTAATATAGTTCCCTCTCCTTGAGGAGAGGGTTAGGGTGAGGTGTCCACCAGTTAACATAAATATTTTATAACTGTGAACACTTTCTTGTGTTTGCACATTCGCAATTGTCATTTTCAGCAGGAATTCTTTCAATCATTGTAAACAACAATTTTTTCAAATTATCCAAATTGTTATTGAATACTTGAATAACTTCGTGATGTGAAACAGGAGGAACATCACCAACCAAACCTGCGTCATAGTCAGTAATTAAAGAAATATTTAATGGACACATATCCATTTCTTTAACCAAATATGCTTCAGGGAATGCTGTCATATTGATAACTTCCCAACCTTGAGAAGTAAAGAATTTTGATTCAGCTTTTGTAGAAAATCTAGGGCCGTTAATTACAACAACAGTACCAGTTTCGTGAACTTTAATTCCCAATTCTTTAGCCGTATCAACTGCTAATCTTCTTAATTCAGGGCAATATGTTTCCGCTGCTGAAGGGTGAGTTACGATAGGGCCTTCAAAGAAAGTTGTTTTTCTGCCGTCTGTCCAATCTACGAATTGGTCGCAAACAACAAAACTACCGGGTTCAACGTGTTTTTGCAAACTTCCTGCTGCGCAAGGAGAAATTACACGTTTACAACCAACTTCTTTCATTGCCCAAACGTTAGCTCTATAATTAATCAAATGAGGTAAAATTGTGTGGCTTCTGCCGTGACGAGGCATAAATGCTACTTTGTGCGCACCGATTTTACCGATGAATAAACTATCAGATGGCATTCCATAAGGAGTTTCTATTTTAACTTCCTTAATATCGTCCAAAAACTTGTAAAAACCTGAACCGCCAAAAACGCCAATATCTGCTAATTTTTCCATTTGATTTATTCCTTTCTAATTCTACCGAGTATTATATATTTTATCACAAACCTAAGAATAATAAAATTATTAGTTTCTTTTGTAAATCATAAACATCAAATTTTTGCCAAATTCTTTTTCTAAAGAATAATTTTTTAAGATGTAATTATAAATTTCTCCTGCGTAATCTTGTCCAAAATAGCTGTAATAATAATTAGAAGTATTATAATTACTTATGACAATATATTCAGGTTTAATGAAATCTATACGCTTAGTTATTAACTCTTCACCAAAAGTTTCTACATAAAGAGGTATGAGTGAATAAAATTTATTATCAGATTTTCTGTCTGTCATAAAATTAATCGCTAAACATTCAGGATAAACGACTATTTTATCCGAACCAGAAGTGTTATTTTGAATATGATTAATTGTTTCTAATACTGATTTTTCTGAAGTATAAACAATGCCTCGTTCTGTTTTAATTTTAATGTTTTTAGACGCAAGAGAGATTGAATTTTTTATTCCAAAGTTTAAAGCACAGATTAAAATTATTATAAACAAAGGTTTTTTGAATCTTGGCGGAATCAATAAGAATATTGAAATTAATGCAAACGGAATAAAGAAAACGCCGTAAGACATAAATGTTTCTGCAAAAAAAATTTTCATAGATACAAGTAATGACGCTAAAACAAAAAATAATTTTTCATGACTTATTGTAGAAAATTTGCGGACAAGTAATATTAAAATTAAAGGGAATGAGTAAATGAAAAGTTCCGGTGTAATAATGAAATAGAAATAAATTACAGTTAATAGAATCAGCCACCAGCTTCTGAAATAATACATAAAAAGAAGTGGAATAAAGACTTTTAGAAAATTCATTATGTAAATAGGAACAAGTTCCCATCTAAACGTTAAACCCATTATCGAATAAAACCAGTAAATAGTTTTGGTTGACGACATTGCTAAAATTATTTGAAATGAAGTTATAATATCATTTAATCTTACTCCCATTAAAAATAATGGTGTGTAAGTAATTATAAACGGAAAAATCAATGCAAGTATATTTTTCCACAAGTCTTTTGTTCTTGTAACATAAAAAAGCAGTGGTAATAAAAAAACAAATTCATATTTAGAACAAATTGCAAATGAATACATCAAATAAGAAAGTTGGAATTTGTCCTTTAGCGCAAAATAAATTGATGCCAATATAAATAAAAAACCATAAAGTATTCCATAGGAATATGGAAAATAAAAGTTAAATACGTTTGGTGAAAGTACGGAAACGGAGATTATAAATAAAACAATGCTAAGAGAATAAGTTTTATTCATAAATCTGTTTGCAATAGCAAAAATGAGATTAAGAATTGCATAACTTGCGAATAATCCGGCTCCGTATAAAACGCTTAAATGCACACCAAAAATTTTGAATAGTAATGCATTAAACAAATATGAAAATGGTGCATAAATCGTAAAAATATTTTTGTATAAAACCTGTCCCTTAATTACTTCTGACGGGATATAAGCTTCTCTAAAAGAATCAACCATTATATCCCCAAAATGCCCATAACCTATAATGAAAGCCAAAAGGATTATTATGTTAAACAGGATTAACTGCCAATTATGTTTTAAATTTTTCATATATCTATCTTAACAAACCGTAACAAATAAAGCAATTTTTCAGAAGAAAAAAACTTTATATATATATGTGTAGTTAATTAAAAAGGCTGTTTAGAAGTGGTTAGTTTATATTCATTACAAAATTTGTATAATCAAGGAATTTTGGATTATGTACCTGCTGAATTGGCAAGTTCACAGAATGTATCCTCTTTAGCCGGCATGCAAAATCCTTATTTGAATATGGCTGCTCAAGGCAATCTTTACCAAACAGCAGGAATGAATCCTGATAGTTTTTCTTATAGCGGAACAAATCTCGGCTTTCAGGATGGAACAGCAGGACATTTAAATGCAGGATATGTAGGAGGTAGTTATAACAACGGATTTGCGAATGCAGGCATGAACGCATTAGGCGGTATAAACGGTTCTATCGGAATGAATAATTCGCAAGCAGGCATAAATGGCTTTGGCGGTGTAAACGGAAATGTTGGCTTTAATAATTCGCAAGCAGGCATGAATGGATTTGGGGGAGTAAGCGGTAATATTTTAACAAATAATTCACCAGCAGGAAGAAATGGTTTTGGCGGTGGTTTTGGTAAACTCGGACAAACTGTAGCGAATACTCCTAATATAATAAAAGGCTTAATCGCAGGTGGCATTATTATCGGAACTACAATGCTATGCCTCAAAAAGGGAAAGAAAGCTCCTGTTAAAGTACAATCACAAAATACAAGTTTTCTTTCTAAATTAAAATTTTGGAAAAAATAATAACTTACAAATAACCTTATAAAATACCTTATTAATTAACCAATTTTTTTGCGCCGAAAGGCGTTTTTTTTATGTGTTATTATTTAGAATAAATAATTTTTAGAAGGATTCGTTATGAAAAGATGTCATTGGGTTGATGAAAATTCGCCAATTTATACAAAGTACCATGATGAAGAGTGGGGAGTGCCTAAATATGATGATAAAGAACTGTTTGAACTTTTAATTTTGGAATCTTTTCAAGCAGGATTATCTTGGATAACAGTTCTTAAAAAACGTGAAGATTTTAGAATAGCATTTGATAATTTTGATGTAAAAAAAGTTGCATCTTATGATGAAAATAAAGTTAATGAACTTTTAAATAACGAAAAAATCATTCGCTCAAGAAGTAAAATAAATTCAGCCATCAATAATGCGAAAATATTTCTTGATATTCAAAAGGAATTTGGTAGCTTTTCTGATTATATTTGGGGATTTACTAACAACAAGGTCGTTAAAAACAGTTCAGATGTTCTGCCGGTTAGTACACCTCTTTCTGATAAAATCTCTAAAGATTTGAAGCAGAGGGGGATGAAATATGTCGGCACCATAATTATTTATTCGTATCTTCAAGCGATTGGAGTTGTTGATGATCATGAAAAAGGTTGTTTCAAATACTAATTTAAGATAATTATAACCGCGCCGATTGCCATAATTATTGAACCTATAAGTTTTTCTTTGAAGTTTTCTTCTTTGAATAAATTTGCGCCTAAAAATACGCTTAAAATTGTGGAAAGTTGAAATAAAGCCAATGCGTATGACACGTTCATTCTTGCGAAAACATAGTTCGTAGAATATTGCATAATTCCAACGGCTAAAACTAAAAGAAGCTGGTGCTTGTAAGATTTTATTTGCGGTTTGTGTCTTGAAATTGCTAGGAATAAAAATGAAAAAATTAATCCTGAAAATGCCCATAAAAAGAATGCATTTGTAACTCCTGAAAGTAGAATAATTTTCTTTATAAAAATTGCTTCCGTTCCCGAAAAAATCAGGGCTAAAACTCTGTATAAAATCGCTTTGGAATTTATTGCAGTTTGAGATTTTATACCCAGAACAAAATATGTGCCGAATATGATTAAAGCAATGCCTAAAAAAGCGGTAAGGCTCGGAATTTCTTTTAGATATAAAAATCCTATAATCATAGCAACAATCGGCTTGTATGAATTTATAGGTGCAATCGCTGATAAATCTCCAAGAGAAAGGGCTTTGATTATAAAATAATTGCCTAATGCCCCTAAAAATCCCATAATAAGGACGTTAATTAATATTTCGCCGGAAAATGTAATTCTGTTTAGAAAACACAGACCGCAAATTGATAGACCTAAATATGTGTAAAAATTTACAACAGATGATTTTTGACCTTTGTTTGTCAAAATTTTTTGAAACACATTCAGGTATGAATTTGAAAAAATTCTTATTAGAATCCCGATACAAGTACTTAGCATGATTAAATTATAAGATAAAAATTTTGTTTAATTATTTTATGCTAAAATATCCTTGTATGAAGAGATTTATTTTTACACTAATTTTAATAATGGCAGTGCAAGTTTCGGCGTTTGCAAATGTTAAAAACGTTGATTTAGACACAATGATACAAATAGGGCTTAAGCAAAATTGTGATTTAAAGATTAAGCGAATGGAACTTAAGGCAGCCGAAAAAGATATTAAAATTGCAAATCGTCTTCAAAATCCGCAAATTCAATCTAATATTGTAATGGGGAATGTTGCGCTCGGCAACTCTTCGCAAGCAGGTGTTGCATTACCGATAGAAGTTCTTAAGCGTGGAATTAGGAAAAAAGTCGCAACAGAAGAATATAATATTAAAGAAACCGAATTAAAACAGGCAGAACATAATTATAAATTGCAAATAATGCAGGCTTATTTTGATATTCTTTATGCAAAATCAGTTTATAATATTCAAGAAGAACGTTTGAAATTATTTAAAAATTTGGTTCAAATTACAACCGACAAACCAAAATATCCGTCTTATGAGATTGATAACTTGAAGGCTGATATTCAATATGCACAGCAGTTAATTGCAGTAAATCACGCAAAATCGAACCTTTTAGCGAAGCAATTTGAATTAAATAAAATTTTAAATACGGGCGATGATAGTGTTATGTATGATACTAAAGAAGCCTCGCTGCTTGGTAATTGGGCATTTTTAAATATCAAGCTTCCCGAATACAATTTCTTAGAAAACATTGCGCTTCAATACAGTTATATGGTTAAGATTTCTCAAAAAAATATTGATAAATCGGAACTTGAAGTTACGATGGCAAAAAGAAATCGCGTGCCGGATGTGAGTGTTGCCGGCGGTTACGCTTGGCAAGCGCACAGTAACGCACCAAATAATTATGGCGGTGCGTTCGTTGGCGGAAGTATTGATGTTCCGATTCTTTACAATTTCACACCTGAAATTCAGAAGGCGCAAATCTTTTTGGAAAGAAGCAAAGCGAGCAAAAAAGCTTACGAATATCAGCTTAAGTATGAATTAAAGAAGGATTACAACACATTCAAATATTCGGCAGAAAATATGGAACATTCTAAAAAGATTCTTCAAGATTCGGAAAAAATCGTAAAACTTTCAACCGAAGGTTATATTAAAGGCAAAAACTCTTATACTGATTTGGTAATTAACGAAAACGGGCACCAAGAGGTTTTGAGCCAATATTTGACAGCAATGTCAAGACACTTTTATTCTTATTTAGAACTTATGCAAGATATCGGGCATGATATCTTGATTGAAGAGGAATTATTATGATAAAACTTGTTGCAACTGATATTGATGGTACGATTTTAATCCCTGAAGGTAATTTTACCGAAGGCGTGAAAAAATGTATTAAAGAGCTTTGCGCAAAAGGGATTAAAGTAGTCCTTGTTACAGGTAGAATGAACGCTGCTGCTGAACTTATTGCCCAAGACTTAGGGCTTGATACTCCTGTTATTTCTTATCAAGGCGGACTAGTGAAATATAATGGAGAAACGCTTTATAAAAGATGTTTGACGGAAGAACAGGCTCAAAGAGTTATTGATTGGGCAAAGTCAGAAAATATACATTTGAATTTATATAATGATGATATTTTATATTCAGAGTCCAAATGTCCTGAAATCGAGCGTTATTGTAATAATTTGCATACAAAATATACGATTAAAAATTTCTGTGACATAGAAAAAAATAGTGTTAACAAACTTCTTGCGATTGATTATAACAATCCTGAAAAAATCAACCGTTTAGAAAAAGAATTGCCAAAGGTTTTTCCGGATTTATACATAATTAAATCTACGCCTTATTTTTTGGAATTTTCAAATAAAGAAGGTTCGAAATATTGTGCAGTTAAATTTTTGCAAAAATATTGGGGAATTGATGAGGCAGAAACATTGACTATTGGCGATCAAAACAATGACATTGCACTTTTAAAAGCAGGCGGAATAAAGGTTGCGATGGGTAATGCGACAGAAGAGTTGAAGTCAATTGCTGATTATGTGACAGATACGGTATTTAATGACGGCTTTGTGAAAGCTATGGAAAAATTTATTACGCTCTAAACATTGTTACAACTCCTTTATATTTATTGAAATAAAATTTTGTAAATGATACACTTAATTTCAGAAGAGAAATAAGGAGTAAAATTTATGGTCTGTTTAACATCAAAAAAAGCTGACGCTAAACTTGTGTCAGAAGCTTTAAAAGCACTTGGCAAAGATAATTTTGCGCTAATTATTCACGGAAGCAGCTTCCCTTCAAAAGACGGTGAAGATACAGGTTTCGGTACATTCAATTCAACTGCCGGACACGAATTAATCGACTATGCGCACGGAATTTTTAACGCACTTCAACTTGGACCTGCGGGTAAAACAAAGAGTTCAGACTCTTCACCATACACAGGTACAATTTTTTCAGGCAACCCATTGTTTATTGACCTAAAACAATTGACTGAAAAAAAATGGGACAACATTCTTTCTCAAGAAACTTTTGAAAAAGTTGTTGCAGGTAATCCAAACCAAAACCAAGGCAAAACAGCTTATTCATATATTATGAAGGCTCAAAACGAAGCTTTAAAAGAAGCTTGGAATAATTTTAAAGAAATCCACGGCGGACTTTTCGGTTCTCCATTAAAGAAAGATTTCGAAAAATTCAAAAAAGAAAATGCTTTTTGGTTGGATAACGACTCATTGTACGAAGCACTTTCTATCGAAAACGATAACGACTTTTGGTACACTTGGAAAAATGAATCAGATAAAAATTTGATGAATCCAAAATCAGAAGAAGAAAAGAAAGCAGCAGAAGCAAGAATTGCAGACATCAGAAAGAAATACGAAGATGAAATCGAATTCTACAAGTTCTGCCAATTCGTTTTAGAAATCCAAAACGAAGAAACAAAGAAATTTGCTTTATCAAAAGGTATCAAGATGATTGCAGACCGTCAAGTTGCATTCTCTGACAGAGATGCTTGGGCTTATCAATCATTATTCTTGGAAGGCTGGTATTTAGGCTGCCCTCCTGATTATTTCTCAAAAGACGGTCAAGCTTGGGGCTTCCCTGTAATGGATCCTGATAAGATGTTCAATGCTGACGGTTCTTTGGGTGAAGGCGGTATCTTGATGAAAAACCTTTACAAAAAGATGTTCAAAGATAACCCAGGTGGTGTAAGAATTGACCACATCGTTGGTTTAATTGATCCTTGGGTATATAAAGTTGGTAGAAAACCAATGTGCGAAGAAGGCGCAGGCAGATTGTATTCATCTCCTGAACATCCTGAACTTTCAAGATACGCTATTGCAAGAAACGAAGATTTGGATTGGTCACTAGAAGCTGATAAGGAAAAAAGAGTTAAAACTTTATCAGAAGAACAAATCAAGCTTTACGGCAGATTGATTGAAAAAATCGTTATTGCAGCTGCAAAAGAGTGCGGTATGGACAAAAATGCAATTGTTTGCGAAGACTTGGGTACTTTAACAAACCCTGTTGACGCTGTAATGAAGAAATACGAATTGCAAGGTATGAGATTGACTCAGTTTGTAGTTCCTGAAAAACCTGAACATCCATATAGATGTAAAAACATTACAGAACACGTTTGGAACATGGTTGGTACTCACGACAATTTACCGATTTCTATGTGGGCAGAAAGCATGATTAATACTCACGAAGGTTATTTGCACGCTAAAAACCTTGTAGAAGATTTGTTTGCTGAAGCTGAAAATAAAGACGATATCATTGTTAGATTGACTCAAGATAAAGAATATTTGAGATTTGTTAAATTGACAGAAATCTTCGCTTCAAAAGCAAGAAACGTTCAAATGTTCTTCACTGATTATTTCCAAATCAATGATGTTTACAACAGACCTGGAACATCAGGCGACCAAAACTGGTCACTTAGACTTCCAAATAATTATCAAGAACTTCAACCAATTGATTTGCACGCATTATTAAAAGCTGCAATTATTGCAAGAGGTAAAGAATTTGCGTCAAAACACGCAAGCTTGATTGAAAAATTAGGTTAAGTCGGTTTTAATAAAGTCTAAAAATGACGGAATGCTTTGCATTCCGCCATTTTTTATTTTTATGTTTATCGTTTCTAAGCTTGAATAACACCTTCTTTTATCAACTGTTCCTTAATTTCTTTTTTTGTTTGAAATTCAGGGCCTGATTTGTCTGTCATTCTCTTTAATAACATAATAGCAGGAGTTATAACACCTAATGCTAGGACGCAAGCACCTATGTTCATGTTAATAGAATTTCTTTTCAATTTTCTAACTTTATTGAAGAAACTATCTATGCTTTCACCTTTTTTAATCGCATCTTTATATTGTCCGTATAATTCTGCAAGTTTGTCGTTAACACCTTTAACTTCTTCAAAATCTACAAACGCTCTAGAATCAATTTTATTTGTTTTTTTGTAAGTTGTTAATATGTCAGACTGTTTTGCAATTTTTACAACCTCATTATCAGGATTTTCGTGTAAAAATTCGTATAATTTGCCGTTTGAAGATTTTGCATCATTAAACGCTTTGATACTTTTTTCAATGCTTCCATCTTGAAAAATCTTTTTCAAATTTTCACTTTCTAAAACTCTTGAATCTAAAGTAATTGATTTGTTGTGGTTCTTCTTTGCAGAATTTTCCATAAATTGCTGAATTTTTTTACCTGCATAATACAAGAAAACAAGTACAGAACCTTCTTTAATTGCATATCCTGCAAATTCTTGAGATGTTCTTGAATCTTTCAATCTTTCAGTCGTAATGAAACCATCTAAGATATACATGTTTTTAACAGGAGAAAATGCGAATTCTTCCACTATTTTGCCTAAACCTTTAAACGACGGTTCTTTAGCTTTTGTAACATCTTGTTTGTTTTCTGCTTCTTTCTTTTTAACTTCTTCTTGATATTCTTTAATCAGATTTTTTCTGATTTTTTGGTCGGTATAGTATTGTTTTAATTTTGTTAAACCTATATAAGCACCTGCAGCGATAATAGTAGAAGCGAAGAACTTTGTAGCTGCAAGGTTTTTAAATAATCGTTTGTTTTTGCCGGCTTTTTCTAAGTTATTCTTTACTTCATCAGTCGGCGCATACTTTTTAACCTTCTCAAACATCTCCATGTCTTTAAGGTTTCTTGGGTCGATTTTTGCGTCTAACCCAAAAGCTTTGAATACAGTTTTATCGTAAAGCCATTTAAGAGATGGAATTCCGCCTAGCCATAAAGCCTCTGTTCCAAATTCGTCAATAAATCTGTCAAAACCTTCTTCTTTTCCTGTTGCGTATGAACCTGCTGTCATGCCCACACAGCTTGAAATATCTTTTACGCCCAATGGCACAAGTGAATTAGGGTTTCCTAATGTAGAATATATTTTAGCCGGATTAATCATCATAATTCTACAACCCCCATTTAAGGTTCATTAATTTTTTACTGTGTTTGTTCATACTACAACCTTCCTTTCATCTTAAGTATTGTCAATAAAAAAATTTGCCATGCTTTTTACAAATTGTTACATATTTTTTTTTTGCCCTCCTTTTATAGGGGGAGGGTAAAATTTCAAATTGAGAGCTTGCTGCTCGAAATTTAGAAATTTGTGTGGGGGCTTATAAAAAACTACCTAATAAAAAAGAACTTCCTTATAGGAAGTTCTCTTTTATTTTAAAAATGTTAAACTAGCCTACAAGTTCAGTATCGTCTGACTCAGAAGCTTTTACCATAATTGCATGTTCAACAGGGTTTTCCTTTTTATATGCATTATCTGTAACTGCTTCCTCAAATCCGAACTCGTCTCGGGCTTTTTTCATTTGAGTTTCATCAACTAACTTTTTAGCAAGTTCAGCGATTTCATAAACTAATCTATAACGGTTTTCTGCGTTTTCGTTAAGTTCCCACGCCACTTTAATAATTTGATCCATCTTTACCTCTTTTAATCGTTTAACTTGATTTTATAACACACAAAAACATTTGTCCATAGGTAAATTTTTTACAATTCTTAATAATCAAAACAAAAAAGTCAATTTTTTTATCTTAAAAGACTTTATATATACATACGAGATATTAATAAGGAGCAAATAATGGTACAACAAGTTGGCGAAGCATCAATTCCAGTTTATTATCAAAAAAATGGACAAAAATATAGAAAAGATGTAAAGTTCAAAGGTGACTTTGGCTTTCAAATAAATGACAGAAAATATACTGTAAAAAATGGACAAGTCTATAATCAATATAATCAAAAATTAAAAAGTATAAGCAAAGATGCCGCAGTTGCATACCAATTCATTGGAATGTCAAATACTGCTGAATCTGCAAAAGATTATACTTTTTCAATAAAAGATATCCAACAAGCAGCTGCTGACCAAAAATCAAACATTAAAGGACAAGCTGATAATAGAACTCGAACAACAATTGGCACAGAAGTTTGTACATCTATTAATGGAAAAACAACGTGCGATGGAACAAAATTCACAACTCAATGTAAAGATAACGCAACAGGCAGAGTTAATACTGTAAGCATCTGGACATTGAAGTAAACTTTACTCCATAAGAGTTGTCATCAAGATTGGATCGCCATCTGTTGCAAGAACTGTATGTTCAAAGTGCGCAGATGGTTTTCTGTCTTTTGTTACAACGCCCCATTTGTCGTCTTCGACAAAAACTTCGTCGCCACCAAGATTTAACATCGGTTCAATTGCGATAACGGTATTTGGTTTGATTAGAGTTTGGTCACCAACTCTATAGTTGAATAAAAACGGGTCTTCGTGCATTTCGTGACCAACTCCGTGTCCACCGTATTGACGAACAATGCCTAATTTGTAACTATTTGCAACATCTTCTATCGCACCTGAAATATCATCAAGAACATTTCCTGCTCTCATTTTAGAAATACCTGCAAATAGAGCTTCTTCTGTTGCTTTCATAAGCATTTGTTTTTCTTCTGAAATTTTGCCCACCGCATAAGACCACGCACTGTCGCCAACCATGCCACCGTAAGTTGCTCCAACGTCTATAGCGATTATATCGCCTTCTTTAAGAATTTCTGTTTCTGACGGAATCCCGTGAACGACTTTTTCGTTAATTGAAGTGCAAATGCATGCCGGAAAACCAGCGTAACCAAGAAATGTCGGGATAGCTTTATTTTCTTTGATAACTTTCATTGCTATGTTGTCTAATTCTTTGGTTGAAATACCCGGTTCAACAACTTCTTTCATTTTTTTATGAACAAGGGCAACGATGTGACCTGCATGTCGCATCCTTTTAATTTCGTCACGAGATTTTTTGTTAATCATAAATTCCTCAATTCTTTTTTTTAATTTTAAGCTCAATATATGATAAATTCAAGAAGGAATTTCTAATTTTCAATTGCTCATTTTTTTTAAGAAAGTAGTGTTTAATTTTTTGTATTATAAATTTAAAAAACAATAAAAATTTTTAAAACTTTTTGCTTGACATTAAACTTTGATTTGGTAATATAGAAATTGTCGATAAGCCCCCATCGTCTAGAGGCCTAGGACAACACCCTTTCACGGTGTAGACAGCGATTCGAATTCGCTTGGGGGTACCATTTATAAAAAGAACCACTTAGGTGGTTCTTTTTTTGTTGTTTTATATGTTGGCAATGTAAACTTGCTTTAATAGTATGAATACAACAGGAGATTTAAGAATGGGTGAAGATTTAACTTTGTTTGAAAACAAAAGAATTAGGCATATTTATGATGAAGAAAAGAAGTATATTACTTTTCTGTTGTAGATATTGTTGCAATTTTGATTGAAAGAGATTACCAATCAGCTAGAAAATACTGGAAGGTTCTAAAGGGAAGGCTTTTAAAAGAAGGTTTTAATGAACTGGTAACAAATTGTTACCAGTTGAAATTACAAGCTGATGACGGAAAATGCGTAAGACTGATGTTGCTGATATCAAGACAATTTTTCGTATAATCCAGTCTATTCCGTCAAAGAAAGCAGAACCTATTAAACAATGGTTCGCTAAAGTCGGTCAAGAACGTGTTCAAGAAATGGCAGACCCTTTAAAAGCGATTGATAGAGCAAGAGAAACTTACCAAAAACTTGGTCGTTCTGAAAAGTGGATTCAGCAACGCATGACTGGTCAAGAAACCAGAAATAAATTAATAGACTATTGGAAAGACCATGAAATTACAGAGGGTGAAGAATATGCAATTCTGGCTAATATTATTCACCAAGAATGGTCTGGGTTGTCTGTAAAAGAACACAAGGATTTGAAAGGGTTGAAATTACAGAATCTTAGAGACCACATGTCTGAGGCAGAGTTGATTTTTACAGCTTTAGCAGAATTATCTACCAGACAAATTGCAGAAGCTGAAAACGCAACAGGCATGGAAGAAAACAAGAAATCTGTCAAACGTGGTGGTAAGATTGCTAAAGATGCAAAAGAAAAGTTGGAATTAGAAACTGGTAAAAAAGTTGTGACTGACAGTAATTTTCTTTCGCATAAGCAACCTAAACAAATTAAGAGAAAAGGTTAATTACATTTATTTAAAAGAAATATCTAACAGTGGCAACAAAATGGTAAGAAAAAAGTTCACACAAATTAACCCTGTTAAATCAATATAAAAAAGCTAATTAATAATGTTTAATCAATTAAATTTTCAATCCAAATAACACCTAAAAAAAGAACAAATGCGATGCTTTCACGGTGTAGACTGCGATTCGAATTCGCTTGGGTGTACCATTTAAAAACTAGCTTAAAAGCTCGTTTTTTTGTTTTAAGACTTTTATTTTTTATTTCTATAACGCCAAAAAAAAAGTTTGCCGTTTTGAAAATGGCAAACATTAAATAAACACGAGGATATTAAGAGAGAGTATAAAAAGAAAATTTCTTTTAGGTTAATTAACTTAACGTTTCAGTTGCTTAACCTTATTTATTTTGTTTCCTTTGTTTTAATCATTACTTACATTTATATAAAGTTTTTCTATTTTTAAAAATTGCCTTTTTTGAAGACTTTGTAACGAAGTTTTAAAATCGTATATACAAAGCATGCATGGCATAGATATCTTGTTAAAAACAAGAGGTTTTTGAATGTGTTAAACACAAAATTTATCTATGATTTCCCAAATAAACTTTTAATACTTTGCCACAAGGTCTTTTTTCTCGTTGGCATTACAAAGTTTTCCCATGCAGGATGAGCCGGTTCTGATGAGATAGAACCAGTTGTAGGGCCTTTTATATCAAAAGCTTTGTTTAGATATTTGATATCAAATTTCTCAGCATCTATATCTTTAGAACCTTCTAAGACATTAGCAAACTCGTTTCTTGCTTTATCGGCTAAATCTGCTACATCTCTTTGAGAATATTTGTTTTTATGAAGTTTTGCTACAAATTTATCAATTTCATCTTTATTGTTTTCAAAGAATTTTTGTTTTGTAATGCTTTCACTATCTTTCAAATGGAATTTCAAAGATGCTTTTAATTCTTTTTCGGTTGGAAGTGAAATTTCAATCATGTTCTTGAATCTGCTTAAAGATGCTTTATCCAAGTTGCCGGATTCAGGATGAACATTTGTGGTGCCAACGATTTTAAGATTTTTCAAATTAGCAATATCATCTAAACCGTTTAAAAATGCAGTTCTGTTTTCTGCTAAATGCAAGTTGTTGGAACCGCACTTTTCTCTAGGAACAAGCAGTGCATCTATTTCGTTAAATCCGACTAAGAATTTTTTGTCAGGATTTTTTTCTGCTTGTTTTTTTAATTTCTTAAACACGTTTTGAATTTCAACTGAAGTTTGTCCGATATAAGGTGATGAAACATCTGCAAATTGTACTTCTGTATACTCGGCACCAATTTCTTTTGCCAACATTTTAGCAGAGAAAGTTTTACCTGTACCAGACGGACCATACATTAAAATACACTGTTCTGGACGTTTTACGCCAGCCATTTTTGCAGCTTTTTCAGAAAGTCCTGCAGATTTTTTCATAGTTTTAATAAATTCTCTAACTTTAGGATTTACACAGTCATCTTCCAGTTTCGGGAATTTTGTATCTTTTGCAATGTTTTTCCACTCTAGTTTGTTTGCTTTAATAGCACCACTACCGCTACCTTTTTTTAAACTATACAATTGTATGCCAAGTATTCCTAAAAATGCGCTAGCGAGCCCGATTTGAGCCATAATTCCTGCTTTATTCCAGTTCTCTTTACTTTTTTCTTTTTTTACAGCTTTTTGTTGTTCCATTGCCTGCATCATGAAGACATCATCCATTGGAGAATCTTCAGGCATTGGCGGAGTATAACGATTATTATAATTTACTTGATAATCATTTGCTTTAAGCCTGATTGGGGTTTGTGTATTAATCTGAGTCACTTTATAATTCCTTTTATTTTACTGAGTTCAAGAATGCTTGCATTTCAGCGTCTGTTGCATACAAAGTATTTTGATTTGTTTTAATCGCTCTGATTACATCGTCAAATGTAACATTTTTACCGACTTCTGAACTTTCTGCTGCAGTTCCTAAGATGTCTGTCAATTTTCTGAATGAAGTTTGACGTTCTTCTTTAGATAAGAAGTCTGCAATTTTATCCCATTTCGGATTGTTGATATTTTTCATTGCATCATCAACCATTGTTCTTTCTGAATTTTGATAGAATTTTTGAATGCCTTCTTTGATTTGGTCTTTTGTTGGTAAATCTACAAGAACTTTTTGTGCAAATCTGTCAACCATTGCAGTATCCAAAACTTTTCCTTCCATCATAGCTCTTTTAGGGTCAAGTTTTAAGTTTGTTGCACCCATTACAATAATATTTTTTTCGCCTGTTAAGCTATTAAAACCTTTTTTGAATGCGTTTAAAATATCTTGTGAAAGTTTTGCGCCACTGCTTCTATCTTGCATCATTACGGAATCAATTTCATCCAAGAATACAAATACTTTTTCACTTGGGTGTTCTTTTGCATATTTAATTGTGGCTTCCATTGTGCCTAAGATATTTTGTTCTGATTCACCATGCCATTTTGAATTCATTTTAGAAATATCCATATCTAAGAATTTTGCATTAGGAAATTTCTTCGTAATAGCATAAGCAAATGTGTTTTTACCTGTTCCCGGAGGTCCATAGAATAAAATGGCTGTACCTTTTTTGCCACCTTTTTTGATAATTTCATCATAGTGTTCAATTCTGTTTGCAACTCTTTCGGCAGCTTTCTTTTGACTATCAGGAAGTGCCATTTCACTTAGACTCAATTCTTTGGATAAATCTTTAAAGCTAAGTTGTTTTTCTGCTTTTTTAAATACACCTTGCATCTTTGCCTGTTTAACCGTAACTGCAGTGATTACACCAAACAAACCAAGGAGTGCTACTTGCACCGCAGCATTCAAGTTTTGTTGTTTTTTCGCCTTTTTCTTTGCTTTTTCTTGCTCGCTTATAAAGCTGTCAACCGGGTTATCCATCGGTGCTGACGCTCTAAAGTTTACTTTTGGTTGATTATTTACGACATTGCCATTTTGAATAGTTGGAATGTTTCCAATTGAATCAATTGTAGTCATACGAACTCCTGCACTAATTACTTCTAACATGTATAAAACCAAAAGTTTAAAGAAATTGCTCTATTGTAAAGAATTGTAAAACTTTTCCCCAAAAAGCTAAAGTTTTGCCAAAATGTGCCGATAAACATGTAAAAGGGACAAAATAAAGGAAGCGAAAAATGGGATTAGCCTGCTCAAACATAAGACTTTTAACATTGACAGCCCGCAAAGCCGATTGCGAGTATGGCATCTCTATTGATTCAATGCGTAAAATGGCATTATCAAGAGAGCAAACCCAGTTATCGCAAGAATATAACAGTAAATTAAAGGCTAAACAGATTTCTTATTATGCAAACGGAAAGTATAACAAGATTAATTACAGCTATTTGATGGGATATGGTAATAACTATAGTGCAATAACAGGCGGAACACAGCCTCTTAAGAGTCAAAATTCAATGATTTTGACAGACTTTAAAGGTCAAGTAGTTATGAGTAAAGCTTATGCGAGTGCTATTACAAGTGTACTCGGTTCTTCTGCTATGAATGCTCAAGGCAGAGGCGGTACATTTTCAACAGACCAAATTCCTGCAATTTTAGCAAAACTTCTTCCAGGGTTTACCGAAGACCAATTCAAAAATGCAATTGACGGTAAATCTCAAGATAGTACAAGTTATGACGCAAATGGCGTTCAAACTATTACAGGAAACAGTACCGGCAATAAAGTTACGGTTGATAATACAGAAACTACAACTAAAAAAATTCAATCAATTGTAGATTTCTATTATCCGATTTTCCAAGCTGCTGCGGCTAACGGTTGGACAACAGAATACAACAATGATATGGGTACAAATGATGACTATGTAAGTGATGCATTATCAAGCGGAACATTCCAACTTGCAACTGTCAACGATGAAGGTAATTATGATCCTGATACTTCATTGACATATTATGTTACAAGTGGTCTTGTTTCGCAAAATAACAACTCTGAAGTAAGAGAAGAAGTTACTGCTTGGTATGAAGCTGAAAAAGCAAGAATTTCCGAAAAAGAAGACTATTTAGATATTGATATGGATAATTTATCAACCGAACTCGAATCAATCAATACAGAAATTCAATCAATTCAATCATTGATTGATGATGCTATCAGTTCTGTATTTGATTGGGGTAGCAAATAGTGCTGAATAAATCACTATTCCTGTGGTTCATTTTCTTTCGGTTCATCTATCCATACAATAACAATGGGCAAAGGTGGTGCTTCAAAAGGATTTGAAGTAGCTTTGTCGTATTTGTTTATTTTTCTATTCAATAATTTGAAAAAACTTTTTACTTTCATAACTATATAGTTACATTTTGTGGTTATGCTTTAATCCGTAAAAAGTCTGAATTTGTATTTAAATTATTAGTATATTGGATTAGTCTTATATTAAAAAGCTTTAGCCTTGTTCAATCCAACTTCTGATTTTTTCTCCGGCTTCACCTTCATCTACGCCATCAAATTCACGTTTAAGTTCTCTTAAGGCATCACGGATTTCTGCGCCTGAAGTAGGAATTGCAGCAGGTTTGTTTTGTTGTTCCAACAAACCTTGTTGAAGTTGTGATTGTTTTTCTATCATATCAGCAGCGTTAACGCTCAAATCTTTGATTTGTTTTTCTTGCGCTTCGTTCATTTCTCTCAAGCGCATCAATTCTTCTTCTTGAGCAGCTTTAGCAGCATTAATCTTTTGAGTCAATGCTTTATGACCGAAGAACAAACCGAATGCAAGAAGTGCGATTGCTAACCACCAAGGGTTGCCGTGTTCAGCCTTAATTGGAGCTTTAACGTTCTTATCACCTGCCATGAATGGATCTAAAGAATCGGCAAAAGCAATTGTTACATTTTCAGGATCTGCTTTAGGGCTTGCTGCGTGTGCAACTAACTCTTTCAATTCTTCCAAAGTTAATTCAACAGGCAACGCGTCTTTTTCCAAAGTTACCGCAATTGAAATTTCTTCCAATGTTCCGGGTGACATATATTCGTTTGTCTGAACTTTTGTTACGCCGTATTGAGTTTCGCGAGCCGTTCTTGAATAGCTTCTGTTTTGTGTAGAATCAGAGCTTCCGGCAGGCAAACCGTTAGGAAGATAAACGCTTACTGCGTTTGTGTTTTTATTTACATCTTGAGTTTGATCTCCTAAACCTTCAGAGAAAGTTTGTTCATTCACGGCAGCTTTCTTTTCAGGGTCATAAGCGATTGTGAATTTTTCGACAGGAGCTTGTTTAAGGAATGTGCTAACCGTTGCAACATATTTTCCTTGTCCGATTAATCTGTTCAATTGAGTTTGAACTTTTTCTTGCATGTATTTGTCGTTTTCTTGAAGTTTTGCAAGCATTTCTGATTGAGCATCAATCATACTGTTGTAAACGTGACCGTTTGTGTCTGTGATTGAAATGTTTTCTGCTTTCAAGCCTGAAACACTGCCTAACAACAAGTTAGAAACAGCTTTAATTGTTCCCATGTTCAAAGTTTGACCAACTGCAACTTGAAGTTGAACAGTCGCAGTGATTGGTTTTTGCATAGAAGAAAACATTGTTTGTTCCGGAATAGAAATAAATACAGATGCGTTTTCAATTCCGTCAATTCTTCTGATTAAACGAGCAAGTTCGCCATCCATTGCACGAACCAATCTTATTCTTTTATCTTCTTTGGTCGAAGTAAAATCACCTTTATCAAAGATTTCTAAACCAACGTTTTGATCATACAAACCGCTTTCAACGATTACCATAATCGCTCTATCACGTTGTTCGGTTGTACATTTTTTCATCCCTGGGGTGCAGTCACCTTTTTTAAGTCTTAAAACAGATTTTGTACCATCAACTGCACGAGCGGCTACGATGTTATTTCTTGCTAATAGGGCTTGGATTTCTAAAGCTTTCCCCAAATTGTCGGTTGTAAGTAAGTCAACGTCTTCTTTCAAAGGTTCTTTACTTACGTCAATTTGTTCATCTTTAGTTTTATTAGACATAGCTAAAGACCCGCAAATGATAAAAATTACCAATACGAGTACAACGCCGCCTGCTACGGAGGCTAAAAGCACTTTATTTTCTAATAATTTTTTGAAATCCATATTCCTACCCTATATTATTATACACATATATATCAAATATGAGAAGCCTAAATCTGAATTTGCATTATTTTATCATACGCTTGGATGATTTTTCCTGTCGCAGTTGTTGCAACGTTAACTGCGATTTCTGCTTTTGACATCGCAACCATAACATCGTGAATATCAACGTTTTCTGAACCCATCATCGCATCTTTCAATAAATTATCAGGCGCATTCATAGATGTATTAAGGTTTTCAACTAATCCTGACATTACGCTTTGAAAGTCTGCGCCTGCCGGTTCTTCAACTCGATTCATTCTGGCAGATGGCATATCGCCCCAGCTGTCAAGTTTTGTGTGCTGAATTCTTGCTTCTAAATCGTATCTGGGATAAAAACCGTTAAACATATAATTCACCTCTTTTTTATTGTTATCGGTTGGATTTTGGTTTAGTTGAGGGAGATTTGAGAAAATCATCTTTTTGGAGGAGTTGTTAGGGCGCTAAGTCGTTAAGACGTTAAGTTCGTATCAAATATTTTCAATGTAAAGCAAAGTTTAATATTGACTATAAACTAAAATGAACTTAACGTCGTAACGACCTAACGACTTAAAGACTTCCAATTCATTCATCTGTACTATTTTTTTAATAATCCCTCAAGAAAAGTCAACATTTGTCGTTCTACTAAATATGAACTTACATGAAGAATGCTTACTGAAATACTTATTAAACCCATTGGATTTGCTAAAATCAACGGAACTTTTAAGACTCAATAACACGCTTATTGAGAAAACTGTTTGTGTTGATAAGCTTCTTGCAAAGAAGACCAAGATTAATTACACTCGGGCTTAGGTATTTTGGCTGAGCCAAGGAGAGGTAATCTTGAAAAATTTGGTAAAAACAAAGTGGTTTATTTTCGGAACTTATTTGTTGCTTGTTTTGGCAGCACTTTTAATCGGTTTCGTGCTTTTACAGAATAACAGTACACTAAGACACGGTCTTGTGTCATTTTTTGATGTGGCAGAAAACAGAAGCTTTGATTATAGACAAGTGCTTCATATAAAACGACACCCAAATCCAAATTCCGATATTGTGGTTTTGGCTGTTGATGATGCGAGCCTTGAATATTTGTGGGACAAATACGGTGAATGGCCTATCCCTAGAAATGTTTATGGCGATATGATTAATTACTTGGAAGCTCAAAAACCGCAAGCTATAATTTTTGACTTGTTGTTTATTAAATCAATGCGCGCATCTAAAGATGCCGACAATGCTTTAATCTCTGCTATGAATAAATACCCTAATATCTATGCGGGTATGAATTTGGATACCCAAACAGCTGATGTTAGAAAACCGATTGATTTGCCTGAAAGATTGGAAATCAAACTGGAAAACAATTCTAATATAAAAATTCCTCAAGAATATACAAATTGTAGAACAATTTTAGCTGAGCTACTTAACGGCAAAGTTAACGTAGGTTTGACAAATGTTACAAGAAACGATGATGGAATTATACGAACGGTATCTCCTCTTATTTCTTATAAAGGGAAATATTATCCGTTTATGTCATTCAAAGCTGCTGCTGATTACTTAAACGAAAATCATAACAATGAATTTACAATAGATAAACATTCTAATTTGTTAGTTAGTGATACAAAAATCCCTCTGACAAAAAAGGGTGAAGCAATTTTGAATTGGTATGGTCCGAGTGAAACGCATACAATGGTTCCAATGTATAAATTGGTAAACGAAATGCAAGGCGGACAAAAAAGCGGTTATGAATTCAAAGATAAAATTATTATTGTAGGAACGACAGCAATGGCATTGCAAGATAATAAGAGCGTGCCTGTTCAAAACAATGTCTATCCGGGTGTAGAAGTTCACGCAACCTTCTTTAACAATATGTTGGATGATAATTTTATTCATAAAACTCCAGCAATCACAAATGTATTTATTATTGCAGGTGTAATCGCTTTGGTCGGTGCAATTGTAATGCTTTCAACTTCTACATTGTTTGCATTTCTTTCAACTTCACTATTTGCAATCGCGTATTTGTTTATTTCATTCTATGCAATGGAATTATACAATTTATGGATACCTGTTGTTGTGCCGACTTTAGCTATTATGGCTGCTTTTGCACTATCATTCTTAGCTAAATATTTGATGAAAGCTAAAGATTTTGAATATCAATACAAGTTGGCTACGATTGATGGTTTGACAGAACTTTACAATCACAGATATTTCCAAGATACTTTAAGAAAACAAATGGATATCGCAAGAAGATACAATCAGCCGTTCTCATTGATTATTGCAGATATTGATTTTTTCAAAAAATTCAACGATACTTATGGTCACCAAGCGGGTGATGCGGTATTAAGACAAGTTGCGCAACTTCTTAAAAAGAATTCGAGAACAACTGATTACGTTTGCAGATACGGCGGCGAAGAAATGAGCATTATTTTGCCGAACACTTCTGCAGAAGAAGCTATGAACCATGCAACCAGAATCTGTAAGGCAATCGCAGAAAAACCGTTCCACTTAACTCCGGTTGACACTGCGCCCGTAACAATAAGCCTTGGCGTTGCAACTTTTCCTGAAAATGCTCAAACGCCACAAGATTTGATTGAATGGGCGGATAAAGGTTTGTATTATGCAAAAGAACACGGTAGAAATCAGGTTGGAAGATACTGATACAATGGACAATTGAAAATGGAAAGTGGAAAATTGTTTTAAAATATTTTATTTAAAAGGGTGCGCTCGCGAGCGCACCCTTTTTTATTTCTATTTTATAGTTGCTAAAATAATTAATCCATATAGACCATTTGGTCTATATAATTTATTCCAAAATCTAACCCCTTGATTGATGGCATGGGCATGCCAATTTAGTAGACTGTAATTAAGGGAGAGAGAGTATACTATTATGAAGAGAACGTTGTTGTTTTTAGGAATGTTTTTATCTATGTTGGCAGTTTCTGCAGAAGAAAATGTTTTGCAGTCAATAGAAATTGTTCCTGTAAAAGATACATATAATATTGTTTTGGTTTCGGATAAAGCGGTTGATGTTAAGAAAACTGTTAAAGCTCCAAACCAAATTACATTGAATATGAAAGATATTAGAGCTTCTAAAACTCTAAACACGGTTTACAACAACGTATCAAATGTAGATACTGTTATGGTAGAACCTGCGGGAAATAATGGTATCAGCATATTTTTCCAAGCAGAAAACGCAGCGGGTGCAAGTGTTTCTTTTGACTCCTTAGCTCCTGCAATGCCTAAAAAAACTGAAACTCAAAGCGTTAAATTAAGCAATCCGATTGAAAGCTATGCTCCTATTTACAAAGAAGATATGAGCCAAGCTAAAACATCAAGCTTATTCCAACGTTTACAAAAATCTTCTGCAGTAGAAGGTATTAAAGATTCTGTAGACGAAGATACTGTTTCTGATACTGCAAACAAAGCTGTTTCTTTTGGTTTAGTTGGATTGTTAGCATTTGCTGTAATCAGATTGTTCAAACGTAAAGAACCTGATATGAAAATAGGTCTTTCTCAAAGCTTAACAGATAGAGAAATCGAAATGTACAAAGGTGCTCAACAAATCGGTTCTTCTTACGTAGCTCCGGAAAAACCATTCACGACAGTTAACTATGGTTTGAATGCTTACCAAAGAGAAAACAGAAATCCTTATGAAACAGAGGCTCCAATTCATAACCCAAGATTGAGAAATTTTGTAAATCCAATGGCGCAACAAAATGTTCAAACAATGAGTCAGCCTCAAAGACAGGCAACAGCGGTTCAACAAGCTGTTAGAAAAAATACAACACCTGTTAATACAGCACCTGTAAATCAATCAAATCCAAACATTGATAACTTGAAGTTTTTAGAATCAATGACAGCAATATATGAAAAAAGCGGACGCCACGATTTGGCGCAAGGTTTAAAGGCTAGTTTAAATAAAAGTAATTTAAAATAATTAATTAAAAAAAGATGATTTTTAAATCATCTTTTTTTTAGTTCTAAATTTTTTAATCTTGTTTGCACATCTTCCATAATCTTTCGATTAATAGAAAGCAAATCTCCGATTATGGCAATTATTCCCATTTGAACTGCTGATATTAAAAGAATTGCTGCTAGTATCAAGGATTGGATATGCCCGTTTCCATTTCCGAATATAAAATAGTATAAAAACCTTCCTACAATGATAAAACCAAGAAACGCAAGTAAGCCTGCAATTGTTATAAAAAATCTGAACGGACGGTAAACAATAAACATTCTTATTGTTGTTTTCATTGATTTAAAAATATAATCAAATATATTTTTAACTAATTTAGACTCTCGAAGCTGTTCGTTTACCCTGATTGGAACAGAAACAACTTTTAATCCCTTTGCATTCGCTTGCAGAAGTGTCTCCATCGTATAAGTATAATTATCAAATACATTAATCTTTATTGCAGCGTCTTTCGAAAAAGCTCTAAATCCGCTTGGCGCATCTTCAACTTGGGTAGAAGACAAAAGCCTAAGAACAAACGAACCCAATTTTTGAAAAATCTTTTTTGTCGGTGAGAATTCTCTTATTGAAAAAATATCTCTTGCGCCGATTACGATATCAGCTTTTTTCTCCAATATCGGTTTAACAAGTTTTATAATATCATCCGCGCAATACTGATTATCAGCATCCGTGTTAACTATAATATCCGCACCTGAATTCAAAGCTTCTTGTAAACCACACCTAAACGCGTTAGCAAGTCCTTTGTTTGGTTTAATATTTAAAACTTTTGCGCCCCATTTTTCAGCAATTTCTGCGGAATTATCAGTAGAACCGTCATTAATTACAAGGACTTGAACTTCACTAATTCCTTCGACCGCTTTCGGTAGTGCCTCAAGCGTGGTCAAAAGCGTTTTTTCTTCGTTAAAACAAGGTATTTGAATAATAAGCTTTGTCATGTAAAATATTATATATAAAGAAAGAGGGAGTGGCAAGATTTGTTGTTTTTTGTACTACTTGTAGGATGTATTTTAAGGCTGAGTTTTATAAATAAGCCTGAAGGCTTATGGAACGATGAATACGTAAGTTGGTATGTCGCTAATACTCCGTTTCAGCAAGGTTTTTGGCAAGAAGTTTTAAAACAATGTCACATGCCTCTATATTATTTATATTTAAAACCTTTTGCACACTTTTCTGATTTAGTGTTGCGCTTAACATCTGTTGTGCCGAGTTTTTTGGCAATTGTTGTTATGTATCTTGTTGGGAAAGAATACTCTAAAAAACTAGGTTTAATCTGTGCGACAATTACTTCCGTTCTTTCGTTTTTAATTTATTATGCGCAAGAAGTCAGATTTTATTCGCTTCTTTTCTTGTTTTCTGCATTGGCTTTGCTTGCCACAATAAAATTAATAAAAAATACAAGTAAGAAAAATATTGTTTTTTATTGTATTTCAATGATATTAATTCTTTTAACGCATGTTTTGGGTGGGATTTTTGTTTTATTTAATACTCTTTATGTGGTTTATAAAAAGAAATATTTTTCTAAAAGAATATTATTATATATATTAGCTTGTGCGGTTTTCGTACTTCCGTTCGGATTAAATATCTTAAAAATGCTTCCGTCATCTCAATGGTGGGGACATTTTTCTTACACAAATATTTTGTTTTTGTTTAGTGATTATTTATCACCGATTCTTACAAACAATATAAACGCACCGACGGTTTTCTTTTATAATAAATCTTTGGTCTTATGGATGGTTTTACCATTAATAGTTGCCTTTTATCCGATTTGTATCGGTATAAAAAAGGCAAATGGTTTGAGTCTTGTTGCAGTTTTAACAGTGCTTGCAATGTCTGCTTTCGCATTAAGCGGTAAAATTGTTTTTATCACAAAATACTCAATCGAAATATTACCAATACTTATTTTTGTTTTAGCTTTAGGTTTGGAAAATCTAAAAAAAGTCGGCAACATTCTTTTAGCAATCTTTGTTTTAATCCATTTGAGCGCATTTTTCACTCCTAATTATGTTACAAAAAATATACGTGCAGAAGGTAACAGAATTCCTGCAGAAATAATCAAAGCAAGAAATCCTAAAAACATTATTTTTACGTATTATGAGCCAAACAGGTTTTCCAGATATGTAGATTTAAAAGAAAAAAACATTTACTACATAAGCAAAATTAACAGGTTTGAATATCAAAAACGACCTGAAAGGATTTTAGAAAACGTTAAAGCTGGCGAAACGGTTTCTGTAGTGTTTTTGGATAGCGTAAGTTTTTTTGATGAAGATTTCGTAAACAAAAACAAAGACAATTCTAAAATTCCTGAAATGTTTTTAACTTTTTCGCATATAAAAAATTCATTGATTACAGAATTGAATAAAAACTTTACAAATTTTAAGGTTGATAAACTTGGAGCCTGGACGGTAATCAGTGCTAAAAGATTGAAATAGTCTGTTTAGAGGATGAAACTTTACAAACTTGATTATTTAATAAAAATGTAATAAAATACCATTATTATTTTGTAAGAGGGAAATAGTTGAGATGAAAAAAGCTTTAATGATTGCATCAGTATTGTTAGTTGCTGTTATTTCTACAGCGTGTATTAACAATATTGCAGTACAAGAGCTTAATAATAAAGCGGCAGAATATATGCAAAAAGGTGATTATGAATCAGCAATGAACAGACTGCAAGCAAGTTTGGATTTGGATTCTACAATGTATGAAACTTATTATAACCTTGGTATTGCATCAATTAATGCTAAAAAGTACGAAAAAGCAATTGAAGCTTTTGAAGGTGGAATTAAAATAAAACCTGATTTTGCAGATTTCTATTATTCTCTTGGCGTTGCTCAAGCAGACTTGGCAGACGAACTTGTTGAAGTAACTGAAGATAAAAAAGAAATTACTGAAGAAGATAAATTAAAAGCAGTAGAACTTAAAAAATCTGCAGTTGAAAATCTTACAAAATACTTAGAATTAAAACCAACAGCAGAAGATAAGAAAACTATTGAAGAACTTATAGAAGAATCAAACTCTTTTATAAATGGTGATGACAATTCAGCGAAAGAAGATGCAGAGTAATGTTTGCTTCTCCTTCTCAAATTTTATGCACCATTTGTGGTGTTAATATATATTACTACGGCGTAATTATGGCGATTGCAATTTCAATCGGTACGCTTTGTTCTGATTGGGTCGGAACAAAATTTTTCGGCTTAAAAAACGAAACAATAATTGATTTAGCACCGTATTTGATTATTTTTGGGATATTAGGTGCAAGACTTTATTATTGCACGCTTAACTATGATTTCTACTTGAGATTTCCTACAGAAATTATTGCGATACGTCATGGCGGAATTTCTATTCACGGTGCAATTCTGGGCGGTGCATTCGGATTGTGGCTCTTTAGCTTAAGACATAAAATTTCGGCGTTCAAGCTCGCTGATGTTTGTGCTTTGGGTTTACCGCTTGCTCAAGCAATAGGCAGATGGGGAAATTTCTTTAATTCAGAAGCTTTCGGGCGTCCAACCGATTTACCTTGGAAATTGTATATTGCGCCGCAATACAGACCAATTCCTTACCAAGATTGTGAATACTTTCATCCGGCGTTTTTGTACGAAAGCATTTTGGATGTTTTGATTTTTGTTATCCTGATTTTCTTGATGAAATCAAACAAGATTAAAATGGAAGGTAATATTGCGCTAATATATTTAATATTATATTCTGTTGCAAGAATCTTGGTAGAAAGCGTTAGAATTGATTCTGTAAAATACCTTTTTGGCTTGCCTGTTGCAATCTGCGTGTCTGTTGGTATAATTGTTGTATCAACATTCATATTAATTAAAAGAAAGGGCTGATTTATGAAATTAAAACAAGCTGTCACATTATCACTTGCAAGTTTAATTATGTTTGCAACAGCTGCAATTGCGGCACCAGAACCTCAAAAAATTGCGGTAGTTGATATTCAAAAAGTTGTAGCTGCATCAGCTCAGGTGAAAGCTCTTAAATCAAGCCAAGATGCCAGAAACAAAGAATTATCAGAGTTTATTAAGAAGGCTCAAGCTGATGTTAATAAACAAACTGATGAAAAGAAAAAGAAAGCTTTAGCTGCTCAATACGAAAAACAATTAGTTACTAAAAGAGAAGCTTATACAAAAGATTATGCAACGAAGTTAAAAGCAACTGATGCAAGTATTACCGAACAAATCGGAAAGAAAGCAACAGAAATGGGCTATACAATGGTAGTTCCAAAATCTGCTGTTATTTATGGCGGAGATGATATTACAGCAACAATTTTGAAGGTTATTAAATAAAATGAAAGCAGTTCTTTTTTACGGTCCACAAGATATCAGATACGAAGAAACAAGAATAAAACCTTTAGAAAAAGGTGAAATCCTTGTTAAAATAGAAGCTGCACTTACTTGCGGAACCGACGTTAAGACATTTCGTCGCGGTCACCCTGTTTTGATTAAAGAAATCCCATCTGGTTTCGGTCATGAATTTTCAGGAACGGTTGCAAAAGTAGCATCCGATGTTACAAACGTAAAAGTTGGAGATAGAGTTGTTTGCGCAAACTCTGCACCTTGCGGAGAATGTTTTTATTGCAAGCGCGGAGAATACAATCTTTGTGAAAACTTGAATTTGCTAAACGGTGCGTATGCTGAATACATTGTAGTTCCTGAAAGAATTGTAAAAAAGAATACGCTTGTTTTACCTCCAAGTTTACCGTTTGAAAAAGCAGCTTTTTGTGAACCGCTTGCTAATGTTGTTCACGGTGTTGAAAGAACAGGAATTAAACCCGGTCAAACAGTCGGTGTAATCGGTATCGGACCTATCGGTTTGATGTTTGCAAGATTATGCAAACTAAAAGGTGCTAAAGTAATTGTAGCAGGCCGTAATCCGATTAAATTGAAGTTGGCAGAAGAATTTGCACACGTAGATGATATAGTGGACTTGAAAAAGTATGCTAATCCTGAAAAAATCTTTAGAGATTTTTCAGAAGAAGGAAAAGGCTTGGATGTTGCAATCGAATGTGTAGGAATGCCTGAAATTTGGGAACTCGTGTTCTCTTGTGTTCGCCCCGGTGGTACTGTTCATTTCTTTGGCGGCTGCAAATCAGGTTCAAAAGTAAGTTTTGACACAACAAAAATGCATTATGGTGACATCCGATTGATGAGCGTATTCCACCATACTCCAAAATACTTTAGACAAGCACTTGATTTAATTGCATCAGGGGAAGTAGAAGTAGAAAAACTCATTACGGCAGAACTTCCGCTCGAAAAAGTAGAATACGCAATGCAGCAGCATATTGCAGGCAATGCGATTAAGTTTTTGATTAAACCTTAGTTTTAAATAAATATAATAGTATATAAATGCCGACTTTTGATTTTATTCCAATGTCGGTATTTTTAATGCATTTTTTGAATTTTGTTAAGTTTTGTAACAACATGCCCCTTCCATGCGCAATTCTTGAAGAGAAAAATACTTTATAAATACAAGAGTATAAAAACGAGGCATAAGGAGCATAATCATGGCACAAGAATTTGACATTTCTAAAATTACAAATTCAAAATTATTAGCATTAGCAAAAGAAGTTGATGAAAAGAATGGCAATAATAATGGAAAAATTGACGGTGATGAAGTTTCAATTTTTACAGACAGAGCTAACTTAGGTTTAACTGATGCAGATGCAGGTTATATCCAAGATGATATCAAGGCAGTTCTAGGTTTTGAAAGAAAATCAGTAGATGCAACTCCGGTAGCTACAAATCCGATTGTTGAATCTAAAAAAGATGGCAAAAAGGAAAGAGCTGAAGTTAAAGATACAGTGAAAGAATTGGTAAAACAAGGTATTTCTCCTGAAGAACTAGTTAGAGCATTGAAAGATGAAAAATACGGTAAACTTTCAAATCCTAAATATGCTAATGAAATTGCAGAAGTTGAATATGTTTTAAATGCTGTAGGCACTTATAATTCTAAAGAAGATGTTGAAAAAATCCATAATAAAGTTAAACAACAATTAAAAGCTGAAGGCAAATGGGATAGCTTCCACAAAGATTTGTTAGACTCAATTGAAGACCAAGCAAAAGCAGCTCAAATTGATAAAGAATTCAGAGCATTAGTTGATGTTTATAATGATGTTAAAAAAGCTTCTGATAAAGCAGGTTTAGCTAAAAACTTTGAAGAATACTACAAAGTAGTTGAAGGCAAAGTTGATAAGAAAAAATCTTATACAAAAGAAGCTTTGAAAAAATTAGAAGCATTTGCTAAAGATGATGCTAAATCAAGTGTTGTTGACAGAATGGAAGCAACTACTTCTACCGGCAAAATGGGAATCAGAAGAGAATTACGTAAACAAGCCGGTGATGATGATTTCCAAAAAGATGCAATTCAAGATTTGAAAACAGAACGTAAAATCATTGCAAGAGAACATAAAGTAAATAATAAAATCCAAGAATTGAGTTCTGTAAGCGGTGAAGAACTTAAGAAACAATTAGGTGAAATGGGCAATCAATACAACTTTGCTAAGAAAATGTTCACTCGTAAGAGAATTGCAAACAATATCTATGATAAATTAGATAAATCATACTTGCCAAAAGTTAGAAAAGCTGACGGAAATTATGATTTGTCAGAATTGGCACAAGTTCTTAAAGATCACATTGGTGCAGATTATAAAGCAAATCAATCAAAAGACTTAAAAATGTCAGAAGTTGAAAATATTAAAGTTGCTTTAAAAGATTTGACAGGTGAAGACTTTACTGATAACCAAATTGGTGTATTAGTTAACTTATTCGACTTCAAACGTGAACACGTAGACCGTACTCCAAGATTAGCAAAAGCAATTGGTCAAGGTATTGTTGGAGCTTTAGGCGGTGCATTCGGTTCAGCTGTTTCTTCAGATGTATTAAATGTTACTCAAAATGTAAATTTAAGATTTGATAGTGCAACAGCTGCCAAAGATGTAATCAAAGAATTGGAAAACCAAGGTATTAAATATTCAACAACAGACTTGACTGGTGGCAAAGTTAGCGTAAAAATCCTTCAAGAAGTATCAATTGATGATAGATTAAGCAACCTTCTAAAAGGTGCTGCAGGTGGTGCTATCCTTGGAGCTTTAACAAGCGCTATGACTGATATTATCTTCGGTAACGTTAAAGATGAAAAATCTTGTTACTCTGTATCAGATTACCAACCTAAGAAAGAAGTTTACAAAAGAGATGAAAATGGTAATCTAATCAAAGACAAAAATGGTAAATTTGTAACAGAATTAGTTGAAAACACTACATACACAAAGCCTGATGAATACATCAAACACTTTGCAAATACTACAAAAAATCCTGAAAAAATTCAAGCAATGAAAACTTTGGTAAATGCTTATGTTCAAAAATATGGTGACAATTGGCACTCAGAATTGCATCAAGCAATCATCAGAATGGCTGGTACAGGTTCTAAATTGAATCCAGAAGAATGCAGAATGATGAAATTCCAAAAACCGGTTGAAGATAAGACAACTCCAAAACCAGAACCAAAACCGGAACCAAAGCCAGATGAAGTTTGCGATGTTGATGCTTGGGCAGATACAGTTGATAAAACTGTTGTTCACACAAGAAAAGGCGGCGATACTTGGGGCGGAATTGTTAAAGCTTACTATCCTTGCTTAGTTCAAGAAAAAGGATTGAGCGGTGCAATCAGAGCTTTGAAAACAGCATTAGCAACTGATGAAAATGGTAAACTTGACAGAGCTACTTACCAAGCATTGTTAAAAGGTGGCGATCTTCCTAGAACAATGAAGTTACCTGCAAAAATCGGTGACTGTGATATCAACAAAGATGCAACTGTAAAAAGAGTAAAAATCAATTATAGCAGAAGAGGCAAAGGTGCTAGAATCCAATCAGTTGGTAGAGATTCAAAAGAAACAACTTGGACAGCTCAAGATTGTAAAAACAGAACAGCTTATGGTAATACAGAAGCAGAAGCAAGAGAAAACTTGAAAAAAGCTACAAAATAATATAAATAATAATTTCTATGGTTGTTAAAAAAAGGTGGCGAGTTCAATTGAACTCGCCACCTTTTAATTATTATCTTAAAATTTATTATTTAAGAATGTTATTGATATCATCTAAGATACCTTCGTGGTTTTGACCGCAGTTGCATTTACATTCAACTTTACCTGTTACATCAACTGTTACTTTGTGGTTTTTGATAGCATCCTTGATTTCATCCAACTTAGCCAAGATTTGGTCTAATCTGTCTAACAAGTCTTTATCATCTTTGCCGTTAGCTTTGTTAGCTAGAGCCTTCAACAAGTTTTCGATGTTAGTGTATCTAACGTCATTTTTACCTGCTTCTTTTTCTAAGTTGTCTAAGATAGCCTTAGTTGTACCGTTAAGAACATCAGCTTTACCATTGATGTCAGACAAGATGTTACCGTTTTTCTTAGATTGAGCAAGAAGTTCTGCCATCATTTTTTCTAAGCTTGAAAGATCAACTTTACCGCCGTTAACCTTGATGTTACCCATTGCTTCGATGATAGCTTTGCAATTTGTATCAATCTTGTTCATATTTTGGTCTTGTTTTTCAAGAACTTTTTCAAGTAATGATTTGATTTCACCTGTACCCTTGTTGCCAGTGTTGATAGCATCTAGAATAGCTGTGAAGTTTCTGTTCATTTCAAATCCGATGCCACCTAAGTAGTTAAGGATATCGTTACCAAGTTTCTTACCATCTTCGCCGTTTTGTTTAACTTGTTTATTTAATGCCACCATCAATTCAGTCATGTAATCAAGTTTACCATTGCCTGTTTGAACTTCTTCAATTAACTTGCCAAAGTTTCTATTCATTTCGAAACCAACTGCAGCGATGTAGTTAAGAATTTCTTTACCCATTGCGTCAGCCTTAGTACCTTGACCTTCTACCAAATTGTACAATTTATTCAAGATTTCATTTGTAGAATCAGTTTTATCGTTATTCTTTTCAAGTAATGTTTGAATTTTTTGTAAGTAGATTGTTACGTTAGCATCGTTATGGTAGTGGTCTTTAATGCTTACGATTACTTCATCAAGAGATTTTTGAATTTGTTCTAACAATTCAATAATTTTCTTAGAAGCTTCTTCAGCTGATAATTTACCTGATTTAACTTCTGCTAAGATTTCATTTAGTGCAGCATTGTTATCTTTTGTTACTTGAGTATTTTCTTTAATAGCTGCAAGAATTTGAGCTGCTGTCATTTTTTGGATTTGAGCTTGAGTGTAGCCAAGTTTCATCATAACGCCGATTAATTGGTCTTTGTTCATATTTAATGTCTTAACAACTGTTGCAAAGTTTGCGTTGCTATCCATGTTTGCTTTTTCAATAGCATCTTTAATGCCATCTAATTTTGTATTAGCAGCGTTACTGCTTTCAATGAATGTATTAGCTTTATTAATAAGAGTTGATAGACTAGCATTACCTTGTTTAGCTAATTCAATCAATTCAGCTCTATCATTTTCAGCCTTAGTAAGTGATGAAATAACTTGACCAAGAAGACCTTTGATATCGCCTAGCAAGTTTTGGATTGTTTCCATTGCTTGTTGAGCAGAAATAATACCTGCATCTACTTTAGCAATCAAATCTTTGATAAGTTTGTTTGCATCTTCTTGTGATTTACCGTTATTTACTAATTGTTGAATAATGATTTCTTGGTTTGTTTCATTTTGAATCATATATGCATACATCTTTTGATAGAATTGTTCTTGGTTAATATTGCCGTTTTGAACTTCTTGCATCAATTGAAGTAAATAAGCATTCATTGTTTGCAATTGAGAATTTGTGATTTCTTGTTGTTCTTTCATTTGTTGCATAAGAGCTTGCATTTGTGCAATCATTTCAGTGATTGCAGTCATATCAATATCAACAGATTGAGAAACATTTACATCAGGTTGGCAAGATTGCAATGTTGAAGCTGCACCTAATGACATCAAAGCCATTAATGCACCCATTGCAACATTTTTAAATCTTGATGCTTTACCTTGGAATGCAACATTTGTTTTTAATGGAGCTGCTTCATCTTGTGTATTGTTTGCAGCAGTTTGTCCTTCTTCAGCAACTTCTTCTCTCATAACACTAAGATTAGTTGCTAATTGAGGGTTGCTAACTACGTTGTTCAAACCTTGGAACATTAGAGCGTTCATGCCGGCTTGTGGGTTTGTTTCTTGTGTTGTTGGTTGTTCAATGATTTGTGGTTGAGCCGGTTTTCCTGCTTCTTCACCAAATCTGACTTTCTTGTTTAATAACAAAAGTTCGTTTGCGTTAATGTTCATACGTTTTATGCTCCTTTTCGTAACTGTTTTACATAACTCTTGTATCTGCTCAAAAAACTCTAAAAAATTTATTTGCTATTTGGACAGGAAAAACTTAACACTTTTTTACAAAAGTTAATAAATTGAAAAGAAAAATCTTTGAGATTGCTTTAGTGACAAGTTTTTTGCTAGAATTCAATGATTTAAGAAAATCATTGTCAAACGATTTATTTGTATATATAATATATAAGAACATATTGTTAGGTGCGAATAATGAAAGATATTATTGTACAAAAATTCGGTGGCACATCTGTTGCAGATACCGATAAAATCAAAAACGTAGCGAAAGCTATTATTAAAGAAAAAGAGTTAGGTCATGACATAGTTGTAGTTGTTTCAGCTATGGGACATACGACTGATTATCTTGTAAAAATGGCAAAAGAAATTTCTGAAAATCCGTCATCCAGAGAAATGGACATGCTTCTTTCTACAGGTGAAGGTGTTTCAATTGCTCTTTTAGCTATGGCACTACAGGCGCAAGGTTGTCCTGCTGTCAGCATGAATGCGATTCAAGTTGGAATTATGACAGAAAAAGTGCATTCTAAGGCAAGAATTATTAATATAAAAACTGATAAAATCAAAGCACATTTAGCTAAAGGTGAAGTTGTAGTTGTTGCAGGATTCCAAGGTGTAACCGATGATTTGGAAATCACAACTTTGGGTCGTGGCGGTTCAGATACTTCGGCTGTTGCTTTGGCAGGTGCATTGGAAGCTAAAAGATGTGACATTTATACGGACGTTGAAGGGGTTTATACAACTGACCCTAGAATTGTTCCGACAGCTTCAAGATTGGATGAAATATCTTATGAAGAAATGTTGGAATTAGCAAGGGTAGGTGCAAATGTTCTTCACCCGAGAGCTGTAGAAACTGCAAAACAATATAGTGTGCCTTTAAGAGTTAGAAGCACATTCAAATTGGATAATTTAGGAACTTTAATATTAGGAGTTGACGAAATGGAATTACATAAACCTGTAACAGGCGTGGCATCAGATTTATCACAACTTAGAGTTGTTGTTTGTGACGTAAAAGATAATCCCGGAACTGCAGCTGTTTTATTTAACGGCTTAGCAAAAGAAAATATTTCAGTTGATATGATTATCCAATCTTATGCAAGAAAAGCTCTTAATACGAATGACATCGCATTCACTATTGATAAAGGAGATTTAGACAAAACATTGGCTATCGTAGAAAAAGTTAAATCTCAGTTAGATTTCAGTAATGTTTTTGTTGATGATAAGATTGCAAAGGTTTCAATTGTTGGTGCCGGCATGATTGATCGTCCCGGTATAGCTGCTACGATGTTTAAAACATTGGCTGATTTGGGTATAAATATTAAGATGATATCAACAAGTGAAATAAAAATCAGCTGTATTGTTGCAGAAGACGAAGCTAAAAAAGCAGTAGTCGGACTTCACAAAGTATTCCATCTTGATTGTGATGAAATCGCGGAAGTGAAGGGTGACTTGCCGGATTTAGAATGATTGGACGTCGTTAAGTCGTTAAGACTTTAAGTCGTTAAGTTCGTATTAAATAATAGCTTAAATGAACTTAACGTCTTAACGACCCAAAGACCTAACGACTTTCCCAAAATGAACAATTACACTTCCACTATCGTTATATAAATGGAGAGGTTATCATGAAAAAAATATTATTAACAACACTAGCATTATTAATGATGAGTTTGTCTGTATTTGCAGACGATAGACAAGGTGCTTTAAACTTTTTTAACGGTTATATAAAAGCGGCAAATACTTATAGTCCGACAGTTCCTGAAATGTATTCTCCGAATGCAAAAATTATCAGACAAGTTGTGAAACCTGATGGAACAACTCAAAATGTAGAAACTGATACTGCAACTTATATTAAACAAATGAAATTGGGTCAAGCAGGAGCTAAACTAAGACATTATACAAACAGTTATTCTAATGTAACAGTAACGCCTCTTGGCAACAATAAGTATAAAGTTTCATCTCTAAGACAACCGTCAGGCGAAAGCTACAAATTAAAAACATATATGGTTGTTCAAAAACAGGCGAACGGAAAATTTATCATTGTTGAAGAAATGATGCAAACAAAAGTTCAAACATTTTTAAAATATGCAAAAAATTAGAATAAGTGGGGCAAAAAATGTCCCACTTTTTTTATAGTTTACGCTTCCCTTTATTTTTGGTATTCTTAAATTAAGGATAACAAAAATAAGGGGAATTTATTATGGTAGATATTAGACAAGAATTTATTGAACAAGCAAAACAATTAACAAGAAACGCAGAAGTGCTTCCGGGTGGTATAGAAGAATTGGCTGTAAAACTTCAGCACGCAGCTGACACAAATACTCCGTTAAGAATTAAATTGGGTATGGATCCGACAAGACCTGACTTGCACTTAGGCCACACTGTTGTTATGAGAAAGTTAAAAGAGTTCCAAAAATTGGGACACAAAATTGTTCTTCTTGTTGGTGGTGCTACTGCTATGATTGGTGACCCGTCTGGTAAATCTGAAACAAGACCTGCTTTAACAAAAGAACAGGTTGAAGAAAATGCGAAAACTTATTTTGCGCAAATGTCAAAAGTTATTGATATTTCTCAAGCAGAAGTTGTGAATAACGCTGATTGGCTTCACAAATTAACATTTACCGAAATGTTACAACTTGCGGGCAAGGTTACTGTTGCTCAAATGATGACAAGAGATGATTTTGCTAAAAGATATGCAGAAGGTAAGCCAATTGCTATCCACGAATTCTTCTATCCTTTAATGCAAGCTTATGATTCAGTTGCAATTGATGCTGATATAGAATTAGGTGGTACAGACCAAAGATTCAATACTCTTTTAGGTCGTGATATTCAGGCAGCTTACGGCAAAAAATATCCTCAATTAGTAATGATGTTACCACTTCTTGAAGGTACAGACGGTGTTGTGAAGATGTCAAAAACTTATCCTGAACACTGTATTTCACTTACAGATAGCGCAAAAGATATGTTCGGTAAATTGATGAGCATTCCTGACACGTTAATTACCCGTTACTATTCATTGCTAACAGATGTTCCACAAGCTGAATTAGAAAAAATGGATGAAGAAATTGCATCTTATTCAATCAATCCTCGTGATATCAAAATGGCTTTAGCGCACATGATTACAGAAGAATATCACGGAAAAGAAGGCGCAGATAAGGCTCAAGAAGATTTCATCAATGTTGTATCCAATAAAGGTATTCCTGATGATATCGAAAGTGTTAAAATCGAAGCAGAAAAAAGCATTTTGGATTTGTTGGTTGAATTATCTTTTGTTCAATCAAAAGGTGAAGCTAAACGTTTAATCCAAGGCGGCGGTGTGAAAATTGACGGTGAAAAAATCTCTGATATGGGATTTGTTGTTAAGCCTCAAATGGATGTTGTTTTGCAGGCCGGTAAGAGAAAGTTTGCTAAATTGGTTTAATTTGCGCGAGATTAACGCTATGGAGAATGGAAAATTGAAAATGGAAAGTGGAAAATTGTATTAACATTTTCAATTATAAAAACTCGTTAAATCCACTTTCCATTTTTAATTAAATATAGGTTGGGCTTTCAGCCCAACAATAACTACCAAGAAAGAAGGGTTTGAAATGATATACAAAAACGTTTTGGAATTAATCGGCAATACTCCGCTTGTAAGATATAATGATAATATTTGTTTAAAACTTGAATATTTTAACCCTTCAAGCTCAGTTAAAGATAGAGCTTCTTTTTCAATGCTAAAAGGTGCGATGGACAGAGGTGAAATCAATAAAGATACTGTTATTATTGAACCGACAAGTGGAAATACGGGTATCGGACTTGCAATGTGTTGCGCGGTTTTAGGTTTAAGACTTATCATTTGTATGCCTGAAAGTATGTCTGTAGAGCGCAGAAAAAATATTGCGGCTTACGGTGCAGAACTCGTTTTGACACCTAAAGAAAAAGGTATGCAAGGTGCTGTTGATAAAGCTAAAGAACTGAAAGAGACTTTTTCTAACAGCTTTATTCCTATGCAGTTTGCGAACCCTGATAACCCTAAAGCACACGAAAAAACTGCACAAGAAATTAAAGACGCGGTTGAAGGTCGTGAGGTTGTTGTGGTTGCAGGTATTGGAACTGGCGGAACGGCAACAGGTATAAAAAAATATTTTCCTGAAGCAATTGTTTATGGTGTAGAACCCGCTGAAAGTCCCTTGTTTACGGAAGGTCAAGCAGGACCTCACGCAATACAAGGTATTGGTGCCAACTTTATTCCTGAAATCTGCAAAGACAATAATTTGGATGGGGTTTTAACCGTAAAAGGTGAAGATGCAAAATCTCAAGCAATAGAATTGGCTAAAAAACATGGTGTATTCTGTGGAATTTCTGCCGGCGCAAATGTTTGTGCCGCTAAAGTTTTAGCAGAAAAATATCCTGATAGGTTGGTTGTGGCTGTTATTCCTGATAGCGGGGAAAGATATCTTTCTGTTTGGTAGTTTTTGCAAAAATTGATGAAATGGAAAATGGAAAGTGGAAAATTGAAAATTGTATTAGTTATTTTTTATTAAAAATTACGTTAATTTAACACAATTTAATAAGAATAATATTTAAAATAATTTTCCATTTTCCACTTTCCATTTTCCACTTTCCATTTTCCATTCAATAAATATTCTCCTATTGACTATTTATTAAAAATTTAGCTTGAATTATAATTACATTAAAGAAAGGTAATTTAATGTTAAAGCGTGCAATTAATAAAATCAAAGAGGATATTAAAGTTATTTACGAAAAAGACCCTGCGGCAACAAACCTTGCAGAGGTTTTGTTTTGTTATCCGGGGTTACAAGCTTTAATTTCTCATAGAATTGCGCATAAACTCGTTTATTGGGGTGTGCCGTTTATACCAAGGTTTATTTCTTATCTGACAAGAATAATTACAGGGATTGAAATTCACCCAAAGGCGCAAATCGGTAACAGATTTTTTATTGACCATGGCGAAGGTGTTGTTATTGGTGAAACGACTATTATTGGCGATGATGTTTTGATTTATCAACAAGTAACGTTAGGCGGAACAGGCAATGAACACGGTAAACGTCACCCGACTATAGGCAGTAATGTGATTATCGGTGCAGGTGCAAAAATTTTGGGTAATATTACAATTGGCGATAATACAAGAGTTGGAGCAGGTTCTGTAGTGGTAGATGATGTTCCTGAACATTGTACTGTTGTTGGAGTCCCGGGACGAGTTGTTCAACAAAAATTCATGAATCCTGACGGTGTTTTGATGCACAACAGAATTCCAGACCCTATAACGTGTGAAATTAATCGTTTGAAATATGAAGTTCAAGAGTTGAAGGAACATATAAATAAATAATTTTGTAACTTTTTTCTAGTAGTTTGTTTTTGAGGATGACTAGGTAAAACAATTTAATCCAGTAGTGATTATGATGTCATCCGACCTTGTGTGAAAAGTCTTTTTGCCTTTTTAAAAGCTTATAGTTATACAAAAAGGTTGGCTTGGAAAACTTAAATAGACTAGTAGTTTAACATGTTCTTTTCTTTTCGCCTACTTTAATCCAGTAGTTTGTTCAAGAGGATGACTGGTAAGAATAGTATAATTTAGTAGTTTTACTGATGTCATCCGACCTTGTGTGAAAGGTCTTTTTGCCTTCTTTTTCTTCAGAAAAAGAAGGTTGCGCTTGCAATTTTTTTGTGCTACATTTTTTATGAAAAAGAGAGAGGTCATTCAATGAGTGAAGGACATTGGATAGTAAATAAAGTTATTGCGGGACATGCAATGGCATTTAATATGGATACATTGGTTACAATGTGGGCAGCGATGGCATTTTTGATATTTGTGTCATTTATCGCTACAAGAAAGATTAGTATATTCCCTACGAAACTTCAGATAGTTTTGGAAAGCATTTTGGGATATTTTAATGACTTGGTTCATAATATGATTCATAAAGACGCTGATAAGCATTTCCCGCTTATTGCATCTTTGTTTTTGTTTATAGTTACAGCAAACTTGATGGGTCAATTGCCATTGAGAATGATTGAATTGAAACAGGGTGAAATTGCTTCTCCTACAAATGATATCAATCTAACGGCTGGCTTGGCTATTATTGTTTTGGTTTATTATGTTGTAGCAGGCTTGATGAAGAAGAAGTTCAAATTCTTCTTGCATGGATTTTCACTTGTTGCGATTATTTCAGCTCTGATTGAGATTTTGGAATTGTTCACAAGACCGTTAACGTTGGCATTACGTTTGTTTGGTAACGTTTTGGCAGGTGAAATCTTGATTGCGGCATTGCTTGGAATTTGTGCTTGGGGCTTGCCGTTACCGATGATGTTCTTTGAAATCTTGGTGGCTTGCGTTCAGGCATTAGTTTTTACAATGCTTACAACGGTTTATATAGCTTCTGCAGTTAATGAAGAAGAAGGTTAATTTTTAAAATAAAGTAAACGTACATTAATACGAAGGAGATTAAAATGGAAGACGTTAAAACAATTTCTGATTTGGCACAATTAGGTGCCGGTATTGCAATCGGTTTTGGTGCAGTTGGTGCAGGTTTAGGTATTGGTATTGCAACAAAAGGTTTGTTGGAATCAATCGCAAGACAACCTGAAATCGCAGGTAAAGCAGTTGGTTTCTTCCTAGTTGGTGCAGCTATGGCAGAAGCTTGTGCAATTTATGCATTGGTTATTGCTTTGAAGTTATCTGGTATGATGGGTTAATAATTGCCCCCTCACCCGTAAAATATGTAGGTTGGGCATTCTTGCCCAACAATAACTAACGAGGTTGAACCCTCACCTGTATCCGTAAAGCTCGCTTACGCTTGCTAACGGCTACTCCCTTTCCCAAGGAGAGGGAATATAGAAAGAATAAAAAGGTCAATTATGGAATTTAACGGAACATTTTTAGCATCAATAGTTTCTTTTATTGTCTTTGTTTTCTTGATGAACAAAGTGCTTTATGCACCTATGGGTAAAATCGTAAAAGAAAGACAAAGTTTTATTGATAGTAACTTGCAAAGCGCAGACGCTAATCACAAACGCGCAGATGAGTTGTCATTAGAAAGAGATAATAAACTTAGCGGTGCTAAAAATGATGCCCGTACAAAATATGTTGAGTCCGTAAACAGCTTTAAGAATGAAAAAAATCAGATTGTTGCAAAAGCACAAGATGAAACAAATAGTGAATTAAGTCAGGCTTACGAAAACTTGAATAATGTTTCTAACGAAACAAAAGAAGGTTTGAAGTGGAGAATGACGGATTTAGCTAATGATATTGTTGAAAAAGTTTTGGGTTACAGAAGCGAAGTCCAAGGCTTTAACAACGATAAAATTAACGAAATATTGTGGAAGGTTTAGTGATGTTAGGTTCAGTTTTAGATTATATTAGCAGAACGAATTTATTTAACTTCGTTATATTTCTTTCAATATTGATTTTCTTGTTTAAGAAAATTGATGTTGTTGGCATGTTGGATAACATGAAAAACGTGGTTATTGAAAATATTGAATCATCTAAAATTTCTAAATCAGACTCTGAAACACACTTAAAAGAAATTGAAGAAAAGGTTTCTCATATTGAAGAAGAAATCGACGGAATTATCAAAAAATCCGAACAAAACGCAAAACTTGTCGGTGAAAAAATTATACAGGATGCTAATCATACGGTTGAAAGCATTAAAGATAATTCTAAAAAACTTGTTGAAAACAAGTCAGCTCTTTTGAAGAACGATATTTTGAAAAGAGCATCAGAAGCTTCTGTTGAAGTTGCAAGAAATCATATTGTTAACGAGTTGAATAACAATTATGATTTACACCAAAAATTAATTGATGAAAGTTTGGAAGCTCTAAATAGTTATAAGGGCTAGACTTTTGAAAGGTAAAGGAAGATGAAGGTTTCTCAAAATTCTGAATTAATTGCAAAAAGATGGGCGAAAGCTCTTATGGAGTTGGCGAACGAAAATCAAGGTATTTCAAAAGAAGATATTTTGGACGATTTAAAGGAAGTAGATGAAAATATCCAAGTGTCTGCTGAACTTTCTAATGCGATTAATAATCCTTCAATTTCCGTTGAAGAAAAACAAATTATTTTGTGTAAACTGTTCCAAAATAATTTGATGCCGATTGTTTACAACTTTTTAATTGCTTTGAATTTAAAAAAGAGAGTTAATATTATTGGCGAAATTGCTCAAGAATTCCAAAAAGAACTTGAAAAGCAAAACAATGTTGTAAGAGTAAATGTCACTTCTGCAATTGATTTGAACAATGATAGAAAAAATGATATCAGAAATCGAATTGCAGACAAGTTGAAAAAGGATGTTATTATTGACTGGACGGTTGACAATAGCATTATTGCAGGTCTGGTATTTAATATTAATGAAACAATTATTGACAACAGTATCAGACATAAACTGGATAATTTAAGTAAGAAGATAATGAAAGGATAGGATATGGCAGTTATAAATCCTGATGAAATTAGCTCAATTCTTAAAGAGAATATCAGAAATTATGAAGCTAAGGCTGAAGTATCCAATATCGGAAGCGTACTGGAAGTAGGTGACGGTATTGCGAGAATTTACGGTCTTAGAAACGTAATGTCTAACGAGCTTGTTGAATTTGAAGACGGAAAAGGTACTTTGGGTATTACTTTAAACCTTGAAGAAGACAATGTTGGTGTTGTAATCTTAGGTGACTATATTCACATTAAAGAAGGTATGACAGTTAAGACAACAGGCAGAATTGCTTCTGTTCCGGTTGGTGACGCACTTATCGGTAGAATCATTAACCCAACAGGTCGTCCGATTGACGGTAAGGGTGAAATCATTACAGATAAAACTCGTCCGATTGAAAGAGTCGCTCCGGGGATTGTTGCAAGAAAATCAGTTCACCAACCGCTTCAAACAGGTTTGACTGCGATAGACGCTTTGACTCCGATTGGTAGAGGTCAAAGAGAATTGATTATTGGAGATAGACAAACAGGTAAAACTGCTATCGCGATTGATACAATTTTGAACCAAAAGGGCGGCGATGTAATATGTATTTATGTTGCAATCGGTCAAAAGGCTTCAACTGTTGCACAGTTGGCTAAGACTTTGGAAAAACACGGCGCAATGGATTATTCAATCATTGTATCAGCAACAGCTAATGAACCAGCTCCGTTGCAATACATCGCACCGTTTGCAGGTGTTGCGATTGCAGAAGAATTTATGGAACAAGGTAAACACGTTCTTATCGTTTATGATGATTTGACTAAACACGCTCAGGCTTATCGTGCAATGTCATTGCTTCTTAAAAGACCACCCGGACGTGAAGCTTACCCTGGTGATGTATTCTATCTTCACTCAAGATTGTTGGAAAGAGCTGTTAAATTGTCTGACGAATTGGGTGGCGGCAGTATTACAGCACTTCCTATCATTGAAACTCAAGCCGGTGACGTTTCTGCGTACATTCCGACGAACGTAATTTCAATTACAGACGGTCAAATTTTCTTAGAAACAGCTTTGTTTAACTCTGGTGTTAGACCAGCGATTAACGCCGGTATTTCTGTATCACGTGTAGGTGGTGCGGCTCAAACTAAGGGTATTAAACAAGTTGCAGGTAAGTTGCGTTTGGACTTAGCTCAATTCAGAGAATTAGAAGCATTCGCTCAATTCGCTTCAGATTTGGATGCAGCTACAAAGAAACAACTTTTGAGAGGTCAAAAACTTACAGAAGTTCTTAAACAGCCTCAATACAGACCGCTTTCTGTTGCACAACAAGTTACTATTTTGTTCGCTGCAAACGAAGGTTTCTTGGATGAAGTTGATAACAAAAAAATTAACGAGTTCAAGGCAGGTTGGTTTGAATACTTTGAAGCTAATATGTCTGAACTTAACAAAGCATTAAATGAAGGTGCTAAGTTGAGTGATGATGATATGAAGGCGTTGAGAGAAGCGTTGGAAGCTTATTCAAAAACATTATAGAAGATTGTCGGTTGGGCATACTTGCCCAACAAAAACTTTAAGAGGGTAGACCCCTCACCCGAATTTCTAAGTTTCGCGAAGCTCAACTTGAAATTCTTCCCTCTCCCACAAGGGGCGAGGGGAAAGAAAAAAGAAAAGGAGAATTGTTTATGAAATGTTACAATCACCATGATAGAGATGCATTTGCAGTATGCAAGGCTTGCGGAAAGGCTTTGTGCTTGGAATGTGCAGAAGAATACAAAAATGAATTTATATGTAAAGACTCTCCAAAATGCCAACACGTAGCTGATGTTGAGTATGTAAATTATTTCAAAGACAATTCGGAAGGTGCCTGGAGATTTAATAGAATTGCATTTATGTTAATTGGTGCGTTTTTATTATTATATGTAATTGTTAAATCATTCATGTTCTTTATGATTCCAAATCCATTGTTAGAAACTGTATTGCTAGTTTTGTTGGCAATATTGCTTGTAAAAAAGGGTATGGATTTAAAATTGAGATAGTGTAAGTTGGGCATACTTGCCCAACAAAAACTTTAAGAGGATAGACCCCTCACCCGCACTCGTAAGGCTCGCAAAGCTTGCCAACGATTGCGACCTCTCCCAAAAAGAGGTGAATAAAACAGAGGAAGAATCCTCACCCGAATTTCTAAGTTTCGCGAGGCTCAACTTGAAATTCTACCCTCTCCCTAGGAGAGGGGCAATGCAGAAAAAGGATAAATCATGCCAAACTTAAAAGATATAAAAAGCAGAATATCAAGCGTTCAGAATACAAAAAAAATTACTAAAGCGATGAAAATGGTTGCGGCAGCAAAAGTAAAAAAAGCTGAAAGCACTGTAAAAGCAGCAAGACCGTTTTCTGATGAATTGTTGCATTTGTTTAGAAAAATGCTTGCAACAGTTGGTGGCGAGTATTCTGTTGCAGGTTTGAAAGTTGAACGCGGATTGGACAACTACCCTGAACTTTTGACAAAAAGAGAAGTTAAAACGGAAGGTTTGCTTGTTATTACTTCAAACAAAGGTTTGGCAGGTGCTTATAACGCTAACGTTATTAAAACAGCTTTAAAAAGAGTTGCTGAGAACGAACAAAACGGCATTAAAACAGTAATTTATCCTGTTGGTCAAAAAGCTATTTCTGCTTTTAAACACAGAAATGGTAATTATGAACTTAAAAAAGGTTATATTAGTATTGCTAACGAACCGACCGCAACGGGTGCAAACTTAATTGCAGAAGACATTGCAGAAGATTTTGTTAGCGGCAGTATTGATAGAATCGAGATTATAACAACTCATTTCAATAACATGATGTCTTATAATGTTGTTAGTTGGGAAGTTTTACCTGTTAAACTTGAAAAAGCCGAAACTCACGAACTGGACGCTGTTATGGAATTTGAACCTTCACCACATTCTGTATTGCAACAGCTTGTTCCAATGTATATTACAAATTCTATTTTCCAAGCATTGTTGGAAGCAAACGCAAGTGAATTGGCTTCTCGTATGACAGCTATGTCTGCTGCTTCTAATAACGCAGAAGAAATGATTACAACACTTACAATTGATTACAACAAGGCTCGTCAAGCTGCAATTACTCAAGAGCTTGTTGAAATTGTTTCAGGTGCTCAGGGTGTTCAATAAAAGTTAAAAGATTAATTGTTTTTCTGTTTCAACCATTTTTCGTACAAATCAGGGCGTTTTGTTTTCGTACGTTCGATTTTTTGCAGGTGTCGGAATTCTTCTATTAATTTGTGATTTCCGTTTAATAAAACTTCTGGCACTTTATATCCCATATATTCTCGAGGTTTTGTGTACTGGGGATATTCAAGCAATCCATCCGAAAAACTATCATCGTGAGCGGATTCAATTTTACCCAATGTCCCGTCAATCTTTCTGGAAACGCTATCTATTACACAAAGAGCAGGTAATTCTCCGCCTGTTAGTACAAAATCGCCAATTGAAATTTCTCTTGGTTTAATAATTTCTCTTATTCTCTCGTCATAACCTTCATAATGACCGCAAAGAATAATAATTTGTTCATAATTTGCTAATTCGTTAGAAATTTTATCGGTAAACGGTTCGCCTTGAGGAGTCATCATCAAGGTAATAGAATTCTCTAATTTCTCTACACTATTATAAGCATCAACATAAGGCTGAGGCATCAAAACCATACCTGCACCGCCACCATAAGGCGTATCATCAACTTTTTTATGTTTATCTAAAGTAAAATCACGAGGATTAATCGCGTTAACACTGATTACACCATCATCCGTTGCACGTTTCATTATGCTAAAATCAAGATGTGACTGGATTAATTCGGGAAACAAAGTCAGAACGTCAAATCTCATTCTAACAATCCTTCAATGTTATTTATCTGAATTTTACGTGCTTTTATATCAACAGATAAAACTATTGCTTTTACAAAAGGTACTAAAGAAACTTTCTTACTCAAAGTTTTGATTGAAAGCAAATCACTTGCTCCATTGTTAGAAACTCCGACAACCGCGCCGATTTTCTTTTCTCCATCGTAAACATCAAGTCCTACAAGCTCATCAATTAAGAATTCGTCTTCATCCAAAAATTCTCTGACTGTACTTTCGTCAACAAAAAGAAGTTGATTTTTGTATTCTAAAATATCATTTAAAGAATCAATGCCTTTAAATTTAATAATTCCACACTTTGGAGTAAACCTGATTCTCTCAATTTCAAGTAATTTATATTCACCGTTTTGTTGAACATAAACCTCTTTTAGATTAGCGAGAAAATCTTCCCTATTCTTGGTGTAACCTAATTTTGCTTCACCTTGAATTCCGTGAAAATTAAGAACTTTACCTATTGAAACAAAACTATTCTTCATTTTCTTTCTTCTTAGGTTTTCTTCCACGTTTTGGTTTTTCTGCAACAACTTCTTCAGTCTGAGTTTCTTCAACTTTTGGAGCTTCCTGTTTTTCTGAAGCTTCTTCTGCCTTTTCAGCCTTAACAGCAACAGGAACTTTTTCTTCCGGCTTAGAATGTTTTGCAACCATATAATCAGCAGGTTTGTCTGCTCTATCTTCGTTCCATCTGTCTAAACCAAGCTGTGCACGGATTAATTTAATACCTACGTGAACTCTCCATTCATCCATCTTCAATTGTGCTGCAATAATTTTGTGGCAACCGATTGGAGGAAGTGGCAACAATGGCTCGTAAAGTGCTTTAATTGCCATCATCTGATCAGGCGTAATTGCCAATTTACGTTTTGGGAACGGAAGTTTTGGCAACATCATTTTTTGACGAACCAAATTGATTCCGAAAAATACTTTTTGTGGCTCAATACCCAAGTGTGCACCGATTACTTCGTGACAATCAGGGTTTGGCAAAGGAAGCATTGTTTTATAAAGTGCTTCAATTTGTTCTAATTGCTCCTTACTGATAAGTAACGGTCTTGCAGGTTTCTGAGGTTTGCGCTGCATTGGACGGCGTTGTCCCGGTCTTGCACTTGCATAATTGTTTCTGAAACCACCTTGTTGTGGTCTGCGTTGTTGATAACCGCCTCTGTTGTATCCGCCTTCGCGATTATCTCTTTGGTAACCGCCCTCACGTCTTTGGTATCCGCCTTCTCTGTTGTCACGGTTATATCCGCCTTGAGAAGAATAGCCTCTATTATCTCTGTAACCGCCGTTATCTCTTTGGTAACCGCCTTCGCGTCTTTGATATCCGCCTTCTCTGTTATCGCGATTATAACCGCCTTCTCGGTTGTAATTATTGTTTCTATAACCGCCTTGAGGTCTGTCATAGCTTCTTGGACGAGAATCAGCAGAGTATGAGCTATAAGAGTTATAGCTTTGCATAGGTTTTTCTTCTGTTGAATCACTTCCCTTATCTGCGTAAAGACAATTAGGACATATCACTCTTTTGGGGTTCTTAGTTTCAAATTCTGCACCACATTTAATGCACTTGTTTACATACATAATAAAAGCCTCTTAACCAATTAAAATAATAAAAATATCACTACTTAAAAATAATCCTATCAATAAAATAATATATGAGATTTCATCAAAAATAACGCAGAGTTCAACTCCACACATGCATTATATTACACATGCCAAAATTAGTCAACCTTTCTGCAGGATTTGTCTATTAGAGCCTTTATTTTCCAAGAAAACTTTCTAAGGTTTCTACAGCCCTTTTTGCTAAAAGTTCATTTTTAAGCTTCTTGTTTTTTCTTTCGCCTTTAGGAAGCTCTATTGAAGGTAAGATTCCCCAATTCGAATTTATCGGTTGTGGTGGTAAGTATCTTAGAGAGTTATCTCTTGAAGATATATGTTCCAAATGCGCTTTATCTGTGATGTAAAACGTTATTGCTCCAAGCATTGTTTCGCGTGGCAATGTAAGTTGGGTTTCACCTAAAAGTTTTCTTGCCATATTTATTCCAGCAAGCATACCTGTTGCAATTGATTCCGTATACCCTTCCGTTCCCGTAATTTGTCCTGCAAAATATAATCCTTCGCGTTCTTTAGTTTCTAATGTAGGATTAAGCACTTGTGAACTGTTAATAAAAGTGTTTCGGTGCATAACGCCGTAACGCACAATATTCGCGTTTTCTAACCCTGGAATAGAATGTACAAGTTCTTTTTGCGCACCCCATTTTAAGTTTGTTTGAAAACCGACAAGGTTGAATAAAGTTTTTGCAGAATTATCTTGTCTTAATTGAACGACTGCATAATTTTCTATGCCCGTTCTTTTATCTACAAGTCCGACCGGCTTCATTGGACCAAATCTAAGCGTATCAACTCCGCGAGAAGCTAAAACTTCAACAGGAAGGCAAGACTCAAAATACTTAGAATTCTTATCCACTTGGTGTTGTTCAATTCGAGGCGCATTTACTAATATATTATAGAAGTTCTCATACTCTTCTTTATTCATCGGGCAATTTATATAAGAAGCTTCGCCTTTATCATATCTTGAAGCCCAAAAAGCCTTGTCAAAGTTGATTGATTCGACTTCAACAATGGGTGCAATTGCATCAAAAAAATGTAAATGTTCGCTTTTTGTGAAGCCTTGAATTGCATCAGCAAATTTATCACTCGTAAGAGGGCCGGAAGCTATAATTACATTTCCTTCCGGAATTTCCGTAATTTCTTCTCTGATTAATTCTATATTTGGGTCATTTTTGATTCTTTCAGTTACGGCTTTTGAAAAATCTTCTCTTGCAATAGCTAAAGCATTTCCAGCAGGAACAGCGTTTTCGTAAGCAATTTTCAAAAGTTCAGAACCTAAAACTTCCATTTCTTTTTTCAAAAGTCCGCTTGCGTTAGAAATATCGGCAGAACCAAGACTGTTAGAGCAAACAAATTCTGCACAATCTTCGGTTACATGCGCGCCGGTTGTTTTATTAGGACGCATTTCGTACAATTTGACTTTGATTCCTTTTTTAGAGAGTTGTAAAGCTGCTTCTGAGCCTGCTAATCCGGCACCTATTATTTTAACTTCTTGCATAAAATTCCTTAATTCTGAGCACAATTGTGCGCGTTTGATTTTGTATAGAGATATTATACAAAAAACATAACACTTTATCCTCTGAAAAATTCAATCCAGCGTATTAAATCAGAAATTTCGTAAGGTTTCGGTAAATATAAGTCAGCTCCTGCGTCTAAAATAGCAGCTTTATTGTGAACAGTTGTCGTAACAATGATTTTGGTATTAACAAAATTTTGTTTACTTTTAATTTCTCTACAAAAATCCAAGCCGGATAAATCATCGTTGCTGTCAATGATTAAAACAGCAGGTTGTTCAGCTGAATTCAAGTTTAAATTCTCAGTCACATCATAACCCTGAAGTTCAAGTGTTGTCCTTAAAAGCAAAGCTAATGCTTCATCGGGCTCTTTTATAAACACAAAATTATTAACTTTCGGCTCTACTACCGAATTTTCACCCGCAAGTTTAATTCTATCTATAGCATAATTTGAACCGCTCGGGATTTTTGCAATCTTTTTGATTGAAAAAAGTCTTTGCTCCAATGCTTCAACAGAATCAATTTGTTCATAATTATCAACAATACCGCCGATTAAAAGTGAAACGAAATTGGCTCTCATGCCAGCCATTCTATCACCTTTAAGCAACATATAACCGCGTTTTGCGTCTTGTGCCGAATAAAATTTTGGTGCAACCGTATCAAACGCAAAAGTTAAAAACACAGCCATTTTTTCTGCGGTATAAGGACTTGTAATAATTACAAAATTCTCGTCATCAAATTGACCTAAAAAATCGTTGTTATCAAGCGTAGATTTGATAATTGCAACAAGCGTTTGAATCAGTTTATCACCTGCAACATCCGTGTACACGCTTTTGTAGTTTTTTAAATTTTCTAATCCCAAGAGTAAAACAGCAGGCTTGTTATCATTATTCAACAAACGCTTTAAATTTTTTTCTACAAATTTTTTATTTGGTAAAAGAGTTTTTGAATCTAAATTAGATTCTATATCGCGCCTCAAATGCGCTCGGATACGCATTTTGAATTCATCTATATTAACAGGTTCGCTCAAAAAATCATCCGCACCGTTTTCCAACACCTCAATTCTGTCGCTTGTATCGGCGGATTTTGAAAGTGCAATAATCACCGGGCGCGTATTATAAGTTAACGCTCTAATTTTTCTGCACAAATCTGAAAGATTTTCTTCTAAGCTATCAGAAATTATGATTATATCAGGTTCGGCATACTGAATGTAATGTAGGGCGTCTTTTAAATCTCGAGAAATCACCGCCGAAGTTTCCGTATCTTCAATACTTTTTTTGTATTTTATTGAAAGTTCTTTTCTTTTGTCAATAATCAAGACATTTGAGAGCATTTTAGAGCCTCCTCTTGATTGTAAATAGGAAAATCAACTTCAAAGGTTGTGCCTTCACCAAATTTGCTCGTAAAACCGATTTTTCCGCCCATTTTTTCTACAAGCTGTTTCGTGATATAGAGTCCCAATCCGTTACCTTGAGTTTTACTTGTCAAATGATTCTCAAGCCTTGAAAATTTTTGGAAAATTTTGCCAAAATCTTCTTCTTTTATACCAACGCCAAAATCCTGAACCCTGATTTTTATTGTATCGTTTTGGATTTCTGTAGAAACAATAATTTCTTTTTCTGAATACTTGCCGGCATTATCAATAAGATTTGTCATAATTTGTTGAAATTTATCTTCATCAATATATGCAATCGGGTTTTCTTTGCTCAATTTTGTTTCAAATTTATTTTGCTTATGCTGTTCTTCCAACATAGGCAAAACTCTTTTGATGCAAGCGTTTATATCAACTTGTTTTAGAACTTGATTTCCCGCATTCATTTTTGAAACGGATAAAATATTCTCAACAAGGTGAATAAGCCTGTTTGATTGGTCTTCAATAATCCCGATAAATTTCTTTTTATCTTCGTCTTTAATTTTGTCCCAAGAGTTTAAAAGAGTTTGCGAAAAACCTCTTATGCTTGTAAGAGGTGTTCGCATCTCGTGTGAAACTGTTGCTATGAATTCGTCTTGAATGGTCATGTTGTTTTGTTTAGGTCGTTAAGTCGTTAAGACGTTAAGGCGTTAAGTTCGTATAAGGGATATTCTATATAAAATGAATTTAATCTTAAAGTATTTTCATAATGAACTTAACGCCTTAATGACTTAACGTCTTAACGACATCCCCTCTATTCTTCTGCCATAAACTCTTTTTTTGCTTCTTCAATAGCGTCTGATAATACATCTAATTGGTCAGGAGCAAAAGTTACGCCTTTTTTTGTCGGAAGCCAAGTAGCACCTTCATCAGTTGTGTAATAAATTCTCAAGTTGAAGTAGCTTTTCCCTCTATACTCTGAAATTGAAATTTGTAATTGTTCAGTATCTGTTCTATCAATAGTAGCCAAAATTTTTGCTTCTGCCATTTTATTTTCCTTTCTTTATTCAAAATTTAATATTTTACTTCCCATTTATCAGCCATAACTCGAGCAGCGCATGCGGTACCATCTCCGACGCTGGCACCACTACAAGCTCCTGTTGCGATAGTGTTATCAAAATCATTGTATTGTTCTGATCCTGCAGGAATTAGTGTGCCGGCATTAGTTAAGCCGAACAAGAAAACATCTTTGCCAAATCTGTTAGGGCCGGCAGCTCCGTTTGCATCAATTAATACTTTAGATATGATGGTGTCATTATCAGCATTTGCAATGTCGTTGTTTGTGACATTTTGAAACATTACAACCGAATTGGCTTTATTGAATTTATAAGCGGTAAAGTTGGAAGTCAAGTTGTTTGCGACATTGTTTCCGCTATAGTTTTTAATACTGTTAATGCTGTAATTACTTTCTTCTGTTCCTAAAAAACTTCTAGTATCATTATAGAAAGAATTGTCGTCAGTTATATACGCTTCTCCGTCTAAACCTAAATCGCTTTTTTTAATCATTGCAAGGTTTTCAAAAGCTGTGTCATCAGCACTGTTTGTTTGTGCTTCAACTTTAATGTTAGTAAAACCTTGTTGAATAAGCTCAACGCTTCTTGCTAAAGCATTTCCAATGTTCTTTTTATTGGTGGAACTTACTAATGATGGAATTGTGACAGCGGTAACAACTCCAATGATTCCCAATGTAATTAAAATTTCCATTAACGTATAACCATTTCGGTTCATCATAAAAACTCTCCAATTAAATTTGTATTCTGATTATAACATATTATTTATAAAAGTTAATAATTTGTCTAATATTAATCTTTGGGTTAATATATAAATATGATTAAGGGGAAGATTGTAGTAGTCGATGATGAAAGAATAGTTACTTCTGCTTTTAAAACTTTATTAAAGGTAGAAGGATTTTCTGATGCGCATTTTTTTAATAGTCCGAAGGATGCATTGGATTATCTTAAGGATAATCAGCCGGATTTAGTTATTTCAGACTTTTTGATGCCGGAAATGAATGGCTTGGAATTTTTATCTGAAGTTAAAAAACTTTATCCTGAAGTTAGTAAAATTTTACTAACGGGTTATGCCGATAAAGAAAATGCTATTAAAGCCATTAATGAAATCGGACTTTATCGCTACATCGAAAAACCTTGGAATAACGATGATTTGATTATCAATATCAAAAATGGTATTGAAAGAAGCTATCTTTTAAGCGAATTAAGACAAAAAATTTCTGAATTAGAAGAAGCTAAAAAAGAATTGGAAAAATATTCACACAACTTGGAACAAATAGTTGAAGAACGCACTGCGGATTTGAAACAATCAAATGCCAAATTGGAAGGAATTTTCAATTATTGCGCGGATGGAATTGTAATAATTAATGAAGACGGAATTATTGAACAGGTAAATCCTGCGTGTGAAACTCTAATTGGGCTTGTTGGCGAAAAGCTTTTAATGACATCAATTGACGATTATTTATTTAGTAAGAAGACATTTATTTCAAAAGAATTGCACAAGCTTGATGAAAGCGAACTTCTTTTGAGAGAATTTTATATCAAAAATCCGTTGAGCAATTCTGAAACACCTGTTGAAATAAGTTTTGCAAGAATTAATCCTGATGATGATTACAAACGTTTTGTCGGAGTTATCAGAGATGTTACGGAACAGAAAAAGTCAGACAAATTGAGAGATGATTTTATTGCAACGCTTACTCACGATTTGAGAACGCCGCTTTTAGCAGCTATTCAGACTCTAACTTTCTTCTTGGATGGAGCTTTAGGCGAATTGGATGAAAAGCAAAAATTGTTGCTTTCAACTATGCAAAAAAGCAACGAAGATTTGTTGGGATTAGTTAATGCGCTTTTAGAAGTTTATAAATATGACGCTGACAAATTAGAATTAACAAAAACTAATTTTAATATCTATAATCTTGTAGAACAGGTTTACAATGAGTTGCAGCCGCTTGCGCAATCAAAAGAAATTGAATTTAAGATTGAATGTACAAACAAAGATTTAACCGTAAATGCAGATAGAAGTGAAATCAGACGTGTAATTTGCAATCTTTGCGGCAATGCGATAAATTACACTCAAAACGGCGGACGAGTTGTTATAACTCTGAAAAACGAAGGCAATGACCTGATTTTCTCAGTTGCTGATAATGGTTCGGGAATTCCGCAAGAAGATATTCCGAATATGTTCCAAAGATTTTCACAAGGTACAAGCAAAAAACGCTCAACTGGCACAGGTTTAGGCTTATACTTGTCAAGACAAATTATTGAATCACATGGTGGAAAAATTTGGTTGGAAAGTGCGTTAAATAAAGGCAGTGAGTTTTCATTCCTGCTTACTGATACAGTTGTTCAAAAAGAAGGAAGTTTAGTATGATAAATACTTTGTTAGTTGAAGACCACGAGCTTTATAGAATGGGATTGTCAATGCTTTTAGATAAAGCAGAAGGAATTACTCTTGTAGCAGAATCAGCAGATGGATTGGACGGAATTAAAAAGGCTCGTGAATTTTCACCTGATGTTATTCTTATGGACATAGGACTTCCTAATATTGATGGGATTGAAGCGACTCAACGTATTAAAGATTTTAATCCTGACGTTAAAATTTTAATCTTCACGTCACGCGACAGTGAAAATGATGTTTTTGAAGCATTTAAAGCTGGTGCGGACGGTTATATTATGAAAGGCGCAACGCCTGAACAAACAATTTCTGCAATTAAATCAGTATACGAAGGTGTGGGTTGGATTGATCCGAGCATTGCCAAAATGGTATTTTCTAACCTTCAAAGACCAAGCGCAAATGTTGTTACAGAACCTGAACCTAAAAAATCAAATAATTCTTATGGTTTAACAGAAAGAGAATTGGATGTTTTGGAACTTATGGTTGAAGGTCTTTCTAATCCGCAAATTGCAGATAAATTAGTTATTACAAAAGCGACTGCAAAAGCTCACGTTCACAGCATTTTGCAAAAGCTTTGTGTTTCATCAAGAACTCAAGCAACAGTTACGGCAATGAAAGAGGGTTTAGTTTAATGTTTGAAGCATTAGCCGGCATGATAATGGCTGCAAAAATTCATTTTAACCAAATGAAATATCCTATTATGAAAAAACAGGATAGGGTTGTTGCTGAGACAATTTATAGAAATAACGTTGATAAAGTCGGTGAAACTGAAAAATACGAAAAAAGCAAGATGCCAAAATCCGGCTATATGACGGTTGAAGAGTACGAAAACGAATCAAGAGCGAAATCAAGACGTGAAATTAGCGCAAAGATTTTGGATAAAGCAGAGATGCCAAAAGATGAAAACATGGTTTATATTCCGCAAAAGAAATTTCATCTTGTAAAATACAATGACCCTGTTGGCAGTCCAGAATTGACTTTGCCTAGAAAATTGAATTTTGACAGACAAATAAACGCGCAAGGAATTGTTTCCGGCGATTTTACAAAGCTTGTTTATCCTGCGGTTTATTATTACGCACAATCCGATTGTACAAGTTGTGATTTGTTTTTAATAAATCTTGACCCTTCGCTTTCGGATATTGAAAAAGTAAAAAAAGCTAATATCTTAAATAAAGTAGATACGCCTTTAATTTCTACTGACAAATCAATTGATACCAAGTTTGTGTTCAGAACGCTTACTCCGATTGATTTTTCAAGTGACAACACAAAACTTGTAGTCAAAGAAAAAATCGGTTACAGACACGATGGAATTTGGCAGACAAATTTGTGGGTGTATGATTTTAACAAAAAAGAAGCACAAAAATTACCGCAAATCAGAGATGCGATTGTTAATTATTGGGCGCAAGCAGGCGGGGTTGATTTTGACGAAAAACGTTGGGATATTTATCCTTTAGGGTTTGATGCTAATGATGAAAACCGAGTTGTTGTTTGCGCCTACGCTTATACAGGCGATGTGCCGAAATTTTTAGGAACATGGAGTATTGATGTTTACGGCGAAAACTCAAGATTGGAATCTTTATCAGGCTCAAATATTCCGATTTCTATCGTGGGTTATAGAATGGAAGAAGAAGCCGAAGTTATTCCTGTTTCAGAAGTTGAGTTTGATGCAAAACACGCTAAAGAAGTTGCAAAGGCCAAAGAAAAAGACGCAAAAGAAGCTAAAAAATTTGACGATAAAGTTAAAAAAGTCGAATATGAACGCAAAATTCAGCAAATGGATATGGCAACAATGTTGAAAATTATGCAACGCCAAGAAGAAATGAAGAAGAATTACCAAAAAGGCAAAGACGGTGTGACGGGAAGCTAAGATATTGAATAAATATATTAGGTGGCGCGAATGCATTGCATTCGCGCCACTTGTTTTAAGCTTCTACTGCTTCATCGATTTCTACATCATCTCCAATAGGAGCTTTATTATCTTTGTATTTCCAATACAGAAACATATCAATTAACAGGAATATTGTGTTTAGAATATACAACCAAAATACCCAATCCATGTCATCCAGCACTTTGTGTGTAATTCCGCAAAGATAACCTAATAAAATTAACATAGAAAAATGAATGCTTTTCCCGTGTACACATTTACATCTGTATGTTTTTAAGGCTGCAACCGGCCAGCTTATACCAAAACATACCATCATTCCGGCTTCAAATACGCTCATACTCAATTCCTTTCTATAAATTTCATTAACATAATACTTCATTAATTTTAGATGTAAATCTGGATTTATTAAATTTAATATAAATTTAATATCTATTTGTTTTTATTTTTTATAATTCTACTTTGTAGTATAATATTTCTTATAGACGGAGTTTATTATGTTTGAAGATTTTAATGAAGTTGTATGCTTGGGTATGGGCGGTTCTTATTCGGAAATAGCAAAAGATGCGCTTTTTAAAGCGTATGATTTATTTTTATACCAACGCTCGCTTACTTCTATCAAAGAGTGTATAGAATATGTTGATGAAAATTGTAATGCAATTGCAGTTTTGCCGGTTGAAACAACTTATAAGGGGATTATTAGAGAAACTATAGATAATCTTATCCAGACAAAAAATCAGAATATACAGATTTTGGCAGAAACAATAATTCCGGTTAATGACTGTATTTTGTCTAAAACAACAGAATTTTACAGTTTGACGGGGTTGATTGCAAATCCTAATGCATTGGGTAAATGTAAGAACTTTGTAAAAGATGAAATGCCAAGACAATTGAATATTGTTGTAGCGGAAAGCATGGATGAATCAGCAAGGTTGTTAAGCAATTATAACTTGACTTATTCAATAATCGGTACCCATAAAACAGCAGATGTTTATAACCTAAACGTATTAAAAGAACATATTGAAGATGATAAAAATAATAAGCGCAGATTTATTGTAATCGGTGATGCAGAAACTAAACCGACGGGCAAAGACAAAACAAGCCTTGTTCTTTTCTTGGAAGATCGTCAGGGTGCATTGCTGGATATCGTGCAAGTTTTTGTTAAGTATCATATCAATATTACTCAAATAAATTCAAAAATGATGAATAATAATGCGGAAGAACAGGCAGTGTTTATTGATTTTGACGGACATAAACAAGATGATATTATTAAACAATTAATATCTGAACTTGAGCCATTGTGTCAAAGTGCAAGAATAATCGGTTCTTATGCAAAGTTTTAACTTTGCTAAAAAGAGGAAATTGCTATTTTGCTCTTACAGAGGAAATAAAATTGTTGACAATAAAAAATGTTTAAGTTAAGATAAATCTTGTCGCCGGTATAGCTCAACGGTAGAGCAACGGTTTTGTAAACCGTAGGTTGTAGGTTCGATTCCTATTACCGGCTTTTTTAATAAGAGAGATTCTCTTACAGCCCTTGTGGCATTTGCCTTTGTGGCGCAGGGACTCTGCCGAACAAAAGATTGATTATCTTTTGTGAGAGGTAGCACTCCAAAGGGAGTAAATAGTTTCTGAAATATGCCTTTGTGGCGCAGGGGTAGCGCACTCCCTTGGTAAGGGAGAGGCCACGAGTTCAAATCTCGTCAAAGGCATTTTTTATGACAATTTAATAAGGGTAGGTGGCCGAGTGGCTAAAGGCGACAGACTGTAAATCTGTTCACGAGAGTGTACGGTGGTTCGAATCCACCCCTGCCCAAATTTTAATCCCAGTTAGCCGCTGGGATTTTTTAATGGGGTGAATTTTTATATAAAAATCAGTACCTAGTAAATTTAAAAATATAGGGCAACTGACGATTTCCCTTCATCTAAATATCGTCCAAATCTCGAGCAAGACTTTCTGCTGTTTCGTTGATTTCTTTCAAAAGTTTAGAGTCTTGCAATTTTTGCATAAGTTCTTCTTTTGTACCTGTCGCAACAATACATTCTGCTTTATATGGTGCAGGAAGCTTGTAAGCAACAACTTCTAAATTACGAATTTTTTCGTTGTTTTCAACAGACTTTGGAGGTTTAGAAATCTTAAGCATAAAATCTGTTGCAGATAATTCTTTTTTAGGATTGGCGAACTGTTCATAAACAGGGGCAAAGTCACCATATTCAGGCACTTCTCGTTCAGCTCTGTCACGAATTATTTTGACAAATTTTTTGAATGCTTCTTCCATAGTTTTTACCTCTTTATGAGGAGTCTTAACTCCTTGAAACTTTGCTTTGTTTTGTTGTATCGGATTAATTTTGTTCATTGTACACCTATTTTAACATTGTTATTTTCACTTAGTCAATCAACTCTTTGTATTTTTTTATAACGGCTTCGCCTTTTTCAAACGCATCCTTTTCAACAGGTTGATTTATGTATTCTTTGTATTCTGAAGAATTTTCATCAACAATAGGATTTCCATTTCTGTCTGATACAAATCCATTTTGTCCTTTTTTATAAGGTTCCTTATAATTCAACCAGTTCCATAATTGGCTCATTGATGTTTCAAATGAATTCTCATTTGAGCCGATTTTTGAAGCATAATTGTAAATATATTTACCCTCTTTTGATTTCAAAAGTTGTTGTTTGTATGCGGAACCTAAATCGTCTTCAAACCATCCGTTTCTCATAATTTCAATCCATTGGATATGATGAGTTAATTCGTGGGCAATATCACCAAATATTTCGGCTTTGTTGCCTTGACCTTCAACGCATTTTGTGCCATTCCAATTTTTGTTTACATAAACCGTATTTGATTCTAGATCATAATAACCGCCTTCATTACCTTTTGCGAATGCCAGTTTTACACCGCTGTCTTTTAAACCCATTTCATTTTTAATGAGTTCAAAACTTTGTTTACAAAATTCTTCCATATCTTGAATTTTATTCAACTCTTTGATTTTTTCTTGATTTTGAACAACAAAATTTGTATAAGGTTGTACAGAACCTGCAAATTTTTCGATTCTGTTGATGTTTATTTTTGAGTTATACTCATTCATCGCATCTTTTACTGACAAAACTTTATTTTTAATTTTTTCTGCAGTTTCATGCAACACAATAAGATTTTTTGCACTCAAACGTTCGTCAAATTTAAAGCCTTTGCCGTAGTCTTCAAGCTTAGGTTCAACACTATCAAAACCTAATTCAAGCTTTCTCAAGTGTGTATAATAGTCGCCCAAATAGCGGTTATACTCTTTGTATGTTTCTTTTTTCATGTTCTTTTCAGATAACATGTCAATAAACGGATTATAAAGCTCTTCCAATTCCTTATGCTCACCGATAATATTCTTGCCGGTTCTTAAATCATAAGGAATATGTTCCCCTTCTGCAAATTCATTGACTTTGTCGCCTCTAAATTGCCATTCGATTATTTTGCCGTCTTTTGTAATAAAATTAACTTGCAATGCGGTATAACCCGAAGGTTGTGATTTTGTTGTAGGTTTGTAGTTTTCATCAATCTTTGAAAAATTAGGGTCGCTAGGGTCAATTCTCAAATTTATTTTAAGTTTCACACCATGATTTGCAGCAAATTGTTTCAAATCTGCAAGTTGATTTTCAGAAAGATATGGAATTCCATCCGGTGAAACGTAATTACTAATTCTTGCTGTCACTAAATGATTTTTATTTTGTTCTTGTTTCAGAATTTCAGATTTCAAGGATTCTACGGCAGGTTCGGATTGTAATTCAGCTGCTCTAAGCATTGCTTCACGTTCTTTTCCTGCGTCTAATAAAGCTTTTACTTCAGGGTGATTCACAAATTTGCCTGATTCAACAACAGTCCTTGCACCAATTGCATCACGAACATCTTTAATTGCGTCTTCTAAAGTCGCATCTTTATGCTCTAACATATAATTTGCAATTTTGTCGTACAAACTTTGTTCACCTTTAAGTCTGATTGACATGTTACCGATGTCATCAAGTCCCATGGCTTTTAAATCAGCTTTAATTTGGTCAAAAGAAGCTCTATAATTGTTTCTGATATTTTGAACAGCGTCTTTGACTTGAGCTTTTGCTTCAGGTGTCAAATCAACTTTGGTTTCAGGTTTTACGTAAGGCAATTTTGTTTTATTTTGCATTTCAATCACTTGCAACATCATATCTTCGATATTTCTAGCATAGCCTACATTTAACATAGAGAAACATTGTAACGAATATTTTTTACCGTCAGGTGTTATGTATGAAATAATATCATGTGGTTCATGTTTAAAATTATCATCCTTTACAACTTTTTCTTTAATAATTTTAGTTCCATCCGGCAATTCTATCGGAGTATCATAAGGCATTTCTTTATTATAGGCATATTCTTTCATCGGATCTAAATTTAATTCTGTTGATAAACGATAAAAAAGATTTGTCAGATGTGCTGATATATTATCAGCGACTTCACCAAAAGCTGCATTTCTAGAATACATAGTATCAATTTTTTTCTTGTTTAATACTTCTTCTAATTTCTGATTCTTTACTTTTGCATTTATTTTTTCTTTAAGAGAAAGAGTAATATTTGCGATTTCAGGACTATCCATTGTTACGAATTTAATTTCGGTAGGAGAGTTACTACCAAGAGAAAGTAATTCATTTATATGTTTTTTGTGAGCATTTTCTTTTTCTATTTCAGTTTTTTTGTTAAGAATTTCAGTTCTATTTTTAATTGCTTGTTCAAAAGGAATTCCGTTTTTAATATCATTTTGAACATCTGAAATAATAGCTCTTTCAACAATTGGTAATTGTGACATATAATCATATATTCTTTGGGCTTTTGTTATATCTTGAGGAGTTGTTGCGACAAGAAAATATTCTTTACTTCCGTCTGAATTTCTACAATAAATAAGTATTTCACCATTTTTTGCAAAGCTAGGAAGACTACCGCGTGAAAGAACTGTTCCATCCGGTAGCATAACATCTGTTTCTCGTTTTGGACGAGAATCAGTTTCTGAATATTTAAACTCTTTTGGCACTTGTTCTAACAAAGTATCAAAACATTTAGATACCTCATTTTGAACATCACTCTTTCGAGAAAGTTTCAACATGCCAAGATAACTTTGTCTGTTCATTTGACACTCGTCTAAAGCCGGCGTATTACCGAAGGTTGCGGTTGGATGTTCAAGCACAGCATTTTTTTGATTATTCAAGTCTTGACGACCCGCAATCGCAGCTTTTTGGGCTTCTGCAATTTCTTCTCTCGGTACTGCAGTTAATGTACTCATATAATCAAGTATTTTTTGAGCTCTTGCCTTATTTCCTTCTGAGAATGAAGGTATAATGTGTTCTTCTCCTTTGGTATCTTTTATCCATAAAATAATTTCGGGATTACTATTGAAATTTACATCATATTTTTGAGTCTTCTCGTTCCAGAACATTTCTCCCGCACTATTCATTTTTAATGAAACAACGGTTCCATCCGGCAGGATATAGTCTACATCAGGTTTTATTTCTCCATTGCTTTTAGAATTTTTTAATATTTCCGAATTTGACTCTAACAAATTATCTAAATAGCGAGTAACATTTTGCTGTACTTTAGGTTGACTTAATGCTTTTTTTGCAACAAGTCCACTTTTTCCAGGTTCATAATTTGCTTGATTTATTTTAGCATCTCTTGTGTATTTATCAACTTCGCGTAAGTAGTTATTTTTTTGTGCTTCATATTTCGCTTTGTTAACATCATCAAACTTACTACTAAACGCAGTTTCGTTGCGTACCATAAGTTGGAGAGAAGTAATCATTTCTGAAGCATTTTTGCATTCGATTCTTTTGCCGTCAGGAAGATTGATTTTAAATCCTTCTTTTCCTCCATTTACCCCCTCTACGGTTGCACCTTTTAGTTGTGGCAAGTTTTCTTGCAAATACTTTTGTGATTGCATTCTTGCGCTTCTAGAACCGGTCAACATCATAATTAAATGAGAAATAACCTTGATTTGACCTAAGCTGTAACCTTGATGCCCGAATTCTTCCATTAAAGTATCTGCAAGTTTTTCAGAACTCAAAGTACCTTCTCTTTGCAAAGTGTTTGCGACAGATAAAGCTGATTCAAATGCAGTAAAACCAATAACATCTGTTGCAAAAGCTGCTGCTTCTGCAATCTTAGTAGGAGCAGATTTTTCTAAGATAGTAGCAAATACTTCATTTGCACTAACGGCACCTTGAGAGAATTTTTCACTTAAAGTTGTTGTTACTTTTGAAGCAACTTTAGATGCTCGTTGCATAACTTTTTGAGTAACAGTTGAACCAAATACACCTGCGAATGCGCCAAAAGTAAATGAACCATCTGCATTTGTCATTACTTGTGCTTGTGTATCAAGAAGTTTGTCGAAACCGTCTTGTTTAACAGCTCTGTTTGATACATTCGCTAAAGTTCCTTCTGCAGCTGTGTAAAGATACATTTTTGTACCTTCATTAAGAGCAGGACCAACGAGTTTTACTGCTTGACCTGACAATCTCAAAGCACCTTGAAGTAATTTATTATTCGCTTGTTTAGATGCAATTGCAACACCTGCTTTAGAGAATGTACTCATTGTTGTAGTTGCAAGTGTAGTACCTGCTTTTGTTTCTGCACCCCAACCCAGAGTCGCAATCATAATTAAAGCTTCACCTAAACCGTTCATCACTTGGTTAAATGTACTGTCGTTCGGGTCGTCAACAACAATATTCATAGCTTGAAGAATTGCATCTTTATATTCATCAGTCATTTTATTGTCTTTGTCGTAAGCTTTTCCGCTTTCCGCTAGAGCAAAACATTTTTTAAACGCATCAGAATTGTAATCAATTCCCCATTTATCAGCATTTTCGCCATAAATCTTTTTGAATCCTTTTTTGAATTCTTCAGGATTTAAAACATTTAATTCGCTTGCATTTTTTGCCCATTCTCGGCAAGAATCAGCAAATTGGTAATGGTTTTCACCGTCTAAACCAAGTTTATTTAATACATATCCGATACCTTCTGAGCCTAATCCAAATAAGCCGACACTATCAGTGTATTGGTCGTTGTAGCTTGCAAGAGTTTCATACACATTTGCCATAAAATTAGCAGCTTTAATTTGTGTTAAAATTTCTTGTCTTTGAGCCTCAGTTGCTTTGTATTCTTCTTCATTTCTTAATGTAATACCTTCTGTGAATTCTAAAATTGTAGATACGCTATCAAAGGATGGGGAAAGGTGATGTTGAAGAAGCGCATTTTGTAATTCATGTCCCGTTCCAAGTTTTTCCAGTACTTCTTCAGGCAACATAGATAATCGTTCTATAATTTTTTCACCTTCCTCTGTACCGTCTAAACCTAAATTAGAAACAATATAGCGTGGAGAATAAGTTTGTTTTTTAGAATATTTCTCATTAAAATTTTTATTAATTCTAACATCTTCAGGTATCCATTCGCTACGAACTTTGCCACCCTCATAAAGTTTGTTTCCCTTTTGAGCGGCGTCTTTTTTTTCTAAAATAGCAACGGCTTTTTTAAATTCTGCTTCATTTAATTGTTTTTTCTGTCCGTTAATAATAATTTCATAACTTGTTTCTAAAGTTCTTTTTTCGGTTTTCTTCCATTTGTAATCACCATTACTATAATATGCAATGGTTTCTGTTGTACCATCTTTATATGTTGTGGTAACTTCTTTTCCTCCATCAGAAGTCTGTTTTTCTTTAGATTCAATGATATCAGTAGAAGCAGTTGATACAGATTTGATAAATCCCATAAAATCCGGATTTTCAATATTCATCTTTTCTTTTATCTGAGAATTAATTTGTTCATTTTTTGCGGTATCAAGAACTTTATCATCACCGGCAAAACCTGCTAAATGACTAAATATCGTATCTAATTCGGCTTTTTCAAGACAACCATCATTATTTGCATCATAGGCATCAAAAAGGTTGTGGAACTTTTTGTCCACTTGTTCTTTTCGCACACCATTTTTGGTGTTCTGTAGAACTTCCTTTTTTCCGTTGTTATTAAGTTGGAAATCACCGAATCCCATCTTACTTTATTTCCTTTCCTACTATATGTTTATCGGCACAAATTCTAAAAACTTTAATCATTTTAGAGATGTTGTTACAAAAGTTCATATAAATTAATTTAATAAAAACTCACTTATACATTTGTAGTAAAATATATTTAAAGGAGTTTTGAAGTATGGTTTTAGAAATGCAACAATCACAAATGGAACTTGATAGAATTTCTGCAATCAAAACTATTGATTCAGAAATTGATACCATTAATCGTTTAAAAGACTCGGTTAAAGCTGAAAATCTCACTAAAGCCTTAGATTTTATGCAGAACTCCAAAGGTAGAATTATTATAACCGGCATGGGAAAATCAGGTCATATCGGACGTAAAATTGCCGCTTCATTAGCTTCAACAGGAACTCCATCGTTTTTTGTACACCCAGCAGAAGCTAGTCACGGTGATTTGGGTATGATTACGGAGGATGATGTTGTTGTTGCGATTTCTAACAGCGGTGAATCAAGAGAACTCATTGATATTCTAAATTATTGCAAACGTTTTGGTATAAAACTCATTGCCATTACTAAAAATGCAGAAAGTTCTTTGGGTAAAGCAGGCGACGTAGTTTTAGAGCTTCCAAATAATGGGGAGGCTTGTCCGCTCGGACTGGCTCCTACAAGCTCAACAACTGCAACTCTTGTCCTTGGTGATATTTTGACAGTCGGAATGATTGAAAGAAAAGGCTTTTCAAAAGAAGACTTCAATGACAGACATCCGGGAGGAAAGCTTGGTTCTATCTTGAAACGAGTTTCTGATTTGATGCATACGGGACAGGAAATGCCTATTTTGGATGAAAATTCAAACATGCAGGCAGTACTTTTAGAAATGACTTCAAAACGTTTGGGTTGTGTAGGTTTTATAAACCAAGCCGGAGATTTGACAGGAATTCTTACAGATGGCGATTTAAGGAGATGTTTGTCTTCAAAAATATTAGAAGAAAAAGCAATTGATTTAATGACACATAATCCAAAAACAATTTCACCAAACGCAATGACTGCAGAAGCTTTAAAGATTATGCATGATAAGAAAATTACAAACCTTTTTGTATTAGATGGTAAAAAGCCTGTTGGCGTAATTCATATTCACGATTTGCTTAATAACGGAGTTGCGTAAATTATGGATATAAATGCAGAAAAAAAATTTGCAGCAGGGCTTTCTATAACCTCTAATGCGCTGATTATCGCTACAAAAATTGTTGCAGGTATGGTTTCGGGGAGTATCAGTATAATTTCAGAAGCAATCCATTCTTTATCTGATTTCTTAGCTTCTGTATTAACATTTTTTGCCGTAACTCGTTCTGCCGAACCTGCTGATAAAAATCACCCGTTTGGTCATGGTAAATACGAAGATATGTCAGGTTTTATAGAAGGCGGTTTAATTATTTTTGCAGGCTTCTTTATTATATATGAAGCAATAAGCAAATTAATCAAAGGTTATACCTTAGAAGCTGATTCTATGTTGGGAATTTATGTTATGGCTTTCGCTGTTGTTGCAAATTTTTTAGTAAGCAGATATCTTTTTTATGTAGCAAAAAAATCAGACTCGGTTTCTCTTTTTGCGGATGCAGAACACTTAAGCACTGATATTTTTTCTTCACTGGGAGTTTTAGTAGGTTTAGTTTTAATAAAAATCACCGGAATAGCCGCTCTAGACCCGATTATTGCACTAATAGTTGCTTTAATTATTTTAAAAGCAGGTTTTTCAATCTCAAAAGAAACTTTAAATAATTTGTTGGACGGCTCTTTACCCGCAGAAGATATCGCAAAGATTGAAGAAATTCTAAAAAAGAATTCAGTTATAAAAGGATATAAAAATATTAAAGGCAGAAAATCGGGTCAATACAAAGATGTTGAACTAACTCTTTTGTTCAATCCGGATATGAAAATCAGCTGTGCGCATAATGTTTGTGACCAAATCGAAAATGAAATTAAATCTAACTTGGGACAAGTGAATACAATTATTCATGCCGAGCCATATTAGCATGTTACAAAACTTAATAAAAACCTTTAAAATTTTTAATTTTTAGGCAATTTTTGGTGGGCAAAATACTTTATATAAATAGTTAGGTTTATAAAGGTTTATTATTGTGACGCAGATTAATCCAAATATTAATCAATATAATAATATGCAATACAGGCAGCAACAAGCTAATTCGCAACAGCAGCCCGTAAAAATTCCGAGTTACTATTATGTACCTGAAAACAGCCTAATGCACAAGAGTTTTAAAGAAACTATTAAAGATGCAGATATGATGGGAATGATTACTCCGTATATCGAACATCCGATTTTAACTTTGGCTACTTGGTTGGGTATTGGTGCCGGAATTGATGCTTATGCAAAAGCTTGTGGTGGCAAATATGAAGACAGCTTGGTTAAAAAAGCTGTTAATTTCGGTGACAGCATAGAAAATTCTAAACTTATTCAAAATAAACCTGTTCAAACCGTTATAGGCGGTATTTCCTCACTTAAGAAAAAAGGAGGAAAGATTGTTCAAAATAGTGCAATTTTAAGAGCAATGCGTGATACTCCTTCTATGCCGGAATGGAGTATGGTTAAATCTCAAATGTTTAACCAAAAACAAGAAGTTGTTCAAGATTTTATAAAAATTGCTGATACATTAAAATTAACAGAATATGGTGAAAAAAGTGAAGTTTATTTAAAAGATATTGGTTTAAGTTCTAAAGAAAAACAAATGTTGAAGAAAACATTTGGTGTAAGTAAAGTTTCCGAAATCACTGAAGAAAAAGCTGTTAACCAAGTTTTATTGCATCGTCTAGGTAGAACTCCCGAACAAATTAAGAAAATTCAAGATTTGGGGGCTAGTGCTCAAACAGCTGTAAAAAAAGAAATACTTAAAGAAATGGGCTTGGATGCAAAAGCAATTAATGCAATAAAAGAAGATATGTTTGGAGAACATATTAAGACTGTAGAAGAAGCTGCTAAAAAAGTTAACGGTAAGGTCAAAATTGGTGCAGGTCATTATAAATGGTTGGGAATTTTGACAAAACCTTTTGAAAGAACAGTCGGTTGTGACGAAGTTTATAACAAGTTGCACAGTTTGTCTAAAGATGGTGCAAAAACGGCAACAGGTCGTTTTATGTCAAAAGCAATGCAAATGTTCCACAGAGGCATAACATTCGGCGGTGGTAAACTTGGAGCCTTGTTATTTATTGCTCCTGCTCTTGTAGAAGTAGGATGTAATGTTAAAAAAGCTGACAATGACCAAAAAATCGGAACGGCTGTTGGCGGTGTAATTGAATCAACTTCCTGGGTATTAACATTCCCACTTGCATTAAAGATGATGCACTCATTATGTGGTGCGCAATATGCCGGCATGACAAAGAAACAGGTAGAAGAATTCAGAAATGCTTTAAAAGCATTCAATGAAAAAGCACTCGCTGGTGGATTTGCGAATAAAGCAGAATATAAAATTGCAAAACAAGGAGTAAAAAATAAATTAAAAGTTCCAAACCAAAATATTTTCACAAAAGGAATAAGAAAACTTGCTCAATTTGTTACAATGGATTTGGAAACATTTAAAGGATACAAAGGTAGCAATGTTGTTGCCAATATAGGTCGTAGTTCAAAAGGCTTCTTAAGAAATGTAGGCGGAGTTCCAATGCGTTTAGTCATTTGGGGTCTGATTTCAATGGGCGTTTTGGATGCAGGTATCAAAAAAGCTTCAACTGCAATTTTCGGAAAATCTTATGATTCTATGAAACATGAAGAAGATGAAACTGCGAAAAAAGAACAAAAACAATTCTTGGCAGACGATTTGAACAGAAGATTGTATGAGGCTCAAAAAATTAAACAATACGGTAAACAACCGCAAGTTCAACAAATAAATCCTCAAGGTCAAATGATGGCAACGAGAGGAAAAGAAGCGAACAGCAATGCAATTCCTCAAGTTTATCAAGAAGATGAAAAAGTTGATAATTATACATACATTCCTTCTTCAAAAAATGTGATTCCACATAAAACAAAGAAAGACGGTGTAGACAATTATACTTATATTCCATCTTCCGAATGCAAAATTCCTAGCGATAAAACAAATGAAAACCAAAGAAGATATATTCCATCTCAGGCTGCTGCAAATATTCAAAAAACATTTGATAATTCAGGTTTGCAATCAGCATTAGACAGAGCGCAAAAAGCAGAAGATAAAGCTTTAAGAGTTCTTGCTGGTAATTTTGATAATATGTAGTTTCACCCTAACGGGCAGACACCTCACCCTAGCCCTCTCCTGCAAGGAGAGGGAATAACCTAAACTCGTTCTATTCATATCAAGTTTTTGGTGGGTCAGGTCTAACAAGTTTTGAGCATTCCCTCTCCTTGCAGGAGAGGGCTAGGGTGAGGTGTCTGCCCGTTAGGGTAATTATATTAAAGCTTTATAACAAGATTCATTCAGAACAAAAAACGGCGGACTTTTGAAAAAGTCCGCCATTTTTTATGTTTGGAATTCTTAAATCCTATGCAACAGTAATAGCTGAAACAGGGCAAGCGTTAGCTGCTTCTTCAACACAAGCTTCGTTTCCTGCAATACCAGCTTCTTTTACTTCTGCTCTATCTTCTACGTGGAAAACTGCATCGCAAATTGATTCGCATGCGCCACAACCGATACAAGAATCTTCAATAGTTACGTTCATTTGTTTTCTCCTTTTTATATTTTACAGTTCTTTTTCAAGAACATGTTTATTATACCGCTAAAATTAAAAATTAAAATAACCAGTCAGACACTCTTTGTGCGATTGAATCAAACCCAACGGTTACTCCTAAATCTTTAGGCTCAATTCCTCTTGAATAGTATAATACAGGAACTTGTTCTCTTGTGTGGTCAGTTCCCGGTACTGTCGGGTCACAGCCGTGGTCTGCTGTAACGATTAATAAATCGTCTTCGCCGATTAGTGGAAGAATTTTTTCCAAGTATTCGTCAATTTCTTCAATCGCCTTGCCATAGCCTTCAGCATTATTTCTATGACCGAAAAGCATATCAGTATCTACAAGGTTTGTGAAAATGATTTCTCTATCATTATCAGTAATATTAACACTCGGATATTTAATTTTATCTAAATCTAAAGTTCCGTCAATCGCTTTAATAGTTAATTCTAAACCTTCTTTGTTTGAACCTGTATGTATTGCATGTGTTATACCTGCTTTTTCGAAAATGTCTTCAATTTTACCGATACCTATAACTTTTGCACCTGCATCTTTAACTTTGTCTAACACAGTTTTGCCAAACGGTGCCATTGAATAATCGCGTCTATCTTTAGAAATTCTGGTTGGTTTGCCGTCGATTATTTTATATGGTCGAGCAATAACTCTTGCAACATTGTATTTACCTTCATCCAAAATCTTTCTTGCGATTTCACACCACTTGTAAAGAGTTTCCAAAGGTATCATATCCGTATCGAGCGCAATTTGGAACACACTGTCTGCAGAAGTGTAAACGATTGGGAAACCAGTTTTGTGGTGTTCGTCGTTTAATTGTTCAATGATTGCAGTTCCGCTTGCGGGAATGTTTGCCAAAATCCCTTTACAACCTGTTTCTTCTATAAATTTATCAATAAGTTCTTTTGGAAAACCTTGCGGGAATGTTGCAAAAGGTTTTTCAGAAATAAGTCCTGCAATTTCCCAGTGGCCTGTTGTTGTATCTTTGCCTTTGGATTTTTCTTGTAAAGTTCCATATTGTCCGATTGGAGTTGCTGTTTTATTAATACCTTCAAAATCTTGAATGTTGCCTAAGCCCAATAATTCTAAAGATGGAGCATCAAGCCCTTTATTAAAAGCGCATACATTTCTTAAAGTGTTGCATTCTTTGATGTCGCCGAATTCTTCACAATCAGGCATTGCGCCAATACCCATTGAATCGATAACCATGATAATTGCTCGTTTCATAAAAACTCCTTTACAACCATAAATAATTTCAAGTTTATTATAACATATAAATTGATAAAGTTTAGAAGTTTATAAGAAGCATTAAATAGAGTTGAAAAGTGGAAAAGTGGAACTGTTGAAAAGTTGTTTTTAAAAATTGTCATTGCGAGGAGCGGAGCGACGTGGCAATCAAAAAAAGGGAAAAAGTTGAGAAGATTAGAAAGAGTATCATATAAAAATTGTGAGCAAAGCGAACATAATGAACTATTCAACCTTTACGCTTTTCAACTTTTCAACTACTTTGATACTTCTTCTTAACTACTCAACTTTTCTCCTCTTCTACTTTCAAAATTGTTCGTGGTAATATTGTTATGTAATAACAAATTAGGAGTTCATTATGGCGAAAGATTGCAGTTTTGATGTTGTTTCAGAATTTGACCGTCAAGAGTTAGTTAACGCTGTTGACCAAGTAAAAAGAGATTTGACGTCACGCTTTGACTTGAAAAATTCTAATTCTTCAATTGATTTAGAAGGCGAAAAGTCAATAACAATTACAACAAACGACGAAATGAAATTGAGAAATATTTACGATATTCTTCAATCAAAGCTTGTTAAACGCGGTTTGAGTATCAAAATTCTTGACGCTCAATCAATCGAAAACGCGCTTGGTGGAAACGTTAGACAAGTTTTTAATTTGAAAAAAGGCTTAACTCAAGAATTAGCAAAAAAAATTGTTGCTGATATTAAAGACTCAAAATTAAAAGTTCAAGCATCAATTCAAGGCGAGCAGGTAAGAGTTTCGGGCAAAAGCAGAGATGATTTGCAAACTGTAATTCAGCTTTTGAGAAAGAACGAAGAAAAATACGATGCACCGTTGCAGTTTACGAATTATAGATAGATGTGAAGAAATAAAACTTAAATAAATGGAAAATTGAAAATGGAAAGTGGAAAATTGTTTTAGAAATTTATTAAGTTTAAAAAGTTCAATATTAAACACAGTTTTAATAAAAAAATGTAGGGTGCAATTTTTTGCACCATATAAATAATTTTCCATTTTCAACTTTCCATTTTCCATTGCTAAACCGTTCACCAATGAACGCACGTACTTTTGCAAGACGCAAAGAGCGTGAGAAAAGGAATTATATCATGCCAAACATAGAAAACACAATTGACCGCATACAAGAATTAATTGATACCAATGCAGAACAGCAGCTTCGCGATGAGCTTGCTACTTATCACTCTGCGGATTTGGCGGATATGTTTCAAAACTTAAAGCCGGAAGAACGTTTGGCTTGTATTACTCATATAGATGAAGAAAAAGCAGCGGACGTAATCGAATACTTACCTCCGCAACTCCAAGTCGAAATTTTGGGTGATGTTGATAAAGGACTTGCGTCAAGACTGATTTCAAAACTCCCGCATGATGAAGCTGCGGACGTTTTGGGTGATATGGAAGAAGATGAATCACAAGCGTATTTGGATAAATTACCGCAAAAATTTTCTTCTGAAATCCGAGAACTTTTGACATATAACGAAGATACAGCCGGTGGTATTATGACGCCGCTTGTGCTTACTGTATATGACAATATGACTGTAAAAGAGGCACTTGATACAATTCGTATTAAAGCTGAAAAAGAAAACATGGAACTTTATTACGTCTATGTTGTCGATAAGAATAACCATCTGGTTGGTGTTGCATCTTTAAGAAACCTAATCACTGCGCCGACAGATTTGAATATTTCTGATTTGATGTCAAAAGATTTGGTAAAAGTTCACGTTGACGACTATCAAGACCATATAGCCGATATCTTTATGAAATACCAATTCAATGCCTTGCCGGTTGTCGATTTGTACAACCACTTGAAAGGGATTGTTACTTGGGATGACGTTCAAGACATTGTAGAAGAAGAAACTACGGATGAAATCTTGACATCTTCAGGTATCGTAACCGATTTGGGTGATGAGGACGACGACCTTTTAACAGGTAGTCTTTTACACTCAATAAAAGCGCGTATTCCTTGGCTGTTTATCACATTGATTGGTGAATTCATCGCAGTAACGATTACAAATAAGTACGACAAGACTTTTACCGCACTTCCGATTATTGCAGCATTTATGCCACTACTTGCCGGTTTGGGCGGAAATATCGGTACGCAAAGTATTACCCTTATGGTTCGTGGTATGTCAACAGGACAAATTTCTTTGAGTTCAGGTTGGCACCATATTATGCGTGAAACTGTTACCGGACTTAGTATCGGCTTGATTTTTGGTTTGTTGGTAACTTTTGTAACTTGGGGTTGGCAACATAACCTCGAATTGGGCTTAATTGTAGGTATTGCGATGTCTTTGAATATGACTATTGCAACTATGATTGGAACTTGCACACCTTTAGTTTTAAAGAAAATGAAGATTGATCCTGCGGTTGCCTCAGGCCCTGTAATTGCAACAACTATTGACGTTATTGGTTTGGCGGTTTATTTAACACTAGTTACTTGGTATTTAATCAACGCATAAGATTTTTAAAATGGAAGAAAAAAGATACAATCAATATAGCAAACACCTCAAAGATAAATTTGGCGCAAAGGTTTATAAAATTACTTTGGACGCAGGTTTTTCCTGCCCGAATCGTGACGGTACAATTTCTAACTGTGGTTGTATTTTTTGCGATGATGGCGGAAGTTTTTCGCAAGCGCATTCAAACCTGTTGAGTATAGAAGAACAGGTTAAAGTCGGCGCGGAAACTTTGGCAAAACGATTTAAAGCAAAAAAATTTATGTCTTATTTTCAAGCTTTTTCAAATACTTATAAACCGGTTAACGAATTGGAAAAAATCTATACTGCATCACTCAATCACCCTGATATTGTGGGACTTTCTATTGGTACACGTCCCGATTGCGTGGATGATGATAAGCTAAAATTGATTTCTTCTTTCACAAAAGATTATTATACTTGGGTTGAATACGGCTTGCAGAGCGTGCATGATAAAACTTTGAAGAAAATTAATCGCGGGCATGATTACAAATGTTTTTTGGACGCTTACGAAAAAACTAAAAAATATGGGATTAACACTTGTCTTCACGTGATTTTGAACTTGTTTGAAACTTATGACGAGATGATGGAAACAGCTAAAACTATTGCAAAGCTTGAGCCTGAAGGTGTCAAGATTCACATGCTTTGCGCTTTGGAAGGTACAAAGTTGGCTGAAATGTATAGAAAAGGCGAAATTGATTTTATGTCAGAAGATGAATATGTAAATACTGTTTGTGACTTTTTGGAATACTTACCGCCTGAAACCACAATTCACCGACTAGCCGGAAATGGTTTAAGGACTGAGCTTGTAGCGCCACGTTGGATTGGTAAAAAACTCGATTGTCTTAATAAAATTGATAGAGAATTTCTAAGACGCGATACAAGACAAGGAAGCCGATTTATAAAGTAAATAATGTCATGCCACTAATTGATTTTTACAAGTGTTTGTAATACATTTATTGTGTATATAAAAAAGCTTTAAAAAAGGAGGAAGCTATATTATGGAAACATACGGAATTGAAAAATTTGGTATTATCGGACCAAAAGCAGTTCACAGAAACTGGACTCCAGCTCAATTAACTGAAGCTGCTTTAAGATTAGGTGAAGGCTCATTGAGCAACACTGGTGCTTTAGTTGTTACAACCGGAAAATACACAGGTCGTTCACCTAAGGATAAATTTATTGTTGATACAGAATCTATCCACAACGATATTGCTTGGGGTAAAGTAAACAGACCTATCAGCAGAGAAAAATTCAACGCTATCAAGGGTAAAATCGCATCTTACTTGCAAAACAGAGAAGTATTTATTTTCGATGGTTTTGCCGGTGCTGACAAAACTTATACTCAAAAATTCAGAGTTATTAACGAATTAGCAAGTCAAAACATGTTCATCCACGAACTATTAATCAGACCAACAGCTGAAGAATTGGCTAACTATGGTGAACCTGATTACACAATCCTTTGTGCTCCTGGTTTCAAATGTGATCCTGAAGTTGATGGTGTAAACTCAGAAGCTTGTATCGCTATTGATTACGAAGCTCACGAAATCATCATTTGCGGTTCTCAATACTCAGGCGAAATCAAAAAATCTGTATTCGCGACTATGAACTATGTTATGACTAAGAAAAACGTTCTTCCAATGCACTGTTCAGCTAACATGGACCCTGCAACAGGTGAAACAGCTGTATTCTTTGGTCTTTCAGGTACAGGTAAAACAACTTTATCAGCAGATCCAAACCGTAAGTTAATCGGTGATGACGAACACGGTTGGTCACCAGACGGCGTATTCAACTTTGAAGGTGGCTGCTACGCAAAATGTATTCACCTTTCAGCTGAAAACGAACCTGATATCTTCAATGCTATCAAATTCGGTTCATTGGTTGAAAACGTAGTTATGGATCCTGAAACAAGAGAATTTGATTTTGAAGATGGTTCATTAACAGAAAATACTCGTGTTGGTTATCCAATCAACTACATCAACAATGCTCAAATCCCTTCAAAGGGTGGTATTCCAAAAGTTGTTATCTTCTTAACAGCTGACGCATTCGGCGTATTGCCTCCAATCTCAAGATTAGACAAGAACGCTGCAATGTACCACTTTGTAACTGGTTTCACTTCTAAATTAGCCGGTACTGAAAGAGGCGTTACAGAACCACAACCTACATTCTCAACATTGTTCGGCGAACCATTCATGCCAATGGATGCTTCAGTTTACGCTAAAATGTTAGGTGATAAACTTGACCAATACGGTACTAAGGTTTACTTAGTAAACACAGGTTGGGCAGGCGGTTCAGCTGCTTCAGGTGCTAAGAGAATGAAATTATCTTACACAAGAGCTATGGTAACTGCTGCATTGAACGGTTCATTTGATTCAATCGAATTCAAACACCATGATGTATTCAACGTAGATTACCCTACATCTTGTCCAAACGTTCCAGACGAAATGCTTGATGCTCGTGGAATGTGGTCAGATAAGAAAGCTTATGACGAAGCTGCTAACAAATTAGCTCAAATGTTTGCTGATAACTTCTCTGCTAAGTATCCAAACATGCCTGCTGAAATTGTTAACGCTGGTCCTAAAGCAGTAGCTAACGTTTAATCGTTAATATATAATTAGAAGCGGTGTGCTAATCTTGGCACACTGCTTTTTTAATGTTTATATTTATATTATTATGTTAATTGGACGTTGTTAATTTAAACAACTAAGAAAGGACGAGATATGTTATTAGGTGTAAATATAGATCACGTTGCGACTTTAAGAAATGCAAGAGGTGGAATTGATCCTGATCCGATTACTGCTGCAAGAATTTGTAAGGAATGCGGTGTAGCTTCTATTACTACTCACTTGAGAGAAGACAGACGTCACATCAAAGATGCGGATGTAGAAGCGATTAGAATGCTTCCGAGAGTTCGTTTGAATTTAGAAATGGCAATGACAAAAGAAATGCAAGAAATTGCTTTGAGATTAAGACCCCATGCGGTTTGTATCGTTCCTGAAAAAAGACAAGAACTTACAACAGAAGGCGGTTTGGATGTTGCGGGTCAACTTAATTGGGCGATAGAATTTACAAAACCGCTTTTAGAAAAAAATATTGAAGTAAGTTTCTTTATTGACCCTGATGTACACCAGATTTCTGCGGTATCAAAAACAGGTGCACCGTTTATAGAGCTTCATACGGGCAGATATTCGGAGGTTTTTGGTACTGAAGAAGAAGCAAAAGCGTTTGAAGATTTAAAAGGTGCTGCAATTTTTGCTCAAAACTTTGGACTAAAAGTTAATGCAGGACACGGTTTGAACTATCAAAACGTTGGCAGAATGCATGAAATTCCTAACTTGCAGGAGCTTAATATTGGACATTCAATTATTGCTCGTTCAATCTTTGTTGGCTTAGAACAAGCCGTTAAAGAAATGAAAGCTTTGGTGGAATAGGCCATCCCTCTCCACGGGGGAGGTTGCAGCTGTTGGAGAGCGGCGCGAGCCTTACAGATGCGGGAGGGGGTTTGTTTTAATGGAAAATGGAAAGTTGAAAATGGAAAATTGTATAAAAATATAGTTATTTTTAACTTTTTGTTAGTACGACAATAAGCCCCCACCCGAATTTCTAAGTTTCGCGAAGCTCAACTTGAAATTCTACCCTCCCCCTTGGAGAGGGTGTTTAAAAAAGAGGTAATTATGAAAACAAAAGAAGAAGTTGTTCAAGAAATGCAGCAGGTTGTTGAGCAAATGCGCTTGGACGATATAGAAGAAAATCCTGAGTGTGAGAATGAGTTTTTTACTTGTGATGCTTGTGGCGGTACAAAATCGTTAGCAGGTTCTGTTCAATACGGACATTACAGACTTTGTAACGATTGTGTTTTGTTTGCAGAAGTTGGTTTTGAACTCGGACAGATTAAGGATATTGAAGAACTTATTGCAGCAATGGATGACAAAAGGCTTGAGGCTGATTGTGAGTTTTTGAAGCAAGAAGAAAAAAGATTAGAGAATTAGTGAAATGTTAATGGTGCAAAAAAATTGCACCCTACTTTTTCTTAATAAAATACGTTCAATTGTGAACATATTTTTCTTTGGTAATTGTAGGGTGCAATTTTTTGCACCATTAACTTATTTTTTCAACATAATATATATAATTTCATAAATCTTCTTTAACTTTCTTTGAGAACAAGTTGAAAGCAAAACAACAATATTATTAATAATTTCTTCATTAGAATTGTTTTGCTTTAAATTTGAATTTTATGCATTTGTCGTGTTGGATGAAAATTTTCTAACACGACGTATGATTAAAAACTATATTAACAAAGTTTAAGCTTATTTAAACTAACATAATGCTGTAATAAATTTTTATAGTACAATAGGGCATGATAATATAAAGGAAAGAGGCGTCGAAATGAAAATAGCAAAAATTAATTGTACAAACCCTAATTGTAATGTAAACACAAAAGCAAAATTGTATAACACTCCGAATTTGTTGAGTGCTGTATCAGTTAGATTAAAAAAATCCAAAGGGGATAGTTTTACAAGAATGGATAAAATTGCGAAAGATATTCTTGAACATAAAAAAATCAGTGCTGCAGAAGAAGATGAATTTTTTAGTTTGCCGAAATTTAAACAGGATCAGCACTTGTTATTTGCTAAATATAAAATAAAATAAAATTAACGGTTGGACAAAATGTTCAACCGTTTTTTTTTTATAAAAAAAATTCTTCATTTTCTCTTTTTGTAGTAAAATATTGTTGTAAATTTAGGGGGTAGGAGAAGTAGGTAGTATATGTACTCTCAAAATCTCTTTATATTTAGAAAGGAAAACTATCATGTGGGAATATTCGGAGAAGGTTCTTGACCATTACAGACACCCAAGAAATGTCGGAAAAATTGATGACGCGGATTTAATTGGCGAAGCCGGCTCATTAGCTTGTGGTGATTCTTTAAAATTATATATAAAACTTGATGGCAATGTTATAAAAGATGCTAAGTTTCAAACTTTTGGATGCGGTTCAGCGGTCGCATCTTCAAGTGTTTTGACAGAAATGATTATCGGAAAAACAATAGATGAAGCTGCTAAAATCACAAATAAAGATATTGCAGACGAATTAGACGGACTTCCTCAAGAAAAAATGCACTGTTCCGTAATGGGACACGAAGCATTGGAAGATGCTTTGAAAAAATATTACGGAAAAGACAATGAAGAGTGGGAAGATTTAGCAGGCAATACTCATACAGGTGACAAAGTTGTTTGTACTTGTTTCAATGTTACTGAAAGCCAAATTTGGGAAGCAATTAAAGTTAACGGTTTGAAAACAGTGGAAGAAGTTACAAACTATACAAAAGCCGGTGGCGCTTGCGGACGTTGTCGCGGTGTGATTAAGGATATGATTGATACTTATCTTAAAAAAGAAGGTAAAGCTCCTGTTTTAACGGCTACGCAAAAGATTTTGAAGATTAGTAAAGTTATTGAACAACAGATTTCACCTGAACTTCAAAAAGACGGTGGAGATATCGAACTCATTGATATCGACGGCAATACTGTTAAGGTAAAATTGTCAGGTATGTGTAGCGGTTGCAAAAACGCAAGTATGACAATTAAAGGTTTTGTAGAATCAGTATTGAGAGATAAGGTTGATTCGGCAATTGTGGTTGAACAGGTGTAGTCGTGTAAATGTCGATTGGGCTTTCAGCCCAACAAAAACTTAAATTTTAAAACGAACTTAACGTCTTAATGACTTAAAGACTTTAATATTAAAGGAAAAATTTATGCAAATTCAAGCAATTAATTCTCAAACTAACAGTTTTCAAGGAAATAAAAAGTTTAGAATCTATTCTGATACAATGGATTACATTGATTTTAATTCCAGAATTACATTTTCTAATAATACAAGATGGGCAAAGGAATATGAAAATCCGAATGCCAAAGATTTGTACAAGAAAGCTAAGACAACAAGAGACTGGAAAGAAAAAGTAAGATTGTTTGATGAAATGGGGCATTATAAAATGCTTATATTCGGTTCAGGAATAAGCGGTTTGCTAAGACGTTTGTTTAATAAACCAAAATTATTTATGTAATATAAAACGATATTAATAACTTAACGACAAAAGACCTAACGACTTAAAAAGGAACACATCATGATATATTTAGATAACAACGCAACAACTAAAGTAGATGAAAAAGTTTTGGAAGAAATGCTTCCTTATTTGCAAAGTGAGTACGCTAATCCTTCCAGCATGTATGATTTTGCTAAAAAACCTGCTGCTGCAATAAAAGAGGCGAGAGCAAAAATCAGAGATTTTCTTGGTGCGAATAATGAAAAGGAAATTGTGTTTACTTCTTGTGGTTCAGAATCTGCAAATACGGCAATTAAAGGTGTTGTAAGTTGTAATAAAGAAAAAAGACATTTGATTACAACAAAAGTTGAACACCCTTGTGTTTTGAATACTTATAAAGCTTTAGAAAAACAAGGTTATGAAGTTGATTATATCGGAGTAAATTCTCAAGGTGAGCTTGATATAGAAGAACTCAAATCAAAAATCAGAAAAGATACTGCTTTAGTTTCTGTAATGTATGCTAACAATGAAACAGGCGTAATTTATCCTGTAGAAGAAATTGCAGAAATTATTAAATCAAAATCACCTGAAACAAGATTTTATGTTGACGCAGTTCAAGCCGGAGGTAAAATTCCGATAAACGTTAAAGATACAAAGATTGATTTGTTGGGTGTTTCAGGTCACAAATTTCACGCTCCAAAAGGTGTTGGCGCATTGTATGTAAAACCTGACGTTAGAATTACACCATTGATTAATGGTGGTCATCAAGAACGCGGAATGAGAGCAGGAACTGAAAACGTGCCTTATATTGTAGGCTTAGGTAAGGCAGCTGAACTTGCAATGGACGCAATGGACTATGAACTAAAAGAAGTTAAAAGGTTGCGCGACAAGTTGGAAACAGGAATTCTTAAAAATGTATTTAACGCAAGATTAAATACAGGAGTAAACGGCAGAGTTCCAAACACTTGTAATATCGGTTTTGAATATGTTGAAGGTGAATTGATTCTTCTACATTTGAGCGATATAGGTGTTTGTGCAAGTTCAGGAAGTGCTTGTACATCAGGTTCACTAGAACCTAGCCACGTGTTGCGTGCAATGGGAATTCCGTTCACTGCACTTCACGGTTCCATCAGATTTAGTTTGTCAAGATTTACTACTGAAAAAGAAGTTGATTATGTAATTGAACACATGCCGGCAATTATGGATAAATTAACTTCAATTTCGCCATTCCAAGACGAATTAACAGCATTAAGAAGCAGAAAGGGTGTGTAAAATGGTAGTTTTCATTGTGAAACCTATATTTTCTTTTTTAGGAGTACACGCTAAATTTTTAATAGGTGTTTTAGTAAACATTGTTTTAATTTGGGCTGTATGTAAATTGGCAGACGCTTTTACGCATAGAATAGAACTTAGATTAAAAAGCAAAAATACAGATTCTCCGCTTTTAAACTTAATGCCGGTTTTAAATAAAATTATTAAAGCAGTAATTGTATTTATGTTGTTGGCGGGATTTTTACAAAGCTTCGGTTATAATGTAACTTCATTAGTTGCAGGTTTTGGTATTACTGGTTTAGCAGTAGGTTTTGCAGCAAAAGAAGCTATCGGAAATATTTTCGGTTCATTTGGACTTTTGGCTGACAGAGTTTATAAAATCGGCGATTATATTAAATTCAATGGCTATGAAGGAACGGTTGAAAACATTAATTTGCGCTCAACGACAGTGAGAACTATAGATGGTTATGTCGTAAACGTGCCAAATAACGTGCTTTCTAACGAAGAAATTACAAATGTATCTCAAGCGCATAAAAGAAGAATTGATATTTCTGTTGATGTTGAATATGGTACTTCTAACGAAAAACTTGACGCGGCTTGCAGAATCTTAAAAGAAATTGCTGAAAACGAGTCACGAATTCTTGAAGGTGCAGAAACTTTTTTTGATAATATGGCGCCAAGTTCTATTCAAGTAAGACTCGTAGCTTATACAAGCAAAACCTCTTGGGTAGAATATGTACATACAAAAAGTGATTTGATTAGACAAATAATTCACCGCTATCGAGAAGAAGGTATTGAATTCGCATTTCCTTCTACAAGCGTTTATATGGCAAAATAGAAAGGTTTGCATTATAATAAGTTTATGGATAAAAAAGTCATATCTACAAACAGAAAAGCTTTTCATGATTTTTTGATTTTTGATAAGTTTATTGCCGGAATAGTTTTAACGGGTACTGAGATTAAATCTATTCGTAGAGGTATGCTTAACTTAAAAGATTCATTTGCTAAAATTGAAGATAATGAAATGTTTTTGTACGGTATGCATATTTCTCCGTATGAGCAGGGTAACAGGTACAATCATAAGCCTGATAGGGTTAGAAAACTTTTACTTAATAAACGTGAACTTTTGAAAATTCAAGACAAGGTAAAAAAAGATGGTGTAACAATTGTGCCATTGGAATTGTTTTTAACTAACGGTTTTGCTAAACTTGAAATAGGCTTGGCAAAAGGTAAAAAACTTTACGATAAGCGTGAAGCAATCACAAAGAAAACTCAAGAACGTGATATTGCAAGATTAATGAAAAAGTAGTTTTAGAAAAAGACTAAATGTTTACAAAAATGGGGTATAGCGGATGTTTAACAGAGAAAGTATTTTAAAGAGTTTGAATACAGAAAATTATTATATAGACAAGCATTCGCTTGATTTGTTTTTAGAAGATTGGAAAATAGAATCAATCTATGAAGATGAAGACGGCTTGGAATTCTATGACGATTTGGCTTTAGAAAAAATTAAAAAGGGAATTTCTTTAAAAGCTCAAGGTTATAGCGATGAACAAATAATTACGAAACTTAGCCGAATGGAAGCTAAAGTTGAAAAAACTCCTGAACCGGCTCAACCTGTGCAACCAATCATGGTCAGTGATTTATTGAATCAACAAAATGGCACAATAGAAGAAAATCCTTCAACAGATGTTGTAGTTCAAGAAGAAAAAGCCCCGGAAGTTATTCCGCAAGGCAAAAGCTTTACACTGGATGTATCTTCACAAACCCTTCAAATGCTTGCAGAAGCTGTGGCTAAAAAAATCAGTGATGATATTACAAATTCCGATATGGTGAACAAACTTGTTGAGGCAGGCGGTTATAAAAGAGATAACGAAATTTTAGCAAAACAAGTTAAAGAACTTTTAGAACACAATAAAGAATTATCTCATAGAATTGAACAACTGGAAAGCCAACCATCAAGAAGCTTCTGGGATAAAATATGGGGCAAAAGATAGTTTTTAAAGATGAATTATGAACAATTTATCAAAGAGCTTGATGTAAAATTAGCAAACTATTTTGAATTGCATAAAGAGTATATTCATTGCAAAGCCGGCTGTTCTGCATGTTGCGAAAAAGGTGATTATCCGCTAACTTCAATAGAGTTGGAATATTTGATGCAAGGGTATATCGCGCTTGATAATATAACAAAACAAGTTGTTCAACAAAATATCAATTCGATGGAAAGAGGCGGTGCTTGTCCTTTTTTGGTAGATAAAAAATGTTCTGTTTATAAATATCGTCCGATTATTTGCAGAGTGCACGGTTTGGCTTACAGGTATAAAGAAAATGAACTTAAACTGCCGTTTTGTGCAAATTATGGACTAAATTACGCAAGTATTTTAAAAAACGGTGAAATTATAATTGATATTGTTTTTGAAAATCTTGATACGCAAAATATTTTGAAAACTTCTGAATTCGGAGAAACAAGAAATCTTTATGATTGGATAAAGCGGTAAACGTTTTACGTAATAAAAATTCACAAGATTTTGATAGAATAAAATTATTAAAAAGATAAAATATAGAATTTTTCATTATCACATTTCGTAACGATTTATTGAATAACTCAATTGTTATTGATAAACTTTTATTTAAAGGAGTACTCTGAATGTCAACATCATACGCAAATAAAAGAAAATCATCACAGCAAACAGAAGATTTATCACATTTGATGCCTCAAAACATTGATGCAGAGGAAGCTATTTTGGGCGCAATTTTGGTAAACCCTAATTGTATGAACAAAATTGTAGAACAACTTAAGCCTGAATCTTTCTACAAACCTGCGCACAGATATGTTTATGATGCGATGTTGCAGCTTTATAACAGCCAAGACAAAATTGATATCGTTTCAGTTTCAGATATTCTTAATATTAACCAAAAATTAGAGCTTGTTGGCGGTCGTGCATTTGTAAACGATTTGAGCTACAAAACGATTACTACAACTAACGTTGAATACTACGCAAGAATTGTACAAGAAAAAGCTATCAAGCGTTCTTTGATTAATGCGGGTTCTGAAATCGTTTCTTCAGGCTACGATTTAAATCCGATTGAAGAATCCTTAGAACTTGCCGAAAAATTGATTTTCGATATCGCGTCAGCAAAAGCTTCCAAGTCACTTTCTCCAATCAAAGATATTGTTTATGATACTTATGCAAAAATTGAAGAAAGATACAACAACAAAGGTCAATTGACCGGCGTTCCGACAGATTTCTATGATTTGGATGCTATGCTAAACGGACTTCAACGTTCGGACTTGATTATCTTAGCTGCTCGTCCTGCGATGGGTAAAACCGCGTTTGCTTTAAACATTGCGCAAAATGTTGCCTTGAGAGCGAAAACTCCTGTTGCTATATTCTCTTTAGAAATGTCAAAGCAACAGCTTGTTCAACGTTTGTTGTGTTCAGAAGCGGAAGTTGATTCACAAAGACTTAAAACAGGTAACATGCAGGCAAAAGACTGGGAAAAACTTGCGGTTGCGATGAATGACCTATCAGAAGCTTCAATCTATATTGATGATACGGCAGGTTGTACTATTACTGATATTCGTGCTAAATGCAGACGTTTGGCGATGGCGGAAAAGAATTTGGGCTTAATCGTAATCGACTATTTGCAGTTGATTGAAGGAACGGGTAGAGAAGACCGTATGCAACAAATTTCAAGTATTTCAAGAGGTCTTAAGATTTTGGCTAAGGAACTTAACGTTCCGATTATTTCACTTTCTCAGTTATCTCGTGCGGTAGAAAGCAGAACTGATAAACGTCCGATGCTTTCTGACTTGAGAGAATCAGGATCTATCGAACAAGACGCAGATATTGTAATGTTTATTTATCGTGACGAATATTATAAAAACGCAAATGATGAAGAGGAAGAAGCGGAAAAGGCTGCAAACAAAGGTGAAGCTGAAATCATTATCGCAAAACACAGAAACGGTTCGGTTGGTACTGTTAAGCTTCTATTCCAAGGAAGTATTACAAAATTCAAAAATCCGATTAAGACTGATGTGTTTTAGTTGAAGTAAACACCTCACCCTAGCCCTCTCTTGGATTATTCGGGGTGTCGGCGGAGTAATGTCCGACCTCCACCTTACGGGCTTACGCCCTACCGAAAATCCGCTCTCCTGTAAGGAGAGGGAATGACCACGACTCGTTAATCGATTGTATAATTTTTCATAAATAAACAGAAAGATTTTATTTTGTCTTATATTTCAATAATATTACTTGCAATAGCACTTTCTATCGACGCTTGCGTTGTATCATTTTCGTATGGAATTACTTTTACCGAAAAACGTCTAAAAAATGCTTTATCTTTGGCAATTTGTACAGGATTATTTCAAGGTATCATGCCAACAATCGGCTACTATTTAACAGGTTTTGTAAAATCATTTATTGAACCTTATGCAGGCTTGATTGTATTCTTGATATTTTCTTATTTAGGAATCAAAGTTATAAAAGAAGCTTTCGATACCCAAAATGACAAACCTGTTTGTATTGACTTCAAATGTCTGTTGCTTGTCGGAATTGCAACCAGCATAGACGCATTTTCAGCAGGAATTACATTGTCTTTATTCAGTAACCGTATACTTAAACCTGCGTTATTAATAGCATTAGTAACTTTTGCAAATTCAATATTAGGTTTTGCACTTGGTGGAAAGCTAAAACATCTTCCAACAAAAGGTTTGGAGATATTTGCAGGAATTTTATTAATAATTCTGGGTGTAAAAGCATTATTTTAAAAACTGCAAATATCCCGTTTCGGATTAATACATTTCAATAATTCTGTTTATTCCGTCTTTTGCCGTATTAAACAATTCAATCATTCTTTCAAATTCGTACGGTTCGCCTTCTGAAGTCGTTTGAAAATCAACAATCTTGCCACTTTCTGTTAAAATAACGTTAGAATCAACCTGTGCATGAGAATCTTCTTCATAGCATAAATCCAACTTAATTTCGCCATCCACTATTCCGATAGAGATTGCTCCGATTGGTTCGATGATTGGGTTTTCTTTCAAATCTCCAGACGCTAAAAGTTTATCAACAGCATCTTTTAAAGCCAAAAATCCACCGCAAATACTTGCAGTTCTTGTTCCACCGTCAGCTTGAATTACATCCGCGTCGATTGTAATTGTCATGCCCGGCATTTTTTCTAAATCAACGCAAGCGCGAAGACTTCTACCGATAAGACGCTGAATTTCTTGTGTGCGGCCTGAAACTTTTTCTCTTTCGCGTTTGCAGCGAGTGTTTGTAGAAGCAGGAAGAAGCGAGTATTCTGCTGTTACCCATCCGCGGTTATCGTTTTCATCCATCCATTTTGGCTTCTTTAAATCCACGGATGCGGTTACGATTACTCTTGTATCACCAAATTCCGTTAAAACAGAGCCTAATGCATGTTTTGTAAAACCGTGTGTAAATTTGATTTCTCTAAGTTCATCATTTTTTCTTCCGTCAATTCTCATAATAATTCTCCTATAGATAAAGCATTTTCTATAAAATAACATTGACAGAGTAAAAAAACAATTATAAAAATTAATATGATGAAATATATTTCATTTATAATAAGGCGATAGCCCCTCGTCGGGGCTATCGTTCTTTTTCGACTATGTAATCCCTTAACGGGAGTGATATTTTGTTGATTACAAGCTAGTTGTCATTGCGAGGCGCGATTTTCTATTTATGCGCCGTGGCAATCCATATTCAATTATTAACCTGAGAATGTTTTATAAGATTTTTCGATGTTGTCGCTTACAACTTTTTTAACAGCTTCAATTTCTGTATTAACCGCATTTCTTTCGTTATCAAGTCTTGTAAGTTTTAATTCCAAGTTCTTATCTTGTTGTTGTACGATAGAAGTCTTTGCGTTGATTTCCTGTTGCTTTTTGTCGTAAACATTCTTTTCGTATTCATAATCGTTGAATGCATCTTCGTAAGCATTTTGATCTGTTACAGTTTCAGCTTGGACATCAACCCAGCTTACTTGACCTTTTCCATCAGGAATACCAACTTTAGTAATTCTTCCTGATGTTGCATCAAATTCTAATTGACATTCTTTTTTAGTATCTGTTTGTGTATAAGTTCCATCTGCAACGTAGTCATAAGGGCTTACAACTTTTTCATCTTTATCTAGTTGAGAAATTTCATCATTCTTAATAAAGTGAGGTTTGATAGAACCATTTGAATACTCGATATAAACATAAAATTTAGATGCAACATTATCCAAATCAGTTTCAGAATCAAATTCTTCTGGAAAAGCATTTTTCAATGAGGTTAAATATTCATCATAGCTTGAACCTAATTTTGTTTTTACTTCTGCATCGCTCATTTTGTACACTGGCATTGTACCTACTGACATTCCAGTTGTGCCTTTAGTATAATTTGGGTTTTCATAATCACCATTTGCTGTTGCATCTAGCACTACAATGTTTGAACCATCTTCCATTGCTTTTTTTAATTCTCCAACTGTAGTGATAGCCTTCAAAGTTTTGTCAGTGTCATTTGTGATGTACAAACCTTGATTTGAGATATCTTTATTAGTATCTAGTGAATCATCAAAACCAGTTTCTGTTGCGTTCTTATAAACATTTGTATATTTATCATTACTTGATTCTACTAAATTTTTATAGTCATCATTTGTTAAATTTGAAAGTTTGCAAGATACATAAACTTCACCACTTTCCGGAGCAGCAGTTAATTCTTTACCGCTAGCATCAAAGACATTGTGATTACTATAATTTAATGCTGCTAACTTTTCTGAATCTGTAACTTTAATTAAAACTTGTGTATCTTTATCTAAACCTGTTGATGTTTCAATAGCATCACCGGCTTTATTGGTTGTTGTTGTTTTAAGATACGTTTTTGTTATATTAGTTGCTGATTTTACGCCAATTTTTGCTGGTGTTGATTTAACTTGTGCTTGAGTTGTACTTTTTGAAACAGAATTTCCTGATCTCTTATAGTTAAATTGTACAGTATAAGTGTTATCACCGATGTCATTCTTACCTGTTGGAACTACGTTGCCTAAAGTAAATTTAGAAGCATCTGCAGTACCTGAGTATTGAACTTTTGTATAATCAGAAGTTGAAGGAGGTGTTGGTACGCTCATTTCAAGCAACTGGTTATATAATGCGTTAACTTGGTTTGATAAAGTTGTTCTTTGTTGGTTAATTTGTTGACCTTGATACTCAATGTCGTTCATTCTTGCTGTTAAAGCGATTAACCTTGCTTGTGATGCTGACATACCCATAATTGAGTTCTCCTTTTTTCCTTTTGTTTCCTGTGCCATGTATATCGGCATAATTTTTTAAAACTTTAGGATTTTCTTTAGAATTGTTACAAAAGTTTACATGCCTCGCTAAAACTCCCTAGTAGCAAGGCATTTTATAAAAGAACATTTAATTATAATCTCTTAGTGGTGGTCTTGATGGGTCAAAATCGCCGTACAAATTATTTTTTCTTGTCTTTTTAAGATTAATTGGTTGATACAAACTTTCATCCTGTAACGTAGGTTTTTTATAGTTAATATTTTGAATTCCGTTTTCTACAGGTTTTACAGGTTCAGCTTTAACTTCAAGTTGTTTTTGCAAAGCTTTTTCTTTAGCTTTTTGTTCTCTATCTTCCTTAAATTGTTTATATTTAGATTTAGTTTTTTCTTTTGTGTCGTTAATTTTATCTTTAGTATCAGCAATTTTTGCATCTACTCTGGATTTAGCAACAGCGTAATCTTTTCCGCCTTCTTTGTGCCATCTTCTATATTTTTTAGTAAATACGTTATCAAAATTCCCCATATCATAATAAATTTGATTGGATTCTTTTGCATAAGTAGCCGGTGGTAAAACTCTTTCCTGCACATTTTGAGCTATTTCAGGGCAAAGCATTCTTGAATAATCTCTAATTTTTTGAAGCTGTTCTGTTTGAGGTGATGGACCTCTTGTTATGATTCTGTTTTCTACAACACTGATAGTTTTATAGAAAGTGTTTGACCACAAAGCAATATTTTTTTGCAAATCAATTAGAACTGCATAAGTATTGATTTTATACGCAGGGTCAACGACAGTTGCACCCGGGATATTCACAAAATCCCAAAACGTTCTTCTTAAGATATAATTTTCTGAATCAATTGAAGATGTGATTAATAATACATATCTTGCTTGATTAGAAATCTTTTTTAATTGAGTGTAATCCACATTGTATGATGTTTTAAAACGATTTGTGAGATTTCTCGCAGGAATCATATAAGAAGGATTACTTTTTAAAAGTTTTCTTTCTTCGCTTACTGTAGGTGATTTAATATAATCTGTTTGGTTTAACAAATTGATAACTTCGTTTGCGAAGAATTCAGAAGTTGCATTATAAATATAAGAGTCAACTGCTTCATTATCAGTTACAATATTATCAGGAATAACAAGCACTTTATACTGTTCCGCCATCGCAAACGGAGCAATAAACATAACTATCCCAACCAATAATATTCTTAATAAATCTCTCACAAAAAGATTATAACATAGTTGAGTATAAATGCCAAGAAAGAACAAAAGAGTTATTAAAATTGAAAATGGATAATGGAAAGTGGAAAATTGTTTAAAAAGATTTTCAAGTTGCTATATATTCAATATTGAACGTACTTATTCAAAAATTGTAGGGTGCAATTTTTTGCACCATTAACCATTTTCCACTTTCAATTTTCAATTACTTTAACCTTCTTCTTTTCGTTTTGCTTTATAACTATACAACGCGTAAATCGCAACGCCAATCAAAAGCCAGATTACAAAATACAAAGCAGAAGTTGCTTTCGCGCTGAATTTGCAATACATCAAAGCCAAACATGTTACTACGCCGAAAATCGGGAACCAAGGACAGAATGGAACTTTAAACGGTCTTTCTCTGTTTGGTTCTGTTTTTCTCAAAATCAAAACCGCAATACAAATTATAATAAAAGAAGTGAATGTTCCGAAGTTACAAAGTTCTGCCGAAATATTTAAATCCATAAATAACGCGCAAACAATTACGATTAAACCTGAAATCCAAGTCAAAATGTGCGGTGTTTGAAATTTGTCATGAACTTTATTCAATGATTTTGGCAAAAAATTGTCACGACTCATTGCAAACAAAATTCTTGTTGTACCTAATTGATAAATCAATAATACAGTAGTTAGTGCACACAAGGCTCCAACCGAAATCAAGCCTGCATACCAATTATTACCGATAAATCTCATCGCGTGTGCTAACGGTGCCTGAGTATCAATGGCGTTAAGCGGTACTACACCAGTTAAAACCAGTGCAACCAGTATATACATAACTGTACACAGAACAAGCGTTCCCATTATGGCAATCGGTAAATCTCTTTGAGGATTATTTGTTTCTTCTGCAGCTGTTGATATTGCATCAAAACCAACATAGGCAAAGAAAATTACAAATGCGCCCGTAAAAATACCTTCCATACCGTTTGGTGCAAATGGAACCCAATGTTCAGGTTTAACATAAAAAGCACCTACAACAATAAATGAAAGGATTATGAACATATTAACTCCTACCATAATTGTTGCAACTTTTGTAGATTCTTTAACGCCTTTAATTAATAAAACAGTTAATATTAAAACAATTGCAATTGCAGGAACATTCACCGCAAAAGGAATTTCAATTCCCAAAGGTAAATGCATAAATGGCATTTTATCATGCACATCCCAGCCGTATCTGTTGCAAAGTTCGTACATTGTTCTATAATCATTTCTTAACCAAAGCGGACAATTTACGACAAAAGCGGGCAAAATATGTTTAAAGCCTTTTAAGAACTGAACAAAATATCCTGTCCAAGCGCTTGCAACGGTAATATTTCCGATTGCGTATTCAAGCATTAATATCCAACCAACCATCCAAGCCATAAATTCGCCCATTGTTGCGTAGGTATAAGTGTATGCACTGCCTGCAACGGGAATCATTGCTGCGATTTCGGAATAAGAGAGTGCTGAAAACACACTGGCAATAGCAGCCAATGTCATGGAAACAATAACCGCTGTTCCTGCACCTGCACCATCCGTAGAACCAACAATTGCACTTCCAATTATTGTAAAAATGCCGGTTCCGACTACGGCACCAATACCAATTACTATTAAATCAAATACGTTAAGGGTCTTTTTCAGACCCGAGTTTGAACCCTCATCAATAAGTTCTTGAGGGCTTTTACATTTTAATAAATTACTTAATAACGACATCTTTTTCTATTTCTTTATTTTCTTCCACGTTTGCTGACTGTTCAGCCAATCTATTCTTTTTGTAACCATAAGATGCGTATATTAAAGCACCCATAATTACCCAAATTATAAACAATTCTGTTGACAATTTTGCAGATTCACCTTTTGCAACAATCATAGAATAAACCATCAAGCCACCACAGCAAATAATTCCTGCCAGTGGGAACCAAGGACAGAATGGAACTTTAAATGGCCTTTCTCTATCAGGGTCAACTTTTCTTAAAATCAAAATCGCAACACAAACGATAATGAATGATGTAAAAGTACCAAAATTACAAAGTGAAGCTGCTACATTTAAATCTAATAATAATGTACCTAAAATCCCAACAACACCTACTGTTATTGTTAATATATGCGGTGTTCCCAATTTAGGATGAATTTTTTGGAATACTCTTGGCAAGAAATGGTCACGGCTCATTGCAAACAAAACTCTTGTTGCAGCCATGTGCATTACTAAAAGTACTGATGTTAAACCCGCTAATGAACCTACAGAAATCAAACCGGCAGCCCAGTTTTGGTGAACGGCTGTCATTGCATAAGCCATCGGTGCTTTAAATAAGCCTTCAGGAATAGCAACGCCGCTTGTAGGTTGCATACCAGTTAAAACAAGAGCAACTAAAACATATACAACAGTTGTTACTACTAGTGAGCCTAAAATACCTATTGGTAAATCTTTTTGAGGATTTTTGCATTCTTCTGCTGCTGTTGCTAAAGCATCAAAACCGATGTATGCAAAGAATATTATAAACGCGCCCATAAACACACCTTCTAAACCGCAAGGAGCAAAAGGTGTCCAGTTTTCAGGACGAATAAAAAACATACCTGTTAAAACAAACAGAGCGATAACGCCAAGTTTAACAGCAACCATAATTCCTGCCATTTTAGCAGAATCTTTAGTACCTTTAACCAAAATCGCGGTTGTAATAGCAATCATTATAATTGCCGGAAGGTTTATGCAGAAAGGAATTCCTGCTATATGAGGAATAACTGTATTTGCGTCCAAACCTTGTTGATTACAAACATTAACAGCAGAGCGGAAATCATTTACAAGCCAAACAGGCGGATTTACAAACCATGCCGGCAAGAAAGAAAATCCTTTTATAAATTGTAAAAAGTGATTAGTCCAAGCGCAAGCAACCGCAATAAATCCGATTGCATATTCTAACATTAAAATCCAACCAACAATCCAAGCCGCGAATTCGCCTAAAGTTGCGAAAGTATAGGTATAAGCACCACCTGCGACAGGAATCATTGTCGCAAATTCCGTATAACATAGTGCTGAAAAAACGCAAGCAATTGCAGCGATTACCATTGAGATTATTAAAGCAGGGCCTGCTCCGGGGCTTGTACCGTCAGGGCTTCCTGCTGCTGCAATACCTACAACCGCGAAAATACCTGAACCGATAATCGCTCCGACACCTAAAATGATTAAATCCCAAACGCCTAAAGTTTTTTCCAAACCACCTTTTGCAGCGTTTGCAATTGCGTCATCAAGATTTTTGCGTGTAATCATTTTGGTTAATAATTTTTTTAGTGCCATTTATGTCCTTTCATCGTTTTTTCCCTCGCCCCTTGAGGGAGAGGGAGTAGCTGTTTGCGAGGCTGCGCCGAGCATTACAGATACGGGTGAGGGGAGTTGCTAATTACCCCTCATCAGGACTCCGTCCAGCTTCTCCCGCAAGGGGCGAAGCAACACAGGCGCACATTTATCGCACTTATTTCTTTAAAAGTGGAAAACCTAATTTCTCGCGTTGTTCAACGTACAACTTAGCAACTGCTGATGCCATTGTTCTTACTCTGTTAATAAAGTTAATACGTTCGTCTTTACTGATTACGCCTCTTGCGTCCAGTAAGTTGAATGTGTGTGAACATTTTAGAACATAGTCATAAGCAGGCAATACAAGTTCTGCGTTTATACAATTATCGACTTCTTTTTGGTAAGCGTCAAATAGTTTAAACAGTCTGTCTGCATCTGAATATTCAAAGTTGTATTTTGATTGCTCAATTTCGTTTTGTAAGTAAATATCGCCATACTTCAATTTGTTGTTCCACATAATATCAAAAACAGACTCTTTGTTTTGGATATACATGGCAATTCTTTCTAAGCCATAAGTGATTTCTAAAGCAACTGGTTTAACTTCTAAACCGCCAACTTGTTGGAAATACGTAAACTGAGTGATTTCCATACCGTCTAACCAAACTTCCCAACCTACACCGGCTGCACCAAGTGTTGGAGATTCCCAGTTATCTTCTACAAATCTTACGTCATGCTTCGTTAAATCAATACCCATAGCTTCCAAACTCTTTAGATAAAGCTCTTGAGCGTTATCCGGTGAGGGTTTAAGTATAACTTGGTATTGGAAATAATGTCCCAATCTGTTTGGGTTTTCACCGTATCTTGCGTCAGTCGGACGTCTACAAGGTTCAACCATAGCTGTTGACCAAGGTTCAGGGCCCAATGCTCTTAAGAAAGTTGCAGGGTTCATTGTAGAAGCCCCTTTCTCAATATCATAAGGTTGCTGAATAATACATCCGTACTCAGACCAGTAACGTGATAAGTTTAGAATCAAATCTTGAAAATTTAGCGCCATTTTTAATTCCTTCTATTGTAAATTTTACACTCAATTATACACGTAAAGTAATGAAATTGAAAGAGAAAGTAAAAGTTTTGTTAATTTTTGTAATAATTTATAAAAACAGTGCGCTCTTTAGAGCGCACTGTGAAATTTATTAATATTTAATGTTTAATTAAACATTACCATAATAAGCATCAATGTAGTTGTAGGTCGTGTTCAACGTTTTCATTGAACACGACATTAAAATTTATGTATTAGTCGTATTGGATGTCAATTGTCCAACACGACCTACAAACTACAAACTGTACGTATTAGTTTATCCGTAATATAATATTTGTATGAAATTATATAATATAACATTTGGTAATCGAATTGAAAATGGTGTTACTGGTCGAGTAAGATATTCTAAAGAGTATTCAAATAATAATCAACTTCTGACGTCTAAAGAATGGGATTTAAAAACAGATAAGATATTAAATGTTAAACATTATGACTCAAATGGACAATTACTTGATATGCAAGAGTTCACGTATTTCAGTAATAAAATGGAAGAATATTATAAGAGTAGGTCACAAGAATATATTCGAACAATAACAAAAGAAATGAAAAATTCTTTTTCGTATATAAAAGAAGTTTTTGTTTCAAAAACAAATGCTAAATGTAATTATGAAAGACTATCAATTTGGGATCTTTCTGGAAAAATTGTAAGTTTATTTCAAAATGGTAAGAAGATATTATAACTAAAACTCAAACAAGTATGGTGGGAATAGTTGTAGGTCGTGTTCAACATTTTCATTGAACACGACAAATATATAAAGCATAGAAAAGGTGCGCTCGAAGAACGCACCTTTTCTGTTGTTATTGTTTAAATATTAATTAAACATTACCATAATAAGCATCGATGTAGATTTGTTTGATATCAGACATCAATGGGTAAGCAGGGTTAGCACCTGTACATTGGTCATCGAATGCCAATTCAACAAGTTCATCCAAGTTATCCATGAATGTTTTTTCTTCTACGCCGAAGTCTTTAATTGACTTAGGAAGTTCAATTTTGTCCATCAATTCATCAACTGCCTTGATTAACAATTCAACCTTTTCATCATCATTCTTACCGCCCAAACCTAATTCGTCAGCGATTTGACCATATTTAGCCTTAGCGTTAGGGAATTTGTATTGAGGGAAGATTGCTTGTTTGTGTGGAGCATCAGAAGCATTGTATTTGATGATTTGTCTGAATAACAATGCGTTAGCTACACCGTGTGGAACGTGGTACATAGCACCAAGTTTGTGAGCCATTGAGTGGCACAATCCTAAGAATGAGTTAGCGAATGCCATACCTGCGATAGTTGCAGCGTAGTGCATTTTTTCTCTAGCGATAGGATCGTTAGCACCTTCCTTGTAAGAACGTTCTAAGTATCTGAATACTAACTTAGATGCTTCTAAAGCGTTTGAGTTAGTAAAGTTAGTAGCCATGCAAGATACATAAGCTTCAAATGCGTGAACTAAAGCGTCAATACCTGATGCTGAAGTCAAGCCTTTTGGCATACCATCAACGAAGTTAGGGTCAACGATTGCCATATTTGGTGTTAAAGCGTAATCAGCAATAGCATATTTAACGTGAGTTTCGTCATCAGTAATGATAGCGAATGGAGTTACTTCTGAACCAGTACCTGATGTTGTAGGAATAGCAACCATAGTAGCTTTTTTACCTAATTCAGGGATTCTGCAAATTCTCTTTCTGATATCCATAAATCTCATAGCGATATCTTCGAAGTTTGTATCAGGTTGTTCGTACAATAACCACATAATTTTAGCTGCGTCCATTGGAGAACCGCCACCTAATGAAATGATTACATCAGGTTCGAATGGTTTCATGATAGCCATAGCTTGGTCAATTGTTGACAATGTTGGATCCGGTTTAACATCGAAGAATACTTCGTGTTCAATACCGATTTCGTCAAGAACGTTAGTAATTGCATTAACAGCACCTGAGTTGAATAAGAATCTATCAGTTACGATAAATGCACGTTTTTTACCTTCTAATTCACGAAGAGCTAAGTCAGTTGCGCCTCTCTTGAAGTAAACTTTAGAAGGAACTTTGAACCATAACATATTTTCTCTCCTTTCAGCAACGGTTTTGTAGTTCAATAAGTTTTCTACGCCTACGTTACCTGAAACAGCGTTTCCGCCCCAAGAACCGCAGCCTAGAGTTAGTGATGGTTCAAGTCTGAAGTTGAACAAGTCACCAATACCACCTTGAGATGATGGAGAGTTGATTAGAACTCTGCAAGTTGGCATTTTTTCGCCAAACAAGTTGATTCTATCTTTTTTACGTTCGTCTGTGTAAAGAACTGAAGTGTGACCTGCACCACCTTTGCTTACTAAGTGGTAAGCTTTTTCAGTAGCATCTTCAAAATCACTAGCTCTGTAAAGGGTTAAAACCGGTGATAATTTTTCTCTTGAGAATGGATCTTCCCAATCAACTTCAGGTCTTTCAACCAACAAGATTTTAGCATCTTCCGGAACTTCGTTGCCAAAACCTGCTAATTCAGCGATTCTGTGAGGTTTTTGACCAACTACGTCAGGATGAGCAGTTCCTCTTTTTGGATCGATAAGAGGAAGGTCTACTAATTTTTGTTGTTGGTTATCATTTACAAGGTAAGCACCTCTGTAAATGAATTCTTTTTTAACTTCTTCATAAATACTATCAACAACTACAACTGATTGTTCAGAAGCACAAATCATACCGTTGTCGAAAGATTTTGACATAAGGATTGAAGAAACAGCCATTTTGATATCAGCAGTTTCATCAATAACAGCCGGAGTGTTACCAGGGCCAACACCTAAAGCAGGGTTGCCTGATGAGTATGCAGCTTTAACCATGCCAGGGCCACCAGTAGCCAAGATACAATCAATGTTAGGGTGTTTCATCAATGCGCTTGAAAGTTCAATTGATGGAACGTCAATCCAACCTATGATATCTTCTGGAGCACCGGCTTTAACAGCAGCATCTAAAACGATTTTAGCAGCTGCGATTGTAGATTTTTTAGCTCTTGGGTGTGGTGAGAAGATGATACCGTTTCTAGTCTTTAATGAAATTAAAGATTTGAAAATAGCAGTTGAAGTTGGGTTTGTAGTAGGAACGATACCTGCTAAAACACCTAAAGGTTCTGCAACTACTTTTGTACCGTTGATTTTGTCTTCTTTAATGATACCGCAAGTTTTAGCGTGTTTATGTTTGTTATAAATATATTCAGAAGCAAAGTGGTTTTTGATGATTTTATCTTCTAAAATACCCATGCCAGTTTCTTCAACAGCCATTCTTGCAAGAGGGATACGAGCCTTGTCTGCTGCAGTAGCTGCTGCTTTGAATATAGCGTCAACTTTTTCTTGTGAGAAAGTTGCGAAAATTCTTTGAGCTTTGTGAACTCTAGAAATTAAGCTTTCTAATTGGTCAAGTGTTTCAACAACATTTGATGCTTCCAAGCTTTTTTCCAAAGATTCAACGTTCTTTTTAGTCTTAGTTGTCATTTTGAATCTCCTTTTTTTAGTACGGCTATAACAATATTGCAACACAAATTAAAATTATTGTCAACGCAAGTCAACATGAGGATTTAGGGGATATAGAGTATATAAATTAAGCTAAAATCCGCACAAGAAAAAGCATTTAGCGAGTGTAAAACTTACACTCGCTAAAAAAGCTTTATAAATTCTTTATATGTATTTTATTAACCTTTCATTATTATTCTGTAAAAATTTGAGTTTATAAAATATATTAGTTTATATAGAATATAATGGATTGCTTCGTCACTGGAAATTGTCGTTGTTCCTCGCAATGACCGAGTGTCCAAATTCCAAGCGTGCCGTCATTGCGAGGGCGATTAGACCGTGACAATCCGATTTTTGCTAAACTTTATAAACTGACTGCCAAAAATTAAATTCCAAAAGCAGTCTTAAATCTGTTTACATCAAAGTCAATAGTGCCGATTCCTTGAGAAGTTTGAGTTTCAGAGCCTTCTTGGTTTTGAGAACCATTCATTTGATTCCAAATATTTGTGCTTTCGTCTTGACCTTCATATTCAGCAATTGCAGAAGTTAAATCAGTATTAGCGTCTGCAACTTGTGACCAAGAACCTGTTGCTGTAATGATTGAATCCAATTTTGTTTGATAGTCGCCAACAAGAGCAATTGCACTATTACCAACGCCTTCAACATTGCCAACTGTACCAACAATTGAATTCATATCAGCTCCCATTTTGCCGATTGTTTGAGTTAATGAAGCCAATGTTTTAGTAGAACCGCCAATTCTTGTTGCACCTGCAGCTGTTTGGTCTGCGCCAATTTGTATTAATTTAGAACTTGCTGTTTGACCAAATACAGGAACCCAGCTTGTTGCAGAACCACTGGTTGTAGCAGTTGCACCAACAACTTCGTTAGCAGCACCTGTTGTAGCAGTAGTCGTATTTGTAACAGTTTGTTGAACACCTTGTTGAATATATGATTGTAAATTTGCTGTGCCATCAGAAATTGTTGTTACTGATTTTTCCATCAAGCTTGTAATATTGTTTGTAGATGATTCTACAATTGCATTTTGTTCTTGAATTTGTTTTTGAGTTTCTTCTGTCAAAATACTCATTTGAGAAGTGATGTTTGTAATTTCTGCAGAAGCACCCTTAATTAAAGCTAAAGCATTCTGTTTGGCTTCAGGAGAAGAAACTCCATCATTTACAATTGCCAAGTTTGTTTCAATAATTTGAACTTGTTTATCTAAATTTTCTTTTGCGGCTTGAATATCATCTTCTGAACCGCCAAGTTCTTTAATTTTTTCAATTGCGTCTGAAATGTTGTTAGAATTTGTTGCAATATCATTTACAATTGTTTCGATGTCAGCTTGAGTATCTTGAGTTTTTTTATCAGCTTCTTGTTCTAATTTGTTAGAATTTTTGTCATTGTTGTTAACTTCTTTGGTAGCTTTAGAGTTTTCGTTTGTCCCCAAGCTTGTTAACATGCTCATTAAGTTTTGAACAATATTTGTAATTGCTTGTGCTTTTTGTTGATCATTTCCATTTATAGCAGTTTCACCATTTTGAACCAATCCCCAAACGCTGTTTACATAGTTATTAGATGAAGCACCATTAGAACCATTGAAAGCACCCAATGATGACAATTGGCTCTTTGCGTTGTTTAATATTGATTGTAAATCTGTATTAAATCCTGTGCTCATCTTACTTACTGCTTCCTATTAATACCATCTTATATATATAAAGTATGTAAAAAATAACGAATTTCAGGTCTTTAGATTATTGTAACAAAACTTAACAAAGCTTAAGCTTTTTGTTATATAATATTTAAAAAAGGAGAAAATTATGTTAACAGGACCGTTTTTAGATAGAAATTGGATGGGTGAAAATAAAAATTACGAGGATGCAAATATTGTAATGCTGGGTTTACCATTTGACGGGACTGTTTCATATCGCCCCGGTTCAAGATTTGCTCCTGAGCAAATCAGACTTGCGAGTTGGGGGTTAGAAGAGTATTCTCCTTATTTTGATAAACATTTAGAAGATTGTAATTTTCATGACGCAGGAGATTTAGAATTTCCACTGGGAAATACCGAAAAATCTTTAGATTTAATAGAAAAAAATGTAAGAGAAATATATTCTGATGGAAAGCGTGTCTTTGGTATTGGCGGGGAGCATTTGGTAACTTTGCCTGAAATAAAAGCTGTTTCTAAATTTTATGATAATTTAGCCATTGTTCACTTTGATGCACATACAGATTTAAGAGAAGAATATTTAGGCGAACCGCTTTCTCATTCAGCGGTAATCAGGCATTCTGCGGATATAGTCGGTTTTGAAAACCTTAAACAAATAGGAATTCGCTCCGGCATGAAAGAAGAATTTGAGTTAATGAAAAAACACAATACTCTTATTCATGAGTATTCTGAATTAGATGTTTTCAAGGATAAAAACATTTTTGTTACGGTTGATTTAGATGTTTTAGATACATCAATAATGCCCGGAACAGGTACTCCGGAAGTTGGCGGTTTAAATTTTAATGAGCTTGTAGGCTGGTTTAAGTATTTATCAAAATTCAATATTGTAGGTGCGGATGTTGTAGAATTGGCACCTGATTACGATGCAAGCGGAGCTTCTACAGCTGTTGCAACAAAAGTTATAAGAGAACTTTTGATGGCTATGAATTAAGCCTTATATTCATTCTAAACTTGCATTTCAGCACTTTTCTCGTGTATAATTAATAAGCACGAAAAAGATGAAGAGGTTTGTATGGTTAAACTAGGAATTATCGGTTATCCTTTAGGACACTCGATTTCAGCAGTGATACAAAAGGCAGGACTTGCGAGTATTGGCTTGGACGGTTCTTATGATGTTATGGAAACTCCACCAGAGGATTTGATTAACAGAATTAAGTATATCAAGTCAAACGGTTATGATGGTTTTAATGTAACAATTCCTCTAAAAGTTCCGATGTCATTATTTTTAGACGATATTGATGATTATGCAAATATAGCCGGCTGTGTAAATACGGTTAAGGTTGGAGAAGACAAGTCTTTCTTCGGATTTAATACTGATATTTACGGATTTAAAAGGGCTATACCGGAAGAAATTAATCTTGAAGGTAAAACTGCGAGTATTTTGGGAACTGGTGGAGCTTCCAGAGCTGCAGTTGTCGGGCTTGCAGAACGTGGAATAGCTAATATAGATTTTTATACGAGAAATATAATTAATTCAAGACAAACGCTTGAATATGTTCGTGCAAAATTCCCTGAAATCAATTTTAACGTTTACCAAATACAAAATATAAGAAGTTTGGCAGAGTCTGCTATTGTGGTTAATGCGACTCCAATTGGTATGAAAGGATTTATGGCTGATCAAATGCCATTAGAACGTTCTGATTTGGATAAATTAAACCCTCAAACTGTAGTTTATGATATTGTATACAATCCTGTAAAAACAGTTTTAATACAAGAAGCTCAAAAGCGTGGTCTTAAAACTATCGGCGGATTAGATATGTTGATTTATCAAGCGGAACGTGCAATTCAGATTTGGACTGGTAAAAATCCTGATACAAAATTGATGAAGATTGCGGCGTTGGAAGCTTTGCAGTAAGTGAGATTTAAAAATGTTTATATTGGAAAAGCCTTATGTTTCTGAATATTTAATAGATACAATCGTAAAAAACGATTGGACAATTCTTGATAATACAACCATTGAAGAAGTTGATATTGAAGCTGATGATTTGCACTTGATAACTACAGAAAAAGCTAAAAAATATTATTTATCTCAAGAATATCCTTTTATTTATGGGAATTCAGACAAGTCCGCCTCTTGGATTTTAGAAAATTTACCGGACTCAAAATTAACATATTATATAGACAGTTTAAGAAATAAAGGAAATTTTCGAGAATTGATAAAGGAAATGTACCCTGATTTCAAATTTAAAGTTTATGATGCGGCGGATTTAAAAGATATAGAAATCATGGAATTAAAATTTCCTTTCGTGATAAAGCCTGTGTGTGGATATTTGGGAAATTGTGTTCATGTAGTGAACAATGAAAAAGAATGGAAAGAAACTGTTGAAACAATTATTAAAGAAGTTAAAGCGAGTAAAAGTACTCCTTTAAAAGAGATGCTTGATACTTCTTCATTTGTAATAGAAGATTATATAGATGGTGAAGAATTTGCAATTGATGCATATTTTGATAGAAATGGCGAACCTGTAATCTTAAATATTTATCAGCATCCTTATCTAAATTCTAAAGATTTAAGAAATACAATTTATTTAATATCAACAGGAATTATGATTCGTTATATGGCAAAATTCGGGCTATTACTTCGAGAAATCGGAAATCTAATGGATATAAAGAATTTGCCGATTCACGTGGAACTTAGAGTTACAAAAGATGATAAATATATTCCAATCGAAATCAGCCCGTTGCGTTTTGCCGCTTGGTGCGCTTCTGATGTAGCAAAATATGCTTGGGGCATTAATGTTTATGAAATGTATTACAAACAAGAACATCCGGATTGGAATACTATTTTGAATGAAGCAGGCAAAGGTGTTTTCTACTTCGCTACAGTAGAAGTTCCAGAAGGTATGCCAAAAAACAAGATAGAAGGTTTTCAATACGATAGATATTTGCAAAACTTTTCAAAAGTTTTGGAAGTTCGCAGAATTGACCCGACTTGCAACCCTTTTGCACTAATCTTATTCGGTCAAACTTATAATAAAGATGAAGTTTTAAAAATATTGTCATTGAAGGTAAACAGCTATTTTATAACGAAATAAACAGCTATTAGTTTTAATAATGAAAGACATTAGGTCATTCCCTCTCCTTACAGGAGAGGGCTAGGGTGAGGTGAAAACTTCTGTTAAGAGAAACAAAAAAAGAGGATATTTAATCCTCCTTTTGGTTCTTGTTAATTCTCTTTACTGAAAGTTTTCAATATTATGAACTCTCAATGCGAAATAAGGTTTTTCCTTTCCTTTTTCTTTTAAGAATAATACAAACGTATCATCAAAATTGAATAATCTTGGTTCAAACTGAGGCTCTAAAGACATTTTCATAATTGTCATAGCAGCTTCACTTTTCAATTTAACACCGGTATTATCCATTTCAAATCTAACTGTTTCCATAGCTTGGTCAATCATTAAGTTTGTTCCTTTGATTCTTTTTCCGCAAACTTCGTCAAAAGATTTTTCTTCAAAGAATTTCAAGTTAGGAACTTTTAATTCATCAGCTTTTCTGAAATTTGTATCACCCGTAAATGCGTTTTGCTTCTTAATCATATCAGAATAGATATAGTTAAAGGTTTTTGTAGTTGGAGTTTTGTACAAATAAACTTCGTCTTTTCCAACTGTATCAAGAACTACTGCAAAATCAGAAGGTGTGTTGTAGAAAAGAACTTTTACATTTTTATCTAAACCTTCTTTAGAACGACTGTTGATACCAAAAAATTCTGCATTTTTTCCTCTAAAATCAGATTGTCCGAGCTTATCAAAAGCTGATAAAAATTGGAAATCTTTCTTTAGCATTGCATAAACGATAAATCTGTCTTTAGATGGTGTTAAATCTAATTTGTCCAACAAATCGCTTGATTCATGAAATTTCTTTTTAATTGCTTTTGCGATTGTTTTCTTTGTGTTTTTTTGGATTTTACCAACATAACGATAGTAGCAGTTTTCGCTAAGTTCATTTACTGTAAAATCCTGCCTGTTAAGTTCATTAACGATTTCAGGAGTACCTTCCGGAAACTTAACTATTGTATGTGCGACTTTTTCCATAAAGTCATTCCAAACGATTTGGAATGTTCCAACCCACACACGGTCTTGTACGTTAGTTTTACTCTGCATTGTAGGTAAAACTTCAATGTTTGAGGCATTTGCCTGTTGTCCGAACAACAATAATGTTGTTAATAAAGTAATAATTAATTTTTTCATAGCAGAAATATTTTAGCAAGAAAAAAATAATTGTACAATATTATTTAATATCAACCACGCTTACGCCATCGCCGCCTTCTGTGTCTTCGCCGACTCTGAATTTAGCGACATAAGGCGATGTTGAAAGGAAATCTCTTACTGCTGATTTTAAAGCACCCGTGCCATGTCCGTGGATAATATAAACTGGTGAAAGATTAGCTAAGCTGGCTTTATCTAAATATGCTTCCAATTCGTCTAAAGCTTCTTCAACGCGTTCTCCGCGCAGATCAAGTTCATTAGAAACATCCATGCGTCTTACGGAGAATGTCGTGTCTTTCTTTAATGCGCCCAAAGGCAAATGAACCTTTTTAGCCAATTGAGGATTATAAACCGCAAGTTTATTCTTTTTAACCTTAGTTTTAATCATTCCCATTTGAATATACAAAGCGTCGTTTTTATCAGGCAAAGAAAGCACTGTAACTTGTTGATTCAAGTCTTTAATCATAACTTTGTCGTTAACTTGAACTTTTGTCCAATCAAGCTCCAAATACTGTTCTTTTTCTTCTAGTTCGTGCATTCCCGAACGGAAACTTTGCTCAATAAGAGCCAAGCGTTCGTAAGAACGGCGCGCAATTTTTTCTGATTTTTCGCGTCTTAACTCTGTTAAAATTTCTTTGATTTCTGCTTTTGCTTCATCAAGTTGACCTTCAAATCTGTCTTTAATAATCTTTAAAGACTTTTTCTTTTCTTTTTTATGCGCAGAAAGTTCTTTTTCGTAATGTTTTTTAAGTTCATCAGCTTCGGCATTCTTTGTTACAGCCTCTTTTAGATTTGTATCCAATCTCTGTTGAGTGTCTTGAAGTCTTTCTACAACAAGGCTTGAAGTATCACGTTGAGTAATCAAAAGCTCTTTAGCTTCCCAAACCAAATTTTCAGGTAAACCTAAATTAGAAGCAATTGAAATCGCATTGCTTAAACCCGGAATTCCGATTATCAATTTATAAGTTGGTGACAAAGATTCAGTATCAAATTCAACACTCGCATTTTTAAAATACGGGTCTGTGTATTCTAAAGTTTTTAATTCTCCGTAATGAGTGGTTATAATTGATTGAGCGTGACGCTTTGCAAACTCTTTCATTATAATTTCTGCCAAAGTTGCGCCTTCTTGAGGGTCTGTACCTGCACAAAGTTCATCAATCAAAATAAATGTTTCAGAATCTGCCTTTTCTAAAATATCAATTACGTTTTTCATGTGAGATGAAAAAGTTGATAAGTTTTGTAAAATACTTTGTTCATCCCCTATATCAGCTAAAACCTTTTCAAACGGATAAATATGAGCTTCTGCGCAAGGCAAAAATAAACCCGACTTCATCATTAAAATGAACAAGCCAACTGTTTTCAGAGCAACAGTCTTACCGCCAGTATTAGAACCCGTAATCACAACGGATTTATAAGTTTCGCCAATCTCAAAATCATTTTCAACGATTTTTTCAACGTGCCCAATCAAAAGCGGATGGCGCATCAAATCAATCTTGATTTTCTTTTCAATATTAACTTCAGGTTCAATTGCCTGAATTTTAACCGCATACCTTGCCTTTGCAAAATGAAAATCAATCTGAGCAAGCAAGTTTTCCGTATGCACCAAACTATCCATTTCTTTGCGGACTTCATTGCTCAAAGCCGTTAGAATTCTGATAATTTCAGCATAAATCTTTGATTTAATTTCTCTGATTTTATTGTTTATCGGCACAATTTGCGCAGGTTCAATGTAGAAAGTCTTATTGGTTGCCGAAACATCGTGAACAATACCGCCAACTTTGCTTTTAGAAGAAGCTTTTACCTGAAAAACAATTCTGTCATCTCTTAGAGTATAAATATTTTCTTGCAAATGTTTTTGAAATTCAGGAGAATTCATCAACTCTTGCACTCTTTGTTTTAAGTTGCTTTCGGTATCTCTTAAAGAAGCGTAAAGCCCTTTTAAATCAGGATTTGCGTTTTGTTTAACAGTAAAATTATCATCAAACGTATCAAGAATTCTGTCTTCAAGTTCTTTGTTAGAATATAAATCGTTTGTTAAAGCTTGCATAGAAGCGTCAAACGGAAGATTTTCCTTCAAAAAGTTTCGAACAATTCTTGAAGTGCGCATAGTTTTTGCAATATCAACAAGTTCTTCTTCTACAAAATACTCGTTACGTTCTCTTAAAACTTTAAAATTTTGCACCTTATCAATAGGAATATCACGAGCCAAATCCAACACATCTTTTGCTTCACGAGTCAAAATAATTTGAGCCTGAATATCGTCAGCTTTTACAAACGGAGTCAAATCTAAGCAAAGCTTTTTGGATTGTTCCGTTTTTGCAAACTTTGATAATTCGGCTAAAATTTTGTCGTATTCAAGTGCTTTTTGTGATTTTTGGATAATACTCATTATAGAAGAATTATAAATTATAAAAATTTTTCTGCAAGTTTTCTTAAACTATATTCTATTTTAGTTACCCTTACGGGTTTTCACCTCCCTTGTTAGGGAGGTCGCAGTTGTGCGAACGTGAGTGAGCTACAACTGCGGGTGGGTGTTATTAACTAAAAAGAAAATATTATTATTTCCACCAAGATTAATTTTTCACATTCCATTTACAGTTAGCAAAAAAGTTGGCTTGGCAGAATGCCAAGCCAACTTCTCTAAATTCTTTCAAATCTCAAAAACTATGAAATTCTACCCGGAACTACAACTCCACCTTTCAAATTCTTTTTGTAGAATTCTACGTGTGGTTGAAGTACGCTGTCTAGAACTTCAGGAAGTTGTTTGTTTTGCATAACTGCTTCAACAATTTCTTGGTAGCAAGTTGCAAATGCTCTTAATTGAGTTACTGCACCGGCTGCTTCTGGAGTTAAGCCAAGAGAGTTTGTTTCAACGTATTCTTTGAAGAATGCACCTGTTGATTCGTAAGACTTAGTCAAAGCACCGATATAAGCTTCTGCGTTTTCAGCACAAACACCGTTATCCATCGGAACAGTTAGAGCGAAAACTAACTTGTTAGCTGGATTGAAGTGTGCTTCTGCTGAGTGGTGCATAGCATCAGGAACTTTAGCAATTTGTTTCAATGTGTCTTTTACAGATTCGTTTTGCATTTGAGCATGCCAGTAAACTGTGTTTTCAAACATTGAACCCATGTATTGGTGAACAGAAGCTGCAATACCGTTAAGTTTTGCGTCAGCCCAGAAAATACCTTCTTTTAATGCACCATTGATTTCTAAATCAGAAGATAATGATTGAGAAGAAATTTCTTGAGCAGAACGTAACATTGATGCCATATCTTCTTGTTTCATTCCTGCAAATGCCAGTGTGAACAAAGCGTGATCATCAAATGCTGAAAATCTTCCGCCAACGTCATCATGAATGTATAAATCGCCTAACCAACCACTTTCAATAGAACTTCTTCTAAGTTCACTTTTTTCAGCATTTTTATCTGTTACAGCGATAAAGTGTTTAGCTGCTGATTTTTTAGCTTCTTCTTCTGATTGACCTTTAGCCATGTAAGCATCTTCTAACATTTTTTGAATTCTCAAGAAACCGTCTTTTGTTTCAAATGTTGAACCTGATTTAGAAGCGATTAGGTAGTTTGAAGATAAAACATCGTTGCCTAATTTGTGCAAAAATCTTGCAAAACTGATAGAATCAACATCTGAATAGAAGAAAATTGAATCAGAATTGATATTCAAGCCGTTAATACCAAGCATGTGTTCTACAGTGTGTTTAGAACCGCCGATACCCATAACGCTAAGTTTATTAACGCCGGTTTGAGCTTTTAATTTTGAAGCTAAAGAATAGATGTCGTCTAATCTTTTTAATTGTTCTTGTGGTAAATTTACCCAGTTTAAGAATTTTCCTTCTTTGTTTGCACGAGAAGAAAATTCGTTTACGAATTCAGATGTTTTAGATGAATATTTTGAAAAATCTACACCTGAAAAAACTGTTCTTAATGATGAATTTTTAGTTAACATATTAACTCTCCTTTTTTCGATTAATTATATAATATCATGAAGAAAAATTTAGCCAAAAATCTTTCATTCAAGAAGTGGTTAAACTTAACTATTCTTAACAATCATGTTGACAGGGGTTTTTAGTCATGGTATAAAACTTAAAGTAATCGCAGACAGTTAGTATCCTATGTTAGGATTTAAACATAAAAGGCTAGCCTAGATTATCCGAAAACAAAAGTAAATAGCATTTTATTAGATTTGTATTGGATTTTGCGATTAAAGAAAGATTGCGAAATCTTTTTTAGTTTAACAGGTCGAACGGAAATTAATCCGAAAAAAATATAACAAAGGAGCAAAAAATGTCAACAAAAGCTTTCAAAAATGATAAGGTAGCTCTTATCAAAGAAAAAATTGATAAAGCGCAAGTTGCAATTGTTACCGAATACAAGGGTTTAAGCGTAGAAGAAATTACTAACCTTAGACGTGCACTTCAAAAAGATGGTGGCGACTACATGGTTACTAAGAACACTCTTGCAAAAATCGCTATCAAGGGCACTCCTTACGAAGTGTTAGCTGAAACTCTAAAAGGACCAATCGCTATTGCATTTGGTTTTACAGATCAGGTAGCACCTGCTAAGGCTTTATCTAAATTTATTAAAGATACTAAGAAAGGTGAAATCATTGCTGCTGCAATGGACGGACAACTTATGTCTGCTGAAGAAGCAAAAGCACTTGCAAATCTTCCTTCAAGAGAAGAACTTTATGCAAAAATGCTTGGTTGCATCAACTCACCAGCATCTGGTATCGCAAACTCTGTCAACGCTGTTATGTCATCTCTTGTTAGAGCCGTTGCAGCTGTTAGAGATCAAAAATCTGCTTAAGCAGAATCGGGTAATATTTACCTAAAACTTTAAAACGTACAACAACTCAAAAATAGAATAAAGGAGAAACAAAATGAGTATTGAAGCAATTTTAGAATCAATTGAAAAATTAACTTTATTAGAAGCTGCTGAATTAGTAAAAGCTATGGAAGAAAAATTCGGCGTATCTGCTGCTGCACCTGTTGCTGTTGCTGCTGCTCCTGCTGCCGCTGCTGCACCTGCTGATGATGCTGATGCTGAAGTAAACGTAATCTTGGCTTCTGTTCCAGCTGATAAGAAAATCGCTGTTCTTAAAGAAGTTAGAGGTATCACTGGTCTTGGCTTGAAAGAAGCTAAAGATTTAGTTGATGGTGCTCCTAAAGCTGTTAAAGAAGGCGTTAAGAAAGAAGAAGCTGAAGCTATCAAGAAACAACTTGAAGCTGCTGGCGCTACTGTTGAAATCAAGTAGTTTGACATTATTTGTTAAAACGGTCGAGTGGTTTACCACTCGACCGTTTTTTGTTGATTAGATTTTGTTGGGCTGAAAGCCCAACCTACTTAAAAACATAAAATACATAAAAACCAATTAAACTTCCAAAAACTTTCTTGCACAATCGAACATTGTTGTTACAAGCCCTGAATTTGCATAAATATTCATGCCTGCTGATTCAAGCACCTGCTTCATTCGAGTTTCCCACATAGAATAAATTTCTTCTTCGGGTATATTTAAAGTTTTGCCTATCATTTTTAATTCTTTGTAATCAATCGGCAGTGGCAATGCGCCTCTTAAGACATCAACGATATCAATACGTTTTTTGCGTGGAAAAGATTTTAGAAAAGACACAATTGAAAGTTTGTTTTCTTTAATGTAACTTTTCAAAGTTTCAACGGATTCATCAATAAGTATCGGCTCTTGCGGAATTCTGTACTCGGAAAATTCTTCAGGCTCAATATTCATAACCGTTGCAATACGCTCAATTGTGGTTCCTCTTGTGGAAAACGGAACCGTTTCATCAATAAGGTTGTAGACATAGGATAAAGTTACGCCTATCATTTCGGCAAAGTCTCTTTTATGAAGCGCATTCTTTTTAAGAAATTTAGCGACCTTTTCAGAACTTTTTTCAGGAATTATTTGTTTCATAGTTATTACCTCTCTTATTTTCTCCTTGATTTGGTTATTTATAAGATACGATATTGTAAAATTTTTCATAACCCTACTTTTGGTACGCAAGAGGATTAATTGAATAAAAGTTAAAATAATAAATGTTTTCTTTACCTTTGTTGTAAAATAGAATAAAAGGAGTAATAAATGAAAAAGGTATATATAGAAACTTTAGGTTGTCAGATGAACAAATCTGATGCAGAGCGTATGTTCGGTATGCTTGAACATTGCGGTTACACACAAACTCTTGAACCGAAAGAAGCTGACATGCTTATCATTAACACTTGTTCTATTAGACAATTATCAGAAGATAAAGCATATAGTGCAATTGGCGTTTGGGGCAAATGGAAAAAGAAAAAGCCTGACTTGAAAATTGTTTTTGCAGGTTGCGTAGCTCAACAGGCAGGCAAGGATTTATTCAGACGCGCACCTTATGTTGATTTGGTATTGGGAACTCAAAGACTTTACGAATTGCCAAACCTTGTTAAACGTATAGAAGCAGGTGAAAGAATTGTTTCAACGGAAGAAAAACCTTTTGAAGAAAGTGATATTCAAATTAACCGTGTAAAAAGTATTAACGCTTGGATACCGATTATGGAAGGGTGTAATAATTTCTGCACATACTGTATCGTACCTTATACGAGAGGTCGCGAACGTTCAAGAAAACCCGAATTAATTTTGAATGAAGCGAAAAAAGCTTTGAGCGAAGGTTTTAAAGAAATTACACTTCTCGGACAAAATGTGGATTCTTACGGCAAAGATCTTGAACCGCATCAAAATCTTTCTTGGCTTTTAAGACAAGTAAATGCGCTTGAAGGCGATTTTAGAATAAGATTTGTAACTTCTTATCCGACTGATATTACGGAAGAACTTATTAATACAGTTATTGAATTGGATAAAGTTTGTGAATATTTCCATATTCCAATGCAATCAGGGGATGATTATATCTTGAAGAAAATGAATAGAAGATATGATTATGCTACTTATAAAAAGATTTGCGATAATTTGAGAAGCAGAATCCCTGATGTAACTATTACAAGTGACTTTATTGCAGGCTTCCCCGGAGAAACGGAAGAGCAATTCCAAAATACTTTGAGAGCTATGACTGAATTGGAATTGGATTATTCTAATACAGCGGCATATTCTCCTAGAGAAAGAACAGTTGCGGCAAAATGGGTTGATTTGTATGTGCCGGAAGACGTTAAAACGGAGCGTTTAGCGAGATTAAACGAACACAACAGGGAATGCTGTTTGAAGTCTAATCAAAAATATGTTGGACGCGAATTGGAAGTCTTGATAGAAAAATTCGAAACAAGAAACGGTAAAAACGTTATTACGGGCAGAACTCGTAACAATAAAATTGTTCACATTCCTTATGATAAAGATATTACGGGCGAATTTGTAAATGTAAAAATAACAAGAGCCAGAACTTGGTACTTGAACGGTGAAATGATTCAAAAATAAATGTTGGGCAGGAATGCCCAACCTACTTAAACAAAAGTAGCAAATTTTATTTTTACAAGTTTTAAGTAATCAGGAGGTAACGTATGAGCACTGTAGTAATGGGAAATGTTGACAGATTTATTAATCGTTTTTCTAAAAAAGGTAGAGTCAAAAATGACCTATATAAAAAATTGACAGAAAAAGGTATGAATGAAGTCAGAGTTCGTGATACCGGCAAAGACAGTTTTGTAATGTTAGCATCCAAAAAAGTCGGAGTCGGAAGCAGTGACATGACGTTGGGTGTAAATATTAATAAAGGAATGGTGCAAAAAGAAACCGGACATACAACTACTTTATCCATTATTGATGTGACACAACATTCTATTGCTAAGTATTTTATGGATTTAAACGGTAAAATGCAGAAATCCGTTACTAAAATAAAAAGATATGTTTACGGAAAACTTAATGATACGAAAACAATAACAGAAGTTCCAAGTAAATATAAAAAAGTTATCGACAAGTCAGCAAGTACAGAAACAGTAAAAGTTGATTATAATAATGGTAATTTTTATCATTTAGAGAAAGACAATGTATTGGGGTATAAAAAATACCATAAATATTTTGACGGTTCAGAATATATTAATGTTGTAGAAAAGAAATAATACTAAAATAAGAAGAGCTTTTATATGAAAAATGTTAGACAATCAAATGTAAATATTCATAAAGATGCTTGGGTTGAAATTAACTTAGAATCTTTAGCACAAAATATTATTGAAATAAAAAACGGAATTCCAAAGGATAAAAAGTTTTTGGCTATTGTTAAAGCCGATGCTTACGGACATGGTGCATCAATGATAGCGCAAACAATGTTAGCTTCAGGAGTTGATGCGCTTGGTGTTTCTTCTGTTGATGAAGGCTTGGATTTGCGTGCCGTAAAAATTAAATGCCCGATTTTGGTCGTTGGAGCTATTCCTTTGTGGGCAATCGAATCTGCTACACAGAATGATATTGCGTTTTCTATTTTTAATGAAGAACACTTGAAGGCTTGTAAAGAAGTATATGAAAGAACAGGTTTAAGACCAAAAGTTCACGTTAAGATTGATACAGGCATGAATAGAATTGGAGTCAGATCAGAAGAGGCAGTTGAATTTATAGAACAGGTTCAGAAGGCTGATTATTTGAACTTTGAAGGCGTGTTTACACACTTGGCTTCCGCTGAAGAAGAAACTGAAACTCAAAAACAAATAGAGCGTTGGCATAGCGTAGTAGATAATATTGATACAAAAGGACTTTTACTGCATATCCAAAATACAGCGGCAACATTTGCTTATGATATAAAATCAAATATGGTGAGAGTTGGGATTTCTTTATACGGCTTGTATCCAGATTTGCCGCAAAAAGTTAATTATAAACCGATTGTAAAACAAATTATGGGACTTAAGGGCAGAATAACTAATATTCACGAAGTTAAAGCAGGTGAGGGTGTAAGCTATTCACACAAATTTGTTGCTTATGAACCGACAAGAGTCGCAACTATTCCAATAGGTTATGCAGACGGAGTATCAAGAGGTTTGTCAAATAAAATTTGTGGAAAAATTAACGGACAGAAAATCAGACAAATCGGAAATATCACAATGGATCAAATGATGTTTGATTTGGGTGATGTTGATGCAAAAGTTGGCGATGTTATAACGCTTTTAGATGATGAAGATTTGAGTCTTGATAATTGGGCAGAAATATTACATACTATTAATTACGAACTGACTTGCAGACTTAAGGTAAGATTACCGAGGGTTTACGTAAGATAAACTTAGTTCCCTCTCCTCGGGGGAGGGTTAGGGTGGGGCTTATATGAAAAAACTACTAATTCTATTATCAATGTTAACACTACCGACATTTGCAGCTGACAATGCGCAAATGCCAACGAATCCTGTAAAACAGGTTGCTACATTAAGCCAGTACTTTGAATATTTACCAAACGCTGTTCACAACAATTGGACCCCTTATAAAGCAAATCAGGATTATGAAGTTACTGTTCAATTTAGAGTAAAAAAGAATGGCGAAATAACAGAGCCGTTTATTGTTAATTCAACTAACAAAAACGCAAACACAGCCGTTTTGAACGCCGTTAAATCAGGCGCACCATACTTACCATTACCTGCAACTTTTGCCGGTGATAGCGTTAATACTCAAGTAATGCTTAAATATATGAAATAACAAAAATTATTTCATGTTTAAAACTATAAAGATACGCCTTAGGCAACAATATATTCTGCAAAAGCAAAAGTACCTACCTTCAGGCGTACTCAATTCTAACATTAAATTAGTCGTTGCTAATTAAACATCTCTTGTTAAAAGAGGAAGGTCAACACCTAATACGTTAGCAATATCAATTACTTTCAATATTGTAGGGTTAATCTTACCTGTTTCAATTAAACTGATTGAGTTTCTTGAAATGTTTGTAAGCTCTGCTAATTTCTCTTGAGAGATGTCACGTCTTAGACGTTCACTCTTAATGTTAATTCCTAAATTTCTTAATCTATTCTTATCTTCCATAACAATATTATTTTCGTTCATTGCATCTTTTTTTTCTATACACGATATTTTACATAAAAACATTATTGTTTAAAACAGGAAAAGGGCTGATTTCTTAAAAGTCAAATCAGCTCCTTTACTATATAAAAGGGCAAACTCAGAGTTGCCCTTTACCGCATTTAACCTCAAGAGGGAGTGCGCCCTCTGTAAACTTGCGATTAAGCACGTGGGTTATAGCGGTCGATTTCTTATATTATTAATATAAAAGATTTTTAGAAAATAACATTGGACTAATTAACTAAATAAAACGGCGGACTTTTGGTAAAAAGTCCACCGTTTATCAGACAAATAACAAATTATTGTTCTAATATATAGTTTAATAATGTTCTTACGCCTGCACCAGTAGCACCTTTGATAAACTCTTGTTGAGGTTTTTCAAGGTAAGCAACACCTGCGATATCAATGTGCGCCCACTTAACATCTTTTACGAATTTTTGTAAGAATACACCGGCTGTTGAAGCACCGCCCCAACGCGAACCTGTGTTTTTCATATCGGCAATATCACTCTTTAAGCTGTCAAAATATTCATCCCAAAGAGGAAGTTCCCAATACTTTTCGCCACTTCTGTCTGCTGTTGAGATAAGGTTTTTAACCAAAGTTTCATCATTACCCATAATACCTGCAGCATTTGTGCCTAAAGCTACTACGCAAGCACCAGTAAGTGTTGCAAGGTCAATAACTTCGTCAACGCCAAGTTCGCAAGCATAACATAGAGCGTCTGCAAGAGTTAATCTGCCTTCTGCGTCTGTGTTATCAACTTCAATTGTCTTACCATTTTTAGCGGTTAAGATATCACCGGGTTTGTAAGCACTGCATCCCGGCATGTTTTCACACGCAGCAATAATCCCGTGAACTTCTACTTGCGGATTAAATTCTCTAATAATGCTCATTACACCTAAAACACAAGCCGCTGCTGACATATCATCTTTCATTGTAAGCATTGAAGAAGCAGGTTTAATATCTAATCCGCCACTATCAAATGTGATACCTTTACCGATAATTGCGATACGTTTTTTAGGATTATCAACTGAGTATTTCATGTGAATGAATTTAGGTTCTTGTGCGCTGCCGCGAGCTACTGCTAAAAAAGCACCCATGCCCATTTTTTCGCATTCTTCTCTGTTGTAGATTTTTGTTTCTAAACCGAAATCGCATGCTATATTTGCAAGTTCAGTCGGAGTCGCAAGTTGAGCAGGTTCATTTGCTAAATTTCTTGCAAAAGTCATAGCAGAAGCGATTTTTTCAGCTTTTCTTACGATACCTTCGTTAGCTTGAACGTAAATTTCCTTAACTTTGTTATCTTTCTTTTCAGATTTGTACTTGTCAAAAGCATAATCTGCAATTAATGCGCCCATTGTGAATTGTTCTGAATAATCAAACTCAATTCCTTCTAGTGAGAATGCAACTTTTTTAGCTTCCATTTGCATGCATTTTTTAACAGCTTTGTAAATCGCTTCTCTCATTTTATTTGGTGTAAAATCTTCTTTTTTGCCTAAGCCTAATACAAGCACTTTTCTGTAAACTTCTTGACCATAAGTTGGAAGAAGATAAGTTTCTCCAAATTTACCTTTGAAGCCATCTTGTTCAATAGCATATTTGTTAGCAAGTTCGCTTACTGTTTTGTCACCTTCAAACATGTCAACAACAAGAATGTCGGCATCAATAGTTTTAACATCTTGAACAACTTTGATTTCCATGGTTCAAAACTCCTTTCTTATTAAATGTGGGATGCAATTTCTGCACCATAAACTATTAACCCTATTCTATGCAATTTGAAGGAAAAATTAAATACGTTAATTAGATTATAAAAAAATTTTTAAATAAAGTGATTGACATTAAAAAATGTTTATAATATGATTATCTTGTTGACAGCCGGTAGGGCAAGACACAAGAGGTTACTCAAAGTGAAAGCCCCGCGTAAATGGGCGTTTAGCTCAGTTGGTAGAGCGTCTCCCTTACAAGGAGAGGGTCAGAAGTTCGAGTCTTCTAACGCCCACCATTTAAAAAAGAACCTTTAGAGGTTCTTTTTTTATGTATATAATTTCAAAAAAACGGAAAAGTAAATTTTCCGTTTTTTTTTTTTTGAAATAAATTAATTGTTAACTACTTCAAACAAAGCATTTACAACAATCGGATCCCATTTAATACCGGCTTCTGATTTAATTACAGCTAACGCTTCGTCTTTATCCATAGCTTTTCTGTAAGAACGGTCTGAAGTCATGGCTGTATAAGCATCTGCAACAGCGATGATTCTTGAACCAAACGGGATAGAATTGCCTTTCAAGCCTTCTGGTTCGCCACCGCCATCCCAGCGTTCTTTGTGATAATGAATGTATGGAATTACTTCTGATAAGAAGTTGATATTCATAAGCAAGTTTACGCCAACATTCGGGTGATTTTGTAATTTTTCCCATTCTTCTTTTGAAAGCTTTCCTTTATTTGTAAACAAAGATTCAGGAAGAGTAATTTTACCGATATTTTGTAACAGCCCTGCATAATAAACCAAATCTGTTGTTTTTTCGTTCAAACCAAGTTGACGACAAAGTTTGCGTGAAAGTTCGGCAGTGTTTTGAGAGTGTGCTACCTTGTATTGACCTTTTTCGTCAACTGCTTTTGCCAATCTTTCAACAAATGCTTGTTGTTGAACTCCTAAATCACCGATAAGTGCAGTTAATTCTGCTCTTTGGTGTTGCAATTCTTCTGCCATAACATCATCTGACTCAATTAAACAATTCGTTTCATCAATAGTTTTTTGCAAGTGCATTGATGTACCGAACAAACGTCCGATTGTTTCAAGAAGGTTCATATAAGCGTGTTTGATAGTTTTTTCTTTGTAGTTTTCAATTACAATTACGCCGACTACATGTGCATTATTGTGCATTGGAACAACTGCCAAAGATTTAACGTCAAATTCCTTTAACTCGTATTTTGGAGTGAAGTTATCAATATTTGTAATATCTTTGATTTGGACAGTTTCAAGAGTCTTGAATGCTTTAACAACGATTGATTTGTCGTCTTCAGCGTAGCTCAATTTCTTTGCATAAATATCTTCGTCAAATTCGATAGAAGAACCTGCAAGACCCAAAATCTTATCTTCTATATTTAAACCTTTTGTGAATTCTTTTGTAAGGTAGATGTGGCATGCATCAACATCAAGAATTTGAGTCAAAGTTTTTGCTATAGAATTGTAAACAACATATTCATCTTGAGAGCTGAAACCCAAAACGCAAAGAGTGTTATCAAGAGAATAAATAGACACAAGCTCTTTTAATTGTGATTTTAGTTTTGTTGTTTTGTCTTTGACGTCCTTGCCTATTTTACTTGCCAAATCTTCTGAAATCAGGTACTCAGAAATAAAATCGCCTAAGTTTAGAGCGAAAATTTCTTCCAACGGATCATCTTCCATTAAGTCGATTGAACGGCTGAAGAGTGATGCACCTAATTCTTCTTTATCTGTCATAATATTCCTTCCTACAAAATAAAAATCTTCTTATGTCATGTATTACGGCATAAATTTTAAAAACTTTAATGTTTTTTGAAAATTTTATACTTTAGTTGTAGATTAGTTATACTTTATGGCGAAAATAAAGGGATTAAGGTGTTTACAAAAATTAATATATCTGATTCTATATAGTTTTAAATTAAACCAAAATAAAGTTTATTAAGTTCTGCTAAAGTCATAGCTCCTGTTTTAGCATACTCAAGTTGTTGAGCTTGTTGAGATTCTTTGCTGGCTTCTAAAGGTTGAACTTGAAGCTCTTGTTTTTGCTCCTCATTCTGTTTAGTTTGAATTTTTTCGATTAATTCTGTTTTTGCTTCTTTTAACTTCGAAACATCGGCATTTTTATTACCACTCGGAGTAATTCCCATTTGTGTAAGTTCTTTTATTATTTTAATGTATTCCGGGTCTTGATAATTAGAACCGTATGAACCAATTGCTCCAACTGCCATTACCATTTTTTTACTCCTCAAATGTAAAATTTTGTAACAGGTATTATATATTATTTAATTCCACCAATTAGATGATTTATAACGTTCATATAGAAATATCTTTACAAAAGTTCATAAACGAGTTAAAATATAGTGTAAGACGTTAATATTTTGTTACAAACTAGCAATTAAATTTGTCTTGAGTTTTTATTTAAAATATAATGTAAGGGTGTAACAAATTATTATAACCCAATAAAAATATACATAGAAAGAAAAATTAGGAATTCTGAAATTATGAAGAAACAAATAAGCTATTTGCTCACAGTCTTGTGCCTATTTGCAGCAAACCAAGCATTTGCAGATCCAATGGCAGGAACAACATTGCCGGCAAGCGCCCAAGCGTCTTTAGGCGGTTACAACCCCGGAGCTTATAATACTACTGAATTACAAAACACAAATCACTATGAAATAGACAAGAGCTACATCCAATCATTTGATGATGTAACTAAAGATGAACAGATTTATGATGCTTCTATTGAAGAAAATTTGCAAAGAGAAGGTTTGATTTACAATCCCCATTTTTTGTTGCAAAAAATCAATTTTGAAGGTAATACAAAGATTTCATCCGATGAACTTGAAAAATTAGGTTTGGAAGTTCTTGGTGAAGATGTTTACTTTGATGAATTGCTAGAAGTTTGTCAAAAGGTTACAAATCTATATCGTGCTAAAGGTTACTTAACATCTTATGCAACAGTTCCACCTCAAAGAATTGTTGATGGTGTTGCAACTATTAAGATTGTTGAAAGTAAAGTTGGCGAACTTAATATTGAAGGCGAAAAATGGACTCGTGAATGGTATTTAAGACATATCATTATGGGTAAAGCAGGTTTGAGAGAAGGTGATGTATTCAATGCTAAAAACCTTCAAAGAGCAATGAAAGAAATTAACAGAGAAGATTATGTTCAAGTTCAAACCGAAGTTGAAAGACAACAAGAAGGCGATGAAAACACTGCAATTACTTTAAACGTAAGAGACAGATTCCCTGTAAACTTGAACTTCTCTTATGATGACTACGGTCGTTCATATACAGGTGCTCAAAGAGTTTCATTCCTTGTAGGTATGGATAACTTAACAGGTTTGGGCGATAAAATTTATGGTGGTACAATCTTATCATCAGGAGCAACCGGTTGGATGGCTGGTTATTCGCTTCCTGTTTCATCTTACGGAACAAGATTGTCATTCGACTTTTCTGACTCTCATGTAAGACTGGGCGGTCCTTATAAATCATTAAATGTTAAAGGTAATGCACAAAGTTACTTCTTTAAATTAACTCAACCAATTATACAAACAGCAAAATCTGATTTAGTATTCTATACAGGTTATGATTATGTTAATGCAAATACATCTGCTAACATTGCAGGAAATCCGCTCAGATTGTCAAATTATAACTTGAATGTATGGCGTTCAGGCTTATATGGTATGACAGATGACAATTACGGTCGTTGGTTAGGTAATGTAGGTGTTGACTTTGGTATGGGCGGTGACGGACACGGCGCAATCCAAGATACAACATTCTTCAAAGTTACAGCCGGTGCAACTCGTGTACAAAGATTGTTCGCAAGAAGCATGGGTATCGTAAGAGTTAACGGTCAATACTCACCGGATAAGTTGTTTGCAGCTGAACAAATGCAAATGGGTGGTCCTTACACATTAAGAGGTTATCAACCGGCTGAATTAATCGGTGACTATGGTGTTACAGGTACAGTTGAGTACAGATTCCCTGTTCCTTACTTGTACAAGTTGATGCCAAAAGTTGATGAAAGACTAAAACTTGCAATCTTCTATGATTGGGGTTGGTTAGGTGAAAACGGTAACATTTACAATTACCCTCAAACCTTCTTACATTCAGTTGGTATTGGTACGTACATTAACTTTACAGACTGGCTGACAGCTCAAATCGGTGTAGGTTTCCCACTTACGCGTTCTTATTCGGAAAGCACTGCAAGATTCTACTTTAGCGTAAACTCTGACTTAGACAGATTGATACCGCTAAGAAATCCGGAAAAATTATAATAAGCAAAAAGGACTCTTTTATAAGAGTCCTTTTTTATTGCATAAAACTTTTGTTTAAAAATGAACAAAAGCTTTTTTTAATCGTTATACTAACAAGAACGGAAATTGGAATATCCGCACAGCACATCAAAAGAAAGAGGTGTTAGTATGAAAAAAAGTCTTGTCAGTTTTTAGTTTGTTAGCATTATTGAGTTTAGCAATGCCTGCAAATGCAGCACCGCCACCTCCAGGTGGTCCGATGGGTAATTGTCAAATTGTTCATGCCGGCCCCGGATTTAGAGGACATGTCGGTCCTCACAGAGGTGATTGGGGGGCACCACCTCCACCACCAAGAGCATATTATGGAAGGGGAAGCGTCGTAGTCGGCGGGGTGTTGGCCAGGCGCAGCTATTGGGGCTATCCTTACGGCTATGATTGCAGATTAGGTTGGTGTGACGATTTTTATCCGCCACCACCTCCTCCAATGTACAGACCTTCAGGAGTGTATATTAATCTCGGCATACCAATAAGGTTTTAATCCATACAAAAAGGCGGACTTTTTAAAGTCCGCCTTTTTGTTCTATGTTAAATCTATTTCTTTTCTTGAGGTTTTGTATCTACCTTAATAAGAGCTTTCTTAGGGTCATATTTGTCATTCAAATATTCAACCTTAGCATTTTTCATTAATCCGTCTGTAAGTTTTTTCAAAACTTCAATTTGTTTTTGAGTTTCTAAGTAGAACTTGATTTCATCTTTGACCTTAACATAAGGAGTTGTTCCTGCTTCCATTCTGTCTGTAACCTTAATGATATGGTAGCCGTAAGGTGATTGAACAAGATTTTCGCTTACTGTGTTAGGTTTCATAGAGAAAGCTGCTTTAGAAAATTCAGGCACCATAGCTTCTTTTGTAAAGAAACCTAATTCACCGCCACGTTCTGCGCTGGCTTTATCATCTGAATATTTTTCGGCAAACTTGGCGAAATCATCAGGATTTTGTTTTACTTGCGCTAAAATTGTTTCAGCTTTTGCTTTTTGAGATGCAGTCTGTTCTTCAACTTTTGTATTCAAATCAGTAGGGTTAATGTTAGGATTTTTAGCCTTGATTTGTTGAATTAATTCAATTGTATTTGCAGAGAACAAAATGTGTGATGCTCTAACTTGTTCTCCGTGAGTGAATTCAGCTTTATGAGAATCATAGTATTTTTTAGCATCGTTATCAGAAATATTGATTTTTTCTATAGAGTTAACCAATTTTTTGATTTTAATTTGAGTTTTCAAATCTTCTGTAAATTGGTCATTTGAAATTCCTCTTTGTTTAAGAAGCTTATTTAATTCTTCTTTAGAACCGACTTTATCAATAATAGTTTTTAATTCTGCTTGAATATCATCAGATGTAGCTGTTATTCCGCGTTTTGCAATTTCTTGGTCTAAAAGAGATTTTACAATAAGTTCGTTAACAATTTTATCTTTAAATATACCAAACATAGGGTTATCATCAGATTTTACTAAATTTTTAGAACCGCCGAATGCCTTTAAGAATGATTTATCTACACTCGCATCAAACGCTTTGTCAAATTCTGCTTGCGTAATTACTGTGTCATTAACTTTGATAATGCCTTCAGAATTGTGCATCAAAGTGCATCCTGAAAATAACACAGTTGATAGAGCTAAACATGTTAATAATTTTTTCATTAAAATACTCCTTATATAAACTCTCTCGTTTTTATAATAATAAACCAAACTCGAAAGAAAGTTAAACAATGTTTACGCTTCTTAATAAATAATATTAATTATAATAAGCTGTTATAAATGTTAATTGTTGCCAAGCAGATTCTTAATTTTCTATCAACAAGGCTTTTTATAGTGTTTTCATAACAAATTAAAAGAGCCTTGTCTAAGCCACCTTCTTCCAATGCTTTAATAATTGGTGCGCAATGTTCGCAAGGGCGTGTTCTTTCTTCTATCTTGTCAGCTAAAAATATTATTTTTTCAAAAGTTGTCATATCTACTTTGCCTAAAGTATGCCATCTGATAGCTGACAAAATTTCTTCATCATCAACACCAAATTCTTTTTTTGCAACGTAAGCTCCAACCGGTGCGTGATGTGTTTTAGGGTTGCAAAGCTCACCGTCTTCTAGTGTTAAAGTTTTTAGAATTGCCAAAGTTTCATCTTTTGGCATACATTTAGCACAATCATGAATTAAGCCGGTAAAATAAGCTTTATCTTTATCTAAGCCAAATTTTTCTGCTAACTCTTTTGCACAATCAGCAGTACCTAATGAGTGTTCATATCTTTCTTCATTCAAGTTAGCTTTAAGCCAATTTTTAATATAATCAATTGTACAAACCATTTTTCTTAATATACTCCTCTACTTTTTTCAAATTATTATTTTCTGTATGATGTTTTCTTAAATCCGTTGAAGATACATCAATAAACGGCATTTGTGCCATCTCATAATCAAATCCGACTTTAGGTGTCAACTCTACTCCGCGCGGAAAAACTATAAAATGTACTAATTTGCTCAATTCATCTGCTTTATACCAGCTTTCGATTTTTTCAAAGGCGTCAGTGCCGATTAAAAAGTTTAGTTTATCATTGATGTTATACAATTCTCTTATTTTTCTTACTGTATTCAAAGAATAAGATTTTTCACCATTAGCTCCAAGTTTGTACTCAATATCAGAAACTTCAAATCTCGGTTCATAAGCTGTTGCAATCTTAACCATCTCAAAACGATGTTTTGCAAGGTCAGAACTTATTTCCTTGTGTGGTGGTATAAATGCCGGAATAAAAATAATTTTTTCAAATCCGTAATGCTCAAGAGCATATTCAGCAACCTTTAAATGTGCTTCATGTATGGGATTAAATGTCCCAGCAAAAATACAAATTGCCACCTAAAACCTCCAAGCTGTGTCTTTAAATCAAATTTTACAACAACCAAAAGGTTCTGTAAACTTTTGTAAAGATTTTCTAAAAAAGCGTTATTGAATTTTTAATATGTGGAATTAAAAACATATAAGGTTAAAAAAGGGTTTTTAATCGCATGCTCTTTAGAAAGGAGATTCAATTATGGAAATTTTAAATTTAGTTTTATTCGGATGCGTATTCTATTTGGCACTTATCGGCATTCCAACTATTTGCGAAAAGAAGCACTAATTGACAAGCCTTGAAAGTTTGCCGTCAGAAGTTGCAAGTGCAAGTTTTTGTTCTTCTGAATCCAAATTAATTGATGAAATATTATATTCTCTCACGGTGTCTATAAAGAGCTTCTCAAACAGGACGTAGAATATTTTCGCTTGGTTGTTACGGTTTTGTAACAACGCAAGCGTGTCGTTTATAATAAGCAGAGCATCTTCTTCTCTTGAGTTTTTGAGAAGAAGGCGAGCTATAAAGTATTTTGCAAGCATTATTATATTAAATATTGCGGAGGTTTCTGCGCGTTTAAGTATGTCATTATAAATACTTTCAGCTTTTTTAGCGATTCCTATGTTGGCATAAGAATTCGCTATCAATAAATCACAGAACAATTCTAACTGGAGTTGATGAATGTCTGCGGTTAAAAGCTTTGCCTGATAAATGTTTTGCGCAAATGTTTTATAATCGTCCGAATGTTCTGCAAACTCTTGCATAATCAGATAAATTACTTTCGCAAATGGTGTTGCTTCTTCAACATCAGTTGTGCCAAAGTTTTTACCGCTCAAATAATCTCTAACGGATAAGATAACATTTCTATCAGGAAGCTCTTCTCCAAACGCAATTTTTATAGCGTCTAAAAATTCTTCTAAGTCATCGTCCATCATAAAGAGTTTTGCAAAACCGACCATTCTAAAAGTTTCAAACAGATGTTCTATAAAGAGTTTGATTGAAAAACCTGCCGGTTTAATTTTTTCTATGATTTCAGGTTTAATAATTCCCAATAAATCTTTTGCTACTTCTACACATTGTGCAAAATCGCCGATATTAAACAGAATTTCAATATTTACAAGTGAAAGCAGCAAGAATTTTGTATTAACAGAACCATCTACAATGAGTGTCGGATTTGGCATTCTGGAAAGTATGTTATGCAATAATGGCAAGGCTTCCGTGTAGTTAGAAGAAATTAGCGCACCTTGAAGCATAAGGTTTGAAAGCTTAACGATTTTTTCGTTATCATCCTCTTTTATAGCGTCCATCAAAAGAACATTTTCGATTGAATAAATCTTTGATGGCGAATAATTGTAAAGGCTCATCAAAATATTTTGGAAAACTTCTTTTTTGTTGTTTTCAATATCTTCTTCCGAAATATTATTTTCAATATGCTCGATTAAAGACAAAAAGCCCAAACAATTCTTCAAATAAGCGTCATAATCGCCCGTATTCATTGCAAATTGTGAATTTCGCCATAACAACAAGTATTCTTCTTTAAAGAACCCAAGCTTGCCCATAATGAGCAGTGTCAGCGTATCATCAATATCCTTGCCGATATTAGCCAAGATATTTTTGCACAAAAATTCTACGACTTGTTTTTTGAGTGAAGCCTCGACAACGGGTTTTACAAGATTGTAATTATTTATATAAATAACATTGTTGATAACATGGACAAATCCGCTGTTTTCTAAAAACTTCGCAACATTTGCAACTTCTTTAATTCCAAGTTTTGCAAGAGTTTGAAAATCCAATCTTGCTCCGAGAAAAACAGAATATGCCAAAACCATTGAGGCGTCCATATTTTTGCTCATACCCTTCAAACGAGCTTTTATTAATGCGTCTAAACAATTCGGCAAGATTACAGAATTCTTACTTTTAATCAAAAGTCGATTTTCAAAATTTATTAAAATATTTTTTTCGGTCAAATATTGGAGTGCGTTTTTGAAATACAAAGCTGAACCGCCAAACTGTTCTTTTATTTTTTCAAAATAAAATGACTGAATAAAATCGCTCGCTTCTTCTTTTATGTCGCCTAAAAGCTCGCCCATAGAAGTTTTTTGAAGTACAAACTCTGTGTATAGAGGTGTTCTCAAAAGCTTTTTGAACTTAGAATGCAGTGAAACATCCGAATTTGTTGTAAAAATGAATGTTGTATTCAGTTTTTTAAAGTTATCAAAATAAAGTTCCAAGGTCTGAATTGAAGTGTCGTCCATAAATTCAAAGCCTTCAATTAGAACGACCGTATTTTTAAGTGAAGCTAAAAAGTCGCCAAAATCTTCCATATAAGCAAATCTGGCGTCTTCAGGAGTCGAAGCTTTTCTCGGAGAAGAAAAAATCAGATTTTTAAGTGCATTGAATCTTTTGACATCAAAATCCTGCGGTATCAAAGATTTGCAAAGTGAAAGTCCGTAAAAATCTTTGAACAGTTGTTCAAAAACACCCCAAGGCTTATAATTTGTTTCTTCTGTACAAATTGCATGCAAAATTTTAAACTCTTTTTTCTTGCAATAATCAACAATTTCAGAAGTCGAAACTTCCAAATCTTTTTCTGCTCTTATTGAAATGATTTTGCTATCATCCAAATTTTCAATAAGCTTATTAGATGAAATCTTTTTAAAATTACATTTTGCGTTAATATCAAAAACTTTAAACGCATAAATATCTTTATTTTCGGCCGTTTCTTGTTTTTTGATTTCCTTAGGTGTTGTGTTTATCGGCGCATCCGGAGTTTCACCTGATGGTGGAATAATGTAATTTTCAAGCAAGATTTCATAAAACATAACTGTTGTACCGTCTTTTTCAACCGTGTACAACGAATCTGTTTTATAATCTTTGTTTACGTTATCCCAAACGTACTGGTCAAGGACGATTTGCATACCTTTTAAATACTGAGCTTGGTCTTTTATGTTCAAGAGTTTGACGTTATTGTCAATGGAAGTTTCTTCCAATAATTCATCCGAACTTTTTTTGACAATTGTAAGATTTAACTTTAAAGGCGTACCGAGCTCTTTTATTACTTTTAAATTCAAATCCGCAAAAGCGTTTACCAGTTTTAATGCGAGCCTTATTGCTTTATTTGCCGAAGTCGGGAACGAAAGTTCTTTATTAAAATTAATTACAAAAGTGTCATTATAAGTAATTATTTTACCTTCAACCGATTTAATTTGTGCAGTCAAAAGGTTTCTTAAACGAAAATAGAATTTTGTAAAAAGTTCTTGTGAGCCTAAAACACGTCTGATATTTTTTAGCGCGGAAAATTTAATGATAATTGAAGCGAACTCATCTGTTTCACACTCTTGATAAGCAATACTTGTTTTTACGGGAAAACCGCATTTGCATTTTTCGCAAGAGGTTGAAACAATTTTTCCGCATTTTGAGCATTTGGTCAAAATTATGTAACCGCATTTTTCGCAAACGGGTGTTTCGCTCAAACTATGACAGTTTGGGCATTCCAAAGTTAAGACTTTATGACAGTGCGGACACACTGTTGAATTTTCTGCAATATTTCTATGACACTTCGGACATTCCATATAAAGATTATAGTCTAAAAAGCAACTTTATGCTACAATATCCATCAATAGGAGGAGATATGACTTTTCTTGATATTTTAAAAGAACCTGCAATTCTTATAATTACAGCGGCATTTTTGTTTTTTATAATGACAGTTCTTCGCAATTACACAAGAGTTGAGAAGAATCTTAAAGCTGTTAAAGATTATTTAAGTTCTCTAAACAAAAAAGAGCTTTCTTACCGTTTTCAAGAAATGGATAATTTTATGGGTTCAAACAGTTTTACTTCAACAGTTTGGGAAGACTTTAAGAAAGCATTGATATTTCCAGAAAAATTGTTTGTAGCTTCTCAAACGCCAAATGTAGATTATAAACCCGAAATTTATCTGACAGTTGATGCTTCATACTTTTTCAATGAAGAAACCTTAGTTTATTCAAAAATCAATAACAAATTCATTCAAGCAATGCCAACTCTTTTAACAGGTTTAGGTCCGTTTTTTACATTCTTAAAAATGGCAATAGCGTTTACTCAAGTTAATTTTAACGATGATACAAATATCGGTGCTTCATTTAATGGATTGATTACAAACATTCAAATGGCAGCATTGTGTTCAGTTTTTGCCGTAGGTTTTTCTCTATTATTTATGTTAATTGAAAAAATCTTATATAACAGAATGTGTAAGAAATATTCTCTAGAAATTCAAAGAGAATTAATCCGTTTGTTTGACGTTGTAACAAGCGAAAAGTTCTTGATAGATTTGGTTAAAGAATCAAAACTTCAAAATCAAACAAATGAAAAATTGCTAAAGGCTTTGCCTGAAGAGTTTGCAAAATCTTTAGCTAAGACTTTAAATGAAGGTACAACACCATATTTAGAAAATATTTTATACAGTTTAAACAAATTGAATGAAACAATGGACAAATCTTCCGGTGGTGGAGATGTTGTGGATAAGTTATTTTAAATAATCTATCCCCTCGCCCCCTGCGGGAGAGGGTAGAATTTCAAGTTGAGCTGTGCGAAACTTAGAAATTCGGGTGAGGGGTAAGTTTCCAAGAGGCATAAATGAAATTAAGAAGACCAAAAGAAGACAACAATCAAGACAATATATTTTGGGTAACGATGACCGACTTAATGACAGCATTGGTACTGGTCTTTATTGTTTTATTTTTCTATACTTATATGACAAGTTATTTTGAAAAAATTCAATCACAAATGGAGCAGAAGAAGGCTTCGGAAGCTTTGGAACAGACTCTTAAAGAACAAAACATCAGCGCAAATATTGACGATGTAACAGGTGTTGTTAAGATTTCGGACTTAGAATTATTTGATGTAAACAGCTACGAATTGTCAGATAAGGGTAAAAAATATTTAGATAAATTTGCGCCAGCTTATTTGAATTCGATATTTTCAAACGGTTATTTAAATCAAAATATTGAAAAAATAATTATTCAAGGTCACACTGATTCACAGACTTTTAAAGGCAAATATTCTGCCGATGAACAGTATATGAAAAATATGGATTTGAGCCTTAAACGTGCTTATGCAGTTGCGAATTATATGACAAATACACCTTACAATAAAGCTAATGGAAATCGTTTGCGCAAAATGATAATTGTAGAAGGCGCCAGTTTTTCAACTCCGATTCTTGTTAACGGAAAAGAAGACTTCGGAAAAAGCAGAAGAGTTGAATTAAAAGTTGTTTTAAAGAAGTAAGTTTAATTTTTACCAAAGCCGGTCAAATCTTTAATTACTTCACCTGCAATAATTAAACCAACGGTTGATGGAACAAATGCGTTGCTTCCGGGAATTTGGCGTCTAGCAGTACATTTTCTAACCGTTCCTGGCGGACAAACACAGTGTTTTTTACAACTGATTTCTATATCGTCGTTTGGTTTTATTGGAATTTCCTTTGAATAAACAACCTTAACTTTTCTGATTCTTCTTTTTTTAAGTTCTTGTCTTATAACTTTTGCAAGCGGACAAACTGAAGTTTTAGAAATATCCGCAACTTCAAATGCAGTAGCATCCATTTTGTTACCTGCGCCCATTGAAGATATAACAGGAACGCCTGCTTTTTTAGAACGTTCTATAATTTCTAATTTGCCGACTACTGTATCAATCGCATCAACGACATAATCGTAGCCTGTAAAATCAAACTCATCTGCATTTTCAGGAGTATAAAACATTTTATAAGTATTAACAACAGCATTCGGGTTGATATCTAAGATTCTCGCCTTTGCTACATCAACTTTGTATTTTCCGACAGTGCTTCTTAATGCATAAATTTGACGGTTTATATTTGTAATGCAAATCTTATCGTCATCAATTAAATCAAATGTTCCGACTCCGCTTCTTGCAAGAGCTTCTACCGTATAACCGCCAACTCCGCCTACCCCAAACACAGCAACACGAGCGGACGCTAATTTTTCAATCCCCTCGTGACCAATTAAAAGTTCTGTTCTTGAAAATTGGTTAAGCATTTTATGCTCCAAATTATTTGATAATACCAAAACCTAATAAAAATACACAAATTACAAATACAAGAGCAACAATACCTGTTAATTTATTTAAGCCCTTTTCTGCACTTTTTTGTGAAGAAAACATTTGCGCTGCGTTACCTATTCCTGCGATTCCATCGCCTTTAGGTGAATGCATAAGAATTAATACGATTAGTAATAGTGCGGATAAAACCTGCAAAGTCCAAAAAAATGTTAACATTTAGTCTCCTTTTTTATGAAATGCGCCCTTTTTGAATTTAATTTTATATTATCGAAAGTGTAAAGTCTAGCCGGACGCTTGGATGATGATTTAGAAAACTCGTTCAATTCTCTTAATCCATCTGTTGTAATAACTTTCTTTCTGAAATTACGTTTATCAAGCTTTTTCTGCATAATCATTTCATAAGCTTTTTGCATTTCAGTCAGAGTGAATTTTTCATTTAATAATTGATATGCCACAGGACACATTTCCAAACGTTCTCTTGTACGTTTTAGTGAGTATTCAATAATTTCCTTGTGGTCGAACGCTAGAGGCGGTAAGTCGAATACTTTGTGCCAAGCCAAATCAGGAGTTGTTACTACGTTAAAATCTTCAGCTCTGATTAGTGCAAAATAAGCACAAGTAATTACACGAGACACAGGGTGACGAAGCGGATCGCCAAATGTGTAAAGCTGTTCAAGATAAATGTTATCAACATTAGTTTTTTCTTTAAGAACGCGCATTGCGGCTTCATCAAGATTTTCAGACATTCTAACATATCCACCGGGGATTGCCCATTTGTCTTTGAACGGTTCATTGCTACGTTTTACAAGCAATACTTGTAACGCGTCATTTTTGATAGTTAAAATAACAATATCGACAGTAATCTCGTGTGTCTTAATTTCGTTAAACATTTATCACCTCTAGGATAATTGTATAATAAAGAATAAAAAAATGTAATAACTCATCTTAAGAATAAGTGTATTTTGTTACAATTATTTTTTTAGTATAAAATTTTTGACGTAAAAAGTTAAGTAATGTTACAAAAAGTCAATTTTCACTATTCTATATACTTTATATAGTTAGGATATTAAGTCATGACGTTTATTAATAATTTTTCAAATCTGAATATGGGCAACTTTATGTCAGGATGGAACAATTGGTTCTCTCCGACGTTTTCGTGTTCATTTATGCCTTCATTCTTCGATTTGAGTGGCTTTACAGCGATGTTTAACGACTGGAGTTTTCCATCCTTTAACAACTTCAGTATGCCATCATTGTTTAGTTTCACGCCAATGAATACGTTTGATATGACATTTAATAACAATAATATTTGGGATAATGTGTCTTGGAACAATGCTGCGCCTACTTTCAATGCCGGTTGGAATAGCGGTATCGGTGATAGTTTTACATTTACAAATAAAAATAAAGCAAATTTCTCTGTAAAAGATTATAATGCAAACGCAGGTGAAAGATTGGCCAGATATGCGCTTAGTCATAAAGCGCGAAGTTTTACGGGCAATTGTGCAAAATATGTAAAAAATGCTATTCAAGCATGCGGTCTGGGTGCTTATCAGAGCGGGCATGGTTATCAAATGGCAGGTATATTACGTAAAAATAACCACTTCAAGGAAGTTTCTCCGAGCAGTGTCAATGTAAAAGCCCTTCCTGCAGGATGTGTAATCGTATTCGATAGAGGAATGTATGAATATTCAGATAAATATGGTCACGTAGAAATTACTACCGGTGACGGAAGAGGTGTGTCCGATGGTGTAACAACGAATTTACAGAAACCAAGTGCAATATTTGTACCTGTTTAATTGTTATTACGCGCCAAATCTACGATTTCTGCGTTTATATTCAATCACACAATCTGCAAGAGCTTGTTTATCAAATTCAGGCCAAAATTTTTGAATTACTATAAACTCTGAATAAGCAATCTGCCACAATAAATAATTTGAAACTCTCATTTCACCGCCTGTTCTGATTAACAAATCAGGATCAGGAATATTTGCTGTATACAAATGTTTAGAAATTGTTTCTTCCGTTATATCTTCCGTTTCGCCTGATGCAACTATTTCACGCACAGCATGTACAATTTCATCGCGAGAACCGTAATTAAACGCAATCTGTAAATTAACGCCCGTATTATTTTTTGTTGTTTCAACAGAATGATTTAAGATTTCTTGCAGTTTTGCACTTAATTTTGTCGTATCTCCGATAAAAGAAATCACTACATTATTTTCGTGCATTTCTTTTAATTCGTTTTTAAGAGTTTGTCCCAATAAATCCATTAAGAAATTAACTTCTTCAGGCTTTCTGTTCCAATTTTCCGTAGAAAACGCGTAAACAGTCAGGTATTTTATACCAAAATCATCGCAGGCACGCATTGTTGCTTTTAGTGCATCAACGCCTTTTTTATGCCCGAAAGCTGACGGCAAATTTCTTTCTTTTGCCCAGCGTCTGTTGCCATCCATAATTATAGCTACGTGTTTTAAATCACATTCTTCAACAATCTTTTTTATATCTTCCATTTTTATTTCCTAAGTTTTTGTTGGGCTGAAAGCCCAACCTACATTTATCGCGTGTCCCCTCTCCTCGGGGGAGGGTTAGGGTGGGGGCTTATTTCCCCATATCCTATTATAAATTTTCTAACATTTCAAAAATTTCAAACATCGGTTTTCTAAGCTCTTTTACATCAATTTCTTCATCCAATTCTAAAGTTATTGTAGGAATATTTTTTTCTATTCCCGCCCAAGTTCCGAAACTCCCCGGAGTAGGATATCCGATAGATGACTCAACAGGATAGTTAATAATTTCAGAAATCTTCTCTGCAATCTCTAGCGCGTCACCATCGTAGTTTACGACTTTATATGGCGCATGTAAAGTTAAAATAAATTTCGGCTTATATTTTTCAATGATTTCAACCAAAAATTTTGTTTCAATTTCGCTTGCAGGAGTATTTCCACCGAAAAATTCGTTTTTCTCGGTTAATTCCCAATTCTTCGTCGGAAAATTTCTGTTTATATCAACTCCGTTAGAATTTACTCTTGTTTTTGCCTTAACTCCATCCGGATTTACACAAGGCACAAACATTAGTTTTGTATCAGTATTTGATTTAATATATTCATTAATCAAATACTCGCCTTGAGGCTCATCACCGTGCATGCAACCCAACACAAGAACTGAATTATGTTCTTTGTTCATAAAAAGATTGATTGAGTTACCTTGCGCTGTTTTAACCATCTTCAATCCCTTATGGTTTTATAATTGATAATACGTAATCGTCGGTGAAATACTTATTAGCGCACTCTTGCAACTGTTCGCTTGTAACAGCTTTTAATTGTGCAATAATGTCTTTTTGGTATTCAAAAGGTTTACCCATAATTGAATAATAAGCCATCATATTTGCTTGTTGAGCGTTCGTTTCGCTAATAAATTGCTGTTTACCGATTAAATTGTTCTTAGCGTTATGCAACTCTTCTTCGCCGACAGGAATATTTTTAATCTTTTCGATTTCTTCTTTGAATCCGTTGATAGAAGTTTCAATGTTGCCGGGTTCAGTCCCTATATAAATACTGAACACTGCTGATTTTTTGTGCGTTTCATAGGCTGTTCTTACTGTGTATGCTAAGCCTTTTTTCTCTCTTAACTCCAAAAATAATCTTGAAGAAAGTCCGCTGGCACCTAGAATTACGTTTAATAACATAATCGCAGGATAATCCTTATCCCCGATTGTTGGAACGCGCCATCCTTGCAGAATTTGTGCTTGATTAGCGTCAGGTTTAATTATTTCACTGTATTCTTGTGATAAAGCTTTCGGAGTCGGAATTTCAGACTCTATTTCAATTGATGCAGGAAGTTCACCTAAATATTTCTCTACAAGTTTTTCATCTACATCACCAACGAGAGCCAATGTCTTTTTGCTGTTATTTAAAATTTGTTTGTAAGAATTGATTACATCTTCTTGTTTTACGTTGTCAATTTCATCAAGAATTTTTGTATAACTATTTCCGTAAAAATGGTTTTTATAAATAGTTTTTGTAAACAAATCAGACACTTTGACTTTAGCGGAATCCAATTCTGCCATAAGTTCGCCTTTTAGCATTTGTCTTTCTTTTTCAAATTCTTGAAAAGTTGTATTCAATATAATATCTTGCAAAATAGATAATGCCAGTTCAAAATCTTCGTTTAAACAAACAAATCTGAATCTTAAATAATCAGACTTCATTTCAGAACTCAGTTCTATTGCATTTTCATCCAAAATAGAAGAAAGTTCTTCAGAGCTGTATTTTTTGGTTCCCTTCATAAGAAGGCGATTCATCATTGTGTATTCACCCGCATTTTTTTCAACGTTTGTGATTGTAAAATTAAGAGTTAATGCAACTCTCGGAGTATTTTCATTCTTTTTAAAACAAGCTCTTATCTTATTAGTTAGTTCAAATTCTTTCATAACGTTATTAAAGCATAAAAAATAGAATTTGTAAAAAAGTTAATGGTGCAAAAATTTGCACCCTACATTTTTCAATGGGAAATATCTCATGAACGACAATCGCGCCGCGAGCGTTTTTTAGCGAGCGTGAAAGTGCGGGTTCACCCGTTACATTCATTTAAACCACAACTGTAAGGTTGTAGAAAACGATTAAAGTTTCTTCTTTTTTGTTACTTTTTTCTTCTTGCTTTTCCAAAGAAGAAAAAAGTAAAGACTATTTTGAAATAAAAAGTTTTTTCTAAAATGTTCTTTTCTTTCTCTTTTGTTGCGAGGTAAAGAGAAAGAAAAGAACGAAAAGAAAGAGAAAACACGCTACCGTTTCCTACGCTCTTACGAGCGTTTTATAAAATGGATGTTGCAGGCAGAGCCTGCTCTTTCTCGCTCACTATCGCAGCTTATCGCTGCACGTTCGCGGCGCGAATGTCGTTCATTTGATGAAAAGTAGGGTGCAAATTTTTGCACCATTAACTTTTTTAAGATTAACAATTTGTTACAAAAATAATATTTTAAAAGCATGTTCATGGTAGTATTTCAATATGAGAATTTTAGAAGTAAGAGATGGGTTTTTAAAATTTGAAGCCGATAAAAGCATTTATCTATCTTCATTTATACAAATAGACGGTTTAGAAAAAAGCTATATTGCACAAGTTATCCAACTAAAACGTTCCGGTGAAAATTCTATCGGATACGCAAAAATTTTGTTTCTTTATGATGGTGCTTTACAAAGCTATGACAAAACTTTGCCTTCTAAAGACTCCGAAATTAAAGAATTTACTTTTAATATTTTAAGTAATTCAATAAACGCAGAAAAACCTGTTATTATAGGTAAAACTCAAGGTACGGATTTAAATATAACAATTGATGAGTCAGCATTTAACAAAAAAATGTTGATAAGTGTTGACGATAAAGAAACCAATAATATTATTGTAAGAAACCTTGTCAAACAGTTTAACAACTTGTCAAAAAATATTGTAATAATTGACTCTTTGGGGGTTATTAACGCCAAAAAAGTAGTTGCCGGTGTTGATTTTAAGTTACCGCTTGATACGGTTTCTCTTGCTTTTATGTACCAAGATTGCCTGAATGATGCGACAGCGGACAGCAAATCAATGATTATTGATATTTTCAAAGATTTGTCTGAATACTCTCAAACTGTTCCGTTCGTTCCGTTTGAAACGTTAAAAACAATTGTTGATGATATGGTTGATAAATCCCATGTCTTTAAACTTTTGGTTTTGAAAAACAAATTAGCCAAGTTTGATAGATTAGGCTATTTTGCCAAAAATAAAAACGAAGTCGAAGCTCTTAAACATATTTTGAATTCAAAATGTACTATTATTGATATTTCAAAACTTGATAGCGCATTCCAAAACAGATATTTGGCGTTTATATATGAAACATTATCCGATGACGCGCATGTTTTATTAGAGCTTTCTAATACCGTAAGCAAAAAGAATATTAAAGATATTCTGCAAAGCGATAAGTCAACAACTTTTGTTACTCATTCAAGATTTAAATATTTGAATGATATAAAAAATGTGTTTGACAATTTTATAATCGCACCATCTATTTCAAACAATGAAATTTTCAATATTTATAGCACTTTCTTGAAAGCAATGCCAAAAGGTACATATTTAATAGCCGGTGAAGCTACTAATTATATTCCTCTTGTTTCACAGGTTAGGGTTATTGATGACGTTATTGAAATCGAAAAAGAAGACGAAACTGTTTTAGAAAACATAGTTGCAGATGATTTGGAAAACGAAAATCCTGAAACCTTGGGCGAAGATGAAATTATTGATGAAACAGAATTGGAAGAAGTTTCTGATACTGAAACTGTAGAACAAGAAGCTGTTGAGATTGTAGAACAATCTTCAAATGAAGAAATTTTAGCAAATATTGAAGAAAAATCTAACGATGTTATTTCAAAGGCTGCTGAAAATTTGGTTGTTCCAACTTCCGTAAATATGTTTGAAGATGCCGAAGAAGAAACACCTGAAATTGTAGACGAGCTTTCTGAAGAAATAACTGATACCGAAACTCAAATAAGTGAAGCTGATTTGGAAGAACCTGAAGTTGAAGAAATTCCGCTTGCCGAATCTTTCTCAACAGAAGTTCATCAGAGTGAAGAAATTCAAGATTACATTCCGTTAGAAGAAAATGAAGTTCAAGAAATTTCTTTGGATGATGAAAGTTTAGAAAGTGACGATTTTTCTGAAATAGCAGAAGATGATGGACAAAATATTGAACCTGAATTTTCAGAAACACTTGAACTTAATGACGAAACTCCTGAAATTATTGAAAACAATGATGAAGAAGTGATTGAAGAAGATGAAAATTCAATTGAACTCGGTGACGATATTGATTTAGATTTGGACTCTGATACGGTTGAAGAAAATCTTCCGCAAGAAACTTTGCAAGATGATTTAACTCCAATTGAAGAAGAAACAATGGATGTTCTTCCGATTTCTGATGAGGCTAATTTTGACAGTGAATTGGAAGAAATCGTTGAACTTAATCCTGATGATATTGATGATAACGACATTGTAGTTGATTTAGAGGATGAAAAAGAACTTGATGAAAATGTTGATGAACAAATCGTAAGAGATGTTGATAAAGTTTTCACAACAAGAAAAGATGATGATATTTCGGATTCTGATCTAGACTTTATAGATGAACTTAATAGCGATGAAGATGGCGTTTTAGAAGAAATTCAAGACGATTCTGCTTTAGAAGAATTGACGGAAACAGAAGATAACGGCGGTATTTTAGAAGAAGTAAATGATGAGCAGCCACAGTTAGAGGAGGTTAATGAAGAACAAGAAATCTTGCAAACAAGAAATTCTTCTACTCCGATTGTTCCTGTGTATGACGCAGAAATTCCTCAAGAGGATTTAGTAATGAGTGATCCTATTCAACAAGGTGATACAGTAACGCATGCAAAATATGGAACAGGTGTTGTTGAAAAAATGATTAAGTATGGAAATAAGACTTTATTCTCGATAAATTTCGATAATATCGGACGTCGTTTGTTAGACCCGACTTTAACAGAAATTAAAAAAGCTTAAATTCTTTTAATAACAACTATCAAAGCCAATTCTTATTAAAATTTATGTCGTAAGCGAACGACATACGTGCCGCGAGCGTTGTTTAGCGAGCGTAAGAGTGCAAGCTCTGCTTGCTGCATCTATTTGATTTAACGCTCGTAAGAGCGTAGGAAGCGGTAGCGTGTTTTCTCTTTCTTTTCGTTCTTTTCTTTCTCTTTTTATTCGCAACAAAAGAGAAAGAAAAGGACATTTCAAAAAACTTTTTTATTTCAAAATAATTCTCTTACTTTTTTCTTCTTTATTGCGATAAAAGAAGAAAAAAGTAAGCAAAAAAGAAGAAATAACGCACTGTTTTCTACAACCTTACGGTTGTGGTCTGAATGGATGTAGCGGGTGAACCCGCACTTTCACGCTCGCTAAAAAACGCTCGCGGCGCGATTGTCGTTCGATTTAATGTTAAGATGCGAGTGGGTTTTGATTTTTTATAAATAACAATGTATTAAAACTTAATATTAATCTTTACAAACATTTTTTTTATTATTAAAATAAAATTACTCACTATCCTCAAGTGATAGGCGATTTGTTATCGAGTCATTAACTTTAACAATGAGCCAAAAGTGAAAGGAAAAATTAAAATGGCAAACATTAAGTCAGCAAAGAAAAGAGTTCTGATTGCAGAAGCAAACAGAGTTAGAAACGTAGCATTCAAAACATCTATCAAAACAGCAGTTAAAAAAGCATTAGCTTTGGCAACAGGTGAAGATAAAGATGCTTTGAACAGCGCAGTTTCAAAAGTTTATCAATTATGTGATAAAGCTGTTTCTAAAGGTATTTTGCACAAAAATACAGCTGCAAGAAAGAAATCAAGACTTGTTCTTGCTATCAAGAAATTAGCTAAGTAAGCTGATAAGAATTTTTAAAATAGCGTCTGACATTATGTCGGACGCTATTTTATTTTTCAATATATAATGCATTTGAATATAAATTGTATTTGTTTATAATTTTAATTTTTTTATTCAATTTTTCTTTTGGATTTTTTCTTGTGATTAAATAATATTTGCCGGATGGTAAATGTTCTATTTCTGCATTGCAATTTTCAGCACAATCTTCATTTAATAATATAACGTTATTTTTATCTTTTATGTAGTAATAGTAGCTATAATAAGAACTGTCTAATATAATTTTTTCGTTATTTTTTATCTTAGTTTCTACAAGCTGCACGATTTCTCTGGAGAATGTTGAAATGTAAGAACTATAAGGATTTATCGTGTAATATACTGCTGTAATAAAGCTCATTAAGCATACTAATATTAAATATGCTCTTGCAAATTTCCAATCATATTCAGCGATTAAACCTACAAAACATGGAAGCAGGAACAGAATTAATCTTGCTTGTATCGGGTACAATTTGAATGCTGACGCAACAAATGTCAGTATAATAGGTAAATATAAAAAGACCTTTTTCTTATCAAATTTAACCAGCGAAATCAATATAATACTTCCGCAGAGAATTGCAACCGTTTTATCAAAACTAAAAAATTCACCTACGCGTATAATAACTCTCAAAGGATGTCTTATGTCTACAAATCCATAACCGTTTTGCCACCAATTATACATACCATCATAATTTGCGTTCATAATGAATTTTAATGAAACTAAATAAAATATAACTAAGCTGATGAAAAACGGAATGTATGTTTTAAAAATCAATTTTGGATTTTTTGCTAATATTACAAAGAAATAACTTCCGATTATAAACAATGAAGAAAACGAAATCCAAGGAGAAAATGCAATTATTACAGGATAATACCATTTAAATTCTTTTCTAAAAATAATTTTGTAGAATATTATTAATAACAATAACGCAACTAATAATTCAACAGAATATTGCTTAAACTGAGCGCAATACAAAATTGCCGTCATGTTAAATGAAAATAAAAAAGTGCTTATATAAACAACTCTTTTGTTTTTAGAAAACATAGAAATGAATTTATAAAATAATGGCAATGATATAATGCCTGATACAAGCGGAATAAGACGTAAAGAAAAATCTCTTAATGAGTCTAACATTATAAATTTTGACATCACAAGAAAGATTGGTGGTGCAACTTGCAGGTAGTCTAAACTTTTAAATAATTCTAAATATGATTTATTAATTACGTTTAGTGCTAAAGCTGCTTCATCACCCCAAAAGGAAAGTCCGTTAAAATATGCAAAAAGCCGCAGAATAATTCCTAATAAAATAATTATCGGAATAAAGTAATCTTTTTTCACTTTCTAATCCTCTAAATACTTTACTCCGACCAGTTCATCCGGCATGAATTGCTGTTCAACATCAGGAGCTGCGTGAGTGTAAATATAGCCTTCTCCAAAACCGTATTTTTTTGCATCCTTATAATGTGCATCTCTTAAATGCATCGGAGGCGGAAAATCTTTACCTGATTCAATATCGGCAAGAGCTTTATCTATTGCCATAATAATTTTATTTGATTTAGGCGCATTCGCAACATAAACAACCGCATTCGCAAGTGGAATACGCCCTTCCGGAAGTCCTATTATCTCAACCGCACGATAAGCATTCACTGCTATATTCATCGCATTTGGATCTGCTAATCCCACGTCTTCTGCAGCACAAACTATCAAACGTCTTGCTATAAAACGCGGATCTTCACCTGCTTCTATCATTTTAGCAAGATAATAAATAGCTGCATTAGGGTCTGACCCTCTCAAACTTTTTTGAAAAGCCGATGCGCAATCATAATGTTCTTGAGTAGAATATCGAGTATTCCTTTTTTGTGTAATACTTTCTAAAATATCAACACTTAATAGTCTCGTATCATTAGAAAAATTACTTGCAAAATAGGAGTTTTCTACAAGATTTAATGCACATCTAGCGTCACCTCGAGCATTATTTACGATAAACTTTGTAACTTCTTCATCAAATTGTATCGGCTGATAGTGTTTTTCTAAATATTCAAATCCGCGGTTAACAATTTTTGCCATGCCAACATCATTAATCGGGTTCAGTCTGATTACCTGCACTCTTGAAAGTAAGGCAGGAACAACTTGGAATGATGGATTTTCTGTAGTTGAGCCGATTAGAAATATTGTACCGTTTTCAACATGCGGTAAAAGGGCATCCTGCTGAGTTTTTGAATAACGATGAATTTCATCTATGAACAGAATTGTTTTTTGCCCTGCTCTTAAGGCTTGGCGCGCTTGTTCAACAGTTTCTTTAATTTCTTTTATACCTGAAGTTACGGCTGATAATTCAATAAACTGTGCGTTAACTTTAGTTGCAATAAGCCTTGCAAGAGTTGTTTTGCCGCAACCCGGAGTCCCCCAAAGAATAAGCGAAAAAAGTCTTTGAGTTTTTAATAGGTTTAAAAGCGGCGAATTTGGCGCAACAACATTTGATTGACCTAAAAATTCATCCAAAGTTTTAGGTCTTAGAATTTCCGCTAAAGGCGTTTGTTTATTTATTTCTTCTAATTGTGTAAATAAATCCATGGCTATATTTTAGCATAAAGCTATTTGATTAAAAAATCTTTACAACCTTGTCATAATTGCTTGAATGATGGTAGAATAATGTTAATCAAGGAGTGAAATATTGAAAGTAAATAAAACATCAACAAATATTTATCAAAATAGAAGTTTGAAAAAAATATTGAAAATGTCTACTATGTCAATAACAACTGCTGATACTAAGATGAGCAATATTATTGAAGCACCTCCTCTTATGTCTATATTTCCTCCATCTAATCCTTCTGTTTTGTATTTGTTTTTTAGTTTTCATAACAAGATAAAATCAAGATTTTTCCATAAAAGTCCGTAGAGTGTGTTGGACAATTGTCATCCAACACGACAAATCCACAAAAATTTTAAAAAATCTTTACAAGTTGTCTACCCCCTCTGATGATGGTATAATACTAAACGGAGAGGAATAACTTTATTAAGAAGAACAAATGGAACTTGGAAAATTATCAAAATTATTAAGCAATAACGATATCGTCCTGGCGATTGGCTTGGTCGTTATTGTGTGCATGATGGTAATTCCGCTTCCATCAGTGCTTTTGGATTTATTGCTTACCGTAAATATTTCTTTGGCGGTTGTAATTATGCTTGTGTGTTTATACACCCAAGAACCGCTTGATTATTCATCTTTCCCAACTGTTCTATTGATAGCAACTCTGTTTAGGCTTGGTCTGAACGTAAGTTCTACGCGTCTGATTCTTCTGAACGGCGAAGCTGGGAACGTAATTAATTCGTTCGGCGAGTTTGTAGTCGGTGGTAACTACGTTGTTGGTGCGGTTATATTTTGTATCTTGGTATTAATCAACTTTATGGTAATCACAGGTGGTGCAACTCGTGTTGCTGAAGTATCTGCCAGATTTACATTGGATAAAATGCCCGGTAAACAATTAAGTATTGACGCTGATTTAAATTCAGGTTTAATTAACGAAGAACAGGCAAAAGAAAGACGTAGAAAGCTAGAACGTGAAACAGATTTTTACGGTACTATGGATGGTGCTTCAAAATTCGTTAAAGGTGATGCTACAGCAGGTATTGTAATTACTGTTATCAATATCGTTGGCGGATTGATTATCGGTATAATTCAGTTACACATGAATGTTCAACAAGCACTTTCAACATATACTATTTTAACAGTTGGTGACGGTCTTGTTTCTCAAATTCCTGCACTTTTGATTTCTACCGCAACAGGTTTGATTGTATCTCGTGCAACAGGCAAAGACGAATCTTTATCTCAAGATATCAAAAACGAAATGTTTTCAGACCCTAGAGTTTTAGGTGTTGTAGCAGGGCTTTTAGGTTTTATGGGGATAATTCCCGGCATGCCGACAATTCCATTCTTGGCAATTGCAGGTGTTGCTGGCGGAATGGCATATTTGAAAGCTAAAAACAAAAAAGAAGTTCAACAAACGCAAGAAGCTCAAGAGGCTCAACAAGCACAACAAGAAAAACTCGGCAAAAAAGAAAAACGTGCAAAAGCTACAAGAGAAAGCGTTATGGAATTGCTTAACGTTGATACGATTGAAATTGAAGTCGGATACAGACTTGTTCAATTGCTTAACGTAGAAATGGGCGGTGATTTGTTGGAACGTATTGCACAAATCAGACGCCAAACTGCGCTTGATTTGGGTATTGTGCTTCCATCAATCAGGGTTCGTGATAATTTGCAGCTTTCTCCAAATTCATATCAAATAAAATTAAAAGGTGTTGCACTGGAATCAGGTGAAGTTTATCCTGAACGATATCTTGCAATGTGTGCCGGCGATCCTGTCGGTAACCTTGCGATAAACGGTATTCACGCAATCGAACCTGCATTTGGCTTGCCTGCTCTTTGGATTGAACCGAAAGACAAAGATATGGCAGAAATGTCAGGTTACACGGTAGTTTCAGCATCCGCTGTAATTTCTACTCACATAACTGAAGTTATCAAAAAATGCGCATCTGAAATTATTTCAAGATTTGACGTTCAACAACTTATTGATAATCTTAAGAAAGAAGTTTCAGAAGATTATGTTAACGACATAATGAAAGATATTACGGTTGGCGATGTTCAAATTGTTATGCAAAACTTGCTTAAAGAAGGCGTTGCGGTGCGCGATTTGAAAACTATTTTGGAAACAATCAGCTTGCAAGCTAAGATTAATAAAAATCCAAATTTCTTGACAGAACACGTTCGTCAGGCACTTTCAAGAAATATTTGCAAGCAAAATCTTGCCGATACGGGCGAATTATATGTAATAACACTTGCTCCTGATGTAGAAAATACGATTGCAAAAGGTGCAAGTCCTGACGGACAAAGCGTTACACTTGATCCAAGCTTTACTAAAAATATGTTTGACAAGATGAATTTAGAATTAGAAAAAGCAATTACGGCAACAGGAAACCAGCCTGTAATTCTATGTTCTTCACCAATCAGATTGCTGTTTAGAAAGCTTGTTGAAAGAACTTATCCACAAATTTCTATTATGTCATATAATGAAATCAGTCCGAATGTGAAGGTTAAGTCAGTAGGTATGGTGAAGGCGTAAGACCCCTCACCCCCAACTCCTCTCCCGCAAGGGGCAGGGAAGAAATAATAAAAATCAGAAAGGTCATATATGAGAGAACTAATCAAAGAAAATCAGTTAGTAACAATCGTTCCACAAGATTTCAAACTTACTAATAAGGGAAAAGTTTTGGATGTATCAATGGACGGTTTTAGAATGGAATTAAAATACAAACCAGACGGACTTATTGTAAATCATATTTGCGATTTTTATTCTTTTACTGATAACGGTTATCTTTATTTCGAATCTTATATTCAAAAGCTTGAAAACAATGTAATTACAATTGCAAACCCTGTGAAACACAGATTCTTACAAAGACGTAAATTCACTCGTATCAAATTCTTAGAAGATTTGGAATTAACTTGCGGAGATGTTACTCACAAGGTAAGAACGCTTGACCTTTCCGCAGGTGGTATGAAACTTAGAACTGCCGATAATATTGATATTGAAAAAGTCTATGACGTTTCTATTAAATTAAGTGATGAACAGGAAATCAAGTGTAAATATCAACTTATCCGTGTAGAAAAGGGTGACAGCGGACTTTATACAATTTCAGGAAGATTTACTTGCTTAAGCAACATTGATAAAATGACTCTTGTCCAATTCTGTATGAAAAAAGACATGGAAAACCTAAATAAGCGCGGTGAATAGGTGAGGAACAGCTAAAATGGGTTATACAGAGAATTTAAGATTATTTTTTGTAGTTATGACAATTATTGTCTTGGGTACGGTTAGTATTGTGCGGGTGGGTGTGATTGATATGCATGCAATTCTTACAACTGCGGTAATCTTAGTTCCTGCAACCGTTATAATGGGTTATCTCGGTCAGAGAATGGGTGAGATTATAGATAATCCTAAAAACCAAGCCGATGCTGATTACAAACTTGCGGTTTTGAATGCATTAAAGAAAATGGATAAATCAATTACGCTCCAAGAGCTTAACGAAAAATTAACAAAGCAAGTTGCTGAACCTGATTTACCCGAAGCTCCGGACGATGATATAGATGTTTAGAATGTTTATTTATAAAGGTGTGTCTAAAGATGCACCTTTTTTAGAAATTTAATAATTATTTGATTTTATGCTAAAATGAATTTATTAAGTTTATGGAGGGATAAATGAAAGAGGCATATTTTCCACAAGAAATAGAAAAGAGATGGCAGGAAAATTGGGAAAAGAATAATGTTTTCCATACTCCTGACAATAGTGACAAGCCTAAGTATTTTGCGTTATCAATGTTTCCGTACCCATCAGGAAAACTCCACATGGGACACGTTAGAAACTACACAATTACAGATGTAATTGCAAGATTCAAAAAAATGCAAGGTTTCAATGTACTTCACCCGATGGGTTGGGATAGTTTTGGTTTACCTGCTGAAAATGCAGCTATGAAGCATGGTGCAGACCCTGCAAAATGGACCGATGAAAATATTGCCTATATGACAAAGCAGCTTAAAATGCTTGGTTTATCTTATGATTGGCAAAGAGAAGTTACTACTTGCAAACCTGATTATTACAAATGGACTCAATGGTTGTTTATTCAACTTTATAAAAAAGGTTTGGCTTACAAAAAAGAAGCTGCCGTAAACTGGTGCGACAATTGCGGTACCGTTTTAGCCAACGAGCAAGTTATTGACGGCAAATGCTGGAGATGCGATAGCGTTGTAGAAAAGAAATATCTTTCACAATGGTTCTTCAAAATTACAGATTACGCAGAAAGATTGCTTGAAGATTTGGATAAACTTCCGGGTTGGGGTGACAACGTTAAAACAATGCAAGCTAACTGGATTGGAAAATCCCAAGGTGCAATTTTCAGATTTAAAGTTAAAGAAATTGAAGGAATGGAAGTTCCGGTTTATACAACAAGACCTGACACCGTTCACGGTATAACTTATCTTGTTGTAGCACCCGAATATAAAGATATTGAAAAACTTACAACTCCTGAAAACAAAGAAAAAGTAGAAGAATATAGAGCAAATGCTCGTAAGATGACAGAAATCGAAAGACTTTCAACCGATAGAGTTAAAACTGGTGTTCCATTAGGTACTCACTGTATTAACCCATTTACGGGTGAAGAATTCCCGCTATGGACAGCAGACTATGCTCTTGTTGAATACGGTACAGGTGCTGTTATGGCTGTTCCAACGCATGATACAAGAGATTTTGATTTCGCTAAAAAATATAATCTTCCTCTTAAGGTTGTTATTTCTCCAGAAGGAAAAGAATTAAATCCTGAAGAAATGACGGAAGCTTATACAGAAGAAGGCGTTTTGGTTAATTCAAACGAATTCAACGGAATGAAAAACACCGAAGCAAAGAAGGCTATTACTCAAAAAGCAGTTGATAACGGTTTTGGTGAATTCAAGACTCAATACAGATTAAGAGATTGGTTGATTTCTCGCCAAAGATATTGGGGTGCTCCAATTCCTATGGTTTATTGTGACAAATGCGGTATTGTTCCTGAAAAAGAAGAAAACTTGCCTGTGCTGCTTCCTACTGATGTTGATTTTTCAGTTGTTGGCAAATCACCAATTACAACTTCAAAAACTTTTGCAGAAACTACTTGCCCTATTTGTGGCGGAAAAGCAAGACGTGAAATGGATACAATGGATACATTCGTTTGCTCAAGCTGGTATTATTTGAGATATTCAGATCCTAAGAATTCTGAATTACCGTTCGCAAAAGAACTTGTAGACCATTGGCTGCCTGTTGACCAGTATGTAGGCGGTATTGAACACGCTATTTTACACTTGTTGTATTCAAGATTCTTTACTAAAGCACTTAAAGATTTAGGCTTATTAAGCTTTGATGAACCTTTTAAAAACTTGTTAACGCAAGGCATGGTTCTTAAAGACGGTTCTAAGATGTCCAAATCTAAAGGCAATACGGTTGACCCTGATGAAATATTCGAAAACTACGGGGCTGATACGGCAAGATTATTTATTCTTTCTGATTCACCTCCGGCTAGAGATTTTGACTGGTCAGATGCAGGTGTTGAAGGTTGTTACAAATTCTTGAACAGAGTTTGGAGATTGGTAAGCGATAATCAAAACGATTTAACTAAAGATTATAAGCTTACATTCCCTTTAACAAGAGAAAATGACGACTTGGTTAGAACAGTTAATATTGCGATGAAGGGAATTACAAACGATATTGCGAATGATTTCCAATTCAATACAGTAATTTCTAAGTATAGAGAATTAACAAATGCAATCTATGACTGGAGAAACAAAAAGTCTGACTTAAACGATGAAGACAAGAATGTTTTAAGCTTTGCTATTATTTCATTAATCAAACTTATGGCTCCCGTAACAGTTCACATGTCTGAAGAAATCTGGCATGATTTGGGTGGTGAAGGTTCTATTCACGATGAAAAATGGTGTGAATGGGATGAAAACTTGGCTAAAGCAAGCAAGATTACTTTAGTTGTTCAAATTAACGGTAAAGTTAAAGACAAACTAGAGGCTGATGAAGGCTTGAATAATGATGAATTGCAAGCTCTGGCTCTATCAAGTGACAAGGTGAAAGAACTGACAGCCGGCAAGGAAGTTGTTAAGGTGATTGTAGTTCCGAAAAAACTTGTTAATATTGTTGTTAAAGGTTAATCAATAAAAAAGCTCCTTTTTAAAAGGAGCTTTTTATTTTTATAATTTTTATATAGCAGAAGTAATAAGTGCTTTTGCTATTTTTATAGCAGAATTTTGAATTTCTTCATTTCTCCAAAAATCTTTTGTGTTCAACTGCTCTTTAATAATTTTTCTTGCCCAAGAACCGATTGCAATGCCCCAATATTTGATTCCGCAAAGTTCTGCAAGCTCTTTTGTCTTAGAATTTGTTCCGCCTGATATCATTATATGAACAGGTAAGTTTGCGTTCTGAATTATTTCTGCCATCGCAACGGCTTGCAGAGTCGTTTTAAACGTATCATCCGCCCCGCTCATAGGAATACCGTCCGCTTGAATAATCGTCGTATAAGGTTCTCTATAAGCTATCATTTCTTTAATTCGAGCTAAAGTTTCTCTGTTGCCGAAGTTTTCTCTATCAATGCAAATTGATGCAAATTTAGGCTTGCATTCATTTATAACTTTCCATTTTGAAGCCAAATCGTTTTTGTCATGCCCCATTATGTGAAGCTCTAAAACCTCAACTCCGTTTTCAACCATATAAGGCAAAATTTCTTTTACGTTTACATCTTTGTCAAACATCGAAATCGCTTCTGTCGGACATTTTTTAGAACAAATTCCGCAACCTATACATTTTTTTTCATCAATCATAATAGATGAATAAATCGCATCGTTAGGACAATTCCTTAAGCAATTTCCGCATTTAATACATTTTGACTCGTTGATTTTGGCTTTTGTAATATGCGGATCGCCTTTTATTCCTACGCTCACACAAAGCATTGCATCACTAATATTTGCAAGCTTTAAGGCAGCTTTTGCGCTCTCTAAAATCTCTTTTCTTGCGGATAAATCAAAAAAACGACAACCTGCTTTTGCGTAAATATAAACTAATCTATTTACGCTCTCGCAATCTTCGTTACCGGCTCCACAAACAAGTTTAAACATCTAGAACCCTATTGCGTAATTGAAAATCTTTTTGCTAGAAGTCTGTTTTGAAGCAAGACTTGGGTCAACCGTAACTTCTTGAGTTTCAATAACTTGTCCCGCGCGTTGAAGCATGTTGTTTTGCTGCAAAGTCTTATCAACATTGTTGAAAGATTTTAAGCTGTCAAGCTTGTTTTGCAATTCCTCGTTATCATTATTCAAAACAATAGTTTCTCTGCTTAATTTATTTAATTTCATTTCACAAGAGATTACAAAATAATAGCTAACGACAACAACGCCTATTAGTAGGCTCAAAATTACACATAAAGTTTTGTTGACTCTTTTAATGGCCATGTCTCTTACGAAATTCTCCTTTGGAAAGTACCCTTCTATTATACTATTAACAGCTAATTTTTGAATAGATTTATCTACAAAAGATTTTTCCTCTTGCTCATATTCTTTAGTTGTTTCTTTTGAAAGTTTTTTTATAAAGCTATCTAACCCTTTTTTGTTGTTGATTTTTAAAGCCGAAACCAAAGTTATACTCCTCTACTCCCAAACCTTACCTCATCGAATGGCTCTTACAACCCTCAACTTGGCACTCCGTGATGGTGGATTCTCCAAAATCTCCTTTTCGCTCGCCATAATTGGTTTTCTGTTTACCAATTCTATTTTTGGCGGCTCGCATTTGCAAATCATTTCATTGCATCTGCATTTTTGGCTTTCAAACTTGAAGATTTGTTTTACGATTCTATCCTCTAAAGAATGAAAACTTATTACCGAAACTATAGTTCCATTATCTAACAAATCTAGAATGTCATGCAATACCATGTTTACATTTTTTAACTCATTATTTACTTCAATTCTGATTGCCTGAAATACCCTCGTAGCAGGGTGTATACGGGAATTAATATGCGGAGTTGCTTTGACTATTAAATCAGCGAGTTCTTTGGTCGTTCTAATCGGTTCAATTCTTCGTTTTTCGACAATTGCTTTTGCAATTCTTTTTGAAAATCTTTCTTCACCATATTCGCTAAAAATTCTAACCAAATCATTTTCTGAATATTTATTTACAACATCATACGCGCTAAAATCCGCATCCATGTTGAATCTCATATCAAGCGGAGCCTCTTTTGAAAAAGAAAAACCGCGTTCTCTTTTTGTAAGCTGATGATACGATGCACCCAAATCAAGAATTACACCGCCCGTAATTTTTTCTATGCCAAGCTTTTTTAATTCTTGTTTAATGTTTGTATAAGATGATTTAACGATAGTTAAGTTTTTATAATTTTTAAGTCGTTCTGATGCGTGATGAATAGCTTCATCATCAATATCAAAAGAAATTAATCTCCCGTTTGGAGAAATTCTTTTTAGGATAAGCTCACTGTGTCCGCCACCGCCTAATGTACAGTCAACATATATTTTGCCGTCTTGGCACTCTAAAGCGTCAACCGCCTCGTTTAACATAACTGTATAATGCTTAAAATCGTCCATCAAACACTCCAAATATATTTTTAATTATAAAATAAAAAAGACCTCTTTTGCAAGAAGTCTTCTTTATATGGGCCAAGAACTCTGTTAAAACGATTAAGTATCGTTTTAGTAGAGGGAGGCGAATTGAGGGCTTTGCTCGAGTGAGCCGTATAAAGATATGAGTCCACTGCGGCAAATAAAAAAGACCTCTTTTGCAAGAAGTCTTCTTTATATGGGCCGCAGTGGACTCGAACCACCGACCTCACCCTTATCAGGGGTGCGCTCTAACCACCTGAGCTAGCAGCCCGTATTCGGTTTTCATATCTCAAATAATCAGCTATTTACCCTCGACTACTCTCGACAAAATCTAATTTATCATGAACATTTTTTTAAATCAAGTCTTTTTTCTTTCATGTTTTGAAATATTTTATTTTTAACAGCTTAAAATCATTGAGTTGAGTATTTATTGTTTTTAGTGTAAACTTTTGTTAACGAGGTTATTATGACAGTTTTATACATCTATATCACAATATTTACTATATTTTATATTATTTTGGCTTTAGCCAGTCTTAAATCAACAAAGAAAGTCAGAGATAAATACACAAATCGCGATTCTAATATTTGTGTTGTAGTCTATGCTTCCGGTAAAGTCGATACTTTAGAAAATCTTCTTAAGCAGTTAAAGAACCAAAATTATCCGAAATCACGTTATACAATTTATGCGATTTTAGATAAGTGTGAAAGTCTTTCAGATGTAACTTTACAGACGGATTTGGATGTAAATATTATTAATATCAATAATCTTGAACCAATAGGCAAAAGTCAAGCGTATTCTATTTTGGCAGAAAAACTTTCGGAAGTTGAAAATCTTGATGCATACGTATTTTTGGATGCTAAAAATTATGTTGATTCAGATTTTTTAAGCAATGTTAATTATTATTTAAGCAAATATGATGTATTTATGCCGATTGTAAATTATATTGGCGAATACAAAGACTTGAAGTTTTGGGATTGCGTAAGAGTAACTTATTCAAGTTATGTTTCAAAGTTTATTTATGCTACTAGAACTCGTTTGGGTTTAACTAATTTAATCAATACAGACAATTTTGTTATTAAAAAAGAATTGTTGAATCAAATCGGCTCTTTTGATTTTCAAGATAAAGCAGCAGAAGTTATTTACACATTGAAACTTGCGAAAGAAAAAGTTGCGGTAGCTTCTATTGATGATTTAAAAGTTTATACAGGAATTGAAAACTATGATAACAGAGTTCCTTCTTTATCAAAACGTATAAATATTTTTAGGAACGGAATTGCTCATTGTCCTAATTTTATGACGCAAGAATACACTTGTTCATTAGTTCAGCCAAACTTATTATTTATAATTTTCGCGTATGCAATATTGTTAAGCCACTCATACACTTTCCCATTCTGGGTTGGATATTCAACAATCTTAATAACTTCGATAGTTTTAGTATTGGCTTTTTGCGTAAGTTTGTTGCATGCAAAAATATATGCAAAAGAATACATTTATTTATTCGCTTATCCGATTTATTCTATTGCGCATGTAATTAAAAACTTCCCTCCAATAAGAGGAACAAGAAGGTTTTTCAAAAACAGAAGCCGCAAGCATAATGTAGAAAAAATGGTTACAAATATCATTGTGACAGACGGACGTCATGATTTTCAATGCCAATTGGAATTGATTTCAGACGACGGTTTAGCAAGAGTTAAATTCATTAACAAAGGCAAAACTTATACAACTAAAAATAACCACTTGCGCATGGTAGACGCGATTAGAGAATTAACAGAAAAACTTGGTGATTACGGTTTATCACTAAAAATTTGCCAGTGCTGTAAATATTTCCAACCACTTATAGATGGTTCTACAAATATGGTTAAGGGATGTTGCAAATGTCAGTTCCAAGGCAGGGTTGACGGTGATATAATACCGACTCTTGTATGGAACACTTGTCCTAAATTTGAAGAACAAAATGTAGTTAATTTGTTTTAAAGGTTTAAAAAAGTAAATTTTTTTTACAATCAGCATGAAATCATGAGCTATTTTTTAGTATTTACTATACAATGGTAATAATGAACAAAGGATGGATGTATGGTGGAAACTTTTGAATTAACAAACTACAATTTTTATTCCAGTCGTTTGGATATGGAGCTTATATCCAATATTGTAGACACTCTAAAAGAAATTCTCGAAGAAGATAAGAAAGAAGAACAGCCTTTGTTCTTAAAAGTTGCTGATGATTTTATTTTGAACATTGCACGCAAAGTTGTTCAAGAAAAGAAAAAAACATTTTTAATCGGTATTACAGGCGAAAGTGCATCAGGCAAAACAGTTTTTGTTGATAACACAATAGAAGCTGTAGTACGCGACAAAAAAGAAGGTATTTACACTGTTATCCGTCAAGATGATTATTATAAAGATACATCAAAAGAACTGCAAGAAGCAGGAAGCTATGATGCTTTATTCAAAACAGGTTTCAGTTTTGACACCCCGGACGTTATCAATTTAGCATTAATGAGAGAACATTTGTTAGGCTTAAAAAAAGGCGAAACAATTGTATCTCCAAAATATGACTTTGTAACTTGCGTTTCTAATCCGCAAGGTGATATAAAGAAGCCTGCTAAAGTTATTCTGACGGAAGGTTTGTATGTTCTTAATGAAGAAGTTCGCGACATCATGGATGTAAAAGTTTATGTTTACACTCCAATTGAAGTCATAAAAGAACGTTGGTACAAGCGAGCAGTTTCTCGCGGTAAGACAGGTGAAGCTGCGGATTTGCAGTTTAAAGATGTAAACGCAACAGCTCAACAGTACATCAGACCTACTTATCAGATTGCAGATTGCATAATTAATGGCATGGTTGACAAGGATTACATTAAAGTAATCACTGATAAAATTCTCGTTCGCTTAGCTGAGGTTTGTTGCTAGGTGCTACGCACGTAGACATTGGGGGCAGAATTCGCCTTTAGGTTGGACTATTGGGTTGGATGTAGTTGCAATGGAAAATTGAAAATGGAAAGTGGAAAATTGTATTAGGAATTGCTTTTCGTTGGGAATGTTTAATTGAAAAATGTCGGTTGGGCATACTCGCCCAACAATAATTTGATAAAAAATGTAGGTCGTGTTGAACAATTTTCATTCAACACGACAACAACTAAAAAGGAGAAAAAATGTTTGAATTAAAAGCGCAATTATATTTTTCAGCAGCACATCATTTGTTAAACTACGATGGTGAATGCGAAAATCAACACGGACACAACTGGCTAGTAGAAGCTTATGTTAAAGGCGAAGCTTTAGATAAAAGTAATATTTTGGTTGACTATAAGGTTTTGAAAAAAGAATTAAAAGCGGTTCTTGATTTATTAGACCATAAAGATATTAATGAGCTGCCTTATTTCAAAAATGAAAGTCCTTCAAGTGAAATAATTGCAATGTTTATTTATAACAAATTGAAAGAAAAAATCGTTCAAGTTTCCAAAATTTCAGTTTGGGAAACAGCTACTTCATGTGCAAGTTACTATGAAGAATAATTTTTAACACATATCTAAATGTAGAATATTGGGTAGACTTTGGTCTACCTTTTTTTTACAAAACATGGTCGGCTTTTGAGCCGACCATGTTTTATTAAATATGCAAAAACTACCTACTTGTCGAATAGCAGAATAACCTTAATCGAAGTTTAATATAAGTATATTAAATCTTTTTCATACTTCCAGCTATTCTTAATTCCAAGAGCCGATTAGGCTCTTTTTTTTGCTCGTAAAAATTAATTGTTAAACAAATCCATTTTGGTAGAAAGACATTGTGTGTCTTGTGCGCAATTTTTTTCGATAAATCTTGAGAATTTACCTTTTTCTCTAAAAAGCATTACATAAGGTAAATTTGGATAAATATAATATTTTTGGTTGTAAACTTTTGCATCTTCTGTTGCAATATTCATTGTTACAAAATTGTATTTAGTGCCATATTTTTGTTGCAAGCTGTTAAAACTTTGAAGCATTGTTGCATAACTATCTGCCCAAGGTGCATAAACAAAAATTGCCATTGGTTTAGACTGGTTAATTGCTTGGTCATATTTCATAGCTCTTACTTGTTGAGTGCCAACAAGAATGAGTAACAATAAAAATAGTGAAGACAAAAGTTTTTTCATAAAATTTCCTTTAAGTTTTGCATAAGTTGGATGTCGAAGTTCCCTCCCTTGGGGGAACGGATTTTCGGTAGGGCGTATGCCCGTAAGAGCAAATAACATGGAAATAACGAGAAAAATCCGTAAGGATTTGTTGTTATTGGAATGTTATGCTCACCCGAATAATCCAAGACAGGTGTCCGGAGGACAGGAGAGGGTATTATAAATTATTCCCTCTCCATCTCCAAATAAAACTATTCAGCTTGAGAAAGTACATCCATTTCTTCTGCTGAAGCGTAAGCTGAGTGACAGCCACAGTCAACGTAAATAACTTCACCTGTTGTACCGCTAGAAAGGTCAGAAGCTAAGTATAAACCAGCTCTACCAACATCTTCTAAAGCTACATTTCTCTTCATTGGAGCTCTCATAGCACCTGCTTTAAGCATTTTGGAGAAGCCTGAAATACCCATTGAAGCCAATGTTTTAACAGGACCTGAAGATAAGCAGTTAACTCTGATACCTTTAGGACCTAAGTCTACAGCTAAGAATCTCATAGCTGATTCTAATGCAGCTTTAGCAACACCCATTACGTTGTAGCTTGGAACTGAAAGAACTGAACCAAGATAAGTTAGAGCGAAGATTGAGCTTCCTTCGTTCATTAAACGTTCTGCGTGACGGCAAATTGTAACTAGAGAATATGCGCTAACACCTAATGCGATATCCCAACCTTGTTTAGAAGTATCAACAAATCTGCCCATCAAATCTTCTTTTGGAGCAAAAGCTACTGCGTGAACTACGAAATCTAATTTACCGTAGATTTTTTCGCATTCTTTGAAAACTGCTTCAACTTCTGCTTCGTTTGTAACATCACAGCTCATGATTAATTTTGCATCCATACCTTCTGCGATTGGACGAACTCTCTTTTCCATAGCTTCGCCGGCATAAGTAAAAGCAATGTCAGCACCGGCGTCGTGTAATTGTTTTGCAATACCGTAAGCGATACCGTGAGTGTTAGAAACACCAAAAATTATACCTTTTTTACCTTTCATTAAGTCCATAATAAAACTCCTCTTTACCTAATCTACATTCAGAGTTTATCAAAAAAACAAAACAGAAGCAAGACAAAGGCATTTTTGTTACATTCTTAATTGATAATATACTTAGACCGAACGATTTTAGGTTATTCCCTCTCCGAGGAAGATAGGACTATAAAGCTAAAATAAAAAAATTGTAAATTTCATTTCCGTATTTTTTTTTTATTTGCCTTACGGCTTGAACCCTCACCCGAATTTCTAAGTCTGTAGGTCGTGTTGGACAATTTTCATCCAACACGACTTTTAGTCAGTACCTGTTTTAAGTTATTGGTGCAAAAATTTGCACCCTACGATTTGTAGAAGTATTAAAGCAATATTTCTTAATATATTTGATGTATTGTAACACTTTACAATATAAACTATAATTATAAAAAATAGGAGAATAGAGAACATGTTACCAATCATAACCGAAGATATGTCATCAGAAATTTTTGCAGAAGCTTTCAAGGATGTGCAAGCTTGGAGAAAAAACATGGTTCAATATCTTAAGGAAGAAAATCCTGAAATTAATTCTGCGATTTTAGAAGTTGCAAAACACGATGAAACTATCGACCTTAAAGCTGTTGCACTTGGTGCATATTTATCTTACCGATTGCTAGAAGTTGCTACCGAAAACGACGGACTTGCAATCGAAGAATAATCTAATGTTTTAAAATACTTTCTCCGGAAATCTTTTCACCTTTAATGGTGTATTTAGCATGCTCTGTTTTCATTAAATGATTATCAACCAAAGAATATGATTCCAAAGTCAAATCATTTATACCTGAAAATTTATTATCCGAAAGCCTTAATGTCACGGTATCAGTTAAAACTTTGTTATCATAAGGTGCTTTCTTAGAAAACACAACAAGATTTCCTTCAACTGCTCTAACGGAAATTTCTGCATTTGCGCCTGTAAACGGATTTGACAAAGTAATTTTGTCACCGACTCTTGATAAGTTCCACATGTCAGTGCTAACAGGTTTAAAAGTTCCATAACTGTTTGTATCTGAAAGCTGTGCCGTAACTCTCCAGCTTCCGAAAAATGCTTTTGGAATATCGTTAATTGCAATCCCGGTGCTTAATATAACCTCATCTGCAACAATCGGTAATGCTGATAATATAAAAACTAATAAAACTAAAATTCTCTTCATAAAATTATTATAACGAAATTAAACAAAGTTTCAACTTTTTATCTGCTTAGTATCCGCTGTTTTCGCCAATTGTATCAACTGCTTCAACCTTGATATCTGTAATCAATTCAGAATAAGAAATTACAACAATTGTTGGAATGTGACGTTCTAATAATTGGTACAACGGCAATCTGATTCTAGGAGAACACAAGATTACCGGCTGTTGTCCGATTGATTGGTGCGCCCTCATCAATGTCATTGCAGTAGATTCAATCAAATCTTGAACTTGCATTGGATTTAGCAAGAACATCGTACCAAGCTCTGTTCTTTGACAGCTGTCGTCAAGTGTCTTTTCCCATTCAGGAGAAAGTGTCAGAGCATATAGCACATGGTCGCGGTCAACATTGCTTAAACATATTTGACGACCTAAAGCCGCACGCAAACGTTCGGATAAGATATCAGGTTCTTTAGAAAATCTCGCATAGTCGCACAAACGTTCAAATACAAAAATAATATCCTTGATTGAAACCTTTTCTCTGATTAAGTTTACAAAAATCTTTCTCAAATCTGAAGTAGAGATAATTGCAGGAACCAAGTCGTTTACAAGAGTCGGGTCTTGAGAACGTACAAGTTCCATAAGCTTAAGAACGTCAGTTTTTGTCATAACTTCATCAACGTGTTTTCTTACACATTCTTGTAAGTGTGTAACAAGAACATCTGTTGCATCAACTGCTGTAACATTCTTAGTAGCCCTTGCATCGTCTTGCGAAATCCAATATGCTTGAGTTTGATAAGTAGGGTCAACACCGACAATCGCATCTTCTGGAATTGTTTTCTTAACAGAATCCCACTGATCGGCAATTACCATATATTTACCCGGATAAACATAACCTGATGCAACGACATTGTTACGAATAGAAATTACGTACTCGTTTGCCTCCAAAGCTGATGAGTCCATAATACGTATGTTTGGTAAAATATAACCTAATTCATCAGTAACTCTTTGACGTAGAGCAGCAATCTTAGCAAGTAATTGACCTTCCTGATCAGGATCGGCAATTACAAGCAAGCCTGCACCAACTTGTAAACTCAAAACGTCAACACCAAGTCTTTCGTACATCTTATTAGGGTTAACCAAGTCTTGCATATTCTGACGTACGCTTTCCAATTGACCCAATTGAGATTGAACATCGGCGTTAACTAATACTGAGAAGCCTGCAACAGCCAAGATTATTGTAAAACATAAGAATGGGAAGAACGGCAAACCTGTGATAGGCGAACTTATTGTAATCAAGCCTAAGAATAATGCGGCAAAGAACAATGAATAAGGCTTTGCCATGATTTGCGCAGTCAAATCACCACCTAATGAAGTGCTTGTTGCAGAAGCACGTGTCATTACGATACCGGCTGAAATTGACATCAAAAGTGACGGAAGCTGTGACGCCAAACCGTCACCGATAGTTAAAACGGTGTATTTACCGACGGCGTCCGCAATTGGCATTTGGTTAACCAAACAACCGATTGTCAAGCCGCCTACAATGTTGATTATAACGATGATGATACCTGCCATAGTATCACCTTTTACGAACTTCATGGAACCATCCATAGAACCGAACAAGCTTGATTCTCTTTGGAGGTCTTCACGTCTTTTTACTGCTTCTTCAGGTGATATCAATCCTGCGTTAAAGTCGGCGTCAATTGTCATCTGTTTACCGGGCATAGCGTCTAAGGCGAAACGTGCAGAAACTTCGGCGATACGTTCAGCACCTTTTGTAATTACCATGAACTGTACAACCGTAATAATCAAGAAGATTACACCACCTACAATCATGTTACCACCCGTAACAAATGTTCCGAACGCGTGGACTACTTCCCCCGCATCACCTTTTGCAAGAATAAGTCTTGTTGAAGCGATAGAAAGTACCAAACGGAACATTGTACCCAAAAGAATGATTGAAGGAAAAGCAGCCAATTCTAATGGTTTTTGGACATACAAAGATATCATCAAAAGCACAATACCAAGCGTGATATTCAAGCTTATTGAAAAATTGATAACCCAATTTGGCATCTCCATAATCAAGATTAAAACAAGAGTCATTACGAAGAGTGCCAAAAATATTTCTGATATAGGTTTGCTTTGTTGTTGTCCTTCCGCTGCCATTTTGTCCTTTAACTTCCTTCCCTCGCCCCTTGTGGGAGAGGGTTAGGGTGAGGGGTTTTAGATTCCCTCTATTGCTTTTTTAATGATTTCTAATTGTGTGTCAATTGACGCATCAACAATACCGTTATTTGTCTGAAAAATGCATCCGCCTTCTTCTATCGAAGGGTCTGCTATAATATTAACCTTAGCGTCAATCCCATATTCGTAAGTTATATTCGGTAAAGTATCCTTAATAAACTGTACGGCTTGAGGTTTGACTCTAATATTAATCTTAGGTTCGCTTTTTGAAACCGTTTTAAGCACATCCACAATTGTATTAACTAAAACTTGCGGATCGCTTTCAACTTCTTTTTTTATAATCTTTTTAGCTATATCAACACTGATTTCTAAAATATCAGGTGCGATATATTCAAAAACATTTTTTGGCGCATTCATAAATTCTGAGAAGCAGTTGCGAAAAGCTTCCATATCCGCGTTTGCTTGCTCCATACCTTTTCTATAACCTTCTTTGAATGCTGATTTTTTAATATTTTCAGCTTCTTCTTGCGCTCTGGAAACAAGATTTCTATCATCAATTCTACGATAACCGCGTCTTCTTGAACCGCGTCTGCGTTCCTGACGCTGTGTAAAATCAATATTTTCAATATCAAATAAATCTATTTCGGGTTCTTGCTGAATTTGAGGTTGAGGAGTTTCTTGAATAACTTCTTCCTCTATGACAGGATGTTGCTCAAAGTTTTCAATTTCAGAAATTTGAGCATCAGAAATTTGAGCCTCAACTTTTTTAGGCTCTGATTTTTCTACCTTCCCCCTCAAATTTCTTTTTTTGATTATCATATAAAAGTATTATACACTCTCTTCAATGTATTGTGCAACAATTCCCGCAACTTTTAACGGTAAATCCGAATACTCACCGTCATAGGCTTGCGCAATAAACCTTTTCACAAGCGGACGCTCGTTTTTAATAACTTTTTCGATACGTTCTCGTGGAATTTCTCTATATATTCTTAACAAATCTCCAAGAACATTTTCCTTTGTAAGTTTACGCTTAATCGGAAGATACTCTTTCATTTCTTTCAGGCAATCCGTTACCAAATCCCCGTCAAGATGTGATTCCAAATCTGCCATATTCATGTATTGAGAAATAGCTAACGAATCGTTTGAGTCAAATTTGTTAAGAATTGTCATAACTTTGTCTTGTGACATAAGCTTCAAGACAAGAGCCAAGGACATAAGTTTCATTTGCTTGTTTGTAATACCTTGCGGTACAGAAACATTTGCTTGTTTCGGTTGACGTCGTTGTTCTCTTTGTTTTTGACGTTCAAGTCTGCGCTGCTCTGCGTCTTGAACATTTTGTTGTGCTGCTTGAGCCTGTGCTTGTTTTTGTCGTTCTTGTTCTGCTTGTGCCTGTTGCGCCATTGCATCAATGTTTGATTGGCTTTCAGCTTTATTTTTAGTGTCTTCGTCAATAACACCTTTTTGTTGAAGTTCTTCAATGCTTTGATTGTAAACCTTGACTACGTGGTGCTCTACAGCTTGCAACAATTGGTCTTGCGGGATTTTTCTGATAACTGCTTGTTTTGCAACTTCAAAAATGGTAAATGCAATTTTTTGCATAATACCATCCCAATATTGAGGCAGAATGCCTGAATGGATTAAGTCAATAGATTTGTGGAACGACCATTCTGCAATAATTTGAGTAATGAATACAGCTTGATCAGCATTCAAATTTAGTTGCTGGTCGTTATACAAAGCCTCTCCGGCAAGAAGTGTAAAGTTGCCTAGAGTTTTTACAATGTATTCTTTTTCTCTGTCTTCCAACTCTTTTGGAACAAGCTCTTTAGCTTGCTCGGACATAGATGCTGCAAAACCTTTATAATCAAAACCTTCGATTGGCATAAGTTTTTCCTTGTTGTTAATGAGTTATCAGATATAAAAATCCCTATTGTATTATACATTAGAGAGTTTGTTTTAACCTCATATATTTAACTGAAAAAAATAAAAAGTCAGCTGTTATTAAGAGAAATATTCAAAAAAAGATATAAGTCGTCTATTTTTTATTGAGAGTTTTTCACCTCACCCTAGCCCTCGCCTTACAGGAGAGCGGATTTTCGGTAGGGCGTAAGCCCGTAAGAGCAAATAACATGAAAATAACAAGAAAAATCCATAAGGATTTGCTGTTATTGAAATGTTATGCTCGCCCGAATAATCCAAGACAGGGCTAGGGTGAGGTGAATTCCCGCAAGGGAAAAACGATTTTTTAATTTATGTAAAAATTTTTCAGATTTTAATGACAACTTTACATGCTTAATATATGATTGTATTTGTAAAGAGGGTAAAGGAGTTTGGGCTAGTGATTAATAAGAAGATTGAAACGATTAATCCAATTCAAAGTACATTTTCAAGAGATGATGATGCGTTTACAGCACTTTCTACGTCAGCACTTTTGGCAAAAAGTTCAGTGCCGTATTCTCACAGAAGAATTGCTGATAACTATGTAATCATCAAGAAAATTTATCGTTTCCAAGCTGTTCAGAGCAGAATCACAAACTCTGAATTACAACTTCTTAAAAAATACGATTTCAATACTTTGGAATTCTCTACAATTAAGCAAATTAATGAAGAACTTTCTTATTTGAAAAAATGGTCAACATCCGGCAACGAACTTTTGAGGAAAGATGCTGACGATTTGCTTCAAATTAGATGTAAAGAACTTAAGTACATAATCGCAAGCAGATATGCTACGGTTACAAATGAAATATATAATGGCTATAAGGCTTTAGAGAAGTATTTTGAAGAAATTTCTAAATTCTACTCACCTGTTTGTTAAGATATTTTAAGATATAGGCAATTTTCATTTTGTTCATGTTTTACAATATCTAGAAGGTAGTAATATGAACATTAGTCCTGTAAATTACAATACTCAAAGTTTTAAACATTTTGGTGAAACTGAGCAAAAAAATCCGTATTCTAAAAAACAGAGAGCGGTTGTTGCAGGCATGTCTGCATTGGGAACTCTTGCGAGTTGCGCAATTTTGGCAAAAAGAGCAGGATATTCTCTCAATCCTTCAAAAATGTTTAAAAATATTAAAAATTCTTATTTGGCAAAGGTTCAATATCACGATGAACAAGTTATACCAATTGGTGTAGGGTCAGTGTTGGGCGGTTTAGCCGGTGGTTACATGATAGACAAGGACAAAAGAGCAAGAAAAGAAAAACGTCGTGAAGCTTTGATGCAGATTGGTAACATTTCAATCCCAATTTTAACGGTAGATTTCTTGTCAGGAAAACTGAAAAAATATGGTAAAGCTGCACAAAGCGCAGGTGCTGTAGCCGGTATTTTTGCAGGTGTGTATTTGGCAAATATAGTGATGAACCGTGTAAACAATTTTATATTCCGCCAAAAAGAAGGACGTGATATGAAAATAACCGATTTTTCAGCCCACTTGGATGATGCGGTAGTTGCAGCAAGTTATGTATCTCAACATCCGATTGTTCATGCAATTTCGAGGGTAATTCCTGCAGCACTTATGATTCCGGGGAATGAAGTCGGAAATAAGAAATAATAAAATATAAAGTAGTATGGCGCGGATTTGCTCTGCAAATCCGCGCCATACTAAAATTAAATTTTTTCATACTCCCAAAATCTTTACTAAATAAGATTCAGTTTAGACTTAAGCTAGTCCTAAAGCTTTTCTGTACCAAGAAAAAGATTCCAATTCAGTTCCGTTGAAAGTAGTTTTCAATTGTTGCTTTTTCAAGTAGTTTTCAAATTCATCGTTGAATGCAGATTTAACTGTTTTGATTTCTTTAGAGATAAGTTTCATAGTTTTTTCTCCTATATTAGTAACACACATTTATATAAATATCAGTTAATTTCCACACATTTTATGCGAGTATTTTAGCATAAAATAACGCTCTTAGCAATCGACATGTAAAGAATTGTAATGAATTTTTTGAAAAATCATTCTCAAGAGTAATGCTGATATAGTTAAAAAGTATATATTAAATGTTAATAATACCCTCTCCCGTCCTCCGGACACCCTCCCCATGTAAAATTGACAAAAGGGGAGGGAGCAACATACGTTAATTGTACGACTTTAGCTCCCTCCATCGGGGGAGGGTGCCGAAGGCAGGAGAGGGTGTTATAAATGATTGCTGTAACCACCCGCAGCTGTAAAGCTCGGCACGGCTTCGCTAACAGCTGCGACCTCCATATTCATGGAGGTTGTTCAATCAATGCGTCACATAAATATTTCTTCTAAGCTCTCTATCAAACCGCCTATCAAACAGAAATAAACATTTGCTCTAATATAAATCTAATACCACATATGTTGCATATTGCAATGAAAAAAAAAAAATGC
>CAKVIG010000005.1 GCA_934754515.1 uncultured Candidatus Melainabacteria bacterium | reverse complement strand
AGCTACGCACGTAGACATTGGGACGGGTGACAAAAAAAATCTACAAGCTTGATTTGGAACGCCGAGTCACCCTTTTGATGGGATTACAAAATGAACGTGGCATTTTAGAGCTACGCACGTAGACATTGGGACGGGTGACAAAAAAAATCTACAAGCTTAATTTGGAACGCCGAGTCACCCTTTTGATGGGATTACAAAATGAACGTGGCATTTTAGAGCTACACACGTAGATATTGGGGAGGGTGCCGAAGGTGGGAGAGGGTGTTATTAATTTTAAAGTCAACTGTACTCGCAAGCACAGATTTCAAAATCATTTTCTTTTATGCTAAACTGGTAACATTATGATTACTACAGAAAATTTAACAGTGCGTTTTGGCACAGAACCATTATTTGAAAATGTTAATATAAAATTTGCAGAAGGCAATTGCTACGGTCTAATAGGCGCAAACGGAGCAGGAAAAAGTACCTTCCTGAAAGTACTTTCAGGTGATTTAGAACCGACCAGTGGCGAAGTCCACGTAAAAAAGGGACAGCGTATTGCTGTATTAAAACAAAATCACTTCGAATTCGATGATTTTACCGCAATTGATACTGTAATTATGGGGCACAAGCATCTTTATGACGTGATGAAAGAAAAAGATGCACTCTATATGAAGCCTGATTTCAACGATGAAGATGGAATTCGAGTGGCACATTTAGAAACCGAATTTGCGGAAATGGACGGTTGGCAGGCTGAATCCAACGCTTCATCTTTATTGAACGACTTAGGTATCCCGCAAGAATTACATTATTCTTTGATGAAAGACCTTTCAGGAAGTGAAAAAGTCCGAGTGCTATTAGCACAAGCTCTTTTTGGAACGCCTGATATCCTGCTTTTGGACGAACCTACAAACCACTTGGATTTGGCTACAATCACTTGGTTAGAAGACTTTTTGATTGATTTTCCGAACACAGTTATTGTAGTTTCGCACGACAGGAAATTTTTAGATAGAATTTGCACGCATATTGCTGATATTGATTTTAGAAATATTCAGCTTTACACCGGTAACTATTCATTCTGGACTCAAGCAAGTGCTTTGATTATGAAACAAAAAGAAGAACGTAATAAAAAGCTTGAAGAAAAAGCTGAAGAATTTAGAAAGTTTATTGCAAGATTTAGTGCGAACGCTTCTAAGGCAAAGCAAGCGACTTCAAGAAAGAATATGCTTGAAAAATTGACACTTGAAGATATCAAACCTTCTACGAGAAGATACCCGAGCATCAATTTTAAGTTCTCAAAAATGCCGGGGAAAGACGTTTTAACCGTTCAAGGCTTAAAGAAATCCGTAAACGGTGAGCTTCTAATCAAGGCTTTGTCTTTTGATGTTCGACAAGGTGAAAAAATCGCATTTATTTCTAAAAATCAACTTGCGGTAACAACGCTTTTTGAAATATTGGAAGGCAAGATTGAGCCTGATGAAGGCTCTCTAACTTGGGGTGTTACGGCAACTCATTCTTATTGCCCGAAAGATAACAGCGAATTTTTCGATACAAATAAAAATTTAATCCAGTGGCTTGCGCAATTCTCACAAGAACAACACGTAAGCTTCCTAAGAGGATATTTAGGTAGAATGTTATTCTCGGGAGAAGACGCCGAAAAAGCCGTTAATGTTTTATCAGGTGGCGAAAAAGTTCGTTGTATGTTTGCAAAAACAATGATTGAAGAATCTAATGTTTTGATTTTTGACGAGCCTACAAACCACTTGGATTTGGAAGCGATTACGTCTTTAAACAATGCGCTAATTGATTATACGGGAACCGTTTTGTTCACTTCTCAAGATTATCAGTTTATAAATACTGTTGCGGATAGAATAATTGAAATTACACCAAACGGATATTTAAATTATCAAATGCGTTATGAAGATTATCTTGTAAATGAAGACGTGCAAAAGCGTAGAGCTTTAATGTATAAATAGAATAAAAGGTACGTTATTTTAACGTACCTTTTCAAATTATTTCTATTGTATTACCTCTTTATCTGTCTGAAGAAAAATCTCTTTGCAATACATTGTTGATTCTTCTTGTAGCTTTATCAATGTCGCCGGTTTTGTAGTATAATCTTGCAAGTAACATTTCTCTAGATGACGATGGTGACATATTATAAGCCTTTTGGGCATAAGAAAGAGCTGTTCCGTAACGTTTTACTATTGCATAAATTGTTGCAATTTCTTCATAGCTGCGTGCCACCGTTGCTGTATCATTAGTTATCGCAGGAATTTTTTGATATTCTTCTAAGGCTTTTACAAATTGTCTGTCTTTTTTATATTTTTGAGCTGTAATGAATGCTTTTTCGGCTTTCTCTTCAGGAGTTAATTCCACAGGTTTTGCTTCTTCTGAGGAGTTAGCTGTAACGGCATCATTTGGTAAGTCCGTAATATTTTCCAAAGGCTCTGCGATTTTTTCTTCATTTGAAGCTTCTGTTTTTGGTCTTTCTACAAAATCAGGAGTCAAATTTATATCAAGACTTTTCTTTTCCTCATTTTCTTCTGTACTTTCATCCGAAGCAGTATCCTCAGAATTTTGAGCAGGCTTATTAATATTTTCAATGTTGTTTCTACTTATTACTGCATCATCATCACTTACAGGAATGTATTCAAAAGCTTTTATGATAACAACTAAGAATACTACGCAGATTAAAAGTAGCATTATTAAAAATTTTTTAGAATTTGATTCGATGTATTTGTTCATCAGCTATGCTCCTAATTTTGTACTATTTAATTCTACACCAAAAGCAAACATTGCAAAATCATATTTTGTAGGGTCGTTTGGAGAAAATTCTTTTAACTTGCTTGTAAGCTCAATTACAGCTTTAAAATCATTGCTTTTTCGGTTTAATAATCCCATATTTCTGGAAATTCTTGCAACGTGAACATCAAGTGGAATTAGTAAATCTTTTGGTTGCATAAAATCCCAAATGCCTAAATCCACAGGCGATTTTCTAATCATCCATCTTAAAAACATATTTATGCGCTTCATTGCACCGCCGTTTGCAGGATTTGGCAGCATGTGATAAAACCCCTGTCCGACAGTTTTAGGTGCGCGAGAATAAAAATAATCTACAACCGTTTGAAAAAACTTCAAATAATCATTGTATTTCCTTGAACATACTTGGTCATTCCCTCTCCTAGGGGGAGCGGATTGTCGACAGAGAGCGGAGGAATTCTGCCTTGCAGAATCCGCAGCCTCGTTTAACGTCGACAACAAAGCGGGGCTAGGGTGGGGGCTTATCTGATTAGACACAATAGTATTCCATCCATACTCAAACAATTCTTCCAACCCGCGACTTTCTTTATATAAGTTATGCAAAATCTCAAAAATCGGAATAATATCATAATCTTTAGAAAATCTGTATTCTAAACCTTTTAAGTTCTTAAACTCGCCATTTTTAACATAATTCGCAATATCATTGTCAGCACGATTAAACAAATCATTTAATTTTGCAATGAACATTTTTCTATTTCCGTAAGCAAACAAAGACGCAATAAATCCTGCAAGTTCTATGTCTTCTTTGTTTTTAAATCTATGCGGAAACTGAATCGGATCATCTTTAATAAAATCCGTTGTTTCATATTTTTCTACTAATTTATCTAATTCGTTTTTTGTTATCATAATTATTTGTTGTGCTCTCTTGCCCAATGTTTTTATTGTTGGGCTGAAAGCCCAACCTACACCTTTATCTTCTTATTTTTTCGAAAAACTCTTTTAATATTCTATCACATATTTCTTCTTCTATCCCGCCATAAATTTTGATTTTAGAATGCGCTAATCTAGGCAAATCCAGCACGCTTCCCATCGCCCCATACTGCAAATTATATGAGCCAAAAAATACTGTGTTTATTCCGGCTTGCAGAATTGCCCAAGCACACATCGGGCAGGGTTCTAATGTTACATACAATTCGCACTCATTCAAGCGAGACGTGTTTAAAATTTTTTGGGCTTCTTTAATGGCTAAAATTTCGGCATGCGCAGTAACGTCATTATCGACTTCACGTCGATTGTAAGCGCAAGAAACAATCCTCCCGCCCTTTTTTATCACACATCCGACAGGAACATCAATCTTGCATAATTTTGCTTGTTCAATAGCGTTTTTCATATATTAATTACTGAGGTCTTGTTTTTTCAGCAGCTTCATCACATTTTTTTGCAACTTCCGGAGTTAAAATTCCAATTTTTTTGAAGAAATTTTTGTACATCCAGCTGTCTGCAAAATGTTGATATACTCTGCTTGTATCGACGTCATCAGCAAGTTTAAAATCCCCCATATTGTATTCTTTTGGAGAAATTCCTTCATCGGTCAATATTCTATCTATTTCATTAAAAGTATATTTCATATTTGCGGCTACATCATTAAATTGTGCAATCTTATCAGAATCTTTTGCCGCAGCTGTGGAGTTAAAAATATTTCTATAAACGGCAGAATCTAATTCTGCCTGTTTTAAGCAATTTTCTTCTGCAATTTCTATTTCATTTTGTTTTGCCAATTTAGTTTGGCACGAAGTCATTATTAAGCTACTTGCAACAGCCACTGGTAAAATAGTTTTTAATGATACGTTCATATCCGACTCCTTTATGTACTTATATTAATATTGAAACTACATTTCTTGAATATTCATCACATTTTTGCTCAACATTTCTATCTAAAATTCCGTTTTCTTGGAAAAACTTTTTATATACAAAATTGTCCAACAAATTTTGACGGATGCTTGTTTTTCCATAAGATGTCATTGTTTGGAAATCTTTATGCAACATACCTGCTTCAGTAGCTTTATTTTTTTGAGATGTTGGAGCATCAACAGAATAATCTGCGGGTGCTCTATAAGAAGAAGCAATTTTATTAAATTCTGCAATCTTAGCAGAATCTTTTGCAAGTTTTGTTGTTTCGAAAATATCTCTATAAACGATTGAATCTAATTTTGAAACTTTATCAGAAGGGCTTTTGGTTAATACTATATTTCTATAATCTTTTTCTGTTTTGTTATTATCTAAACAATATTTACTTGCAATTTTATCTACAGCATAACCATCATCGCAAGAAGTCAGTGTCATTGCACCAACTAAAGTTATTGGTAGAAATGTTTTAAGTGATACGTTCATTTTTATACTCCTTGTACTTATATAAAACTTGTAAAATTAAATTTTGCTACCTTCGCCCCAAATTTCATCGTCATAATAACCTAATTCTAAGTGCCCGAGAATTACAGTATCGCCATTTTTCAAACCATATTGGTGTAATTTCTCAAAAACACCCATACTCTTCATGATGTTTTGAAGTCTTACGACTTGTTCAGTATTTCTTGCGTCAGTTACTTTTGCCAGACGATTAATTTTTCCGCCCGAAATTATATAAACATCTTTCGCAACTTTATTAACCTCGAACGCGCTATCATCGTTATCGTATGCACCTAAATCTTCTTCAACATCAATATCGAATTCTGGTTTAGGAATTTCGTCAACCTTACTTGAAATAAAGTAAAGCAATTCATCTAAGCCTTGTTTTGTCGCGGCTGAAATTGTGAAAATGTCTTTAGCTAAAGGTTTAAATTCTTTTTTTAGTTTTTCTAAATCTTCTTCTAAAATCGCATCAATCTTATTAAGAACAAGAATTTGATAAAGATTTGCCAAACCTTCCGAATGTTTTCTTAATTCATTATTAATAATCTTATAATTTTCAACAGGATTTTCTGCTGTTAAATCAACAATATGCACCAAGAAACGGCATCTTTCTACGTGACGTAAAAATTCATGACCAAGTCCGACCCCTTCTGACGCGCCTTCAATAAGTCCGGGAATGTCTGCAATAACATAAGAGCCGCCGTCAGACTTTTTAACAACACCTAAATTTGGAACAAGTGTTGTAAAAGGATAATCCGCAATTTTCGGTTTAGCAGAGCTTACGGCACTTATGAACGTTGATTTACCTGCATTTGGCATACCCAATAATCCGATATCTGCAATTAATTTTAATTCAAGTTCCAAAATCCTTTCAATTCCAGGTTCACCCGGTTCACAAAATTGTGGTGCTCTTTTTTGAGCTGTTGCAAATCTTGCATTTCCACGACCACCGCGACCGCCTTTTGCGATAAGAACTGTTTGTTCATGTTCGGTCAAATCCGCAATTATATTACCCGTTTTAGTATCTCTAACAATTGTTCCCATTGGAACTTTTAAATACAAATCTTTAGCGCAAGCACCATGCATACCCTTGATACCGCCGTTTTCACCGGATGGCGCTTTAAATACTGATTTGATTTTGAAGTCCAAAAGTGTTGACATGTTTTCATCTGCAACAAAATAAATATCTCCGCCGCGTCCGCCGTCACCACCAGCAGGACCGCCTTTATCTACATATTTTTCACGACGCCAAGCTACCATGCCGTTTCCGCCATGACCTGATATTACTCTGATTTTTGCTTTATCTAAAAACTTCATATTTCACCATTTGGGCGGGTGACATTCCATCTTATTACAAGTTTACTTTCTTATTCCAAGTCACCCTTTGGAACAAACTACTTAAACATTGTTTCCACGATACATTTGTACTATAATGCTACTATGAACAAGATTAAAAATACATTATTCAGTAACAAACCTGTTACAATTGATAAAAATTCAATAATCATGGCGATTGAATCAAGCTGTGATGAAACTGCATGTGCTATCGTTAAAGGCGGACGAGAAGTTTTAGCAAACGTAGTAGCTTCTCAAATAAAAATCCACGAAGCTTACGGAGGAGTTATCCCTGAAATCGCCGCAAGAGAACACTTGGAAGCGATTAACGTAGTTATTGATGAAGCTTTTAAACAAGCAAACTTAAAAGGCGAGGATATTACAGCTTTTGCAGGAACAGTAGGTCCGGGGCTTGTAGGTTGTCTTTTGGTCGGCTTAAATGCAGCAAAATCATTGGCTTTAGCTTATGACAAACCATTTATCGGTGTTAATCACTTAAACGCGCATTTAGCAGCTAATTTTATTGATACAGAACTAGAACCACCTTTTATTGCGCTTTTAGTAAGCGGTGGTCATACACAAATAATTAAAGCAAGTTCATATTCTGATTTGGAAATTATCGGTGAAACTATTGATGACGCAGTCGGAGAAGCTTACGACAAAGTTGCAAGACTAATCGGCTTGCCATACCCTGGTGGTCCAAAACTCGATAAGCTTGCTCAAGAAGGCAATCCACACGCATTCAAGCTCCCGGAAGCAAGAGTTGGCGGATATGATTTCAGCTTTAGCGGATTAAAAACGGCTGTATTAAGGCTTGTTAAGAGTTTTGACGGCAAAGAAATGCCTGTAAACGATATTTGCGCAAGTTTCCAAGAATGCGTTTCTTCAACTTTGTTCAAAAAAGTTAAACGCGCACTGGAAGAAACAGGCTATAAACAAGTTGTATTAGCAGGTGGTGTTGCTGCAAACTCCGAAATCAGAAAGAAAATTTTTAGCCTGAGAGATGAAGGATATTCTGTTTACGCGCCTATAATGAAATATTGCACTGATAACGCTTCAATGGTTGCTTCTTCAGCTTATTTCTTTAATAACACTTTTGATAATATTGATGTTGAAGTATTTTCAAGAGCATAGTTTTTTAATAATAAAAAAAACAGTGGTTAATATTTTTATTAACCACTGTTTTTATTTGGAAATTTATTATTTTGCAATTTCAGGCGGATTGTGTTGTTCAGGGCAAGGGCAAGGTCTTTGTCCTGCTTCAAATTTTTGTCTGCCTTCTTTTTTCATATCTTCAAGAATTTTCTTTTGGTCTTTTGTCAAAATTGACTCGAATTCTTTCATATTCTTTTTGCGAATTACATTAGCTTTTTTTTCTAAGTTTCTGATGTCTTTGTCAATCGCATTTAATCTTTCTTCTTGAACCCAACCTGCAATTCTTGACATCTTGACCATTTCTGCTTCTCTGCGTTTGTCTTTGATTTTATCCATAATAGGCTTCATTTCTTTGTGACCTTTTTGGCGAATTTCTTTTGCTTTCGCTTTTTGAGCTTCTGTTAAACCTAATTTTTGTTCAAAAGCAGCTTCTCTTGCTTTTCTCATTTTTGCCATTTCTTCTTTTGATGGCGGATTTTTGCAATCAGGTTTCTTAAAATCGTCAACGGCAAAAACCGCAGTCGACATTAAACATAATGTGCAAGCTAAAATTACTAACTTTTTCATTTTTACCTCTCTTTTTATAATAAATCTTGTAAAACTTCTGCTAATTCTTTTTTTGCGTTATAAATTCTTGATTTTATAGTCCCAATCGGACAATTCAGTTTTTTTGAAGCTTCTTCGTAAGTATAACCGTATATTTCGCATAGCATAATAACTTCTTTAAATTTCGGTTTTAAATTATCTACTGCTTTAATGATTCTTTTTTGTCTTTCGTTTACGATAACGCAATCTTCCGGGGTTCGCTTTTTGTCTTTAATATTGCACAAAACTAAATCATCAGAAGTTGAATTTTGTTTGTTTTTTACAACCGCTGATTTCAGATAGTCTTTAGATGTATTTTTTGCAATAGTATTTACCCAGCTTTTTAGAGAACCCCGTTCTTCATACTTTTCGGCATTCTTCCAAAGTTTGATATAAACCTCTTGCTCAATGTCTTCGTTTTCTTGTTTTGTTATTAGTTTTATTATGTTTTTAATGTTTTGTTTGTTTGCATTAATTATTTCGTTGAAATTCATTCATCCACCATCAAAAGTCCGTATGAGTCAACAGGAAAGCCTAAATCTTCTGCAGACAATGTATCACCATATTTTAAAGAATCCAAAATGTCGTCATTAGAAAAAACAATTCCTGCTGTTAGAGTAGAGAATAACAACAATAACATTGCGCAAGCAACTCTAAATTTTGGGCGTTTTTTGTTTTTTGCGTAATAATAAAACTTTACTTCATCCAATAAGTCTGAAACTTTTTCCATTTTTTCAGCTTCATTGCGGCATTCATCGCATTCTTTGATGTGCTTTTTTAAAGTTTTATCATCAGAAAAAACAAATAATCCTTCGTATTTCGTGCATTTATTATCCATTTGTTTTACCTCTTATATCAGTATAACGAAAAAGAAGTTAAAATTGTTCAAATATAAAAAAAAGACCTTGTGTATATGAAACAAGGCCTGTCCGTTTAAATAAGAAGAGAGAGCTTTATGTTTTTATAAAAAAGCGTAAATAAAAAATTTTGCTAGTTACATGTCAAATTATTTACAAAACGTTACAAAAGGCTCTAAAAAATATTTTGAAACGATTAATATGTTAAAATATTTTTATGAAAAAAGTTGCAATTATATATTCAGAATACACACCTGTAATTGATGCAATAATCAGTTGTTTGAAAGATTTTGAGGTTAAAGCTTTTGATTCGTACACTCAAGAATTAAGTGACTTTGATTTGATTGTGAATACGAATTATAAAAACGAAATTTCTGAAAATCATATCAATGTTCACTATTCACTTTTGCCTGCATTCCAAGGAGATGAGCCTGTTAAGCAAGCTTTTTTAGTCGGAGTTAAGGTAACAGGTATAACTTTTTATTATACAAATCCGCAAAGAATTATTGCTCAGTATCCGATTTTTATTTCCAATTTCTCTCATTATGATGATGTTGAGCGCGAATTGGCATATTTGGAACAAACAATTTATCCTCTAATATTAGAAAAAATTCTTAAAAACGAACCGTTTGAAATCAGAAATCTTTTATCAAAAGGATGTTCAGGAAACTGTGGAGGATGCAGCTCTTGCAAACACTAAATGTATTAATCGCGGGTGAAGGAGAATTGTTACCTCTAATCAAACGTTCGAAATTCTTGAAAAAACTTTATGCCACATCTGATATTGATGGTGCTGTAAGTATTAAATTTAATACGTTTGCCGAATTAGCAAAAAAATGCAAAGCTTTGCAAATTGATGTTGTTATAGTAGAAAACGAAAAATGGATTTTGCAAGGAATTGCTGATGTTTTGAGAAAAAAATTTGTAAATTGTATTGCTCCAAATGCTTTGATGTCAGAAGTTCTGACAAACAGTCTTTTGTCAAGAAAATTTCTCTCAAAATGTAATATAAACATTCCAAAGAAGATGAAATATCCGAGCAAATTTCCGTTGCTTTTAAGAGGAAATGGGTTTAAATTTAAGGCAAATACTTTGGATGAAGTTTTGCAGGTTAAAAATTTGATTAATAAAACATATCCGCAAGAAATTGCAGATACTACATTTCTTGAAGAATTTATTGAAGGCGAACCGTTTAGTATGACTTCTTTTTTTGATGGTAAAACGCTTAAGACTTTTTCTAAAGATTCACAGATTTTAGAATATTCAAATCTGTTAGAAAACGCGCTAAAACAAGAAAAAAATGATTTTATAGGATTTTTTAATTCTAAGTTAATTAAATTTGAAGGCAAAATTTATAATCTCGGATTTAGTTTAAACTATGCAAAGACTCTATTTGAGAAGGATTTTTTGTTTGTTGTATATTGCGGAATTTATCAAAAATTAAATGAACTTGATTAGAAGTATTTTTCTTATTTTTTGTGCTAAGATTTCAGTATGAAAACAATAGCAAAAATATTATTAATAATATTCTTTTTTATTTTTTCATTTCTTAACAATAGCCCGATTTTTGATAACTATGTTCAAGATGGCTTTTCTTGTGCAAAAAAACACGAACACCGTTGCAGTATTGAGCCGATTGAAAAAGAAGGTTTTATTATTCTGCCTTCTAATTCTAATAACAATAATACAATTTCAAGTGTTGGAAGTTCGTATCTGGCACCAACTTTGAAGAATACATTTTTTGCAAAAAAACGCTATATTGTAAAAAATCAATATACAATAGCTCATTTATATAAAACCGAAATTTTTCCTAACGCGCCTTAATTAAATTTTTATCAAAAGATTTAATAATATTTTAGAAAGGAAAAAAAATGGAATTTATTCAGAATTTTGTTTCGGCGCATAATGTGCTGATTTCGGCAGGAATATTAATTCTTGCATATATATTCATTGCAATGGAAAAAATACCGAAGGTTACAATCGCGCTATTAGGTGCAGGTATTACTATTATATTGGGTTTGGTTAGCCAAATTAAAACTGTTGGCGGAGTTTTAAACCCACACTATTTTGTAAACTTTATTGATTTTAACGTAATTTTTTTGCTAGTTTCAATGATGATTATTGTTAATATTACGACAAGAAGCGGTGTATTTACATATTTGGCTAACGAATTAATGAAGGCTACAAAAGGTCATCCTGTTTTGATTTTGGCAGCTCTTGGTGTATTTACAGCCGTTGTAAGTGCGTTTTTAGATAATGTAACAACAGTAATTTTGATATTGCCTATTACTTTTGCTATCGCAAGAAAATTGGATATCGATCCGATTCCATTCTTGCTGACAGAAGTTTTTGCGTCTAATATCGGTGGTACTGCAACATTAATCGGTGACCCGCCAAACATTATTATCGGTAGTGCCGCCGGATTTAGTTTTATGGATTTCATAAATAATTTAACAGGTGTAATTGCTATAATTTTGTTTACCGTAATTGTGTTCTTATCAATAATGTTTAAATCAAAACTCCATGCAGATGATGCTAAGATGAAAGAAATTGCAGAAATTGATAACTCAAAAACAATTACTGATAAAAACTTGATGATTCGTTCAATGCTAGTTTTAGGCTTGGTAATTTTAGGTTTTGTAACGCACGATATTACACATATTGAAACTTGTGTTGCAGCTATGCTTGGTGCGAGCGTATTGTTACTGTTTGAAAAACCAACAGATATTTTAAAAGATGTCGAATGGAATACAATTTTCTTCTTTATCGGTTTATTTATTATTATCGGTGGTGTTGAAGCATCAGGCGGTATTAAATTAATGGCTGAATGGATTTTGAAAGTTACACAAGGTTCTCAAGAAGCAACTTCAATGCTTATCTTGTGGGGTTCAGGTCTAATTTCAGGTATTATTGATAACATTCCATATACAGCAACAATGTCACCAATGTTGGTAGAAATACAAAAAACAATGGGCGAAGTTTACACAACTCCATTGTGGTGGAGTTTGTCACTCGGTGCTTGCTTAGGCGGTAACTTAACAATCATCGGCGCAGCTGCTAACGTAATTGTTTCAGAAAATGCTGCAAAAGAAGGACATCCGATTGCATTTTTAAGATTCATGAAATATGGTGTTGCAGTAGTAGTTCTATCATTGCTTATAAGTACTGTATATTTGAATTTGAGATTTATTTAACAAATTTCGTTTGTAGTAAAAAGGACGCCCGTAGGGCGTCCTTTTTGATTGTGAATTTTAATTATAAACTTTTGTTACGAATTCGGATGAATGTGAAATCGGTATTCATTTTTAGACTTTTTATATATGTAAGATTAAGCAGAGGATAATTATAATGTCAGATGTTTGGAAAATTGCAGCAAAAACTAATGCAAGTGATATGTATCAAATAACAAAATCTATGATATTTTTCGGCTCTGATATAATGGCAGCAAACAGACTTACAAATATGTGCAACCAAATGTCTTTATCTTATGACCAGATTATTGATGACCAAAATGAATATATAACCGAAATTGATGCTCAAATTAGTGAAATTGAAACTTTGCAAAAAGAATTAGATGTAAAAATAAAAGAGCAAGAAGCTGAACGAGATAAAATTCTTGCAGATGCCGGCAATGAAGGCTTGTCTGAAGAAGACGAAGCAAAAGTTAATACTATAAACTCTGAAATTGAAGCATTGAATGGTGATGCTAATACTAAAATCGGAAGCATTAGTTCTGATATTAAAGGTAGTAGTTCAAAGTTGGAAAGCACCGTATCAAAAGCAGATGCTGCGACAGATTATGGTAATACGGCAGTAGAAAAAGGTACTCCGCTTGCTAATACACAGGATAAAAGAAAATCTTTCTGGAGAAAGCTTACCGGCAGTTGGAATAAATCAGCAGAGAGAGAAGCCGGTAAAAAAGCAGTAGATGCCGGTAATAATTTGTTAGACCAAGTTGAAACAGTGAAAGCTTCAGAAAAAGAAATTACAAAGAAAACTAAAAAATACAATCAATAAATTCCAATTTTTAAAATAGCCGTTTCGGGGAATTTTAAAATGCTGCGTTAATCTTATTATAAATTTACTATGACAAATGATTTTGATTACAGATACGACAGCTGCATTTCTCGTGGGATTTGTTCAATGAATCCTCGAACATCTTCGCTTCAAGAAGTTTTGGTTTTATACTTAAAAGCTTCTGCATATTATGCGCTTAAACTCTATGAAAACGATATTGTTGATGAAAGAATAAAGGGAATGATTTTAAATACAATTTCAATTCTTGTTTCTAATCCGCAATTTTCAGAAACTGATTTTAATGTGCTTACTCATGCTTATAATACAGAACTTCCGCGCTTAATTAAAGAATACGAAGAAATGTGCAATAAAAAAGGTGCAGAACCGGAGTATTTGAAAACAGTAATCAAATACAATAAAGAGCTTGATATTATTAAAGCAATTCAACTCGGCGAAAAAGAATTTCTAAAAAAAGTTAAAGAACTTTCGCAAGAAACACAAGATTTATACAAAATACTTTTAGTCATCGCAAAAAGTATCTGTATTAATGTTTTAGATTTAGAATCTTTCGAAGTTGATTCTAAAGACGGATATTTGATGATTTTAAAGATATTAAATTCTTTGAACATAGAAGAAACAAAAGAAATGGGTTTGAAAGATTTAATAATAGAAGCTGTTGAACTTGATAATCAACTTATGAAACTTCTCAGAAACTCTCAGGAGAAACGTTACGGAAAACAACGCGTAAACGATGTATCTTATACAACAACTCCTGCAAAAGCTATATTGGTTGTAGGTTCAAATATCCGTGAATTGGAAGACGTTTTAGAAGCCGTAAAAGATAAAAACATTGATGTTTATACTCACGACGAAATGATGATTGCACATACATTTCCAAAATTTAGCGAGTATAAAAATCTCAAAGGACAATACGGGCAGGGGATTGAAAACTGCCTTTTGGATTTTGCAACTTTTCCGGGGCCGATTGTTCTAACTCGTCATTCGCTTTACAACGTAGAAAATCTTTATCGCGGACGACTTTATACAACTGATTTCGCATCTTCAAAAGGTGTTGTTCAGATTAAGAATAAGGATTTTTCAGGGGTTATACAATCCGCAAAAGATGCTAAAGGTTTTAAAACAGGTAAACAGTGCGAAACCGTTTCAATCGGTTATGATTATCATAATTCAATGGGAATTATTGAAGACAAATTGAGTCAAAAAGATTATTCACATATTTTTATTGTTGGCTTAAATGGTTATACTTTAGAACAGCAAACTTATTTTGACAAACTCATGAAACAAACTCCTGATGATGTTTTGATTATATCGCTTTCTTATTGTACGCAAAAAGAGAATGTTGTTTGTTTAAACGCTTGCTTTGACGTTTTTGCGACGGTTGAATTTGCAGAGGGTTTGTCTGAAAAATATTCAATATCGATTAGTGTATTTTATCCAAAATGTGACAGACATACGATTTCTCAAATGATTTATTTGAGAGAAAAGTTTGAGATTGAAGTTTTTATTGGGAAATGTACTCCGATTTTGCTTAATCCAAATCTTATAAATACCTTAAACAGTGTATTTAAAATAAAAGGACTAACTTCTGTAAAAAAAGATTTGAGTAAAATTTTATAAATTTCATCTAAAAAAATGAACATAAATATTTTCTTGTCGTTTATAATGTAGTAGTAATATTGTGTTTAAAAGTAAACAGATAAATTTATGAAGTATAAAATAAAGCTTGTAATAGTCGTATTATGTTTGAGCTTGAGCCTTCAAGCAGGTGCAATACAAAATATAAAAATTGAACAAAATTCTGATTTGGGATTGAATGATTGTATAAAAATCGCACTTAATAACAGTCCTGTAATCAAAAAATATATCTTAAATCTTGATGTTGCAAAATCAACTGTTGGAGTTGCAAAATCTGCATATTTCCCGAGTATAAGCTTGGGCGCAGGGTATAAACAGGGCTTTGGCGAAAGAAGTCATAATTTTGGCAGCTATCAAACAAGAACGCTTCCGGGGTTTGATGCTTCTTTATCACAACTTTTGTGGAATTTCGGTAAAACTGATGCGAATATTAGAATGGAAAAATTTAACAAAATCGCAGCAGAATTTGATTTTGATGAAATGGTTTTGACAACGATTTATAACGTAAAACTTCAATACTACGGAGTTTTGGCGGCAAAATCTTTGATGGAAGTCGAACGTTTAAATGTTCAGATTAACGAACGCAACTACCAAAGAACGCTTGCTTATTTTGATGAGGGTTTGAAATCCAAAATCGACTTAGTGAACGCAGAAGTAAATTTGAGCGACTCAAAAATCGCACTCGTTAAAGCCGAAAACACTTATAAAAACGCGATTGTAAGTTTAAATAATTCTATGTATGTAGCTTATGCACCGAGTTATAGTATAAAAAATACGGAAACTTTTAACCTTGGCAATCCTTATGTGCCGATGAGTTTGACAAACATTGAAAACTACAAAAAGCTTCTTTCTTTGCCAGATGATGTTTCAAGCGCGACTTATGCTGTAAAGGCTGAAAAAGCCGATTTCTTGAAGGATTATGTTTTCCAAAAATATCCTTATACGTTTGAAAAATCAGTTAGCATCGCAAAAGAAAATCGTCCTGATTTGAAAGCTCTTAATGCGACAGTTAAAGCAATGCGACAATACGTTTTACTTACTAAACGTCAATATTTGCCTGATTTAAAAGGCGGAGTAGGTTACAGTTATGCAAACAATCGTAATTATGCGGATAGTGGAATGAATGTTTCCGTGAATTTGAATACAACATTTAATATGATGCAAGTTAAGCACGAAGTTGATATTGCAAATTCTCAACTAAATCTTGCGAAAACTGAAGTTGAGTTGCTTAATCAAAATTTGTATTTTGATATTCAAAGTGCTTATGTTGATATGATTCAACTTGAAAAACAAATTCCATTATTGGAAACAAAAGTTCGCCAAACTTTAGAAAATCTGGAACTTGCAGACGGACGATATAGCGTTGGCTTGGGTGATTATATTCAATTACAGGATGCGAGAGTGAATTACAATAATGCTCAAAGTTCTTATGTTCAGGCGGTTTATAATTATAACGTAGCAAGAGCTACACTTGAAAGAGAAATTGCACTTCCGCAAGAAGAAACTTTGACAGTAGAAGATGTTAAAGATTTCCAAAAGGATTTAAAGAAACAAGAAAAAAATAAAGTGAGCGTAAAAAATAATCAAAAGAATTCCAAAAAGGATAACGTATGAAGATTTTAGATAAAATTAAAACGATAAAGAAAAGATATATAACGGCAGGAATTGTGACCATTTTTATTGTGTTTACGGTGATTTCCGGCATGATGAAAAACAAAGTTGAATATGAAACTGCGCCGATTGAAAGACGAACAATCACTCAAGTTGTAGAAGCTTCAGGTACAATTAACCCTGTAAATACAGTTTCTGTCGGTTCTACAGTTTCAGGATTGATTAGCGCGATTTATGTGGATTTTAATTCCGTTGTTAAAAAAGGTCAATTGCTTGCAGAAATTGACCCTAGAACTTTCCAGGCGACTGTTGACCAAAATTTAGCCTCTGTAAATTCTGCACAAGCGGATTTGGCTAATAAACAAGCGACTTATGAAATGAGTGCAAAAACTCTTCGACGTTACAAAAATCTTTATGCGAGAAGTTTTGTTCCAAAATCAGAACTTGACCAAGCCGAAGCTGATTATAAAGCAGATTTGGCGCAAGTAAATGCAGCAAGAGCAAAGATTACACAAGCAAGAGCGCAATATAATCAGTCTTTGGTTAACTTGAATTATACAAAAATTACTGCACCTGTTGATGGTATGATTATTTCTCGTGAAATAGACTTGGGACAACCGGTTGCCGCAAGCTTTCAGGCACCGGAATTATTTACAATAGCGCAAGATTTAGAGAAAATGCAAATTGAAGTAAATGTTTCGGAAGCTGATATCGGTGAAGTTAAAGAAGGACAAGATGTAACTTATACGCTTGACGGATATCCGAACAGCGAATTTTACGGAAAAGTTACACAAGTTAGAATTTCACCGACTACGGTTTCAAATGTTGTAACTTATTCTGTAATTGTAACTGTTGATAACAGTGATTTAAAGCTTAAACCGGGTATGACGGCGAATGTTTCAATTATAACTGCAAAAAACGAAAATGTTCTTTGCGTTCCAAATATCGCGTTAAAATTCACTCCTAAAACTGACGGTCAAAAATATAAGACTCAAGGACTTTGGATTAAGGATGGTTTGAAACTTGCAAGAATTGATATTAAAACAGGCGCAAGTGATGATTCTTATACAGAAGTTATCGGCGATAATATAAAAGAAGGCGAAAAAGTTCTTGTCGGCATTAAAGGCGGCGGAAAAAAGAAATCCAACGACGCTCCGCCACCAAGAATGTAAGATTATTACCACTTAATTTCTTGACCATTAATTGATTTTAGATTTTTAATGTTAGAAATATTTGCATAACCAAAATCTAATATACCGCCAACTTCACTTAAGTTAGGAAGAGTTGTGGCGTTAGAATCTTTAAAGTTAGCATTACCTTTTATTCTTGATACATTGGCTAATAATTCATTTTCATTAATACCAAAATCATTTAATGCAATTTTATCTATATAAGAAGTATAGTGCGATAATTCAAATGTTCCGTCAGGTAAAATAGTAACAGTTATACCCATTTTTTCTAAAATACCTTTGTAATCTTTTTTATTATTCAAAACATCTAATTCTGATTTTAATTTGTCATACTCAGGTTTTTGTTTAATTGCTTTATCAAGTTCACCTTGACAGTAGCTTTGAGGTTTTAATTCTTGTTCTTTCATATAAGATTGAATTACATCCAAGTAAGCTACCGGTGCAGTTTGGTCTTGTTGACGTTTTTGGATTTCATAAACACTTCCCGGCTCACCTTGTTCTCTGATACAAATTTGAGTCAAACCGTTTTCATCTACAAAGAAGTGCATTGCACCTCTTTGTACGTAAGGCTCAGCATTCCAAGTCCTTATACACCAGTTTGTTCCATCAGAAAATGCTCTGATTTTTGCAGCATTTGCTTTGAAATCAGGAGAAGAACTGTCTGTTTTAGGTACTGTATACCAAGTACCTTTTCTGCCATTTACTTCTACTTGTTGACCTCGGCTGTTTTTAGCAGAAAGTTCTTTCATTTTCTTGGCATAAGCATTACTAAATGAGAAATTAGAAGAATTAGCAGCTTCACCTAAAATTTGTTTTACAACATCTTTGTTCAAAGCCGGTGGTGTGGTAGAACGTTCAGGTTCAAGTTCTTTTGTAATAAAATCACACAAAATAACTTTTACAAACGGATTGTTCTTTAAGTTTTCATTAGTTTCCATAAAGTTATACCATTCTTCAAGCATTTCTTTGCGCTTTTGTGTAACTTTTTCACCTAATTGAGGATCTTCAGCTGTGTTTCTTGTAGAAACATATTCTCTATTTTTAAATGCAAGATATTTTTCTTCTGCCCATTTTTTTGTAGCGTCCTCATTGCGCCATACTTGTTCATTTGGCTCGTATTTATCAACAACAATTCTTTCGAAGCCGGTGATTTTTGCTTTTGAACGGAAGCCTGATTCTACTTTTGCTCTGGTTGGAACATTGTTGCTAGTTCTAACAACTTGAGAATCAAGTTTTTTTAGAATAGAATCGATTTCAATTCTTTGTTCTTTTAAACTGATTTTTACCGCATCAGGCAAATTGTTAATCATTGCTTTTATTTGATTGCGAACTTTGGAATTAAATTTAACGGCACAATCAGCACCTGAAATATTATTTAAAACAGCTAAATTCTTTTCTAATAAAGGATTTAAACCCAGATTTTGTAATAAAACAAAATCCTCAACTATTTTAGAATTAAATTCGCCAGTAATTTGTGCAGAATTTAGTATGTCACCAATTTTATTCTTAGCAACACCTTTGTTTATTAATTCAATTGCTTTTGCTTTTAAGCTTGTATCAACAACTCCATTTTTGGCAATAGATTTAAATACAGCATTTGCTTGTTTTGTATCAAGTCCTAAATTTTCGAATTCTTGAATTGTTTCTTGTTTTACTACATCAATTGGTGATACAGCTTTTTCTTCAACAACTTTTTGGGTTGTTTCAGTTGGTTTAACACTTTCTGTGAAGAAACTTTGTTTTGTTGGTGCAAGTTTTGATATAGTTTCAATATCAAATCCTTGTTTCAACATATCGCCTGCCCATTTTGCAGTATTAGGATTTTGGAATAAACGAGTATATCTATCTACTTTTTTAGCATCAGTTTTACCGTTGTTCCCGCCTGCATCATTTGGGTCATTAATTACAGTAGCTTTTAAGATTTCACATATTTTATCTTTTGGAACATTTTTATTTGCGCATAAGGTTTCTATAAAGGCCTGGTTATCTTTATTTCTAACTCTAATAATATTAGCAATTTGGTCTTTCGGGAAATCTTTATCTGCACATAATTTTTCAGCAAAAGCTAAATTATCTTTGCTTGTAGCTGTAATAATATATGCAATTTGGTCTTTCGGGAAATATTTATCTGCACATAAATTTTCAGCAAAAGCTAAATTATATTTGTTTGTAGCTCTAATAATATTAGCAATTTGGTCTTTTGGGAAATCTTTATCTGCACATAATTTTTCAGCAAAAGCTAAATTATCTTTGTTTGTAGCTGTAATAATATATGCAATTTGGTCTTTCGGGAATTCTTTATCGGCACATAATTTTTCAGCAAAAGCTAAATTATCTTTGTTTGTAGCTGTAATAATATCAGCAATTTGGTCTTTCGGGAATTCTTTATCGGCACATAATTTTTCAGCAAAAGCTAAATTATCTTTTTTGGTAGCTTCAATAATATATGCAATTTGGTCTTTCGGGAAATCTTTATCTGCGCATAATTTTTTTGCAAATTTATATTTCAAATTATTAGTATTTTGTAATAAATCCAAAACCATAGTTGGAGATAAATTACCAATTTCCGCCAATTCTAACAATTCTCTTATTTGCTTCATTGATAATTCATTATTTGCAAATTCGACTTTAAAATAATCAGAATTTCGTCTTTGCCAATTTGTATTTTGATTTTTTGCAATAAATTCATTTATATATTCGAACTTTGCCTTGAATTCTTCTACGGATATATTAGATTCAAACTCTTTATTAATACAAAGATACATATCATCTAATCTTGTAATACCTTGAGCTTCTAAATATTTTATTTTTTCATTATTGATCTTGAATTTTTTATCACGTAATAATGTATATCTATCATACAAATTTATATCGATACCATTTTCTTTAACATAAGCTAAATTACTTGTTGCAACATTAAAATCAGCAGCTTTATCCGAAATCAAATCTTTATAATACTCTGGATTCATTTTTAATTCTTTGGCTAATTCAACATATTTAACAGCACCTTTAAAATCACCATTTGCTACTTGTACATATTTTTCATTGTCAAGCCAACTTAAACACGTTGTTCCCTTATAAGCCATAACTAAATCAACCATGCTATTATAATCTTTAGAACCTGTTTCTAACATTTTATTTAAAAGGTTATAAATACCATCTTTAATTTCACCAAAATCATTTTTAACTGCTTCATTTAGAAGATTTGCAAGCTTTTCAGTCGGAAAACCTTTATCAACAAAATCTGCACAACCACAAAATTGAGTTCTTGCTTTTGTTGATAAAGAATTTACAAACTTTTGAACTTCTGCTTTATTTGAATATTGTGATAATCGGTATACATCAGAACCACTCAATTTTGCATTTTGTTTGTTAATATAATCATACGTAGTTACATTGATAGGATACTCTTCTAAAAAGTCTGATACAGTTTTGCGTATATTTATTCTTTCTTGTAAATCCTTTTCTGAAAATTTTTTAAGACCAAATTTGGCAAAGCGGTTTGTTTCTTTAACATAATTGTCAACAAATTCAGGAGTTGTATTTTCAAAATTTAATATATCGCTTAACTCTAGTGCAAAATTTTTATCTTCTATTTTTTCATTTATTTTATATAATAAATCAACATTTTCAGGAGTAATTTTTGCAACGTTATTAGGGTTATCTAAAAAATAACCAAGCAATTGTAGTTCAGAACCAAGCAGTTTATGTTTGCCATTTTGTGTCAAAACCGGCAATAACTCCATAATAACCTGTGGGTTATTATAATCATTAAATATCTCCCTTAAGTCTCCACCATCATCAAAAATTACATGTTTTGCAAGAAGCTTACAGTTATCATCTGTAAAGAATTTTGCCTCACCGGATAAAAAAGTAGTAATTTCATCATTCGATGCTTTTAAGAAACTTAAGATTTCATCTTTAGTTATTTCCATTTTTAATTTAGGCATGTATTTTAAAGCATTATTAAGAGCTTCAATAGCTCGTTGTTTATTCGAATCCTTTAAATCAATTGATGCAATTTCTTCCTTAGTTAAACCCATTTCTTCCAAAATAGCTTTTGTTTTTGGAATAGTTGTTTCGTCAAATACTTTATCAAGTATATTGTTAATTTTTGGCACAGTGGTTTCTGTTGCAACTTCAGACGCTAAAAGAGGTTCAGACATAGTATAATTATTTTTTGCTGTATTAGGTTTTATATAAGGCTTTTTAGTTCCTTCCGTACGCACTTCGCCTTGTTCCCTCGCTCCTTGTGGGAGAGGGTTAGGGGTGTTATCGGCTTTAGCAGTTTCAGCCTTTACGCCCACATTTTGTGCTTCTTTATCCAAGATAAACATAAACAATTCTTCAGGAGTCGCCAAAACGGTCTCTTTACCTTTTGCATCCTTTACTGAATATACTTTTTGACCTTCATAAATTGCGACATTCACTTTATAGCCCGCAAGGTCGGTTTTGATTTGTTGAACTTTTTTAGGAGTCAAGAACTCAAGATTTTTACCGCCGAGCATTGCAATAACCATCTTTGAAACACCATCCATTTGTGCCAAATTTGCCATTGCGTCTGTGTAGCTTACGCCTTCATCATAAGCCATATAACCGGCGTTGATGCCAAATTCTGTTCCGAATTTCAAAACTTCACCAATGGCTTCTGAATGTTCCGAAATATCTTTCAAAACACTAGTCAAAGGAGTCGGTTTGTTTGTAATACCCTTTGTCAAAATCTGATTAATAATCGGTTTGCTGTTCAAAAGCTTTGTAGTCAAACCTTTAACTTGCATCCCCAAAGGTCCTGAAATCGCCCCGCCAACGTAACCAAACTTGAACAAGCTTTCTGTACCTTCAAGAATTGCGTTTGCTTTTTCAGTATCAACATGACCAGTTGCAATACTTTCACCTGCAAGTTCTGCAACTTTTGTTGTCTGAAAAGCTACTGCGTTTGCACCTGCACTTGTTGTCTGAGCAGAAACAATTCCAACACCTTGTGAAACAGCTTTACCTGCTGCAGACTGTGCAAATTTCTTGCCAGCAACCTTTGTTACAACGTTTTCAGCAAGTTCAACCCCACCTTTTGCCGTCATTTGAGCGTATTTTGCAATTGCGCTGAATCCGCCGGATGCGTACATCAAACCTACTTGAAAACCTAAATCCAACAAACCGCCGGTACGATTTGCGTTGCCCATATAGTCATCTGCTGATTTTAAGTCTTTGCCTGCTAAACTTTCAAATTTTTTATCAAACTTTTTAATTTTATTTGCAGAATCTTGCGTTGTAAATTCTGAACTTGCGCAGATATAGTCAAATGCCGTCTGATAATCAAAATCTTCGTGAAAATACTTTTTGAAAAGTTCATTGAAAGCTTTTTCATCTTTAATTGAATCTGCTAAAACATCTATTTCAGCTTCTTTTTTTAGAAGTTTATCATGAATTTCAGCTCTCGTTTCGCTTCTTACTACAACTATACCCAAATCCGTCAAACCGTCTGCAATTTTTGAGCTCAAATCATGAAGCTCCATCGCGCCTTCCGCAAAATTTCCGCGATTGTTGAGCAAATATGTTCTGAATTCCTCGTTTTTGTTGGCATAAGCTTGTTTTAACATATTTACAATAATTTGGCGAGTTTCCAATTTTACGTCACTTGGAAGTTCGTTTTTTGTAGTTGTAGATTTTTTAGAAACAGCTTTTTGGGGCTGCATGTATTTTGTATTGATTTGTTTTTGAAGCCCCTTCATGTGCGCTTCGGCTTTTTTCTTTTGTTCAAGATTTAAACCCATTGAATCCCACAAGTCTTTTGGCTTTGCGTTTAAACCTGTTGATTGAAAATATTCATTGAATTTTTTCTGAATTTCTTTGTCTGAAAGGCGCATGAATTCATTCGCTTTGGCATTCAACACACTTTGCGGAATCCCAAAACGATATTGACCGGACTTGCTCAACTGTTCACGAGCAAGCTGTTCCGCTAATTGTCGTTTTTCATGAATTGATAAACTTGACATCGTCCGCCTTTTCCTAAATCTTACATACATGTTATCGACACAATTTCTTAAAACTTTAATTGTTTTAAATGAATTGTTACAATTGTTTACAATTTTGCATTGGGAGACGAAAACTAAAGACGCTTAATTAACGCATGTGTTTCCCTCCCCTTTTATCCATTTACTTGGGGAGGGTGTCCGGAGGACGGGAGAGGGTATTATTAACTTAGAAAATTGATATAATTGTTACACAATTATATGTCTGGTGAGTGTGATTTTGCATTCAAATAAAAATAGCCAACCGGTTAATTGTTTTAGCATGGAAAAAATAGTAGAATTTCTTTGTTAGGTTTTTATTATGATTAATACTGAAAATAAAGAACATTTATTAAACGCTGTTCTGGAATATTGTGAAGATATTGTTACAGTAAAAGATTTATCTTTAAGATATGTTGCTTATAATAAGGCATTTTGGGGTTTAGTTAATGGTAAACAAGGTGAATCATTTATAGGGCGTAAGTTGTGTGAAACTTTGCCATTTAGCTGTGTTGAGGTTCTTGAAAAATGTTCAAAGAAGGTTATACAAACTCAAGAAATTCAAACTGTCACTTTTGTATTGTCCCATGACAATGTAAATAGGATTATCAGACAAACCGCGACTCCAATTATTAAAAATGGAAAATTAGAAGGTATTTTAGCGGTATCAACTGATGTTACAAATGAAGAATGTTTAAAAGCTAAACTTATTGCAAAAAATTATCAATTAAATACTTTATTAGAGAATTTACCGATACTCGTTTATATGAAAGATAAAGATAGAAATTTGATTGTCGCAAATGAACATTCAAAGAATTTTGTGAACGAAGGTATCGACTACTATGCGGATGCCCTTAGAATAAATGTGAATGACGCAAGTGAAGAAACTGCAAATGAAGATAATTATGTATTGCAAAACAAAAAGAATTTGAGAAAAATAAAATCTGCAGTTGATTATGATGGTAAAACACATTGGTACAGAATAAATAAAGCTCCGATTTTGACGGAAGATAATGACATAATGGGGCTTGTAACAATTTGCAAGAATATAGATAATGAAAAGCGTTTAGAAAATCAAAAGAACTTATTTTTGGCAACTTTAAGTCATGATTTGAAGAATCCTTTGCAAGCTCAAATCAGTTCGCTAGAACTTTTAAACAAAGGGATGTTTGGCGATTTGAATTCTGCTCAAAAAGAAATGGTAGAGATGATTTTAGAATCTTCAAGATATATGAAAGAGATGTTGTATTCTCTGCTTAAGAGCGGTAAAGATAATAACGGCATAATTATTTTAAACAGGACTTATTTTGATTTGTCCAAAGTTGTTCAGAAATGCATAAAAGAAATAAATGATTTAGCATTAAGTAAAAATATAAAAATTGAAGTAACATCATCTTTGACTAAAGATGATACGCTTTTTGCAGATGAAATCCAAATGCGCAGAGTCGTTGGCAACATGTTGAATAACGGCATAAACTATGCGTACGAAAATTCATTATTAAAAATAGATTTGCATAGAAAAAATGACTCAATAGTATTTTCTATTACGAACAAAAGCGATGAAATCTCACAAAGATTAAAAGAGCAAATTTTTGATAAATATGTTTGTGGAGAACCGTTGCAACGCAGTAACGGTATTGGTTTGGGTTTGTATTTCTGCAGAAAAGTAGTTGATGCAAACGAAGGCAATATTTCTTTAAAAAGCAATGGTAATGACAATTCGTTTATTATAGAATTGCCGATTTTGACTGATAATCATGCTTTGATTAATGAAATTGTACTTTAATCTTCATCATCTTTTTCAGAAGCTCGTTTTAAAATATTCGGGTCGATTTTTTTCTTACCGTATTTTTTATGAGAAGCTTCCATCAGTTTTTCACTCGGACGTTTTGTTTTTCTTTTTTTAGAAGTTGTTTCTTTCGGTTTAAAATCTGCTTTTGCTAATTCTCTATACCACATAGACCAAAGAATAGAACGTAATGGTAGCGTATATTGGATTAAAATTTGGGCTACAAAAGTTTGTATTGTAAAAAGTGCAATACTATCTTTTGGAATTTCAGGCAAACCATACATTTGCAAATTCAAGTCAGGCAGTTGGCTCACAATTGGCATAATCAGATTTGCAAAAAAGTTGTTGATATTGCCAATATCAAATAATTTAATTACGATTTGCGGAATAAATAAATAAGTTAATAACCCAACGAACGTCATTAACATAAATGTTGATGCAAAGTGCCCTTTAATTAAATTTAAACTTCTTTTTACGCATCCTGCGGGAGATAATTCCGGTTCAAATGTGAAAATCTGAAAAACAAGAACAAAATAGACAGCTAATATTCCGCAAACAACCCAAAACAGAGGACAGATTGCTAATATAGAAAAAATTCCAAACAAAAACCAAAGTCCGACGAATGGAACACTTCTGCGTTTAACTAATTCTGTATGAGCATCAAAATCGTATACGCGTCCGCTTTTTAGCATATTATCAAGCATTGAGTTTATTGCACCGTATGCAACTAAGTAATCCCAAAATGCTTTGATAAATATTGCTAAACCCGGGAGTGTAATTATTATTGATAATAATATTAGCGCGTTAAAATTATTAAGTGCAGGGTATTTTTCAATCAAGTTTGGCAGATTTTGAGTATAAAAAAACGTGATTAAAAGCACTAAGCCTAAACCTGCAATTTGTCCTAACACAGGAAATGACATATATTGAACAAATTTGTCAAAATTTGAAAAATATAATCCGATTGATTCTGCGAATATTCCTAAAGGCGTTTTATTTTGTTTTGTCACAATTTGCTCCCTGTATTAAGTTTACGGTTTTTATTATAACAAAAAAGATTATTTTTTTTATGGATTTTAGAGATTAATCACCCTTGGGGGTATTCACCTCACCCTAGCCCTCTCCTGTAAGGAGAGGGAATGACCGAAAGTCGTTCACTTAAATATTTTTATATCAAATAAATAAACAAGTCTTGGTTATTCCCTCGCCTTACAGGAGAGGGCTAGGGTGAGGTGAATACCCCCAAGGGAAAAGTAATATAAAACAAACTAATTCTGGTGCAAAAATTTGCACCCTACATTTTAATAATATTCATGCGTTTAAGGTCTGTCGGTTGGGCATGCTTGCCCAACCATAACTTTTTTAATAAACAACTTGTTCATCTTCATTTATATATTAAAATATTATCTATGAAAGATTTAAGAGATTTAAAAGAAGAAGACTTTAGTAAAATAAATTTGCACATCCATACAACTTATTCAGACGGAAAAGCCGATTTTGAGGATGTAGTAAAAAATGCAAAAGCAAACGGATATGAATTAATTGCAATCACTGACCACAACACAGTAGAAGGTCATAAAAAATTACAAGATGATATTCTTCTGACTGGCGTTGAATTTGATTGTTGGTGCGGTTATGTTTTTATTCACCTCCTCGCGTACGGAATTGATGTGAATTCAGAATTCTTAAAACCGTTTTTGGCAAAAAATAAAGCTGAAACCGAAGGAGATTTTATTCGTTTGTTTTCTAAACGAAATGTCCCTAAACTTATTGAAGCTATTCATAAAGCGGGGGGAATTGCAGTTCTTGCGCATCCGGCTTGCTATTGGGCAATAAGTTTGGAGGGTCTGGTGAAAAAACTCATGTCGTATGGTTTGGACGGCATAGAAGTTTATTATCCTTATCCGCGTTTTAGAAAAATCGTTAAATTTCATTCATCAAAAGATGTGAGAAAAATTGCTGACAAATATCCTCAATTAATAAAAACCGGCGGAACCGATTTTCACGGCGAAAATTTTTCATGATTTATGTTACATTTTGTTACATTAAAGCAATTTTTGACTACAAAAAAACTTTATATAAGTAAGTGTAGTGAAAAAAGGTGTTTAGTTATGGCAATGAATATTGGCGGTGGTTACTCAATGATGGGTGGGATGAATCCAATGAACGGAGGCAATTCTATGGGAGCATCCGGAAATGTATTTCAAAGTTTTCAAAGTAAATACGGTTGTGAAGATTGCTTTAGAAAACAGCCTTATCCTTATGAATTTCCAAAACCTTATATTGAAATAGCTGAAAGTGCAAAAAGACCGTCTTTTTGGCAAAGATTACTTACTAAAATAACAAGCTAAAAACTCTTACAAAATTTATATTCTACATTCTATCCTTTTCTTTTTACAAACTAAGAGAAAATCGTTTTTTCTTGCTTAAAAATTTTTAACAAAAACTACCCCAAAGATAGTGTTTGTAATATAATTTTTCATGTAATTAAAAGAAAGGAAGAGATCATGAACGTTTTAGACAAAATCATGAAACCAAAATCAATTGCAGTCGTTGGTGCTTCTACTAAAGAACACACAATTGGTTCAGACATCATGAAAAGATTACAAGAATACAAATTTAACGGTAACATTTATCCGGTAAACCCAAAAGGCGGAGTTATCGAAGGATTACAAGCATATACTTCTGTTTTGGAAATTCCTGGTGAAGTTGATTTAGCAATCATCGTTGTAAATGCTAAATTCGTACTTTCAACAATTGACCAATGCCACGAAAAAGGTATCAAAGGTCTTTGTATCATCACTGCAGGTTTCAAAGAAACCGGTAAAGAAGGCGCAGAAGCTGAAAAACAATTATTGGCTAAAGTTAGAGAATACGGTATGAGATGTGTTGGCCCTAACTGCTTAGGCGTTGTAAACACTCACCCTGACATCAGAATGGACGGATGTTTCGCTGAATCATTACCAGAACGTGGTAACATCGGTTTTGTTTCTCAATCAGGTGCTTTAGGTGGCGGTATTTTAAACATCCTTAAAGACTTGAACCTTGGTTTTGCTCAATTCATTTCAATTGGTAACCAAGCAGATGTAAACGCTGAAACAGCTTTGGAATACTGGGAAGATGAAAAAGACGTAGAACAAATTCTACTTTACATGGAATCAATTCAAAACCCTGCTAACTTCAGAAAATTAGCTTCAAGAATTTCTAAAAAGAAACCTATCCTTGCTCTTAAAGCAGGTCGTTCAGCAGCAGGTGCAAGTGCAGCATCTTCTCACACAGGTTCTTTAGCAGGTGCAGATAAAGCTGCAAATGCATTGTTGAACCAATCTGGTGTTATCAGAGAATACTCTCTACAAGATTTGTTCGCAACAGCTAAAGTTTTTGCTAACTGCCCAATTCCAAAGGGTGACAGAGTTGCTATTATTACAAACTCAGGTGGTCCTGGTATCATGGCTACAGACGCAATCTGCGAACACGGAATGCAAATTGCTAAGATTTCTGATGAAACTAAAGAAAAATTAAGAAGCTTCTTACCTTCTGCAGCATCAGTTAAAAACCCTATCGATATGATTGCATCTGCTCCAATCGAACACTACAAGCAAACATTAGAAACAGTTATCGCTGATGAAAACGTTGATATGATTATCACAATCTATCTTCCATTCTTAGGCTTGAAAGATATTGATGTTGCTAAAGCTCTTATGGAAATTAAGGCTGAACACCCAGAAAAACCTGTTATCGGTGTATTCATGACTAAGTCTGATTTCTTCTCAACATTATCAGATATGGAAGTTAACATGCCATTCTTTATGTACGCAGAAGAAGCTGCTGACGGTTTGAACAGATTGAACCAACAAAGAAAATGGATGGAAAGACCGGAAGGTAAAATTCCTACATTTGATGTTGACTACAAACGTGCTCAAGAAATCATTGCTAAATCAGTTAACGAAGGCAGAGCTCAATTGACAACTCGTGAATCTATTGATGTATTAGATGCTTACGGTATCAGAGTATGTAAATCTGGCTTTGCAAAATCTGAAGACGAAGCTGTTTCAATCGCTGATTCTATCGGATACCCAGTTGTTATGAAGATGACTTCTAAAACAACTTCTCACAAAACTGATGTTGGCGGTGTAAGAGTTAACATCCAATCTGCTGAACAATTGAGAGCTGAATACCAAGACTTGATTGCTAAATTAACAGAAAAAGGACTTCTTGAAGGTCTTGAAGGTGTTATTATCCAAGAAATGGTTAAAGGCAACAGAGAAATGGTTTGCGGTATCGCAACAGACCCTCAATACGGTCCAATGATGATGTTCGGTTTAGGTGGCGTATTCATCGAAGTTATGAAAGACGTAACATTCAGAATTGCTCCTCTTACTGATTGTGATGCTAAAGAAATGATTAAATCAGTTAAGGCATACAAATTGTTAGAAGGCGCAAGAGGTACTAAACCTGCTCAAATGGAACAAATCGAAGAAACATTGTTGAGATTATCTCAATTAGTTCACGATTTCAAATTCATCGACGAATTAGACATCAACCCATTGTTGATTTCTGAAAAAACAGGTGAAGGTATTGCAGTAGACGGACGTATCAAAGTTAGAATGGAAGAAGCTCAACAAGCTTTGAACTATTCTTGCAAAGATGGCGTTTGTGCTTGCAGTCTATAATTAATTAGATTAATAAGAAAAGCGGAAACTCTTTATAGAGTTTCCGCTTTTTTGTTTTTATAAATACATAAGTGTTTAAGCTAGCAATTCAATAATTCGTTCAAATTTCATACTTCTTGATGCTTTTAAAAATAATTTATATTCAGATTTTATATTTGATTTTATATAACCAATTGCATCCTCGATAGTATCAAAATGCACCGAAGTACAATTCGTTATCGCATCCGAAATATTTTTAGATAATTCGCCAATCGTAATAACTGTTGTGTCAGACGCAAGTTTTTTATGATTGTTGATATATTCGCCCAGTTCTCTATGGTAACGAACTTCATTTTCTCCTAATTCTCCCATATCACCAAGAACAAGCGCATACTTGTCATAAAGTTCAAAGATTGTATCTACAAAAGCTCGCATTGATTCTGGGTTAGCGTTATAGCTGTCGTTGATGATTTCATATCCGCCAGCTTGAGTGGCTTCCCAACGTTTTTCAATAGGAGCGTACTTTTTCAAGCCTTTTTTGATTTCTTCAAAATCCATTCCCAGTTGTAAGCCTGTATTGATTGCGGCAAGAGCGTTTTCAATATTATAATCACCCCCAACATTAAGTTCAAAAATTTCATTTTTGTATTTGAATTTTGAATAATGCGCTGATTTTTCCAAAATGTCTACATCTTTTATAGAATAAAAAATTTTTTCACCGTTAAATTCAACTGTTTTTTTAATAAGTTCATCATCATGCGCTATAAACACATTTCCGCGTTGGTATTTAACAATTTCGCATTTGGCTTTTGCAATATTTTCTCTTGAACCTAAACGTCCGATGTGTGCAGTGCCTACATTTGAAATTATTGTTATATCAGGTTCAGAATATTTAGATAAAAGCTCTATTTCGCCCAAACCACGCATACCCATTTCCAAAACCAAAACTTCTGTATCATCAGGTGTTTCAAAAATTGTTTGGCAAAAACCTATTTCGTTATTGTGGTTTAAAGGAGTTTTGAATGTTTTAAATTTTTCACTTAATGTAGAAGCTACAAGTTCTTTTGTTGTAGTTTTTCCTGAACTTCCGGTAATTGCAACCACTTTGAAATTAAGTTTTTTGCATCTGTAATTAGCGAGTTCTAAATAAGCCGTCAGAGTATCTGCAACCTGCAAATTCCCGCCATCTTTTGTACAAAACGCTCCGACTGCACCTTTTTCTAACGCTTGGGTGATAAATTTTTCGCCATCAAAAGACGCGCCTTTTAAAGGTAAATAAAAATCACCATCTTTAATAGTTCTTGTGTCAGTGGAAATCTTGATGTCTAAATTTTCGTCAAGCGATTTAATTACTTTTGCATTTGTTGCTTCAATTAGTTCTTTGATTTTCATGTTTACTCTCTTTTTTTCGATAGATGGATTGCTTCGTCACTAAAATTGTAATTGTTCCTCGCAATGACTTGGCGTTACACTTTCAAACCGGCTGTCATTGCGAGGCTCGATTAGAGCCGTGGCAATCCATAAAAAGGTCTTTAAGAATCCTCTTATTATTAATTATAAGTCGAATATTTTTGCGGTACAATTGTTTTATGAACATAATAGAAGAATTTGATACAATTACGGCACCAGCAACCCCGCTTGGAATGGGTGGAGTTGGTGTAATCAGAATTTCAGGCGACAAAGCATTTGAAATTATAAATAAAATTTTTACAAACACAAATTTTAAACCGAGAACTTTTAATCACGGTTGGATAAAAGATGGTGATACAAAAATAGACGAAGTAATCGTACTTCCGTTTTTTGCGCCAAATAGTTACACAGGCGAAGATGTAATCGAAATTCAATGCCATGGCGGGATTAACGTTGTAAAAAATATTCTTAACCTTGTTTTGAAAAACGGTGCAAGAATGGCTGAAAAAGGCGAGTTTACGAAACGTGCATTTTTGAATAAAAGAATGGATTTATCTCAAGCAGAATCTGTAGCTGATATTATTCACGCTAAAACCTCTAATTTTGCAACTGTTTCAATGAAAAATCTTTCAGGTGTTTTAAAAGAAAAAATCGGTGAAATAAGAAATGATATTTTTGAAGTTTTATCAAAAATTATGGCGGGAATTGATTTTCCGGAAGACGTCAGAGAGCCTGAATACTCATACTTGACCGAAAGTTTTGAAAATATTTTATCAAAAATAAATCATGTTTTAGCAGGTGCAAAAACTTCTAATATCTTTAGACAAGGCGCATCTGTTGCAATTGTCGGCAAACCTAATGTTGGTAAATCTTCACTTTTTAACGCTCTTTTGAGTCTTGATAGAGCAATTGTTACTGATATAGCAGGCACAACTCGTGATGTTTTACGCGAAACTTTGGATTTAGGAATTCCTGTAACACTTATTGATACAGCAGGGATTAGAGAAGATGACGAGGTTTCAAAAGTCGAAAAAATCGGTATTGAATACTCAAAACAATCTTTGGATGAAGCAGATTTGGTTTTGTTTATTTATGATGCGTCAAAGGGTTTAGACGATGAAGACAAAGAAGTTTTGGAACTTTTAAAAGACAAAAATTATATTCTAATAGCTAATAAGGCCGATTTAGCTAAAACAGAAGATGCGCTTTGTATTTCTGCACTTACAGGTGAAGGAGTAAGTGAGCTGAAAGAACTTTTAAAACAAAAAGTTTGTGATATTCAGCCTGAAGGCTTGGAATTTGTCACAAATGCTCGTCAACAAACTTGTTTAGAGAAAGCTAGAACAGCGATTGAACAAGCATTGTTGGCTTCTAACTTAAACGAATTACAAGACTTAATTTCAATTGATGTAAAATCTGCACTTCTTGCTCTTGATGAATTAACAGGCGAGCTTGTTACAGATAACATTTTAGACAATGTATTCGAACATTTTTGTATCGGGAAATAATTTGTAACGAAATGTAACAACAAATCTCTTTGTTGAAATCCACCCCAATAAAAATACTTTATATAAATGTAAGACGAATTTCAGAGAGTAAAAAATCAAACAATCCAAGTTAAGTCAAAATGATTAATAACTTCGGATAAGATAGCTTTGTCCTTATTAAGTATTAAAAATAAGGGCTTAAGTAAAAACGCTCAAAAAGTCGGAAAACGAGGTATTTATGGCATTATTACAATCATATAATATCAATGCAATGGCAACACAGATATCAAGAGAATTTTATATAAATGAAAATCCGACAGAAGACAAATCTTATGTATTAATGGATGAAATGCGCTTATTCGCAATGGATTTGAAATCCCGTGTAACTTTTATTTCCAGAGTGAAAAAATAGAAGTTATAAGAAAGAATTAAACAAATACCAATCTTAATCTTACTTACTAATTTAATTTCCCCAATCTTACTAATCTTTTAGTGCCTGAATTGAACTTCAATCAGGCTTTTTCTTTTTTATAAATATAATGGAGCAGGCACATTCGGTAAAATATTTTGTCTAAATTGTGGAACAACAAACGTAAATGTGTTTACTAAATTGCCATCAGTCGAAGCATAAATTTTACCATTATGTACGTCAATAATTTTTTTACATAAATATAAGCTGATTCCATGTCCTACGGTTGTAAATTTTGGATTTTTTTCTGAGGTTCTTTCAAATAAATTTAAACATTCTTTATTTGAAAGACTAATTCCACGACTGGTAACAGAAAGTTTTAAATTATTGTTTTCACATTCTATTGTTACAACTATTTTTTCACCACGAGAAGAATAAACGATTGCGTTGTTTAATAGATTTATAATAACTTTCTTTATTTCCTCTTTATCCGCTTCTAAAAAAGAATTTTCCTCTGTAGCTTGATAAACAAAACTTATGTCTTTCTTTTTTGCTTCTTTAGAAGTTTCTTCAAAACATTGTATGACAGTATCTGCTAAATCGAATTTTTCATAATATAAAGGATTTTGTTTAGATTCAAATCTATATGTATTTAGAACCATAGAAATCATTGTTAATATATATTTACATGAGTCAGTTATATTGCAAATTAATTCCTTTTGTTCATCATTAATAGAACCCATAGCACCATTCTCAAGAAGCTCTAAACCGCGAAGTTGTGCCAATGTAGGAATTTTTAAATCATGAATAAGCGTTTCAATAAAGTATTCTTTTTGACGTTCAATTTCTTTTTCAGCATCAATATTTTCATACATGACTACTAAATATTCAACATTACCTTCATCGTCCAGAATTGGTGCTTTGCAAACTCTACCCCAAAATGTTTGGTTAGGAAAAGCAACTAATCTTTCTGTAATCATAGGTTTTTTGGTTCTATATATTTCAGCTTCTTCTTTTTTTACAAAATCAAGGTATTCTTGTTGGAAAATATCAGATAAAACCAATTGACGCATCTTTTCATCTTTTTGAAGATCTAGAATTCTTTCAAAAGAAGAACTGCCAATTATAAATTTATCATTTTTATCTTTCATAAATGCATTAATTGGAATGTTTTCCAATACACATTTCAGTTGTCTTTCTTTTTCTTGAACTTTTCTAGAAGCATTATGTTCTGTCGTTACATTTCTTGCAACAAGCAAAGTTCCGTTTATATTTTTTTTATCATCAAGCGTTGGAGAAATAAGAATGTTATAGTAGTTTGCAGTTTCCTCGTATACAGTGGCAAAAAATTTAACAGATTTTTTTGTTTTTAAAACTTCTCTTATTTTCGCTTCCATCAAAGCACAAACTGCATAGTTTTCAGGAGTTTCTTTGAATAAATATTGTAAATCATTGCCTAAAATATCTTCTTTTGTTTTGTTATGAGTTTTGCACAAGATATTGTTGCAAGCTATAACTTTCATCTCTTTATTTTGGTAAAGAACAACATCGGTAGAAGAGTTGAGTAGTGCTTCAAAAAACTGTACTTTGCTTTTTAGTTCTTTATTAAAAAACAAATTTAATTTTAAATGCTTTATTACATATATAGAAACAGTTACTATTACGCTTAATAGAGCGATTAACTGGTCAGTTGTTTGGTATAATACCACCAATGAAACAACAAATATGCAGAGTATAATTAAATCCTTTATTACTGCCATAATAGTCGGAAATCTTCTTTCTTTTTTCTTATATTTTAGTAGTCATATAATACATTAACTTCGATTTTCGATAAATTACCTAGTTGGGTATACTTTTTTGACAAAATTTTATATTGAATTCTAATAAAATAGGCTTTAAAAATTAATATCATGTTTTAGAGCTTCAATAAACTCTTTTCTGTACAAAAATCCCAAATGTGCGCCACAGTTTAAGCAAACAAGATGTTTTCCTGCAAGAGTTTTAAGTCTTACCAATTGGTCTTTATTAATAAAATAATCGTCAAATGATTGGTAAATTTTATAATTATCTGCGTGTGTTAAATAATCAGCGAGCGAATATAAGCCCGTTTCATATTTTATATCATCAAGAGTTAGCATGCCGTTTTTGAGCAAATATTTTTCTGCATAATCTCGATAACTCATATTATTAACAGTTTGATAAAAATCCGTTTTTGTATTTTTTGCAATATTTTCAATCGTGAAAATCAAATCTGAGAGTTTTTGACGCAAAATAAATGTTGTAATTAACTTGCTTTCTTCGTCAGTAAAAGGAAGGGTATCAATTTTAAAATCAGAATTTTCTTTCAATTGAGATAATTGTAATATTTTAGCAGCAGTTATTGCAGTTTTATGTTTAACTTCAGGAGAATTTTTGTCGAATTCTTCACTGTTTTTGTCGAGTTGTTCAAGTGCGTAAACAAGTTCTATGGGTGGACTTATTGCAATAAATTTATTTACACCGAGAGTGTTATTTTTACTTTCTTTTTCTGCAACAAAAAGAGTTGCCATTGCGCCAAAAGAAGTTCCGACTACGACTTTTTCTCGAAAATTGCAACCGTATTTTGCACAAATTGACTCCATAATTTTTGATGTCACGAGTTTTATGTAATCGGCATCTTGTGAAGGTATTCCGGGACAATAGCCTTCCGGCATGCTTTTTACAAATTCCCAATGAAAATGGCTTCCTTGAATAATTACTGAATATCCCGCATCATAAAACATTTTGGCAAAAATTACCGAATGGTGCGCGTTTGAGCCTTCACCAATTGACGGGTACATGATAACAAGCGGTGCGGTTTTATCTTTTTGCAAAATGTAGCGGTATTTATAAGGTTCTCTAGTATCATCAATACTAATAGAAGCTGTTTTAATTCTTTTAGCAAAACTTCTGTTCCAAATAGAAAGCTCGTTCCACATTGATTTGTCTACGGAATTGTCATCAAAAAGAGCCGTACGCATAGAATCTATAACGGGAGTTTGCGAATTATAATCATCTAAAACGATATCGGGAACCAATTTGGGCTTTTTTATGATTTCCAATTCTGAGGCCATGCCTGTTGGAACACCATCATCAGGTTTTGCATTTTCGTTACTGCCGATTTGCGCAATCATTTCTTCTGCTAAAGCTGATTGCCCTTCTTGCACCAACTCAGCTTCAGTTTCCAACAAATCTTTTCTGTCAAGATTTGAGTTTCGTATATAATTTTCTAATCCGTAAAGTTTTTTCTGAATATCGTAAGGGTCGGCGTAAGTCGCTTCAATCATCTTGGCAAGTGGCTGCATGTAAGAAGTTCTGTTTACCATCAAACCGAATTTGATAATAGATGTAAGAGGAGTTGCTAAATAAACAGACGGGTCAAGCGCAGCTTCCAGAACCCTTCCGCATAAAGAGCGTGGAGTACAGGCGTTTAAAACGGGCATTACCATATAATGGCCTGATTTCATTTTGCATTTACAAAGAGCTTGCTCCATGTTTTCGTTCGTTGGTCTGATTTTAAAAATTTTATCAGCAGGGTCAAATAGCCCGCCTAAGCCAATTGTAGAATTCGTTAGAAAACGCACGGTTTCTTTTTTGAGTGCATCACCATCTCTTTGAAGCAAACAACTTGCCAAACGTTTTGGGTATTCTATATTATTATAAGCACTTTTAATCCTGTCCATACCGTATTTTGGCATAACTGATGACCACAAAATATGTACAGGACGTGCAACAAATTTGTTTAATTTTGTATTCAAATTAAACATTTTTCGGTTGAATTTTTCGTACTTGTCTTCTCCTACGTACATTGTGGCGTAGTCGGGGTATTTGCAGTTTTCGGTTTGGACAGCTTGAATATCAGTTTTTTGCGCTGCTAAAACCGAAAAATTATTCAATACTAAAAGTGCTAATAATACAAACGATACAATTTTATTTTTAAAAAGCATATTATCTCCTCATCAATAAAATTGTATTTTCATGTAATGAAATTCATATAGCCCGGTTTGCGAAAGATAGTGTCTAATTAAAATTTGCTGTAGGATTTATTAATTATATTCCAGTTTTTTCGTTAAGTTTAAAATAATCGATCAGTATATAAATAGAAATTATTTCGTTAAAAAATGTTTCTATAGTTTTTGGGTTTTCTAAAGATTTGAATGTATTGCCTATTTCAAATACATTTTTATTTGTTTGAATTGCGAAATATATTTTATCATTCGCGAAAGCACATTTTATTTTTTTTGAATTAAAAGCAATCTGTAAGTTTTTAAACCTTTCCATAAAAGCTGTTGTTACAAGGTATCTGCCTTCAATTTGGTCAGAAGAATATACAGAGTATTTTTTGTTGAATTCAGGATCTTCTAATTGAATATATTCCAGTTTTTCAAATCCCACTGATTCTTTGATTTTATTCATTTTATTTTTAAACGGCATTATAATCATAACCGTAATAAAACCAAGACACCAAATGCCAAAAAAGATTCCTAAAGCGGTTCCTGCTAAAAAACATATTACGGTTAGTGGAGTTAAAAGCAATAATAAAATCAGATAAAATATGCTAAATTGCAATTTGTTATTTCTTGCAGAAAAAATATTTTTATCCGTAATAATTGTTTTATTGTTAGTTTTTTTGTTGGAATCAATAGCAATTACTACACCTTTATATACAGTACCTCCGCCTTCTCCCGACAGACTTAATTCATCAATCGTAAATTTACTTCCTTTATATATCCCACTAAAGCAATCATCAGAAGTTTTGTCTAAAAATAAAGGAAATAACTCACTATTTTCTAATTCTTGATTTGTAAATCCTTTTTGATTACATTCTATATCACCGATTGCTTTTAATAATTTAGGTACATATTTGGATTTTAAAGTACTGGTAAAGTCGTATTCAATAAATGAAGCAACTCCCATTCCTATAAAATATACGAGTATTAAAAGCGGTTCAAATATTTGGTGGAAAAAAGTATCTTCAGGATATAAAAACATGTGTATGAATGTCGCAATGCACATTAATGCCATTGGTATAAAAATTGCCCAAAATTTTATTAGTGCTTTTTTACGTTCAGGTTCTAATGACTTAAAAATAGGTAAAATATCGGAATTAAATTTTTTATAAAACAAAGTTTTATGATTTTGATATTCAATATTAATGTTTTTATAAATCATATATTCCTTGTTGTTGTGTTGTTGGGCTGAAAGCCCAACCTACTTTTCTAAATAGGAAATGGACAATTGAAAATTATTTAAAACAATTTTCCATTTTCCACTTTCAATTTTCCATTTTTAGAAACCCACTCGCCTCAGTAAGACTCAGCACAGCTTCACCAACACTTGCGACCTTTCTAATAAGGGCGGTTTCCTATTCATTTGTTTCTTCAGAACTTTCTTCTGTTTCCATTTGCTTTTTATAAGAACAAGTTCTGCTTGAGCAAACTTCGAAAATTCCGTTTTTGGTGTTTTTCTTTAACAATAATTCGCCGCATTCAGGGCATTTGTTGCCTGTCGGTTCATCCCACAAAGCGTAAGTGCAGTCAGGATATCTATTACAGCCAAAGAAAATTTTGCCGTATTTAGATTTTTTCTCAACAATCATCCCTTCGCCGCATTTTGGACATTTAACTCCGGTTGAGCGAATATATTTTTTACGATTACCGCATTCTTTGCATTCCAAATATTTTCCATAAGGACCGATTTTCATAACCATTGCACCGCCGCATTTTTCGCATTTCTCATCAACGGTTTGAGGTTCGCCGTCTTTATTGGCATCGTCCAATTCCATGCTGTTATTTAAAGATATAATAGTCTTACATTCCGGATAACCTGAACAACCTAAAAATTGTGTTCCGAAACGACTGGTTTTAACCAACATAACTTTTCCGCAATTAGGACATTTTTTATCACTTTCAATATTAACTCTTTGCGCGGTTTGCATTACGGAATTTACAACCTCCATAAACGGAGAATAAAATTCTTTCAGAACAACATTCCAAACCGCTTTCTTTTCAGCGATTTTATCCAGTTTTTCTTCCATGCCGGCAGTAAATTTGTAATCCATAATGTCTGCAAACTGATCTACTAATTGTTTACAAACAGTTCTGCCCAAAAGAGTTGGAACAAGCGCTTTATCACGTTTTTCTACATATTTACGAGTCTGAATAACAGTAATAATCGTAGCATAAGTAGACGGACGACCAATTCCGTGTTCTTCTAACGCTTTAACCAAAGATGCTTCATTGTATCTTGGAGGCGGTTGCGTAAAGTGCTGTTTCGGATTAATTTCCTTACACTTAACTTTATCATCTTTTTCCAAATCAGGAATTTTTGCATCCGCATCTTTTTCATCTTCTTCTGCATCATTATAAAGTTTCAAGAAACCATCAAACAAAATTTTGCTTGTACCGGCTTTTAAGTTGTAATCACCTGCTTTAATGTCAATTGTTTTGTTTGCAATTTCAGCCGGTGCCATTTGAGAAGACATGAATTTTTCCCAAATAAGCTTGTAAAGCTTGTACTGGTCAGGCGCAAGATACTGCTTGATACTTTCCGGTGTTCTTTCAGGATAAGACGGACGAATTGCTTCGTGGGCGTCCTGCACGTTTTGTTTACCTTTTACATAAACATTTGTAGTTGGCGGATAATATTTTTCACCATAATTTTCTGTAATAAACTTTTTTGCCATTTCATGTGCATCATCAGAAATACGTACACTATCGGTTCTCATATAGGTAATCAAACCTATTGGAGTGCCATCAATTTCGATACCTTCATAAAGTTTTTGGGCAACCTGCATTGTTTTAGAAACGCCAAAACCGAGTTTAGAACTCGCTGCACGCTGTAATGTTGATGTAATAAACGGTGCTGTCGGCTTTCTTTTTGTTTCTTTTTTTGTAACCTTATCAACAACAAATTCTGTATCAGGATTAAGCAAGAATTCTTTAATCTTGTTTGCTTCTTCTTCGTTATTAATCTCGATTTTCTTGTTTTTGTATTTATTAACTTCCGCTTCAAAAAGTTTGCCGTCTTTTTCCATAATTGTATGAATTGACCAATATTCTTTTGGTACGAAAGCTTCTATTTCTTCTTCTCTTTCGCAAATCATGCGAAGTGCAACTGATTGAACACGACCGGCTGATAAGTGATAATTTCCTAATTGTTTCCACAAAACAGGCGATAATTTGTAACCCACAAGTTTATCCAAAATTTGTCTTGTTTGTTGCGCTTTTACTTTGTCCATATCAATTTGGCGCGAATGTTCTACGGCATATTTTACAGCTTTTGGAGTAATTTCGTTAAACTCTATCCTAAAAACTTTATCATCAGGAACTTGCAAAAGTTCTCTAACGTGCCATGCAATAGCTTCTCCCTCACGGTCGGGGTCGGATGCAAGATAAATTTTGTCAGAACGCTTTGCAAGGTCATTTAATTTTGTAACAACTTTTTTCTTTTCTGGAATAATAACGTAAGTCGGTTTAAAGTCATGCTCAACGTCAAAGCCGAGTGTTTTTTCAGGCAAATTTCTTACATGCCCGAAACTCGCTTCAATTTGGTAACCATCACCCAAAATCTTTTTGATAGTTTTAGATTTTGCAGGAGATTCGACTATTACTAAAGCCTTCTCCTTTTTTGATTTAGTAGTTTTCTTTTCTGCTACTGCCGCTGTCATGCCCTTTTATACCTATCTCCGTCTATATGTTCCACCAAACTTTTCATCTCCATAACTGTCAATAAAGATAAAAGTTCATCCGTTTCAAGCTTTGTTTCGGTTTGAATTTCATCAAAACCTTTTGGCTCAATTCCTATTATATCAAAAATTATTTTTTCTTGCGGATTTAAAGACAAATCAATTTTCTTCGTGGGTTCTGTCTTTTGAATTTCCCAATTTAGAGCGTTTAAAATATCATTTCCGCAAGTCACAATTGAAGCACCGTCTTTAATTAATTTATAAATACCTTCTGTATTTACATTGTTAATCGCCCCAGGGATACACATTAATTCGCGCCCTTGCTCTAAAGTTAAATTAGCGGAAATTAAAGCTCCGCTTTTTAGTGCAGCTTCTCCGACAACCGTTCCGTAAGAAAGCCCTGTTACAATTCTGTTTCTTTGCGGAAATCGAAACTTTAAAGGTTGGAAAGTCGGATAATATTCACTTATTACAACACCTGCGCCATTTTCAATTTTTTCATAAAGATGTTTATTTGACTCGGGATAAGTATAATCAAACCCGCTTGCAATAACACCGATTGTCTTAAGGTTATTGGCAATTGCACTTTCATGAGAAACTGCATCAATTCCGGAGGCTAAACCAGAAACAATACAAACATCTGTGTTTCTTAAATCCGAAATTACACGCTTTACGCCATCTCTTCCACTCAGACTTGCTCTTCTTGAACCGACAAAAGCAACTGTTCTGTCCAAATTGCAAGCTGAAAAATCGCCTTTATAAAATATGGTCATAGGCGGATTTGAGATTTGTGACAACATATAAGGATAATCGGCTGAATCAAACGTAAGAAACTTAATTCCGCGCTTCAAAACTTCTTCTAGAGCTTTATCAGGATTAATATCTTTTTTCTTTTCGATAAAATTTTTGGCTTTTCTTACACTCAATTCTTCTATTTGTTCAAGGTCTTTAAGTTCAGCTTTGAAAGCTGTTTCAATGTCGCCAAAATAGTTGTACAACCTTTGGATAAAAGTTGAATCAAGTTGTTCTATCGCAGAAAACGCTATCCAATATTTGTCGTTCATTACTTAATTTTAGCATAAGAAATAATAAGGTAAAGTTTTGATTGATGTACAATAATTTTATGAAATTTAAATATGCGCGCGATGCGTTAAAATTTTTAATCCAAAAATATTCAATAGGAGAAATTCATATTCCATATTATTTATGTGATGTCGTACGACATGCGGTTTTTGAAGTTGGTGCAAAACCTCTTTTTTATCATATAGATGATAATTTTTTGCCAATTATGAAATTCTCGGAAAATGATTATATTCTGTATCCGAATTATTTCGGGATTTGCGATAGTAATGCGGATATGTTGGCTAAAAAATATCCAAGGCTGATATTGGATAATGCGCACGCCTGTTATGCAAAACCACAGGGATTTGCAACCTTCGATTCTGAAAGAAAATTTCTTGAAACAAAATTTGGTGCAAATTTGTATATTGGAGAAGAAGAAAATAAAATTTTACCCGATTGGAATCGAAGGAGAAAATTTTTAGAATTTCATAGAATTTTAAAAGATAAAAATTGTTTAAAAATTAATTTGAAAGATAACAGCATTCCGTTCTGCTATCCATATTTAGCAAGTTCTGTAGAAGAAGCTGATAATTTTGTGAAGGCGCACAAAGAACTTACAATATACAGATATTGGAATGAACTGCCAAAAACATTCAATGAATACAAATTCTATTCTCGGCTTGTACCAATACCATTAAAGAATGACTAAATCATTAGAGCACCTTCAAGTAAATCGGTATGACCATCCAATATGTATTCTGCAAATTTTTGCGTGTCAACTTGAGCGGCAACAATAGACATTAAATCAGGTGGAAGCTCTGTAATCATAGTAACCAAAGATTCTTTATTTAAGTTAATCATCGGTTTTACCATATCAGGCTTCATCATAGTTGAAAGCATATTAATGTATGTTTGGTTAGGAAATAATTGCAAATATTCGGGTTTTTCTTTAGTTAACTGGAATGTAAGTTGTCTTTGAACATCAGGGTCAATTGCGGACATAAAATCTCTGTATTGATCCATCGGCAAATTTGCAATGCTGTTAATCAATTCCATCGGGTCAGTTTCTTCTGAAGGTTGACCTGTTACTCCTTCAACGAATTTAATCATAACTTCCGGCGGCATACATTTTAATTGCTCGATAACATCTTTTCTTTCCAATTCATCGTGTTGAAAGAATTGAGCCAAATCATCTTCCGTAAACATTGAAACAATGTCTGCAAGTGGAAATGCGCCTAATACAACTCTGACAAGTTCTTCAATATCAACACCTTCAAGCATTTCAAGCAATTTGTCTTGAGTGAAAAAATAAAGACCCATTACCAAATCATCGCTATCAAGCATTGGAAGGATTTTTTCTCTTGTTTCGGAATTCATGTTATGAAGTAATACAAATTTATTTTCTACATCTGTAAGTTTAAAAATTTTAATCAATTTTGCAGGAGAATTGTACATCTCTTGTGCAAATTTAACGGCTTGTGAGTTACCCTGAGCAGCTTCTGCTTCAATGATTTCGTCAACAGTTTTTAGACCGTAATCCTGAATCATTCTGGAAGAGGTGATATTCATTCTCTCTGCAAATAACTTCATATTAGCATCTATAACTAATGACATACTCGCTCCTTGGTTTTACTCTTATATATATAAAGTATATTATCTTTAAATAATTGCCTTTTTGTAACGAATTGTTAAGGGTTCTTCTTATCTCTCTTCTTCCCTTGTTAGGGAAGGTTGGGATGGGTATTGATTTAGGTCAATAGAATAAGTTCATTCAATTTGCTTCGCTTATAATATTAACTATTCACCAACAGCTGTGACCTCCCTATCCATGGAGGTATTTGCTTCTCTCTGAAATTCATTCTAATTCACTCAACTTTTCAAAAATGTGGTATAATATATGCATTATGAAACGCATTATTTTTATTTTAACATTATTTTTACTTTTTATAAATACAGCGGTTTTTGCAGCGCAAACTACTGTTACAAAAGAAATCACGGCGACTGCGTCTGACGGTTTTACATTGAAAGGGTACTTAGAATATCCTAAAATCAAAAACCAAAAAGAATTTAAGACCGTTGTTCTTCTGCATTCGCTTGGCTATTCGTCTGATTGGTGGGGAAGTTTACCAAAAGACTTATTAAATCAAGGCTATGCTGTTTTAAGAATTGATTTGCGCGGGCATGGCAAAAGTGTTTATAATGCAAAGTTAGTAAGGACATCTTGGGCTAGTCTTACAAATAACGCTTATGCAAAATATCCTGACGATGTGATAAAAGTTATTGAACAGGTTAAATCTGAAAACAGCAAGAAAGTTTTCTTTAATAATTGGGCAATTGTCGGTTCTGATATAGGCGCAAGTACAGCAATTTTGGCGAGCGATAAAATCGGTTATAAGCCTAAGACCTTGGTTTTATTGTCACCTGTAGTTCAAACAAAAGGCTTGTATGTGCCTGTAGTTTTGGCTAATTTAAACAAAATTGATGTTTTCTCAATTTCCGGAACAAACGATATCTCAGGACATAATGCACAAGACTATTTAAAGAAGTTTGCACAATCAACATTTGCGACTTATACGTCAGGCGCTCGTTCTTCCGGCATGTTGATGCTAAAAAACGATGCGAGCTTGTCTAGAGTGATTACAAGTTGGATTGGTGAATATTTGAAGTAGATATAGTTAAAAGTTCAAAAAATTGCACCATACCTTTTTCTAAATTGAAAATGGATAATGGACAATTGAAAATTATTTAAAACAATTTCCCATTTTCCACTTTCAATTTTCTATTGAAAAAAAATTCAGACAATCTCTGACAATAACTTTCGCCTCTTTACATTATCACTGTTCATGTTAGCATGGTTCTATAAGGAGAAATATTATTATGAAAAATTATGAATTACTAGCGGTTTTAAAACCAAGTCTTGATTCAGAAGAATTAGATAAAGTAGTAGAAAAAATTTCTGAAGAAATTAAATCTTACCAAGGTTCTGTTGCTTCTGTTGACAAAATGGGTCGTAAGAAATTAGCTTATGACGTTCAAGGTTACAGAGATGGTTTCTTTACAACTATGATTGTTTCACTTCCTGCTGAATCTATCGTTGAATTCAAGAAAAACTTAAAACTTAACGACAATGTTCTAAGATTTATGTTTATGGAAGTAGCTAAAAAGGCTCAAACAGTTTAAGAGGTAATAAAACATGGCATTTGCAAAAGCAGTTGTAACAGGTACAGTATTTCGCGCTCCGGAAAAGCGTTTTACACAAAATAACGTTCCGGTATCATCTTTTGTTTTAAACATTGGTGATAGAGAAGAAATGCTAATCAGAGTTGTAGTAGGTCGTACAGCTTTAGACGAAGTTGTTTCAGGTATTTCAAAAGACGACAGAGTTTTAGTTGAAGGCAGACTCCAAATCACTACTGTTAAAAACGAAAGCGGTGCTGAAAGAAGAATTTACGAAATCGATGCAAACACAATTGAAATGATGGGAGGTTCTGCCCCTGCTTCTTCAAGTGCAAACAGCAATGAAGAAATCGTTAAATTCTCTCAAGATGAATTCTCTGATGAACTAATCGGAGAAGACGAAATTCCATTCTAGGTGCTACGCACGTAGGCATTGGGTCGGCTCCTAGTTTAATTATTAAACTATTTTATAGCTACAAACTCCGCCTCAATCGTAGGACTACTAGATAAAGAATTTTAAAACGAACTTAACGACTTAACGTCGTTCGACTTAAAGACACTAAATGGCTAGAAAGGCAATAAAAACAATGGCAAAACAAGATGCACAAGATAGAAAAAAACGTAAGACCTGCTCTTTCTGCGCAGATCACGTAGAATCTATTGATTACAAAGATGCAGCAAAATTGAAAAGATACTTAACAGAAGCAGGAAAAATTATTCCTCGTAGAGTAACAGGTAACTGTGCTAAGCACCAAAGAATGATTACAACTGCAATCAAAAGAGCTAGAGAAGCTGCAATCATTAATTATGTATTTGACTAATTTGAAAAAGTCAGTATAATTATTTAAAAAGGAATGGCGGATTTATTTTGCCATTCCTTGTTTAACACAATATAAGAAGGATTAGACTATGAACAATCAAATCACAATCAGATCAGACAGAAAAGAAGATTACACTTTTCAGTACAAAGGCGAAGATGTAACTTTAAAAGCCGGAAGCATTATTAGTATTGCGGACGGTTTAAATGAAGTCGTTCTTCCGACATGTGCAATGAAAATTGTTAAAAACTTGATTGTAATTAAGGAAGATGTGAAGTAGTTAAATATTTTTTATAAAATAAACAAAGCGTGGGAGTTTTCTTAAACGAAAACTCCCACGCTTTGTTATAGTTTTAAATATTGATTTGTCTTCTTGTATTCATTGAATGTCTTTAGTTCCCTCCCTTGGGGGAGCGGATTTTCGGTAGGGCAAAAGCCCGTAAGAGCAAATAACATGGAAATAACTACTAAAATCCGTAAGGATTTGTTGTTATTGGAATGTTATGCTCGCCCGAATAATCCAAGACAGGGTGCCGAAGGTGGGAGAGGGTATTATTAACTTTTTTTTGATATTACATTGTTGAAATTTGTACAAGTTATAATCATGCTATAACGATTGACATAAATTATTTATAGACTAGAATTATAATATAACTTAGTATAGTAAGTTAACGTAGTATATTTAATCAAAGAAGGAGATTAATCTCATGGCACGTGAAAAGTATGAACGTACAAAACCGCACGTTAACATTGGTACAATCGGCCACGTTGACCACGGTAAAACAACATTGACAGCAGCTATCACAGGCGTTATGGCTGCAGCTGGTAAAGCACAAGCTAGAAAATTCGATGAAATCGATGCTGCTCCAGAAGAAAAAGCAAGAGGTATCACCATCTCTACTGCTCACGTAGAATATGAAACAGATGCTAGACACTATGCACACGTTGACTGCCCAGGCCACGCTGACTATGTTAAAAACATGATCACTGGTGCTGCTCAAATGGACGGTGCAATCCTTGTAGTTGCTGCTACAGACGGTGCTATGCCTCAAACTCGTGAACACATCTTGTTGGCAAGACAAGTTGGTGTTCCTAACCTAGTTGTATTCTTGAACAAATGCGATATGGTTGACGATCCAGAATTGTTAGAATTAGTTGAAATGGAAGTTAGAGAACTTCTTTCTTCATACGAATTCGATGGTGACAACATTCCATTCATCCACGGTTCTGCATTGAAAGCTTTAGAAGCAGTTCAAGCTAATCCAAACATTCAACGTGGTGAAGATAAATGGGTTGACAAAATTTGGGAATTGATGGATGCAGTTGATAGCTACTTCCCAACTCCAGAACGTGATTTAGACAAACCATTCTTGATGCCAGTTGAAGACGTATTCTCAATCACTGGTCGTGGTACAGTTGCTACTGGTAGAGTAGAACGTGGTATCGTTAAAGTTGGTGATGAAGTTGAATTAGTTGGTTTAGGCGAAACTAAGAAAACTACAGTAACTGGTGTTGAAATGTTCAGAAAACAACTTGATCAAGGTCAAGCTGGTGACAACATTGGTGCTTTGTTAAGAGGTATTGATAAGACTGAAATCCAACGTGGTCAAGTTTTATGTAAACCTGGTTCAATCCACCCACATACTAAGTTCACAGCTAACGTTTACGTTCTAACTAAGGATGAAGGCGGACGTCACACTCCATTCTTCCCTGGTTACAGACCTCAATTCTACATCAGAACAACTGACGTTACTGGTTCAATCAAATTCGACGGCGAAATGGTAATGCCTGGTGATAACGTAGTTATGGAAGTTGAACTTATCAACCCAGTAGCTATCGAAGAAGGTATGAGATTCGCTATCCGTGAAGGTGGTAGAACAGTTGGTGCCGGTGTTGTAGATAAAATTATTGAATAATTAATTTAATTATCTATAATATTTTAAATAACCTGATTTCTTTTGAAGTCAGGTTATTTTTTATATTTATAGTAGCAAAAAATATTTTTATAGGGTTTAAAACAGTATGAATATTTTACCAATACAATCATTTTCAAATTATTCAGATAATAAACAAATTAGCACGCATAAAAATTTGCAAACATCTCCTATTTTTAAAACACAATGTAATAATATAAATTTTAACGGTATATTTGATGTATTTAAAAGAAGCGAAAAGAAATTCTATTCAAAACAAGAAGTATTAGAAAGACTTAAGGAAATCGAGGGAATAAATTATCAAATACAACAGATTGTTTTATATGTTACAGAAAATGTTCAAAAAGGATATTTGTTTAAAAAATATTATAAATATATGGTTGATAAAATCGTAGAATTTTCAAAGGATGGTTTTAAAATTGAAGATTTGTTTTATTATGGACAAGAGCATAAGACGCTACAGCAATTTGATGCTTATGTAAAACGAATAGAAGAGTTAAAGGACATTGATTATCCGAAGTATTATGTGAAGCCATTTCTAAATGATGAGTCAATAAATAAAGAGCAAGCTCAATTGCTTTTAGAAGTACGTCAAAAAGGATACGAAAAACGTGATATTTTATCGTACCCAAGTTATCAAATAGAAGATGATGAACTTGATGATTTATTTTTATCAGAACCTCGTCTAGTTCTAAATACTATAAAATTACTTGGTAAAGATAGCTTTATCTCAACTTTTAGCGAAAAATACGACAATGTTGAAAATAATATTGCCAATATCGGTCACATTTCCAATACACACCCTCTTTACCAAAATTTACTAGAATTGACGAATCCAATAGAGAGTGATGCTTATATTAAGAATCAAGAATTGATTAAAGAACTTAAAAGTAAATTTAACAAAACAAATGACAAAACGGCATTAATAAAAGAAATAAATGATTTAACCAACAAAAACAAAAATTTGGTTGCAAAATCTATTAAAGCTCCGATTGATAAAACCAAAGTAGCACATATTTTTAATGTGGCAAATGAAATGCCTCAACAATTAAAATTTATTTTGCGACATTGTAATATAAAAACTAAAAAGAATAAGCTAGAGCTTGCTAATGTATTAGATAATGTAATTAAGACGGACAAACAAGGAATTGTTTGTAAGCAATTAAATTTTAAAAAGAATAAATATCTTACAAATCTTTTTGTTGCAGATGGCGATTTTTGGGAAAATTTTCAAATAATGCTAGAAGCAATAAATCAATTACCGAAAGATAATGTTGAAACAATCTTTTATAAGCTGCCATTGAATAAAAATACAAAAACTCAATTTAATAAATTAGGAGTAAATTTTGATAAATGGTTTAAATATAATCCAAATTCAAAAGTACAAAAAGAAATTAGGTTGGACGACAGTAATCGTAAGCAAAATGTGATTAAGAACTTGGAAGAAGATTTGTCAATGATTTATTATGAATTTGTTGATTCTATTAATAATCGAGATAATTTTTTTGATGCGCTAGCGCATAAGGGTTATACTTTAAAAGAACAAAAGGTAGCAGGTTATGATGAAAATGGATTTTTAGACGAGAACAAAACCGTATTGAAATTGTACAAAAATAATCATCCTGTGGAATTTGATGAATTGCCTTTGTTATTTTCAACGATTAAAAATTTTATAGCAAATGATAGTTTATGGAATACAAAAAGTGATATTAAAGCCGTAGAAAATGACAAAAACACGATAAAAAACCATATTCTAAATATGCGCTTTAAAGAAATGCGTTCTGCTAATCAAAAGTTAGATGACGAATCTCTGCAAATAACTGTTCAAAAAGTTGATATGAATAATGTTGAACACGCGCTATTTTTGGGCAATCATTCATCCTGCTGTACGGCGGTCGGTTCAGGTTGTAATCAATGGACAGCACCTAATTATGTATTAAGTAAAATGATTTCAGCAATTGAAATTTTGGACGGTAAAGAGCCTATCGGAAATACAATGTGCTATATTGCTGAAGTTGATGGCAAGCCGTCACTTATTTTGGACAACATTGAACTGCAAGCAAAATACCAATATAACGACGAAATAAGAGATATGCTTATAGAATATGCAAAGAAAATGACTGCTGAAATTGGGAAACCTGATATGCCGATTTATGCAGGACCAAATAGACATAAAGTGGATTTTGATAATTTTGAACTTATAAACAAAGATTTTAGAATAATTGGTTCCACAGGCAAAGGTAGTGTTTATTTAGATTTTGATGCTGATGAACATGAAATTGATGGCACCGAGATTTTTAATTCGGAGTTGTATAAAATAAGATAAAAATGAAAATACAAACTTATCGATATAATAGTGTTAATAATTGTTCTATCAATCAACAAAACGTGCGATTTGCTGTACGTTTCGGTGATTCAAGTTTAATTACAAATGAATTTTTGCAATTGACTAAACTTGGCTATCCAAGTAAATATTTGAAAAATTTTATAAGAAATGATTTGCATAGTATAGAACAAGCTCAAACTCTTCTTGAGTTAAGACTTGCAGGGCATAACAAACGAGACATTTTATCATCTTATAATCACAATGTTAGTGATGAAGAATTAGAACACTTATTTTTTGAAGAACCGCATAAGGTCTTAAATACGGTAAAACTTCTCGGTAAAAAATCATTTATAGCATCTTTTAGTAACAAATTTGAAAATGTAGAAAATTATATAAGAACTTTTGGTGATATAAAATCAAATCATCCACAGTATCAAAAATTGCTTGAGTTCACAAATCCAACAGAGAGTTTACAATATAAAAATACTCAAGAGCAGATAACTAATTTAAGAAATCAGTTTCAAACTACCGAAAATAGAGATATATTAATAAAAAAAATAAATGATTTAACAAACAAAAATAAAAATTTGCTAAAAAAATCTCTTACGGATTATCCGGAAAAAATCGAGCTTGCGGAGTTTTTTTGCTTAATGAAAGATTCTAAAGAGATTTTAGATTTAGCTTTAGATTCTTATAGCAAACAAAACAAAAGTTTTTTACAAGATTTGTTAAATAATATTGTGCGAAAGGATTCTAATGATAAATTGTGCAAGAAATTAGATTTTAAAAATAATAAGTATTTGCCAAAACTAATATCTGCCAATCAAGATTTTAAAATTACTTATAAAAAAATGTTATCAATATTAAATCAAGATTCAACAAAAAGTATAAAAAATGCATTGTTAGAATTGCCTCAAAATATAGTTACCCGAAAGCAATTCGAAGAATTAGGTGTAAATTTTGATAAATGGGTTGCTTCTGATTCAAAAGTACGGAAAATTTTAAAAGGGGCTTCTAAGCAACAAGACGTAATTAGACGTTTGGAACAAATTTTAGATTCTCCTTTGCTTGGTTTTCTATCAGATTATAAAGAACAAAAGTTACGTAAAGAAATGAGTATAAATGGTTATCAATTAAAAAAACAAGATTTGCTTTCAACAAATTCTTTGAAACTTTTTAAAGAAAATCAACCTGTGTCTTTTAAAGATTTGCCACCATTAATTGATATTCTTACCAATTTTATAAAAAATGATTCATTGTGGAATGCTCCTGATAAGAGTATTAAAGCGAATATCATGCGAAAAACTATTGAAATTTGGATTAGGGAAGTTAAACAAAAAATGATGCTTGCGTCAAAAGAAGTCAAAGTTGATGATATGCAAATAACAGTACAGCACGTTGATATGAATGATATACCGCATTCATTATTTTTAGGAAACGATGCTTCTTGTTGCATGGCGATTGGTTCCGGTTATAAGCAAGCAATTGCACCTAACTATATTATGAATAAAATGGTTTCCGCGATAGAAATTTTGTCCAATGATAAACCAATTGGTAACACAATTTGTTATATTGCAGAAATAGATGATAAGCCGGCATTAGTTCTTGATAATATTGAAATAAAGCAAGAATTTAGGAATTCGGATGTAAATGATTCTATAAGAGAGATGTTGTTTATGTATGCTAAGCAATTTGGAAACGAACTTGGCATAGAAAGCTCATCTATATATATTGGCGCAAATAGAAATAAAATTAATTTGAATAACTTTCCAATTTTACATAAAGATGTAAAAATAGTAGGTTCTTCCGGTAATGATAAAATTTATATAGATTCAATTTCCAAAGAAGCTACTTTTGATGGAAAAAAATCATATCGAACGTCGCTATATAATATTCAAGACTTTCTAAAAATAAAAAATATTAAAACTTCAGTTATTGAAGCAAATTAGATATTCGGATTCGAGTTTTTGCACCATTTACTTTTTTATTGCAGAAATATAAACATCTAAGAATTATCTTCCAATTTCAACAGCTTTTGCGGCCATTGATTTTGATATATTTACAAGCGCAAGGTTAGCTTCATACGCTCTTTGTGCCATAATCGCATCTGCCATATCAACCATAGCGTTTACGTTAGATGCTCTTATATAGCCGTTGGCATCAGCATCAGGGTGCCCCGGAGAATAAATTCTTTCACCAACAGTAGGGTCTTCTACGCAGCCGTTAAATACAACACCACCTTGCAAATAAGGCAAAGTGCCTGAACCGAAAACATCTTCTTTCATAGTGTTCATTAATCCGTGAAAAGATATATCTTCAGAGGCGTTCAATACAGGAATACGTCTTACATAGTTTGGTGTATCCACATTTGCAATGTTTTTTGCGTGGATATCTAATCTCAAACCATGCGCTTTTAAGGCGTTTGAACCGATATTTATTGATTCCATTAAACTCATATTTGCCTTCTTTCTTTTTTTCTATTCCCCCTCGCCCCTTGGGAGAGGGAGCAGTCGTTGACGAGCTGTGCGAGTCTTACGAATGCGGGTGAGGGGTTATTCCTCTATTGTTGTCAGGCTCTTCACTTGTGGGAGAGAGTATTTTAGTTGAAAGTTATTTATATGGTGCAAAAAATTGCACCCTACAATTTCTTAATTAAAATATGTTCAATATTGAATTTTTTAGACTTAATCAATTTTAAAACAACTTTCAACTGTTCACTTTCAACTTCTGAAATTATTTTCCAACATTAATAACCGTTTTCATTTCCGTAATAATATTGGACATTCTTCTTGTTGCCATCGTGTATAGAAGTGAATTTTTCTGCATTTCCGTTAATTCTTCCGCAATATCAATTTCGCTTCTGCGTCTGTCTTCAATTACACCCGATGGCCCGAGTTCTGATGATAATTTTGTTTCAAGCGGGCTGTTCATTGAACCTAAGTATTGTGAGAAATCAATATCACGTCTTACATAACCGGGAGTATCAACGTTTGCTACGTTTGAACCCAAAGCTCTTTGTCTTTGTGAAATCAAATCAAGCATCAAACCTGTTTTGCCCATTGAATCTAAAGCTGTAAATGTCATAATTTATCCTGCCTATTCTCTAATATTGATTGCCTTGTTGTACATATCGTCAGCAACTTTCATCAAGTTCAAACTTGCAATCATTGAAGTATTCAATCTCATCATATCGTTAATTTCATCGTAGATATTAGTGTTAGAAACTTCTGTTGCGTATTGTCTGATATTTTCAGAATCTTTAATGATTTTTGGCGCGCCTGATTCGTCATTGTAAACCATTTTGTTGTTGTGACCTTGTTCTAATGCTTCAGGGCAATCAAATTGAACAATTGGAATTGTGCCGATTTTTTCAGGAAGCGAACCTGCTTTATCGTAGTTGATTACATCGCCGTTTGGTCTAACTTCAAATCTGTATGAGTTTGCAGGAATTTTAATACCATCGCCTACCATCCAATCATCAACAGTCATCAAGTATCCGTTAGCACCACGCTTTAATGCACCATCTCTTGTGTATTGAATCTCGCCATCTTCTGAAACAACAGGAATATAACCTTCTCCTTCAATTGCGATATCATAAGGATTTTTGCTTATTCTAATAGAACCTTGCAATGCGTTTGTTCTTATTGCACCGTCAATATATCCGTCTTCTCTAAGAATTTGTTCAAAACGAGAAGTTTTATAAGCCGCTGTATTATAATTCGCAAGGTTATTTGCTACATAACCGAGCTTTTCAAATTGCATTGTTGCGTTGTTTATACTTTTTCTAACTACTGCTTGCATGCTATACATAGTTTACCTCCTAAGACACAGAGCCTAACTGGCTTATAACTTTTTGTAAATTTGAACTTTCTAATAAGAAAATTTGACGATTGGCTTCAAAATTTCTTACAACGGGTTTTACTGCTAAAAACTCGTTTTGAAGTGTTACGTTTGAATACTCATTGTAACCTTGTTTTACGTCAGGATTAAGAACTGCCATTCCGTTGGCATCTACGATTCCCAAATGACCGGCTTCTACCAATTGGTTTGAGTTTTTATCATAAACACTAACTTTTCCTTTTGTGTTTACAACAACTTGTGCCGCGTTATCAGGCACAACGGGTAATTTGATTGGCATACCGGCATCCGATAAAACAGGATTGTCTTCAAGATTTAATAAGTTTCCTGCTTTATCAAGCTTAAATCTGCCGTCACGTGTAAGTTGTACGCCTTCAGGTGTTTGAACTTGAAAGTACCCTTTGTTTGCCATTGAAATATCAAGCGGATTTTTTGAAACCATAATACGACCGACTTGATCATCTACTGTGCTTGAAAGCCCGTGAATACCAATGTATTCAGTAAATGACGAAACAACCGGTTCGCGTCTTTGAAATCCGACTTTATCGAAACCTGCAACATTTTCGTTAATCATTCCTAAAATTTCACTTTGAACATGCATGGCTCTGATTGAAGCTTTCATACCTTGTTCACAGAATCTTACACCGCCGTTGATTTGCATAGTTGTACCTCTTTTACATACTTTATCGGATAAATAGAACATTCGCTTTAGTGAATATCCATAAAATCATCCGTATGATGTAGTAAAAGTTTAATGACGGTTGATTAAAAGTCAACAAATTCTTTAACTAAAAATCTTCATTTTTTGGTCTGAATAACCATTCTATAAAATTATTAATTTTTTGTACCCATTTAGGAGGTTCTTCTTCCGGTTTTAGAGGTGGCAATATTCCATCATCTTGTGATTGTGTCTTGCTTTCAGCTTCTTTAGGTGTAATTTGAGGTTTAATTTTTGGTTGTTCTGTTTGAACCGGCTCAAGTATCGCAGTCGCTTCATTTTTAGTTTCAGTGAGTATTGGTGCTTCTTCTTGAACGGTTTCAGGAATTGGTTTTAAAGACTCTTTAAAATCTCTATACATTTGTGAAAGCGTATTTTTAAAGCTTGTCCATTTTTGAGAAAGGTAAACTTTAACTTCATTTTGAGGCTTATCCTCTTTTATTTCGTTTGAAGCACTATCAACAATTTTTTTAGAAGTTTCTTCCGCAACAACATTTGTTTCACTAATATTTGCATCCGTTGTAACATCTGTGTTGTTTGGTTTTATTTCTGCGTCTTTGATTTTTTCATCTGCTTTTTCACTAATTTGTTCGATGCTGCTTTCTTCTATCTTTTTCTCATTTTCTTTGTTTTGTTGTGCAATTCTTTCTGCATTTTCTTGTTCCCATTTTTTATATGCTTCTTTTTGTTCTGCATATTTTGTTTTGAGTTTTAGCCAAGAATCACTAAAGAATTTCTTTATTTTATTTGGCTTCTTTTCTTTTGGTGTTTCAGCAACATTCTCTTTTATTTGGCTATTTTCTGCGCTTTTGGCTTTGCGTGTAAAAATATTGCCAATTTTTGTTTTTGTTGTTTCAATAAATTCTTTAATTTGTTTTTTTGTATTTGTGAAACTTTTTTTATTTTCATTAACAGTTTCTGATACCACTTCATTCTCTGCCGGAGCTGTATCATGAATAATAATTGTTCTATATGGAGGTTTCTTTTTTAAATCTTCTTTCAGTTTATCGTTTTCTTTAATACTGTCAGTTAAATTTTTTGTTTGAATATCAAGTTTGTCTTGAATAGTTTGCAATTTAACATCTGCATCATTGAGCTTTGTTTCGGCATTTTTAAGTTTTTCTGCCAAATTTCTTATTTCATTTTTTGCATTTTTGCTTTTATAAATTGCGGCAGCAGATACAGCAACTGTTGCAATACTTGTTGCGCCTGCTAAAAGTTTCATATTATTTGCACTTGTGTTGTGGTTGTTTTGTTTAAAATTAGTATTGTTTGATAGTTGATAGTTAGAGCTGATACTATGAATTTGCATATAAAAATCCCATAAATAAGTATTACGTACTTATCTATAAAACTCTAAAAAAAAAATTTGCTATTTTTAATGGATATGTAAACAAATGTTAAAACAATACTGAAATTCTACGACAAATGAAAAATAATTCTTTCAAAAACTTGCCGATAGGGAGACTCGAACTCCCGACCTACTGATTACGAATCAGTTGCTCTACCACCTGAGCCATATCGGCATAAGCCTAAATAAAACTAATTTAGGCTTTTATAAAAAATATCTAAAATTTAAAAAGGTTTTGTTTGATTTAATTTTGCTCTTAACTCTCTAAATCTTGCGATATCTTCTTGAGTTTTTGGAGTTTCTCTGAACAATGCTTGAGAAGTTGGATGAACCATTCTGATAGAATCCATGTGGATTTCCAAAAATTCATATCTTCTTGGCGGTTGATTAGAATTTTTAGCATAAATTTCAACATTAGTAACCGCTAAGAATCTTCTGTCTGAATTATTCAAAAGCTCTGTTAATTGTCTGTTTGCGGCTACATTATTTGATACATAAACAGTTCCTTTAATATCATCCGTATCTGTTAAAATTATTACCTCAACAGGTATCATATCTTTGTTTGGCATTGATTTTCCTCTCTTATTAATATTAATTTTATAATAATTTCGCGCTTCTGTCTAGTCTATTTATGCTTTTTAACTCTAACACCTTCAACTTCGTGAACATCTTCCGTAACCAAAAATGCTCTAGGATCAATTGAATGTACGAGTTCTTTCAATTTTGCCATTTCAAATTTGCTAACGACACAATATGTTTGAACTTTTTCCTGCTTGGAATATCCGCCCATTGCCTTCATATAAGTTACACTTACATCAAGTTCTTTCATTATAGCGTTGCCGATTTCTTTATAGTATTCAGAAAAAATTCTAACTGATTTTGCTTTATCTAAACCTTCAAGCACTGAATCTATTACTTTTGAAGCTATATAATAGGTCAAAATTGAATAAAGTGCTCTATCCCATCCATATAAAAATCCTGCGCCCATATAAATAAACAGGTTAATGAACATTAAAAGTTCGCCGACAGAAATTACTTTGAGTTTTTTTGAAAGGTTAATTGAAACCATTTCTGTACCATCCAAAGAGGCATTGTTTCTTAGGATTAAACCTACACCAAAACCTAAAATTATACCGCCAAAAACGGTTGCTAACAATAAATCATTAGTTGCTTGTTTACCGTGTAAAACGTTAGTTGCAACTGCCAACATGCCCGTTGCAAAAAATGTTTGCAAAACAAACTTTTGACCTAAATTTTTTAATGCCATTAAGATAAACGGAATATTGATACAGAAAATCAGCAAACCTAAGTTCCACTTTGTTAAATATGAAACCATCATGGAAATGCCAATTACACCACCGTCAATAATTTTGTTTGGCAAAAGAAACATTTCCAAACCGACAGCTACGATAAAGCAGCCAAGAGTTAAGAAAAACGCTTTTGCAGCGTATTCTCTAACCAATTCCCCTTTTGTTTTCTTTTTTATTTCAGGTTTTTTCTTACCGAAAAGCATACCTTATTCTTTTCCCTTTAAAATATCAAAAATATTTTTGTGTTTATTTTCAGCCAAATCTTTTGGCTTGATTCCCAAAATTGATTCCAAGTCTGTTTTAAGAGTTGTTAAATCATCGTATTTCTTTAAAATTCCATCCATACAAACAGAAACATCGCCTGTTTCTTCTGAAACAACAAGACAAGCAGCGTCAGAAACTTCTGACATTCCAATTGCTGCTCTGTGACGAGTTCCGTATCTCCAACTCAGTTTTGGATCTTCCGTTAAAGGAAGAAGTACACCCGCAGAGTGGATTTTATTGTTTTCAATAACCATAGCACCATCATGTAATGGTGTATTTGGATGGAAAATTGTCAAAATTAATTCTGTTGAAATCAAAGCATCAAGCTTTGTTCCAACGTCGTTATAAACACCAGCATTCATCCCTTTCTGGAAAACCATCAACGCGCCGGTTTTTGTTTTAGTCAAATATTTTACTGCTTCAATAATTTCTTTGATTATATCTACGTCATTTTCAGTAGCCTTAACGTAAGAGCCGGGAGTGAAAAATGCTTTTCTGATAAATCCCGGTTGACCGAGGTAGCCCAAAAATCTTCTTAGTTCAGGTTGGAAAATAACGATTAAACTCAAAGAAATCAAAGTAACAAGAGATTTTAAGAAAACGCCCAAGATTCTTAAGTCAATAAGAATAAGGATTTCGCTCAAAATCCAAGCAAAAATCAGGATGAAAATTCCCTTAACAAGTTTTTCTGATTGAGTATCTTTGATAAATTTTTGGTAAAATACCAAAAGAATTACAACAATAAGCCCGATTTCCAAAACATTTATCCAATTCAACGACCATTGAAGTGGACTCAAAATATCTTGAATTAAGGAAATCAGCGCATCTGTCATATTATCTCAACCTATCGGGAATGTTATCTTTAGAGATTAAATCATCCAATGTCTCTCTATATACTATAATATCAGAATGTGAATTATTTACAAGTACCATAGCAGGTTTTTCTACGCGATTATAATTACTTGCCATGGAATAATTATAAGCACCTGTATTGTAGACGCAGAGAGTATCTCCGCTTTCTAATTTTGGAAGCTCAATCTCATTAATCAAAATATCCCCGCTTTCGCAAAAACGACCTGCGATTGTAACTTTTTCTAAATCATCTGATTTAGGTTTGTTTGCCACTTGTGCCACGTATTCTGCCTGATACATACTAGGACGCGGATTATCAGCCATTCCACCGTCAACCGCAACATATTTGCGTCCGTTTGGAACTTGTTTTGAGCTTCCTACCGTATAAAGAGTTACACCGCTCGTAGAAATAATACTTCTTCCGGGTTCAATATAAATTGTAGGAATTTCAACAGCGTATTTGTGCATCGCATCGGTTACAACTTTTGCCAAAGTTTCTACATTCGGTGGATTATCGGCTTCTGTGTATTTAACGCCTAAACCGCCGCCAATATTCATCTCATCTAGGACCAATCCGAATTTTTCTTTAATTCTAGAAATTTCTTTAACCAAAATTTCAACTTCATCATAATAACATTGTGTTTCAAAAATTTGAGAACCGATATGGGCGTGCAAACCGCGCAATACAAGGCTTTTATATTGATTTTGAATAAGTGTAATTATTTCATCAACTTGAGTTAAATCAAAACCGAATTTAGAGTCAATTTGTCCCGTTTGAATGTAATCGTGCGTGTGACATTCAATTCCGGGGGTAATTCTTAATAAAATTTCAGCCTTCACGCCTTTTTCTTCTGCAATTTTATTAAGCAATTCAGCTTCATAAAAATTGTCAACAGAAAAACGTCCGACTTTGCAATCAATAGCAAGTTCAATTTCCCTTCGAGTTTTGTTATTGCCGTTAAACAATACCTTTGACATATCTGCGCCGGCTTTGAAAACTGTATAAATTTCTCCTGCTGACACTGTATCAAAACCAAAGCCTTCGCTTGCAAGGATTTTAGCTATTGCAGAAGTACAAAGAGCCTTTGAAGCGTACATCATTTTGATATTAGCGTAATCTTTAAAAGCCTTTTTATAGTCTTGACAAATCCCGCGCAAAGTTGCTTCGTCAATCACGTACAGCGGAGTCCCGTATTTTGTCGCTAATTCTACAGTATCGCATCCGCCAATATACAAATGTTCGTTTACTTCTAGAGTTATAGGTTTTATAGATTGATTTACGCTCATAAAAAATCCTCTTATTTTGCTATTTTTAATATTTTAGCAAAAACAAGAGGACTTTTAAAATCCCTTAAATTAACTAAATTCCTATGCTGCTTCTGTTTGAACATATTTGGCTGATTTTGCTACAACACCGTAGCAAACCATTGTTAGACGGTTATTCAATGCCAACATTGTTCTATAATTATTTGCCGAAACATCCATCGCGCTCATAACATCGTCTGCGGAAATTCTTGATGTTAAAGCATCCTCATTGTGATTATCCACCTTTTCTTGTGCATATTTTTCTACTAATAATTTGTCAATAAAATCTCTTGCGCCAATTGCCATAATACTTCTCTCCTATATTTTTTCTTATATATCTCTTATGTATATATAAAGTATTTAACTTTTGGAAAATTGCTTTTTTGAGTTTGAAATATTAAGAAATGTTAAGTGAGTTTTATAAACTTTTTTGCAATTTGACCGCTTCATTTTTTTGATTATATTGTATAATATGATTATGAAAAAATATGCACTTCTATTTTTAGTATTGGCATTAGCAAATGCAGTATATGCAGCTTCTATCAACGCGGCAGCATACCGTACTATGCAAATGCAATCCTATAGAAACAATTACAACAGACAAGTTAATAATCGCACGATGCCTTATTGGCAAATGCAATCAAACTATGCAACAAGAAGCAGAGTTGATTATTCAACTTATCAAAATTATGTAAATCAACATAATGACAATGTTAGAATGCAAAGAAGCAGGTATTAATGATTAACATTGATTTTCTGACTCTAAAAGCATTTTTTCAGGAAAATATTGATTTCATAATCGGTGCAAGACTGCAAAAAATTCAACAGCCAACAAGGAGAGATTTTGTCTTTTCTTTGAGAAACAATTCAGAAAGCCGAAAACTATATATAAATATCAATCCGCAAATTTATCACATTTGCTTTATGTCAGCAGAGAATGAAATTCGCAGAAATATTTCAATTCCTAAACAACCGCCAATGTTTTGCATGCTGCTTCGAAAATATTTGGAAGGATGCAGAATTTCTGATGCTTTGGTTGTGGAAAATGAACGTATTATTGAATTTCATTTTGAAATCATGGATGAGTTTTCTCAAAAACGTTCACTTTGCCTTTGCGTTGAATTAATGGGAAAACATTCCAATATGATTCTCTATGATAGAGAAAACTTGGTTATAATCGGCTGTGCGCACAATATCGGTGCCGAAAAAAGCCGTTACAGAGAGTTGCAAGGAGGTCTAAAATATATTTATCCGCCTAAAACTTTGACTCCCTCTCCACCGGGGAGGGTGGGGGCTTATTCCCTTTCAAACGAACTCAACAAACAATTTGAAAATTTATCTCAAGAACAAATTAACAATTATTTAAATTCAGAAGAATTTTCTCCTGCTATATTGGACAATCGATACACATTATTTCAAGAGCTTTTGCCAAATTCAGTTGTTCAAGATTCTGTAAATTCAATGCTTGATAACTATTATTCAAAGTATCAGGAAGAAATGAACGTGAGTAGCGAAAAAGCACGTTTGAATGCCGTTGTTAATCCGAAATTAAAAAAAGTTACAAATTCTATTAACAAAATTTCTGCGCTTTTGAAGAAACGTGATAACACAGAAAAATATAAACTTTATGGCGAACTTTTGACAGCAAATCTTTATTTGAAGTGCGATTATTCGAAACAAATTGAGCTTTTTGATTATGTGAATAATCAAAACATAACAATAGATTTAGACGAAACTAAAAGTTTGAAAGAAAACGCTCAACGTTATTTTAAACTTTATGTAAAGGCTAAAACCACAAAAGAAAAATCAACAGAAATGTTGGACGGTTTGAATATCGAAAAAGAGTATTTAGAAAATCTGATTTATAGTATAAATGCAGCAAAAACGATTAAGGATTTTGATGAAATTAAATCAGAATTAAAATTGGACGATATAAAACCTAAAAAACAAGAAAAATCAGAGCTTTTGCGATTGGATATTAATGGATTTGATGTTTATGTAGGGAAAAATAACCGCCAAAATGATTATATTGTTTCAAAATTAGCAAAAGACGAAGATTATTGGTTTCACACAAGGCTTTGCGCAGGCTCACATGTACTTTTAAAGGTTAAAGACAAGGAACCTGATGAAGCTGCTATGTTTGAGTGCTGTAAATTGGCAAGAGAATACTCTTCTGCAACTCAGCCGTCTAAAGTCGGTGTCATTTATACTCGAGCAAAAAATTTGAGAAAACCGCCGGCAGCACCTCTTGGTTATGTAACTTATAAAAACGAAAAAGAAGTTTTGGTATAAAAAAAGTGGAAAATCAAAAATAATTTTCCACTTTTTTGTTTTTGCTGTTGGGCTGAAAGCCCAACCTACATTATTTTTTCAAGAACCTAGCTTTCTTGAGCTACTGCTTGTTCAGCGTTAGCACCTTCTTTTCTTTCGAAAACGATTTTATCGTCAACCAATTTAAGAAGAATTGTATCGCCTGGTTGATAAGCGTTTGTTAAGATTTCTTCTGCAAGTTGATCCTCAATTTTCTTTTGAATCAATCTTCTCAAAGGTCTTGCACCATAAGCTTCATTATAACCGTCTTTTGCAAGGTAATCTTTAACTTCGTCAGTAACTTCGATTGACAAATCGCGTTCAGAAAGACGTTTGAATAAATCTTTCATCATCAAGTCAACGATTTGACGAATTTCTTCCTTGCTCAAGTGTGAGAATACGATAATATCATCAATACGGTTCAAGAATTCAGGTCTGAATGCCTTCTTAAGTTCTTCGTTAACTGTATCTTTAAGTTTTTCGTATTTATCCTTCTTAACGTCTTCTGCTGTTGAGAAACCAAGTTTGCCTTGAGTTGTAATCATACTTGCACCAACGTTAGATGTCATAATGATTACAGTATTCTTGAAGTTGATGTGACGACCTTTTGCATCGGTTAAACGTCCGTCATCAAGAATTTGTAACATGATGTTGAATACATCCGGGTGAGCTTTTTCAATTTCATCAAAAAGAATAACTGAGTAAGGTTTCTTTCTAACAAGCTCAGACAAGTGTCCGCCATCATCATAACCAACGTATCCCGGAGGAGAACCGATAAGTTTTGCAGTAGAATGTTTTTCCATAAATTCTGACATATCTACTCTTATCATATTGTCTTCGCTACCAAAAATAGCTTCTGCTAAAGCTTTTGCAAGTTCTGTTTTACCAACACCTGTAGGACCGCAGAAAATAAAGCTACCAATTGGTCTGTTTGGTGATTTTAAACCAACTCTTGCACGTCTGATTGCTTTAGAAATAGCTGTTACAGCGTCGCTTTGTCCGATAACTCTTGCGTGAAGTGTATCTTCAAGCTTAAGCAATCTTTCTGACTCGCCTTCTGTAAGTTTTGTTACAGGAACGCCTGTCATTGTTGCAATAACTTCTGCAACATCTTCTTCAGTTACAGTCGGTTTGTTTGCATCATTTTGACGACGCCATTCTTCAGAAACTTCTCTGATTCTATCTTTCATATTAGCCTCATCATCTCTCAAAGCTGAAGCTTTTTCGAATTCTTGGTTTCTGATTGCATCTTCTTTTTCTTTGATAATTTCTTTCAATTCTTTATCAAGTTCTTTACCTTCAGGTGAAAGAGTGCAAACCTTCAATCTAACTTTTGAGCTTGCTTCGTCGATTACGTCAATAGCTTTGTCAGGTAAAAATCTATCGTTGATGTATTTGCTTGAAAGCTTTGTAGCAGCAACGATTGCTTCATCTGAAATGTTCAAGTTGTGGTGTTCTTCGTATTTTGGTTTCAAACCACGAATAATTTCTATTGTTTCATCAATAGAAGGTTCGTCAATGATTACAGGCTGGAATCTTCTTTCCAAAGCTGAATCTTTTTCGATGTACTTTCTGTATTCATCAGAAGTTGTAGCACCGATTACTTGAATTTCGCCTCTTGAAAGTGCCGGCTTAAGGATGTTTGCCGCATCAATTGCACCTTCTGCCGCACCGGCACCGATTAAGGTGTGCATTTCATCAATTACAAGAATAACATTTCCGGCTTGTCTGATTTCGTCCATAATTTTTTTAAGACGTTCTTCAAATTCACCTCTGTATTTTGTACCTGCAATCAACAAGCCCATATCAAGTTGAATGATTTTTTTGTTTTCCAAAATATCAGGAACTTCGCTATTCACGATTCTGATTGCAAGACCTTCTGCAACAGCCGTTTTACCAACACCGGGTTCACCAAGTAAAACAGGGTTGTTTTTTGTTCTTCTTGCAAGAATTTGTATAACACGTTCGATTTCTTTTTCTCTACCAACAACAGGGTCAAGTCTAAGTTCTGCCGCTGCTTGTGTTAAATCAGTACCAAACTCGTCAAGGCTTGGAGTTTTAACTTTGCTTGCTTGTGAGCTTGAAGATGAACTGCCAACGCCCGCTGAAGCTGTTTGTGGTTTAGAATCCCCAAGCATTTTTACAACATTGCTGCGAACTTTGTTCAAATCAACACCAAGGTTTTCCAAAACTCTGGCAGCAACGCCTTCTCCTTCACGGATTAAGCCTAAAAGCAAGTGTTCTGTGCCGATGTAGTTGTGACCAAGTTGTCTTGCTTCATCCCAAGAAAGCTCTAAAACTCTTTTTGCTCTCGGAGTGAATGGGATTTCTACGGCAACGAAGCCTGAGCCTCTGCCGATAATCTTTTCAACTTCAACTCTTGCATCTTTAAGATTTACACCCATTGATTTAAGAGTTTTAGCTGCAATACCTGTTCCTTCGCCGATTAAACCAAGCAAAATCTGCTCTGTACCGACAAAATTATGACCAAGTCGTCTTGCTTCTTCTTGAGCAAGCATAATGACTTTAATCGCTTTTTCAGTAAAACGTTCGAACATCTCTAAATTTTTCCTCTTCTTAATAATAAATATATTTATATAAGAATATATTACAAAAAATTTACATTTTTTTCAAGTGGAAATAAAAAGAAGTTCTAACTATAAATTTGCACTGCCGTCACTTTTCATTTTATCTAAAGCTTGTTTTGCTCCGTCATAGTTTCTACAAAGCCTTATAACAAACTCAATGGACGCTTTATCTTGTTTGATTGCATCTTTCAGCTTATAAATATCAGAAAGCTGAAGTTCTTTAGTATCATTTTCTCCATATAAGTATTTTTTTAATAACTTTTGAGAATCCGCGTCTAACCCTGCTATTCCGTGTTTATACGCAAACCAATTATAGAAATGATAGAGAAAATAGTATTTGTTAATTTCGCCTTTTGATAAAACAAACATCTCGCCTGTTTTTAGTCTTGGCTGTTTTTGAATTGCAAGTGAAAGGTACAATGCAAGGCTTCCTGATGCCGGATAAATAAAGCCTTCATTTTCTCCAACCGGATTAAGCAATTTTGAAGCGTTATCAATAAAATAAACTTTTGTACCTTGATTCTCTACATAATTCAATATGTCTTTCGGTTCGTAATTGTATTTCTTCAAGATTAAATTAATTTCATCTTCAAGCTGTTGTTTTTCAATATCAGCCATTGTGTTTAAATCAAGCGTACAGCCATTTGAATAATGGCGTTTTCTTTTAGATGTGTTTTTAACGCCCAATGTTTTAGAAAGCCTATGTTTTAGGATTTTTTCCTGAATAGAAAGAATCCAATAAATTATATTTTTAAGCATTTTGTTTTTCCATGTTTTCTACTTGTTTTCTAGCAGAATAGCACAAATCCTTGCGTTCGTCTTTTAATTCTTCAACGAATTCTTTATTTACAATAGAACAGATATACACAAATGAACTTGTAGAACAGCTTTGAGCAAGTTTTTTTAATGAATTCAAATCATAACCTTTGATAATCGTAGCCAGTTGCGGACGCATGTGTTTTAGATTAGGATTATCAAGAACGGTTTCGATTACGGTTGAATGACCGAATTTTTTGATAGCGTCATCAATGCTTGTTGTTCTAATTTCTTTTGCTATTAAAATTGAATTGTTAGTTTGTTTTGGAACAGGATTTGAAATTTTTGTTATCTTTTCGTTGATTACTGTTTTCTGTTTGCTGTTGTTATCAATTTTAATATTTGAAGTTGTTTGTATAACAGGTTCAGGAGTTACTGTTTGTGCTTTGTAAGTTTCTTCAGCAGGAGTCTTTTGAGTAACTTCATTTTCAACGGTTTTGTTTGCTGTTTTAACTTTAGTTTGTGCTTTTTCTTCGTTTATTACCTTAACTTTATCCGAAATTTCTTTATATTCACTCTTTGTTTCCAACTGTTCATTTACATTTCTAGTAACAATTTCATAATCATCATATTTTTTTGCATCATCATTCCAATCAGAAATAAATTGTGCTTTTTCATCGTTTGTCATATTAGTGTTTTCTAAAGCACCTTCACCAATACCTTTAGCGGAAGATGTGAAGAAATCTTTATCCAAATATGCCGGAGTTTCTTCGCCTGATTCGTAAGCATCTCTTTTTGCTTTATAATCATTTTGATATTCTACAACTGCTTGCGCTGATTTTGCGGCAACGACAGTTTGAGTATATTCTTGAACGACTTCACCGGAAGGTTTTTCACCTCTTTCGTAATAGTCTTTCATCAAGCCTTCGGTGTATTCAAATTTTGCTTTATCGGCGGTTGCTGTCTTTTCTGTTTTATCACATCTCGTCTTTAATACAGTTTTGATACCAGTTGCCATTTTTTCAGCAGGAAGCATTACAACAGCTTCTAATGCAGTGTCGGAATCATTTGTTGCTAGAACTTCATTAAAACGTGCATTTTCTGCATATTCATGTTCGGCACGCAATTTTGCTTCCATTTTAGCTCTGTATCTAGGCGAAATTTTAGCTAATCTTTCTTGTAAACGATGCTCAAATGCTTCTTTACGAGCTTTTATCATTTGTTTAAATCTTGCACGCTTTTCTTTTCTGCTTAATTTTCTGAAATCTTTGCCCAACTCAGCGTTAACATCACCGGCTTCTTCTTCCACTGCATTTACGTTAACACCGGCTTTCTTAGCTTCATATTTATTTTTGGCACTTTCAGTAACAACTTCTGCAGTATTTGTTTTATCAGAATGACCGTGTTTTTTTTGTAATGCAATTGTTCTATCAAGTTCTTTTTCCAAGAACAACATAACTTCTTCTTTTAGATTTTCAGGAAGGGCATTAAACTTTTCTCGTGTAAGTCCTGCTACTTGTGGAATATTCTTTAAAACCTCTGCAAAATTGATGTTGTTAGCTTGACATTTTTGTTTAATAGATTCTCTGATTTGTCCGACTGAACGTTTTTGTGCTTTATTTGTAGCTTGCTTTTTATTTTTGTTGTTTATAACAACGGTATCTTCATTCTTGCCAACATTTTTACATTCAACAACCGCATTTGGCTTTGCAGATTTTGTTGATTTTTGCGCAGGTTTAACTTGGGTGTCGTCTGTAACACCTAAAACTTCTGTTTTTATGAAGTTTTTTACTGTACTAAATATACCCATAGTTATCCTCGTTATATATATAAAGTATTTTTAGTATATAAAATTGCGTTACTGTGAACTTTTGTTACAAGAATTAAAAGTAAACATAAACTTAACAAAATTGCGACTTTGTAACGTTTATGCTTGCTAGAAAAACATGTTTATAATATGATTTTGGTGGTTACACCGGTCGATAGGTTTCGCCCTAGTCCTAAGAAAGATAGTGCAGTGTCTGACTACACTAATCCTTTCCGACAGATGGAGCGGTTTAGCCCGTAGTAAAACAAGTTAGAAAAAAGGAGACACAAGATGTCAGTAGCATCACTTATTGAATTATTAGAAGCAGGCGTTCACTTCGGACACCAAACACAACACTGGAACCCAAAAATGAAACCATATATTTATGGTGCAAGAAACGGTATCTATATTCTTGATTTAAGAAAAACTACTACATTGTTAGACGCTGCTTATGATGCAGTTAGAGATTATGCTGCAAAAGGAAGAAATGTTCTTTTTGTTGGTACTAAAAAACAAGCTGCAGAAGTAGTTGCAGAGGAAGCAAAACGTTCTGGCGCATACTTCATTAACAGAAGATGGTTAGGCGGTATGTTAACAAACTTTGAAACTATCAGAGGCAGAGTTAACAAATTAAGAGAACTTGAAGACTTCATCGCTTCAGGTCATGCTGAAAAATTACCTAAAAAAGAACAAGCTCAATTGAACAGACAATTAGCTAAATTGAGCAAAACTTTGGGCGGTATTAAAGAAATGCGCGGTTTACCTGATATTATCTTCGTTGTAGACCAAGCTAAAGAAGATATCGCTATTGCAGAAGCTAACAAATTAAACATCCCTGTTATTTGCTTGGCTGATACAAATGCTAATCCGGATGGAATCAACTACATCATCCCTGGTAACGATGATGCAATCCGTTCAATCAAATTGATTACTTCTAAATTGGCAGATGCTGTTTTGGAAGGTAAACAATTAAGAGAAAACAATGCAAATTCTAAAGGCAAAGTAGAAGCAGTTACAGCTGCTGATGCCGGTGTTGAAGAAACTGCAAACGTTTAATTAAGACTTTAAGTTGAAAGGTTGAAGAGTTGAAAGGTTCATTTTATTTACTTAGTTCATATTAGTAACAGTAAGAACTTATAAACTTTTTAACCTTTTTAAATTTATAGAACAGATAAAATGAGCGATAGCGAATAATATGTACTATTCAACCGTTCAACTATTCAACTGTTCAACTCAATAAGATAAGGAGAAAATTAACATGAATATTACAGCTACAATGGTAAAAGAACTTCGTGATAAAACCGGTGCCGGCATGATGGATGCTAAAAAAGCATTGGTAGAAGTTGACGGTGATATGGAAAAAGCAATGGAAGTACTTCGCCAAAAAGGTATGGCTTCTGCTGATAAGAAAATGGGTAGAATTGCTGCTGAAGGTAGAATCGGTTCTTTCGTTAATGAAACAGCAGGTGCTATGATTGAAGTTAACTGTGAAACAGACTTCGTTGCTAAAAACGCTGAATTCATCGAATTGACAAACGGTTTAGCTCAAATGGTTGCAGAAACTAACCCTGCTGACGTTGATGCTTTATTGGCTTCTGTTTGCCCTAAATGCAACAAACCAATCGCTGACGTTATTAAAGAAAAAATCGCTTCAATCGGTGAAAAAATCACAGTTAGAAGATTCGTTAGATACGAAGGCAACGTTGCAACTTACATCCACAACGGTAAAATCGGTGTTCTTCTTAACACAGATGCTAAAGATGAAGTTTTGGCTAAAGATGTTTGCTTACATATCGCATCTTCAGCTCCTGAATTCATTTCTAGAAAAGACATTCCTGCTCACGTAATTGAAGAAGAAACAAGAATTGAAATGGGCAAAGAAGACTTGGCTAAGAAACCTGAGCAAATCAGAGCTAAGATTGTTGAAGGCAGAGTTAACAAATTGATGGCTCACAGATGCTTGGTTGAACAACCGTTTGTTAAGAACCCTGAACAAACAATTGAACAATTGATTTCTGGTAAATTCAACATTGTTAAGTTTGATAGATTTGTTCTGGGCGAAGGTCTTGAAAAAAGAAATGATAACTTTGCTGATGAAGTTATGAGTCAATTAGGCAAGTAATATAACAGTTTGATGTTATGAATTAATATAAAAGGATACACGAATTTGTGTATCCTTTTTTTAGTTCATTTCGAAAATACCTCACCCTAGCCCTCTCCTGTAAGGCGAGGGAATAACCAATATTTGTAAAGTGATATGTTTAGAAATTTTTTATTCTCTCTCACAGTATCCATTTCGTGGGAGAGATGTCACGTGAGTGACAGAGAGGGAAAGGGTGAGGTGAAGATTGAATTTAAATAAACATTTTTCCATCCACTGTCGTTGTATTATTAAGTATTAAATGCTAAAATAACAAAAAAGTGAGGATATTAAAATGAAAAGATTTTTGCTTATACTTTGCATGATGTTTATGCTACCTGTTTTTGCAGATGTAATGCCTTTTTATGTGAATTCTATTCCAAAAGATGCAATCGGCATGTATCAGACGGGTGAAAATATAACAATTTATTCAGAGCCGGAAGCAAATTCTAAAGCAATCAAATCTTTTAATTTCTCATATAAGGCTGAAACAATGCCTGATGGAATTTTTGCATTGTTGTTAAATGAAAAAAAATTGGGATTTTTGTATGTTTCAGATATTGGTGATGATGGTTGGGTAGAGGTTATTTATGATAAATTTACAGGCGCAAGAGGTTGGGTTTTAACAGAAGACCGTTTTCAATTTTTGCCATGGTTAAGTTTTTACAATATGTACGGTAGAAAATACGGTTTAAGATTATTTAAAGATACGCCTGATGAAATCGAAGTTTTACGTTCAAAAAGTGAAGAAACATCACAAAATGTTGCTAAATTAAATTATGTAAAACAAATAAAACTTACAGCAGTGCGAGGAAACTGGGCTTTAGTTTCAGTTTTTGATATTGATAAGACTCCAAAAACAGGTTATATGAGATGGAGAAGTGACGAAGGAGTTATTTACGCATTTCCTAATATAAAATAACTATATTTTAATAGTCACAATTTATTTTGAAAAGTAAGCTAGGATATTCTCTAGCCCAATGTTTTCCATTTCAACGTAAATTTCCGCAGTGGTTTTTAAATCAGGATTAACCGATTCTTGTACTTTTTTTATCAGTTTTTCAATTTGAGTCGTTTTTATATTGTCAACTGCACCAATTTTCATGCTTAAACTCCTACGCAATATCAATAGTCATGAATTTATTTTTATAATCATTAATAGTGTTCATAAGTTCTACAAACTCTGCATACTTCATTGTATGCAGGGTTTTTGATAATTCAACCGCTTGTAAAAATTCAATTTTAAAAGCATCTTCATTACGTTCTTTAATTTTAATCATGCCGGTGTCTTCAAACATTTCAAGCATTGTTTCAATTACAGGGTTGTTTACGCCGAGCGCAGTCGAAGCTCTTTCTAAATCGAAATTTCCATCAAGCGTATTGCAGGTATATCTAATCATGCCGGAAAATGTCTTTAGAATCTGCTCTTCATTATACTTGTTAGTTTGATACTTCATATAATGAATTGCATCCGGTGCAACCGCTGTCATAAGATTTTGCATAACGTCTTCATCCGCAGGATAATCAAAGAACATCAAAACGTCACTTTTTTGCGCGCTGTTTCTGTTTGCAATATGCTCACAAATATCTTTGAACGGCTTAAGACCTTCCATAATTGCTCTATCTTCTACAAAAGCGCAAATTGAATGCTTTGAGTTCTTGATGTAGTCATTGACTTGTGCTAAAATATTTGTTTTCTTTCTGTGGTCATAAATTTTTGTTTTAACTTCTTCCTCTTGAACTAAAGCGTCTGAGTGGACGTCTTTTAAGATTAATTGAACAGAAGTAACTCCGTTAAATGTGTTCAATTGCGGTGCAAATGCAATATCCAATTTATCGCCTTGAATAAGAGGAATATCGCCTCTTGACCACCAAACACAATCCATTGTACCGTTTGGAGTGTCAACGATAAGTTTCAAATGGTCTTTTGTTGAACCCATCAACTTCTTTTCTTTTAAACTCAAATTATTTACAACAAATGTTGGAGAAGGATTCGATGCGCCGAAAGGTTCAAGTTTAGATATTTCTTCTACTAAACCTACATCGACTTCATCAATTGAAAGCTCTAAATCAACTTCCAAAGACGGATTTAGCTTTTGTCCGTTCAACATCTCGTCAACAGTTTTGTTTAAGGCTTTTTTAACGGTTTCAAAACTTGCTTTTTCTTCATTGAAAGCAAAACCTGCTGCCAATTGGTGTCCGCCAAAACCTTCTAAATACTCGGAAATATTTGATATGATATCATATAAGTTTAATTCTTTTACGCCGCGCGCTGAACAGCGAAACATTTTTGTTTCTTCCGAATAGTTCATTATAAAAGTCGGCTTATAATATTTTTCAACAAATTTAGATGCTACAATGCCGACAATTCCGACATGCCAGTCTTTAGAGAATAAAACAATCGCATTATCTCGACTTTTTGACGCGCGCCACATTTCATCAGCTTCTGCAAAAGTATTAGAACACATTTCTTGGCGCAATTTATTAAAGTTTTCAAGCGAAATAATAGCCATTTCAATTTCTTGCTTGTTTTCAGAAATCATAACTTTGATTGCGTTATCAACTGTATCAATTCTACCTGATGCGTTGATTCTTGGCGCAATTGTGAACGCGATTTGTTCGGCTGTTAAACCGTTATCAGTTCCAACTCCTGCGACATCAAGCATTCTTTTTAAGCCGTAATGCTTGCCTGCAGCAATAAGTTCTAAACCTTTTGTAACATAATATCTGTTTTCTCCGATAAGCGGTACAATATCCGCAATCGTACCAACGGTTACGAACGGTAAGATTTCCAAACTGAAAGCTAATTTGTCATATCTTTCCAAAACCGCTTGAGCAAGCTTAAACGCAACACCAACACCAGCTAAAGAAGTCAATGATTCAATCTGTTGCGGAGTCAGCTTTTCATCAAGCGCATTCATTGCTTTCGGGTTAATTATTGCGTAAGCTTCAGGCAAAACTTCCGGTGCTTCGTGGTGGTCCGTAATAATTACATCACGTCCAAAACTGTTTATAAATTTAACTTCTTCAACGCTACTTATACCATTATCAACTGTAATTATCAGTTTAGGCTTCTTTTGAGAAAGTAATTGTACCAAAGCTTTTGTGTGCAAACCATGACCTTCGTTTTCGCGTTCAGGGATGTAATAATCAACATTTGCGCCTAAGTAGCTAAACGTTTTCAATAAAACAGATGTTGAAGTTACACCATCCGCGTCAAAATCGCCATAGACCAAAATGTTTTCTTTTTCGTCAATCGCTTTAACAATTCTATCAACAGCTTTTTGCATATCACAAAAAGCGTTAGGGTGCATTAACGTTATCTCTAGAGGGTTTAAGAAATCTTTCTTTGCCTCTGCAGTTGTAATGCCCCTAACTTCTAATAATCTATCTATTAAATTTGCTCGTTCGGTTTTACCTTTTCCCCCGCGAACTACCCATTCTTTTGTACAAGACATGTCATTTCTTCCAATATTTCAATAGCTTTCTTTAACTGAACGTCGTCTTTTGCGTCAACATTTTCCTTAGTTAATTCTACCACAACATCAGGGGTTATGCCTTTTTTATGAATATCGCTTCCTGATGGAGTCAAGTATCTTTGGATAGTAATGTTCATGCCGGCTTCGTCAGGTAAACGGTTAATTTCTTGCACTAAACCTTTACCGAAAGATTGTTCACCGACAATTGTAGCTCTGTGGTTGTCTTTCAAAGCACCGCTCAAAATTTCACTTGCTGAAGCTGAACCCTTGTTAATCAAAACAACAATCGGCTTATCCGTAACTTGTTGGTATCTTGCGCGAGTTGTACTTTTGTATGAATCTCTGTCAACAGTGCTAACAATTACACCACCGCGTAATAACATATCAGAAATGTAGATTGCGTTAGTTAAAAGTCCACCTGGGTTTGAGCGAAGGTCTAAGATGTAACCTTTTGCGTTGCTTGAATTATTCAAAATACTTTCGATTTCTGTTGCAGCGTTTTTGCTGATAAACGAACTTAATCTGATGTATTGAATATCATTTGGAATCTTTGTTGTTTCAAACGGCGGTTTGCAAGAAACAGACTTAACTTCAATTTCATCTCTTACAACGCTGTAAGTTTTGTTCGGTACACCTTTTCTTTGAATTAATAAAGTAACTGTTGTGCCTTTTTCGCCTCTGATTTTATCGGCAGCGGCGTCAATGTTAATCCCTTTTGTGCTTTCGCCGTTAATTTCAAGGATTTTATCATCTGCCATCAACCCTGCTCTTTCAGCAGGAGAATCTTCAAGAGGCGCAATAATAACCAATTCACCATCCCTTAAACCGATTTGCGTACCGATACCTTTTAGTGAACCCTTGATAGACTGCGTTTCTTCAGAGAATTCTTTCGGGTCTAAGAATCGCGTGTATGGGTCGTTCAAACTTGCAAGCATTGTTTCGATTGCAATATATGCGTCTTCTTTTGTTTTAAGTTTGTTTTCGTAGCGATAACGCCATTTTGTCCAATCTTGGGCATTATTAGACGGGTCATAATATTTTTTATTAACAATTCTCCAAACATCGTCGTACATTTCACTCGGAGTTGCTGAATACGCTTGCCCGATAGCCATCACAACCGCCGATAATAATATAACTGATTTTATAAATCTTTTCATAAGCTTACACTCCTCACAAAGTCAAAAAGCGCTCTTTATATTATACTACACAATTACTTAAAGAATATCAAATTTATTGAAAGATTTGTCTGAGTAAGGTAGGTTTAATCTGTAATTATTTATTTCTTTGGAAGAATTTCGCAATGTCTTTATGCTCAATTATATGCGAAATCGGTCTGCCATGAGGGCAAGTAAAAGGCTTTTCGCATTTTCGCCAATTTCTGATAATTTCTTGCATTTGGAACATATTCAAATATGTATTAGCTTTGACAGCCGATTTACAAGATGTTGTAATCAAAATCTTTTCTTCAATATTATCAATATCGCCAGAAATATTTTCTAAAATATCCGCTAAAATTTCTTTTGGTGAAACTTTTGATAATAATTGCGGAACTTTTTTGAAAATGACTTCGTGGTTTGACAAGAATTCGATTTCATACCCAAATTTTGCAAGTTTATCTTTATTGTGTTCCAAAAGCTCTTTATCGCTTGGAGAAACCTCCAAAACATCCGAAATAAACAATAATTGACAGTCAATATTTTTTGAATTCTTAAGTTTTTCGTAAATATATCTTTCTTCTGCAATGTGCTGGTCGACAATTTCCAAACCTTCTTCGCGCTCAATCAGAATATATGTTTTTTTGTATTGACCGATAATTACATCTTCTACTTCGGGAACGCTTGAAGCAACAAATTTTGATTGTTCGGTTTTTGGGAATTCTCTTACAATATTTTTTTGAGGAATATTTTCTACTTTATTACTTTGAGGTTCATCAAAAACATAACCGATATTTTGTTTGTCACTAATATAAACATCATCAGAAGACTTCGGTTGAAAACTCGGCATACGCACTTGATTTACAACCTGCAATTGCTGTGCTTCTTCTTGTTCTTCTTGGGGAATTTCTTCTTTAATTTGTTCTTCAATAATAATATGCGGTTCTTTTTCTACATAGCCTGAAAGTGCCATATCGATTGCAGAGTGAATAAAATTAAAAATCTGATTAGGATTTTTATATCGAACTTCTTTTTTTGTCGGGTGAACATTTACATCCACATCCTCAGGCGGTATTTCCAAATTCAAAATAATAAACGGATATCTTGAACCTATTAAATTTTTGTACGCCATATCAACTGATTTTTGGAAAATCGGACATTTTACAATACGTGAATTTACGTACATATAATAATCTTTTTTGCTTGCTCTTGTATAATCAGGAGTGCTTATTAATCCTGATATTTTAAGGTTAGAAATTCTATCTGTTTTAAGAACGGGACGTAAATTCTTAAGAACTTCATCCGAAAAAACTTCTTTTACTGTTTGTCCTAAATCGTTTTGACCTGTTGTTTTTAATGTAACTTTGCCATTGTTTTTAAGCTCAAATGCGACATCGGGATGAGTTAAAGCCAATGATTGAATAAGTTCGCTAATATACGCAAATTCTGTTTTTGGCGATTTTAAGAACTTTAATCTTGCAGGAAGATTGTAGAATAAATCCTTGATATCCATAATTGTGCCTATTGCACAACCTGTTTGAGCTTTTTTGACTTCCGAATTTTCACATTCAACTTTTGTTCCGTAATCAAAATCTTTTGTCCTCGTTATGCAAGTCAATTTTGAAATTGAAATAATACTTGCTAAAGCTTCACCTCTAAAGCCCATTGTTTTAACGGCATACAAGTCTTCTCCCGTCAAAATTTTGCTTGTTGCGTGTTTAGAGAATGCTAATAAAATATCATCGGGATGAATTCCTGAACCGTTATCAGCAACACGAAGATTTCTGCACTCATTTGAAACTTCTATGCTGACTCTTGTAGCACCTGCGTCTACTGAGTTTTCCACAAGCTCTTTTACAACAGAAAACGGACGCTCAATAACTTCTCCTGCTGCAATTTGGTTAATAACATTTTTTGATAGTTGAACAATTCTTCCCAAAATAAACCCCTCGACTTGTAAAGTCAAACAACATATATTAGAATAATAACATGAATATTGATATACGAAAAATGAAATTTGAAGATAAAGTTGAAGTTATTTCTATGATGAAAACTTTTTATTCTTCAGAAGCTGTTTTTACAAACGGTAGCGATGAAATATTTGAAGCTGATTTTAATACTTGCATAGATAATTCGCCATATCTAGAAGGCTATGTTTTTACTTCTGGCGAAATTATTTTAGGTTATGCAATGTTAGCCAAAAGTTTTTCTACCGAGTTTGGCAAACCTTGTGTTTGGTTTGAAGATTTGTATTTGAAGCCTGAATTTAGAGGACAAAGAATTATTCCGCAATTTATTAGGTATGTAGAAAATTTATATCAAGACTCAATTTTTAGACTGGAAGCGGAAAAAGAAAATGCACATGCTTGTCATGTCTATAAAAAGCAAGGATTTTCAGAACTTCCTTATTGCGAAATGGTTAAGCATTAATTATCTGTTATGCAATCTTTCGCGAACATTTGATAAAACTTCTTTTAATTTATTATTTAAAATCTGCAATTTTTCATCGTAATTAAATTTACTCATATCATATTTAGAAGCGTCAAATCTTAAACTTTCAAATTTTGCAACTTCTTTGTCTAAAAGAGGTTCTGCTTCATGTAAATTCTTTTCAGCCATTAAATCATATCTGAACATTTGTAATGTGTTAATTTTCTCTAAAACATTTTTATCTTGCAAAAATCTATCCAATTTTTTAGGGTCAAGCTTCTGAGAGTTGTGTATGTTTTCACTAAAAAAGCCTATTGCTCCCAACCAATCTTGATTTTGGTTCATCATGCTAATTTTTCTTCTAAAGAATTTTGGATTTAAAATTTCAGTAAAGAAATTTTGAGTTTGACGCAAAATGCTTGGCGTTTTGCTTTGAGAGATAGTCGGCTTTTTCCATATTGCATCATAAGGATATGACAAGGTATATCCTCTTGATTGTCTGCCATCAACAAGACTATGATTGATTATTACATCATTAGCCTGAGGGATTGGTGTTAAATTGATAGTCAGTTTTTTACCGATAACATTCCATAAATTTCTTTTGATATTCATCGGTTTAATTTCGCGGTCTTTGAAATCGTATCTTAAACCTTTAAAAAATTTAAGGTTCATTTGAGTTGCTTTTTGTAATCTTTGTTCTGTCGTTCCTCCCGATACAGCTAGAGGAAGATATGTAAATTTGTTATTAATTCTGATGCTCATATTATTATTAAAACCTGTAAAAATATTTTTTGCTAGTTTATAAAATGTTTAAGTTATAATATAGATAATAAACAGGAGTAAAACAATATGGCAAAGGGAAAGAAAATTAAAGTAGCGTTTCCACACATGGGAACAATTTCAATAGCTTGGGCGGCAGGACTTAAAAAAATAGGAGTAGAACCTTATGTTCCACCATATACAAGTAAAAAAACTTTGTCATACGGAACAAAAAACTCGCCTGAAGCAATCTGTCTTCCTTACAAACTGATTTTAGGTAATTTTATTGAAGCAATAGAAGGCGGTGCTGATTATGTTGCAATGATTACATCACCGGGAATTTGCAGGCTTGGCGAGTACGGAAACAATATCCAAAATACATTAAAAGATTTAGGCTACAAAGCTAATTATATTGAACTATCTTTATATGATGGAATAAAAGGATTGTATAATTTCTTAAAAGAAATTTCCGGCAAGAATGACCCAATTCTTATTATGCGTGCAATCAATATAACAATCAGAAAAATCTTCGCAATTGATGATTTAGATAGAGCCTTAGCATATTATAGAGCAAGAGAAGTTAAGTTTGGTGAAGCTGAAAAGCATTACAAAAAAGCTCTAAAAATGATTGATAAAGTTGATTCAACTCTTGATTTGAAGCATGTTTACCATGAAGCTTTAAAAGAAATTGAAAAGACTGAAATTGACCCAAATAGAGAAGTTCTTAATGTTGATTTAACAGGTGAAATATTCTTAGTTAACGATGAATTTTCTAACCAAAATATCGAAAGAGAATTGGGCAGAATGGGCGTAGAAACAAGAAGAAGTTTAACCGTTGGAAGCTTCTTAAAAGATGCGATTATTCCAAAAGCATTCAGACCGCCTGAAACTCACTTGCAAAGAGCAGAAAGAATGGCAAAACCTTACTTGATGAGAGATATCGGCGGTGACGCGTTGGAATGTGTTTCCGACGTAGTATTTGCGGATGTTCACGGAAAAGACGGTATTATCCATATTTCTCCGTTTACTTGCATGCCGGAAATTATGTCACAAAATATCTTCCCAACAATGAGAAGTGAACACGAAATTCCGATTTTAACTCTGATTATGGATGAACAAACCGGTAAAGCAGGTTATATCACAAGACTTGAAGCATTTGTTGATTTGATGAGAAGAAAAAAACGCGCGAAGTTGGGTAAGAATAAAACTAGAATTTAACACAACAGAAAAGAGTTCACTAATTGTGAACTCTTTTTATTATATTTCTTGCTTGCCATAAATACAATTTACCGTTTTTTAAACCACCTTCTATATCTTGCGGTTTTCCAAAATATTTTTCTATTTTTAAAGTATTATTTGCTAACTTTTTTAAAAGTGGTACAAATTTTTCAAAATTCCTTACAATATCAGCTTCTTTAATCTTTTTTGAGACCAGTTGATAATTATCATTTATCAAAAATTCACTGTTTGATACTGATTTCTTTATGATATTGAATGTTTGCTTTTGCGGGTTATAAATGATTTGTGTCGGATTTTCCCTCTCGCCGTATTGAATTTTGCTGATATCAATAACCATATTTCCGTCATTATCCTTTGTATAAACAGTAAAAACATAATCCGCATTAATATGTTCTTGCACAATTACAGATGGTTGAATAGCTTCATCAGGTATTTGATGAAACTTCCTTGAAATTTTCGCCCTTTCAGAATTTTTAGAATTTATAACATCTTCTATCGTCAACAAAATTTCATCTTTTGTTGAAACAAAACTCTCATATAATCCGGCTGCCGAATAATTATCAATATCTTCACCGTTAAATGCAGAGCGAACAATTACATATTCAGTATTGTTAAATTCAGATAGAATTTCATCTTTGAAGCAATTATTATCCAGTTTTTCATCAACGCTTAATTGCATAATTTGCTTTAAATATTCATTTGGCAGAACTATTGATTTTGGGATTTTAACATCCTCCAAAATCCCATTTTTTACAAGTTTATTTAAGATTGAAAGTCTGTAAGCTTTATTACCGCAATTTTCTTTTGTACATTCTGATAGATTTAAAATCTTATTTGTTTTATCTAACGGAGGAATATTAATTTTTGCGAAATTTCTTTTTTTTAAACCTGTTTTATTCAGGATTTGCAGCTTGTCATTAAGATTTGCCAAAGTTAGAACTTTACCGTTTTTTGCTTCTAAATTCTTGATATCTTTTTCGTCATAAACGATTGAAACCATATCAAAATAAGTTCTATAAGTTGACGCAATATGAGAAAGATTGCCTAAATCTCCATTGGTAAAAATAATTCCACGCACATTAGGTGGTAGCATTTTGTTAAAAAACTCTTCATTTTTAAACATTAAAATTAAAGGTTTTTTTGACAAATTGTTATCTTGTTTTAATTTCTTTTCGAAATCTTTTATATCGTTTAATACAAGGAGCTTACCCTGTGCCTCACCTTTCACAACAGAATAAATTCCACCGTTTACGGATTTACTGACAATTCTGTTTAGCATATTTCGGTTTATAATTATATCTTTGCCACTACCCTCAAATTTACCTGTATCTTGATAAAAAATTTTATATTTTTTTATTTCATCATCTACGTTTGCTGTATAAAATCCGCCATTTTTAAACATTTGGTATTGTTTAGCTTCGCTTATTAAGACAGGTTTGTTGCCCAATTTTTCAGCATTGTCTGTCGAGATTTGATTCAAGCTGATATCATTATTCCTTTTAGACAAATTGTAATAATTTGCCTTAAAATTTGTAAACGACGATTGGATTTTCATAAGAAAATATTAGCATGAAAATAGCGTGCGCTAAAATAAACGCACGCCATTCAATTATCCAATCCGACTTATAAACAAGCCTTGATATCTTCAACTATCAATTCAGGTGTTAAATGATAGCGAGTATATAATTCTTCAACAGAAGCTCTATCCGTAAATTCTTTTTTAGCACCGAAGTTCAAAACTTTCATTTCTGAATTACCGAAGTATCTTGCGATTTTTTCTCCGAAGCCACCGTCTAAAACACCATCTTCAAGTGTAATTACAATTTTGTGTTCAGCCTTCAATTTTTCCATAAGTTCTTCATCAACGCCTGTTATGAATTTAGGATTAATTAAAGTTGCTTTTATACCGAATTTTTCATTTAACAATGCTTGAACTTTTTTGCCTAAGTGGAAGAAATTGCCCAAGCCTAAAATTGCTACTTCTGAACCTTTTTCAACAACTTGATATTTATTCAAAATTGAATAATCAGTTTTATCTTCTATGCCTGTTGTGTGAACTTCGCCGAAAGGAACTCTAATTGCAACAGGTTTGTTTTGTTGTTCTACTGACCAATCAAGCATTCTTAGGTATTCTTCTTTGCAAGTTGGCGCAAGATAAACCATATTTGGGATGTTGCTGATAAGTGGAATATCAAAAACCGTCAAATGAGTTGCGTCCATACCTGAGATTGAACCCCAAAATACAAGAATCGTTGCAGGATTATTATTTAGAGCTAAATCTTGAGATAATTGGTCATAAGTTCTTTGTACAAATGAACTCATAACGCCTAAAATAGGCTTTGCACCATTTTTAGCAATGCCTGACGCGAAAGCAATTGCGTGTTCTTCTGCAATTCCTACGTCTGTATAATGTATTCCTGCTTTATCTCTAAATGCGGGAGTAAATCCTGTAACGGCTGGTGTTGCAGGAGAAATTGCAATAACCGTATTATCTTCATTATATTTGTTTTCAATATAATTTGCAGTTATTGAACCGTAATCTTCTGATTTTGTGCTTACAATTGAATCGTCTTTTTTATCTAAAACTCCCGGTAAAACCCAGTGATAGCTTTCTTTATCAAGCTCTGCGGCTTCTAAGCCTTTTCCCTTAATTGTGTGTAAGTGAATTAAAACAGGGTGGTTTGTGTCTTTTACTTTGCTGAACAAATCAATCATAGCTTGGATATCATGACCGTTATCAAGATAATGGTATTCAAACCCTAATGCTTTAAAGAAATTACATTCAGCTTGACCGTTTGTATCTCTTAACAGTTTTAAATTACTATATAGTCCACCTTCGTTTTTAGCAATAGACATGTCATTATCGTTTACGATAACAATAATATTACTTCCTAAAACTGCTGCGTTATCCAAGCCTTCGAAAGCTTCTCCGCCGCTTAAAGAACCGTCGCCGATAATAGCTACGATATTTTCTTTGCCCCCTCTTAAATCTCTACCTTTTGCAAGACCGGTTGCCAAGCTTACGGAAGTTGATGTGTGACCAACTTTGAATAAATCATGTGCGCTTTCTTCCGGTGCAGTGTAGCCTGTATATTTTAAATAATTTTCCGGATTTGTATATCCGTCTTTTCTGCCGGTTAAAATCTTATGGGCATAACATTGGTGAGAAACGTCAAATACAAATTTATCTACAGGTGAATTAAAAACATAATGCAGAGCGATTGTAGCTTCTACAAAACCAAGGTTTGGTGCTAAGTGTCCGCCAATTGTATTAACTTTTTTTATTATTAATTCACGCATTTCATGTGATAATTCGTTCATCTCATCTATGCTTAAATTTCTTAAATCAGCAGGGCTGTTTACTTTGTCTAAAACAGTCAGTGTAGTTTCCATGTTCGCTCCTTTCTATTGTTGGGCTGAAAGCCCAACCTACTTTTATCATAATATTATATTACAACTTGAGAGCTACTATCAGTCAAGGGGATTTTGTAAAATAATTAATAAAAAAATAAAAACTCCATATAAATGCGATTTTGTTACCTGCAATGTCTCGCAGGTGGGTGAGTGCCTAAATTAATCCGTTTCCTGCTGGCGATTTTGTATCGGCAGGTATACTTCAATAATTAAAGAGCTTACTCTCCCTATTTATAAAAATGTAGGAACAAAATAAACACTTATATAGAGTAATAATATTATTACATAGCAATATGGGAATTTCAAGAGAACTCTTGCAGTAAAAATAAAAAATAGCCAAACGGCGGATAGACACTAGCATACACTTTATATGAAAATTGAATAAGAAAACAGTGGCAAAAAGGGAAGTTTTTTTAATGGCAGAATTGACAAAACAAGAGCTATGTATTTTAGAACTCGTTGCACAAGGACTTATTAACAAAGAAATTGCTCAAAAATTGAATATATCAACCGCCACTACAAAAGCCCATTTAGAGTCTATTTACAAGAAATTAAACGCTCATAACAGAGTTCAAGCTGTCGTTAAAGCTATTAATCTTCAGTTGATAGATGTTTAATCTTTTTATGCTAAAATTTTTTTGATGAGTGATTTTATTTTAAAAGAAGTTTCAAATATAGAGAATGAATTACAACAAATAGGTTTTGATTCAAGTTATTTGTCGCAGGCAGAAAATAAATTCAGATACAGAAATATCAAAATATTTAATTTGTCTGTTGCGCAGGCTAATATTCTGAAACAAACAGCATTAATCTTTGGAGCGGATTGTGCAGTTAATAGAAATGTAATTACGGGAAATATTACTCAATCAGATGCTATTTTGTGTGGAAGTTATTCTCAATTAAAAAAGATTGCAAATAAACTCATGGCTCAGCCGTTTAAATTAGCAATTCTTGGAAAAAAAATACAAAATTTTTTGGAACCGCAAACGAGAAAAACAAAACTCGTCGGGATTTTAAATGTTACTCCGGATTCATTTTCTGATGGCGGAAATTTTTTAGATAAAAATTCTGCAGAAAAGCATTTCATGCAAATGTTTGAAGATGGAGCAGATATGGTTGATATTGGTGCTGAAAGTACCCGACCGCATTCAACTGAAGTTTCTGCAAAAGAACAAATCGAAAGACTTACTTCAATTATTGAATTTGCAGAAAAAGAAAAGCTTGCAAATAAGGTTAGTGTCGATACAAGAAGTTCAGAGGTTGCAGATTTTGTACTAAATCATGGAGTTAAAATAATTAATGATGTTTCTGGATTTGATTATGATTTAAAAATGCCTCAAACTGTAGCGAAATATCAAGCCGGTATGATTATTCAGCATTCAACATCAAAAACAGAAGATTATAAAACGTATGATAATATCATGGAAACTTTGTTTTTTAGTTTAAAGCAAAAAGCAGAGTTAGCAAAAGCAAATGGTATAAACAATATTATTATAGACCCCGGTATTGGTTTTGGAAAAGATAAAGAAGACAATTTTATTATTTTAGACAAAATTCAAGAGCTTTACAGTTTGGAACTACCAGTAATGGTCGGTGTATCCAGAAAAAGTTTGCTCGGAGTTCAAGTCGATGATAATGCGCTTAAAGATTCTCTTTCTGCTTCAATTTCATATCCTTTGATGAAAAAAGGTGTTGATTATTTACGAGTGCACAATGTAAAATTGCATAAATCATTATTGAATTTAGTTTAATAGTTACCTTGAGAATAAATTTTTATTGAAGTATAATGTTGGCGAAATGTACGACAGACTATTTGATGCGTTAGCTAAATCGACATTCAGAAGTCGATTTAAGCTAAAAGATAAAGACAAAGAATATATTTCTCAGAAAGGGCTTGATACAATAAAATCTCATGCAAAAGATTTTATTGCAAAACGTATCGCACCTGCTGATATTCCCAACGACGGCAAGCAAACTCCTATGCGCGGTCATCCTGTTTTCATAGCTCAGCATGCCACAGCAACTTGTTGTCGCGGGTGTATAGAAAAGTGGCATAAGTTCAATAAAGGTGTTGAATTAAACGCAGAACAGCAGGAATATTTAGTAGAAATTATTATGGAGTGGATAAAACGCAATGGCTGAATTTAAAACAAATGTAATGCGAATGCTTGATAAAGCAAAAGTAAATTACAAACATTATACTTATGCAGAAACTGATGCAATAAGCGGGATTGAAGTTGCAACCGTTTTGAAACAAAATCCTTTGCAAGTGTTTAAAACTCTCGTTACCGTGGGTAAATCTGGTCAGCATTATGTATTTTTGATTCCTGTTGAAAAAGAATTGGATTTGAAGAAAGCTTCTCATGCTGTTGGCGAAAAGTCTGTTGAAATGCTTAAATCAAAGGAACTTTTACCACTAACGGGCTATATTCACGGTGGATGTTCTCCAATCGGCATGAAGAAATTTTTCAAAACAACAATTGATGCTTCTGCAAAAAACTTTGATACCATAATTTTTTCTGCCGGTAAAATCGGCTATCAGGTTGAAATGAGTTTGGAAGAATTAAGCAAAGTTATTAGATTTCAACTTAATGAGATTGTTTTCCAAGCTTAATCTCGTTGTTTTTAATTTTTATATATCTTTCGCATTGTCGGACTCTATCATAACCTAGCATGATTCCTAGCATAAAATCTTGTTCGGGCGAGAGTTCATTTAGTTTTGGATTTTGAAAAGATTTTACAACCTCAACACATTCTTTTGCTCCAAAATAAACATTGATTTTATCTTGTGCAATATCGTGTATTACATAATCAATATTTTCTTTTTGTAAACGCTCAGAAATTGAAGTTTTGTACTTTGATTTTTCCGTTGTTAAAATAAGATTTCTAATTCCTTTTTTAAACTCATATATATGGTGATGAAATACTCTTAAATCTGCGATTTCCTCTGATAATTGAGGTGTTTTTAAGATTCCTTTACTTCTAAAATTAGGTTGAATTTTTGAATATGATTGAATGTTATAAACCTGCATAATACTTCCTCATATTGATTGTTAAACAAATTAATTTATCCACTTGAAGCTTGTAACATAATTATCGCCGTTAATGTTACCTTTGATTTCAGCAACAAATTTTCGGTAAGCTTTGTCGGATAATTCAATGCCCGGAATTCTATTTATATGTTCTAATACTTTAGTTTCTTTTGTCAAATCAACGCCTGGAATAACGTTAAACAAAGTGTTTAATGATACATTTCCAATCGGGCCGAACATTGTTGATATTTTTTTAGACAAAAGTCCTAAAACCTCCATTTCAGCATTAGAGTTTGAGAAGTTATATTTTCCGCTGATAAACAAGCTTAAATCTTTACCGCGTGTTGTGATTTCTATATCATCTGCAACGCCGTCTTTTATTGAAATATCGCCGAGAATGTCAGAGAAGTTACCGGTCTTTAGCGGTGTAATAATATCAATTACGCTGTTAATAGAAACGCCAGTCAAACCGCCTTTTACCAAGTTTCCTGCTTTTAGTAAGTATTCCAAAGAACCGAGTTTTGGCATTCTGCCGTTTGCAACACTAAACGTTGTGTTACCGTTAAGCGTTTTCATACACTGGTCGAAGTCAACGCCATTGCAAGACAGAGCGATATCGCCAGTTAAATCGCCGTAAATTTGGTTCTGCAAATCGAATAATGCAATTGACAAATCGTTTGCGTCAATATCACGAGCTTTAAGCTTCAAGCCTGTATTGTTGTTTTTTAAGTTATAGTTAAAGCTTCCGCTCAAGTTGCCGTTTGCAATATCAAATTTGAAATTATGAACATTGAAAACTTGTTTTTCATTCAAAGATGCGGTGGCTTCAAAGTTTTCAGCCACAATGTTTCTAAGATGAATACTGTCTGCGTTCATTTTCATGTTTTTGATTACAACAGACGCCAAATCAAAGCCTTCCAATGAGTCAAAGTTTTGCGTATTGTCAACTTGAGAAAGTTTTATCAAGTTTGTAATGTGATTTAAATCCAAAAGCTTAGTATTAAGATTTGCTTTTTCAACATAATACGGCGGTGTCAGTTTATTTCTTAAAACAGCCTGAACTTTAACATCATTACCTAAAACTTCGCCAATAGAATAAACATCAATTGTTTTGTCTTTAAACAAGAAGGTGATATTCTTCATTGTTGTATCCAAGAACGGAATATCTGTTTCAAAGATGTGGAAGTTGCCTATAAGCTTAGGCGCAGAAGCCTTACCGTTGAATTTCAAATCCGAAGTGAATTGGCCTTGCTTAATATTAGGTTTTCTGAAAATTATGTTGAAAATTCTTGCATCAGTTGGGTTGTGAGTCTTTATGATTAAATCTTTAAATCCTAAGTCGTCTTTTAAAATGTCAATTTCACCGTGTGATTTAAGCATGTTCAATCTTGTTTCGCGTCCGCTTTGTGAAGAAATTATTTTGTCGTAAGAAAATTCTCTAATCTTCAGAATGTTTTGGTTATGAACGCGAGTATCAAAATTCAAAACGATTGCGTTTTCTATATCTCCGACAGTCGCGCCGAGGTGATAAATGCTTGAATCTTTCGCCATATTGATATCCGTTTTTAAATCAAAATCGTTCAAAACGCCTTTCGCGCGTGCCGAATAAACAATATCACCCTTTATTTTCAAAGGATAAATTTGGTTTTTGTTGATGTATTTATCAATAAAATCTTGGCGAGGCTTAGAGTTAAAGTATAAATTGAAATTCTGTTTGTTGAACAAATCGTAAACTTCACCGTCTGCAAGTATCGGCATATCATCGGCAAGAAGATTGATTTTATTTAATCTTAGTCCGTTGTTGCGCATAATAAGACTTCCGTTGATGATTTTTACGGGAAGTTCAAGCGGAGTGTAGATAAATGACAAACCGCCCAAATCAGTATACGCGTTGATTCGGTTGTGATTAATTTTTGCGTTAAGGTTGATTTTTTTGCCTTCATTAAATTTAACTTTGTTTAACGTGTCTTTTATGTCTTTCGGTATGATTGAATACCCTGAAAGCGCGTTAATGCAAGATAAATCAAAAGCTTTTAAACCGATAATGCCGTTTATGTGAGGTTTGCCTGTTACATTTCCTACATCAAGATTTACATTGAATTGGCTGTCTGCAAGACTGCCGTTGATGTTTGAAATCTTCAGTTTGTTGTTATTCAAGGTTACAATGCCGTTTGAAACTTTGAGTTTATTATTTGGTGCAACACCAAGAATTTTCGCAACAAAACTTACTTTATCCAATTCAATCGGGTCAAGTTTACCTTTGTATTTGGCTGCAACATTCACAAAAATATTACCGATATCATTTTGCAAGTCGCTTTTTTGCGGTGTCAAATCATTTAGATTTAATTTTGGAATGCTGATGTTTGCATCAACAAAATTATTTTTAACAGAGGCTTTCGCGCTCAACGCAGACTCGCCGATAAACGAACTAACATCAGCAGAAGCGTTTTGTCCGTCAAAATTCAAAACGCCTTTTGTATTTTTAACTTCCATTCCTTGAACTGCAAATTTGTTGCCAAGCAAATTGATTTGACCTTTTGTAAAGAAATTTTTATTAAACGCCAAGTCTTCAATATCTTTAACGGCACCGTAAACCTTCAACTGTAAATCAATCAAACCTTCCATCGCATCCAATTTTGGCAACATTGCTTTAACATCATCAATCATTGTCGCGGTTTGAATTGCGTTAAATAAATATGCGATTTCTTGATTCTTTGTATTAACATCAAAATCAAATTTACCATACAAGTTGCAAGTTCCGTTTATAGAAATGTCTTTACCGTTTACTAAGCCTTTTTTAGTGATGAATGTTGCATTTTCGTCATCAAATCTTAAAGTTGCTTCTGCATCGGTTAAAACTAAATTAGGTATTTCATTGAAGAAAGTTTTTACGTTTCTAAAATTCAAATCTCCCCAAACGTGCGGATTTTTGCGGTTTCCTTTTACAATAATATCAATATTCCCAAGCCCTTTTACGTCCATAATTGGAACAGGACCGATTATGAAGTTTAAGATTTCGTGGATAGGAAGAATTTTTTCTTCTGCGGTTGCTAAATTAACATTTTTCGTACTCCAAATGTGCATGTCGGCGTATTTTACGTTATATAATTCAACTCCGCCTTTTACCCAAACTCTTTCTGCGCCACCAGCAGGAACAAATACATCGAAATTGATATATCGACCTGTGAAATCAAGTTTTACGGTCGCGCCTTTTGCATTAGGAATTGGTTTAATCAAAACTCCGTTATCAATGAAAACATCACCGATTATATCAGGTTCGAAAATATCACCCTTAATCGTAAAATTACCGATAGCATTGCCGTAGAATTTATATTTTTTTAGTTTATAAACATTGAATTCTTCAACAACAATCGGTGGAAGAAGGTCTATAATATCTTCTACTCTTGATTTGTCAAGCTGTACGTTTAAATTTATTGCGGATAATGATTTATCCAAATAATTTGAAAATGAACCATTTAAAATTGCGTGAATATTTTTTGAATTAATATTAACGGAATTGAAATTAATAATTTTGCTTGTGATATTAAAATCAGCATCAACTTTCAATAATTCAGGATAAATCATTGATTTCGCGCTATCTTTTCTGATGATTGCGCAATTCTTAAGCTCTGCATTAAGTTTATGTTTGTCAACAAAGATATTAATAATACCTTTTGTTTCAACCAAATCGTTAGGCAAATACTGTCTTAAAAATTCGCCGATTGGTTCTAAATCGAGGTTTTGGATTTTAATATCAACAACACTTTTATTTATATCGTTATTTTTAGGCAAATACAGGTTGATATCAGCGTTAGAAAATGTGTTATTAATATTGAATTTTGTATCCGCATTAACCTTTAAATAACGGCGATTTTTCTTGAAGAAAACATCCTTTCCGCTGTAAATAATCGGTTTTTTTGTTTCCTTATGTGCAAGAATAACAGAAAACTCGTTGATTTTTAAAATGTTGCATTTGATTTTAGATTTGTCTAAATTTTTAAAAAAATCTTTGTCAAGTTCAATATCTTTGTCAATATTGACTTTTAGAAAGAAATTATCTGCGTTTATGCTGTTAATATGTACTCGGCCACTCAAAAGCGGCAAAAGTCTTAAATCAATTTTAAAGTTATCAGTTGTTGAAATATTTTGTGTGCTTTTATCTTCAATAGAAATTCTTTGCGCGTTGAATTGTGCTTTTGGTAAAATACTTAATCTTAATTTCGGGTTAAGAATTTCTACGTTATAGTTGCTGTTTATGCTTATATTTTCGCATACAACAGGGAGTGCCTTCGTAAAAATTACGGGAACTCCTCCAATCCAAAATGCGTAGACTCCGAGAATCAGTATTATATATTTATTGAAAATTTGTTTCATTTGAATAAGAATATAATAGCAATAAATTAAGGAGTTTACAACAGTATAGTTGGTTGAAATTATCAAGTAGCAAAAAATATTTTTATGGGTTTTAATAGCAGTATGGATATAAGTTTTAAAGGTTTACAAAATACATCAATAAGTACTATAAAAGGTCAAAGCTCTACTGGGCTCATTAAAATGCGAGCATTCAGACTTGTGACTGATTTGACGAATGATACTCGCGGTGAGCACTTTAATGATTTTTACAAAGCATTAGATAAAGCCGGAGATGAATATGCTTGGAAATATGTTCCAAAGGATTTTCCGTGCGAAAAACTCATATTTGATGTTTCAAAAACAAGATTGGATAACACAGACTTTCAACCTGATGCATTATTTATGTTGAACGGAGAAGCCTTATCACTAAATAATGACAAAGTTTTACCTATTTTTTCTTTTTTAGCTAAAGCAATAACTTTTATATCAAAAGAAACTAAAAACCCTGAGTTGGCAAATAATGCACAGAAAATGAATAATATTATCCAAGAAGCTGTAATTGATTACATTGGTTGATTTCTTCAGTATGTTATAAATGTTTTTCAATGTTAGTAATAATTGTGCTTTTTGGCATTAAACCAACTAAGCGTTCTACAACTTCGCCATCCTTAAAAACTAAAAGAGTTGGAAGACCGCTAACTTGATATTTTTTCGCCATCTCAATATTTTCATCCGTATCAATTTTGGTGAATTTGACTTTTGTTTCTAAATCGCGTTCAACTTCTTCTAATATTGGACTTAATTTTCTGCAAGGTCCGCACCAGTTTGCAAAAAAGTCCACAACAGTAATACCGTCATTGTTTACAACTTCCATATCAAAAATGTCTGTATTAATTTCTTGAACCATAATTCACCTCTCTTTAGTAGTTAATAATACCCTCTCCCGCCTTCGGCACCCTCCCCGAGGGGAGGGAACTAAAGACGTTCAATAAACGCAGGTGACTCCCTCCCTTGGGGGAGGGTGCCGAAGGCGGGAGAGGGTATTATCAACTTTTCTCCATCCTTTTGCAACTCCATATTACCACATATAATATATTCATGCTATTATACTGTTAGGGAGAAATAAAAGGGTTTTTAAAATGCCGAGAAAAAAAGAAATAGAAATAGTTTTAGATACTGAAACAACAGGTCTTGATTACACCAGAGAAAGAATTATTGAATTTGCAGCGGTAAGATTAGAAAACGGAAAAATTAAAGATGAATATCAAACTTTAATCAATCCGCATCAACATATCAGAAAATCAAGTATTGCAGTCCATGGAATTACCCAAGATATGGTAGAAGATGCACCAAGCGAAGAAGAAGCATTACCTAAAATTTTGGAATTTATTGGGGATTATCCGATTGTTGCTCATAATGTTATTTTTGATTATTCATTCTTGAACGAAGCTAAATTGAGAGTTTTCGGCGAAAAATTAGAAAACCCTAGAATAGATTCACAAGTTATGTTCAAAGAGATTGCGCCTGATTTGGAATCTCACGGACTGGAAGCTTTAACGAAAAGATTTAATGTAGAATTAAACAATCACCATAGAGCAATGGCTGATACAATGGGCTTAGCGTTAGCCTATCCGAAACTTAAAAAATTGTATTTGCAAAGACTTGATTGGCAGAAAAAACAGCTTCAAAATGTTGATTATTTGTTTGACAGATATTTAAGAATTCAACAAAGTATCGCAACAATGCAGTCAGAATTACAGGATTTGAAGTCTGTATTCAAACTTTATTTTGAACTTGGCGGAGAACCGCTTGTGGCTGAAACAGGTGAGATGATGATTTATCAATCAAAACAATCTTTTGGCTATAATTTGGCAGATATTAAAGATGTTTTGGAAAGCGTTGGTGCTTTAGAAAAAGCCGTAAAAGTTAATAACGGCTTTATCGACAGACTTTGTAACGGTTTGAGCCTGTCAGACGAATATAAAGAAATTATCCACGAGGCTCGCCAAGAACTTTCAGAAACACGCAATATTCAAGTGATTAAGCCATGCAGACAGTAAACAAAAAAGATATTCCGCAAGAACTCACTGTAGAGATTGAAAAGGTTTCAAACTTAGGTTTTGGAATCGCAAAAGTTGACGGGTATGTGATTTTTGTTGAGGGTGCTTGTCCTAAAGATAAAGTTAAAATCAGACTTGGCAAAAAGAACAAAAATTATGCGAATGCCAAAGTTATTGAAGTGATTGAACCTTCGCCTTATCGTGTAGAGCCTTTTTGTCCAATGCAAAAAGTTTGCGGTGCATGCCAGTTGCAATTTGTGAATTACGATTACCAATTAGAAATCAAAAAACAAATTGTCGAAGATGCTATTTACTCAATTTGCGGAAGTGAAATAGAAGTTCGTCCGACAATCGCGAGTCCTAAAAATCGTGAATACAGACATAAAATTCAATACCCTGTTTCTGAAACAAAGAATTCCAAAAGAATTTTGGCAGGATATTACAAACCGGCTTCTCATGAACTTGTGAATATCAAGTATTGCCCGATTCAGCCTGATTATTGCGATAAAATCGTTGATTTTATCCGTGACGCTGCGCAAGAGTGTGGAGTTTCAGGCTACAACGAAAAGAAGCATTCAGGTGATTTAAGACATATTGTAATCAGAACATCCGAATACAATCAGAAAAGCTTGGTGATTTTGGTTGTAAATTCTACTAAAACGTTTGATAAATTGAAAAAACTTGCCAATCGAATTTATACAGAACTTCCTAACATTGTAGGCGTTGGTGTAAACTTTAATTCTAAAAAAACTAATCTGATTTTAGGTGAAAATACAGAGATTTTGGAAGGTGAAGAATTTATTGAAGAAAAATTATGCGACAAGATTTTTAAAGTTGGCGCAAAGACTTTCTTTCAGGTAAATCCTGCTACTGCTAATAACATTTTTAATTATGTAAAAGCTTATGTAAAGGCTCATTTTAACTTGCCTTTAATATTGGATGCTTATGCCGGAATTACCGCTTTTGGGGTTTGTTTATCCGATATAGCGAAAAAGGCTGTGAGTGTTGAAGAAGTTAAAGAGTCAGTAATTTTAGCGGATAAAATAATCAAAGAAAACGGGATTAAAAACGTTGAATTGCATAATATGGACGCTTCAAAATTCTTCGAAAAAGAATTAAATACAAAAGGCAGAAAATTTGATGTAACGGTTCTTGATCCGCCGAGAAAAGGTTGCACGGAAGAAAGCTTGAATTATGCAATGAAGCTTACTAAAGATACTATTATTTATGTAAGCTGTAATCCTGCAACCTTAGCCAGAGATTTGAAATATTTAATAGCAGAAGGTTGTAAAGTTGAATATATTCAGCCTTTTGATATGTTTCCTCATACTTATCACGTGGAAAGTGTAGCTATTATAAAAATATAAAACGTTAAATTTGAATTGCACGCTCTAAAAATATGTGCTAAAATACGATTATGGAAATTGATTATAAATTATTAATGGATACAGCAAAAGAAGCTGCTAAAAAATCTTACTCACCGTTTTCTAAATTCGCTGTAGGAGCTGGCGTTTTGACATCAAGCGGAAAAGTTTACGGCGGTTGTAATATTGAAAATTCTTCGTTCGGTATGACAATTTGTGCCGAAAGGTGTGCAATTTTTAAAGCTGTATCTGACGGAGAAAAAGAAATTCTTGCAGTTGCAATTTATTCTCCAAACGAGGATGATTGCTATCCTTGCGGTGCTTGCAGACAAGTTATGTACGAATTTCAAGGCGAAAGAGAAATTGAAATTATAACCGAAGAAAAAGGCGAATTAAATATCAAAAAGATGAGCGATTTTCTACCTTTCGGTTTTAAGATTCAAGGTGTTTAATTGTCGACTTAGACTATCATGTATATAGTAGAACTTTTTATAAAATGGCTTAACAAAAATAAGCGAGGAGATGGGGCAAACCCTAATAATATTTATGCGGCAAAAGATATTGCAAAGCCTGAAGAAGATGAGGCTTTGACTTGCAATCATAATTTTATGCCGGTAGATAGTACAGGTACTGTTTTGGCTTGTACAAAATGCGGTTTTGTAGTAAAAGAGAGAAAGGGACAAGCAGGTTAAGGCTGTTTGTTATTCCAATTAAAAGGATAAATCAATATATGACGAAATTTTTAGATTTTATATCATCAAAAACATTTAGAAATGTAATGTGTTTTATTGTATTTACGTTTTTGATGACGGTTACAATATCTTCTCAAAACTACTTTTTCCAAAAAGTAATTGAAAACGGTATCAGCAAACGAGATATCGTTGCGCAAAAAGATATTAAGGTTATTGATACAAAGAAAACCGAACAGCACAAAAAAGAAGTTGCGCAGAATGTTGAGCCGATTTTGACTCAAGCAGAAGACGAATTTATTACAACAAGTCTTTTGACTTTGCAAAATTCTGTTAAAAAAATCAGAGAAAAAAATGTATCGGAAGACGTTAAAAAAGACGAATTAAACGTTTTGTTTGATGAATCTGGCAAAAAAGGTTTGATTGAATTCCTTTTAAAAGCGAATGACGATGATTTACAATCGGTTTTTGATAAATCTAAAATCACTTTAACTTCTGTTCTTAATGTCGGAATTTCAGCAAAAGATTTTGATAATAATAACGTAACAGCAATAATCAAACGCAACTTGCCAAACAATGTTCCACGCTATCAAGGAACTCTGATTGCAGGAATTTTGAATCAAATCATTGTACCAAACCTTGTAGTTGATGAATTTGCAACGGAAATTGCCAAGAAGAATGCGCAAAACGCAGTAAAACCTTATGAAGTAGTTTTCAAAAAAGGTCAAAAGATTGTGTTCGAAGGCGAACCTGTAACGAAGCTTAAACGAGATGCTTTAAGAGCCGCAGGATATAACGTTTTAGAGGTTAATTACGGTGGAATTATCGGATTTTACATCCTTGTAGCATTTTTTACTTTTGTATTCCTTCAATATGAAAGAAACTTTGAAAAACAATATTTTAATGCAAAATACATGCTTATAATGTCGTCATTCACGTTCTTTACGGCTTTAGTATCGGCAGTATTGCCAACGGGATTTTCGCCTTATATAATTCCAATTCCTGCGTATACAGTGTTGCTTTCAATCTTCACAACTCCAAGAAACGCGTTTTTCGCGTCAACGATTCTGCTTGCCTTGATTTCAATCGGTATGCATTGGAATATTGAAGTTGTTGTTTCGTTTATGCTTTTGAATACGGTTGTTATGACTGCTGTTTCAAAACTAAAATTTTCAAAACGTTCGGATTTGTTGATTACAAGTGCCAAAATTTCTTTGGCGGGTGTTTTGATTGTCGGTGGTATTTATTTCTTGGAAAAATATATGATGGACATTGATAACATGTTGATTTTACAAGATTTAGGATATATTGTAATCAACTGTTTTGTAATCAGTGGTATTATTTTGCTTGGTATTTTGCCAATTATAGAAAATGTATTTAGAGTGATGACTCCATACGGTTTGGCAGAGCTTGCAGACCATAATCAACCTTTGCTTAGAAAACTTATGAATGATGCTCCGGGGACATTTAATCACAGTTTGACGGTTTCACATTTATGTGAAAATGCAGCTGAAGCAATTGGTGCAAATCCTGTATTAGCAAGGGTTGGCGCAATGTATCACGATATCGGAAAACTTTTAAGACCGATGTTTTTCGTAGAAAACCAATCATTCTACGGTATTGAAAACCCTCACAAATCTTGCACGCCAAGATTCAGTAAAATGCTTATTACAGCGCACCCTAAGGATGGGGTAGAGTTGGCAAAAGACGCTCATCTTCCGCAAATAATCAATAACTTTATTTTGCAGCACCACGGTACAAGCCTTGTAAGTTATTTTTATAATGAAGCATTAAAAGAAGAAGGTGCGGAAAATGTTAATGAAGAACAATTCCGCTACCCAGGTCCAAAACCAAACATGAAAGAAACTGCAATTCTTATGATTGCAGATGCTGTCGAGTCAGCGGTTCGTGCGGCTAAAAACCCTTCAAACGAGGAAATTGATGCAATTATTGATAAAATTATTAAAGAAAGACTTAATGACGGTCAGCTTTCAGATTCACCGCTTACTTTGAAGGATTTGAAAACTATTGCGGAAACTTTCTCAAGAATGTTGAGAGGTATGCATCACAAGAGAATTAAATATCATAATGATTTGGTTCAAGAATTAGATAAAAGTAATAAATTGAGTCATGACATTGTAAAACCTGCAATGCCTGCTCTTGATAAAGATTTGGATGCCAAATTAAAAGAATTGGAAAAGAAAAAGAATGACAACAATTAATATTTTTACGGAAAATATTTTTGAAGGTTGGAAGCCTGATGAAAAAGATATAATTGAAAAAACACGCAAATTGTTGGAATTCTATATTTCCGAACTTAAAGAAAAAAGCTGCTTGAATAATCGCGAGTATTCTACAATTACTCTTGATATCGTGTTATGTGATTCCGAGAAAACGCACGAATACAATAGAGATTACAGAAACAAAGATTATCCTGCGGATATTATTACTTTTGCAATTTTTGCTGATGATGAAAACAGTTTTATTTTTGATGGCGAAATCAATTTGGGCGAAATTGTAATTGCCTTAGATAAAGTTATTGAAGGCGTGAACCGCGATATCAGCCATTCAAAAAACAAAGAACAAGAATTATTTTTCTTGATTAGTCACGGTCTTATGCATCTTTTGGGGTTTGACCATCAGAGTGAAGAAGAATATAATTTTGTTATAGCAGAACAGCGCAGGGCTTTGGAGAGTATTGAGTATGACAAAATTTAAAGCACAAGGATTTAATAATACGTTTAAGAATGCAAGAAAAGGATTTCGACTTGTATTGAAAAGCGAAATGAATATAAGAATTCATGTTGCAATCGCTACGTTTGTCGTATTTATGGCGTTGTTTCTTAAATTCTCTGCTATAGAATTCTGCTTGCTTCTATTCGTAATCGGGCTTGTGATTGTGGCAGAAATGCTTAATACAGCGATTGAATTTACGCTTGATTCAATTTATCACAACAAGTATTCAAGAATGGTCGGGATGGCAAAGGATATTTCCGCAGGTGCTGTAATGTTCGCATCTTTTATTAGCGTGTTTGTCGGACTGGTTTTGTTTGGAAATAAGTTGTTCTTTTAATAAAAACAGCCTGCACAAAAAGAAAAACCCTTCAAAAATGAAGGGTTTGGAATCTTGTTTAATAATTCCTCATGTGTAGAAGGTTAGTGTGTAGGTTGTATGAAAGGTTTGTGTTATGTGTTTCGTGTTTATTTAATGTTTGTCGATTTTCTTTTTTGTTTTCGACTTACATATATATAAAGTATATTTCTTTTCAAGAATTGCGCTATACCTTATATATTGTTACAAAACTTAATGTTTAATTTTAAATTGTTACAATTATTTACCCGAAAAGCCTCATGTTTATTTTATGATAGAGAAGTACGAGATATAAGGAGGAAAGATGGAAGGTTTAATGAGCTTGATACATTCGCACGCGATTCCTGTATCAGCAGCTATACTTCTGGTCGCTTATGTGTTTATTGCGACAGAAAAAATACCTAAAGTTACGGTTGCTCTTTTAGGCGCAGCTTTGACTTTGATTTTAGGACTTTTGGGTCAAGACAAGTTAGTAAACGGAGAATTTGACTTAGGTTACTTTATTAACTTTGTTGATTTTAACGTAATTTTCTTGCTTGTTTCAATGATGATTATTGTATCAATTGCAACAAGAAGTGGTATGTTCAACTGGATTGCAAACGAAATGTTGAAGATGACAAAAGGAAAACCAAAACTTATTTTGGTATCTTTAGCATTCTTTACTGCAATCGTTTCAGCATTCTTGGATAACGTTACAACAGTTATTTTGATTATGCCTGTAACTTTTGTTATTGCAAAAGAATTGGATATCAACCCAATTCCATTTTTAATTACAGAAATTTTAGCATCAAACATTGGTGGTACAGCTACCTTAATCGGTGATCCGCCAAATATTATTATCGGCAGCGCAGCCGGTCTTTCATTTATGGCATTCATAAAAGAATTGACAGGCATTGTACTTGCAATCTTGATTGTAAATGTTGGAATTTTGGCATTCATTTTCAGAAAACAACTTGTTGCTTCTCAAGAGAAAATGGACAAAGTTGCTAAGTTAGATAATTCAAAAACTATTACTGACAAAGCATTGATGATTCGCTCAGGCGTAGTATTATTACTTGTAATTATCGGCTTTATGTTACACGATATTACACACATTCAAACTTGTGTAACTGCTATGGCCGGTGCAGCATTCTTGTTATTATTTGAAAAACCGCAAAAAATCTTTAATGAAGTTGAATGGAATACAATCTTCTTCTTTATTGGTTTATTCATAATTATTGGTGGTTTGGAACACGCAGGCGGTATCAAATTAATGTCTGAATGGTTGCTTAATGTAACTCATGGTTCACAAAAAGCGACTGCAATGATTATTCTTTGGGCTTCAGGTATTTTATCAGGTATCATTGATAATATTCCTTACACAGCTACAATGTCACCATTGTTGGTTGAAGTTCAAAAAGTTATGGGTGGCGATTACACATTCCCACTATGGTGGTGCTTATCTTTAGGTGCTTGCTTAGGTGGAAACATGACAATTATCGGTGCAGCTGCAAACGTTATCGTTTCAGAAACAGCTGCTTCAACAGGACATCCGATTAAATTTATGTACTTCTTAAAATATGGTGTGTTGGTAACATTCACATCATTAATCATGAGTACTGTTTATATTTGGTTAAGATTTTTAACCTAGTTTGAGTATTATTGAACAAAAAATGGCGTTTTGTTATTAACAAAACGCCATTTTTATTTTAAATATATTTTTAAGCTTTTATCATTTCCCAAGCTTGACGAGGGCAAACGCCTGAACATATCCCGCAGCCAATACATTTATTATCTTGTGCAATGTACGTTTTATCATTTTTAATAATTGCTTTTTGCGGACAATTATTTATACACAAATCACACCCAACGCATTTTTCAGAGTTCCAAACGGGCGTTCTTAATCTTGCGTTTGCGCTTTCTGCTAAGCCGAAAACTTCTCCATCGTCTTCTACTAAATCTCCGAACAATCCTTCTTTGAACCATTCTGCATCTTTAAACTCTTTTACTGAAATTTTCTTTTCTTTTAATTCTTTTGGAAGCGGAACAATTTTTGACCAATTAGAAAAATCAAGAAGTTCGTCTTTTAATTCCGGTTGTTCTATGGCGTTCAAAAAATCTTCCATGCCGGATTTTAGAAAATCTTTGTCAAATTTATCAAGTTTAGTAATTTCAACACATTTTGCCAAACCTTCGACTTTCCCGCGAACATAAACGGTTCCGCCAACCATGCCGACACAAGAACGGTTACCTAAAATTGACGGTAAATTTTCGCAGTCATAACCGCAAATTACGGCAATTCCGCCACCCATAAATTCGAAACTAAAAGAACCTGTGTTTTTTAATACCCAAAATTGTGGTGGTTCAAATTTCGGATCGTGTTTCATCAATGCGCCGGAACGTGTTCCAACTCGACCGCCTACGTAGATTTTGCCACCGGCAGCACAATGTGCAGCTGTATCTCCACCATCACCTTTAACAACAATTTCTGCACCTGAATTCAACCAGCCAATATCTGCTGGAGCAGAACCTTCAACTACGATTTTGGTTCCGTCCATTCCCATTGCACCGACTCTTTGACCGGGGTTGGTTATGTGGAAAGTAAGATTGTTGTTTACGGAATGTCTGCAACCTCCACCGATATCGTGTTGTCCACAAGCTTCGATTTCAAACTCACAAACACCTTCTTCGATTTTTTTGTAAATTGTTTGAAGAAGTTCTTGTGTTGACATTCTTGTGTTATTTTTTAGTGATTTTATTTTGCAAATTGTCATTTTGTTTCCTTCTTTTTTCTCTTTTCCCCTCGCCCCTTGAGGGAGAGGGAGCCGTCGTTGGCGAGTTCTACGAGCCTTACGAATGCGGGTGAGGGGTTTATTCCTCAGTGTTTTGTAATGAGTGGAAAGTTGACAGTGGAAAGTTGAAAGTTATTTATTTGGTGCAAAAAATTGCACCCTACAATTTTTCTATAACCTCTTATTCCATTATTTCCTTTTTTTAACAACTATACTGAATATCCAACCTTCTCGAAATGTGCTTATCTACTGTAATCAACGCATCAGAACGTCCGACAGGCAAAGTTGAACAGCCGACAGGCGCCATAAGCTTTTTAAGTTCGATATCTGTCGCTAGGATGTAATTAACAAGATTTTGAGCAACTTTATCAACGTCCAGCCTTTTAACCAAGCATTCTTGTTGTGCTGCAATCCCAGCAGGACAAAGTCCTGTGTTGCAAGCGTTGCATTTTCCTGTATCGTTACCGACACACCCTGCAATTTCCATAAGCATTCTGCCCGTAAATACTCCGTTTGCACCAAGGCAAATAAGTTTAAATGCGTCCGCAGCGAAACTTCCTGTTTGCCCTAATCCACCACCGGCAAACAGTGGAATTTCACCTTGTCTGCCTTGATGAACAGCTGCTAAATAACAATCTCTTAATTTTGATGTTATCGGATGTCCTGTATGGTTTAGAGAAATCTCGTGTGCAGCACCCGTTCCGGCTGCTAAACCGTCAAGGAAAAAGCCGCCAACGATGTTATATGGGTCACGAAGCAAGTTGTTATAAACAGAAACACTCGTAACAGACGCTGCTACTTTAATTGCAACAGGTACTTTAAAGTTAAACGCCGCATTCATAGACAAAAACATCTTTTGAACGCTTTCTTCTATTGAATACAAGCCTTGATGTGTAGGCGGTGAAAGCAAATCTGCTTTTGGAACACCCCTGATTTCTTGAACATATTTTGCGACTTTGCTCGCAAGCAAAAGTCCGCCATCTCCCGGTTTTGCACCTTGACCTATTTTGATTAAAATACCGGCAGGGTCTTCTGTCATTTCAGGTAAAGACTTGATAATTCTGTTCCAACCGAAGTGGCCTGATGCGATTTGCAAAATCATGTATTTTACGTATCTTGATTTCAGAAGCTTAGTCGGAATTCCGCCTTCTCCCGTACACATACGGATTGGAATCCCCATAACTTCATTTAAGTAAGCTGTTGCAATTGCCATAGCTTCCCACATACGCCAAGAAACTGCGCCAATAGACATATCACCGAAAATTATCGGATAAATCCATCTGTTAGGTGGAAGCGGAGCTGTTTCAATAATTTTTCCGTCTTTAACGTCAAAATTCAATTTGTCAGCTTTTAAAACTCGTCCGAACGGAGTTTTGAGCTCAAATGTGTGTCTTTGAGCGTCCAAAGATGGGTCGGTCATTTGAGAAATTCTGCCAATTTTGATTTTGTCTAAAGTTCGACCTTCTGTATTTAAGTTGGAACGTCCGCCTTTTTTAAACGAGTCTGCTTTTTGTGCCCTATAGGCTACCGAATATTTGTCGTCTTTGTTGCGAACTGCTTTTATTGCACCGTTTGGGCAAACATTCGCACACATTCCACAGCCGTGGCAATAGTTATCTAAAGATACTCGTTGCTTGATTACTAAAACTTTTTCGGCTTTTGATTTTGCCATAATTGAGTTTGTTTTTCTTGTTTCAACCGCAGGAGTAATTGCGTTAAAAGAACAAGCAGCCGTACATTTTCCACAGCCTATACATTTTTCTTCGTCATACTCAATTATCCAAGGTAAATCACTTTTATGAAGTTCGTTAATTTTTACTGCTGCCATCTTTCCACCGTCAAATCATCTCTAACTATTATTGTTTCATGCTCGTTTGGATAAATATCTTTTGAAATATCCCTATTTGGCATTAAATCGTTTATTCCGACAACTTCTGAAGTCATAATTACCGTATCTTTATCGCGCCCGATTACAACAGGGCGAAGCTTTTTGGAATCACAAACGCAAAGAAGTTCTTTGTTTGGAGTTACCGCAAGAAGCGTGTTTGGACCATTAATTTCCAAATGTGATAATGACGCTTTTATTCTTAACAAAATCTCTTTGTCTTCACGTTTAATTATTTCATCGTACTCTAAAGGTGTAATTGTGTGTTTAAAGTATTGAAGCGGCCAACCGAGAATTTTATTTATGTAATGCAAAGTGTATAAAAGACATTGTGAATCGGATTCAAAGCCCATATAACCTTTGTAAAGTTTTTGTTGATAATACTTATTTTTTTCGTAAAAAGTATTTTCACCGTTTACTAAACCTGTATAACCTTCTAAGAAAAACGGATGCGCTGCGTAGCGCACAATATCGTAGTTAGTATTTTGTCTGCATTGTGCGGTAATAATGCTGGAAGTCAAATCCTTATTACCTTCCCATAAATCAAAGTATGTTCCGATATCACGCGGACTGCCAATTTCTTTTAAAGTTAAAGTATCAGGCCAGAAAGAATAGATGTAGCCGGAATTGTCTTGTTCCAAAGCTTTTCTAAGTCTTATTGCAGTATCAATAAGTAACTCTTCTTTTTCTTCTTTCGTTGCATGTTTGTAACTCTTAGGATATTGAACAACTTCAAATATGTAGTTTGGCATCGCTTCAATTTTCAAGCCTTTTTTGTTGTTAATATTAGGTGACCATTGCATAACTCGAGAAAAACCGATTTCTCGCAAAATGTCTTCCGCAAGTCTGGTACCTTCAACGGTTGCAGCCATTGAAAGAAGCGGTAAATCCTTGTAGTTTTCAAACAGTCCGCCCATATCCTGCATAATGAATGCAAAACCCGAGTCGTCATGTCCCTCTTGTTGGCTTCGCATAAGCTTTAGTGCCAAAGAAGGGTGTAATTTATTTTTTGATTTTATTGCGCCAATTCTACACATTTAATTTCAGAATCCCCTTTAAATATATAATTAAGATTTTACCGTTTTTTTTAATCAGCGTCAAGCTTTTAACCAAATCTTCAACTAATTATTATCTTTGTTTTATAATCAATAAAGAGGAGAAAGTTATGAAAACAGCACAAGTATATCAAGATAAAATTGTTGTAAAAGAAATGAATGATGAACGTTTAAACGGTCGCAAGGGTGCAATTGTAAAGGTTTTAGGCTGCGGACTTTGTGGCTCGGATATTGTAAAATTTAAGCATAAAATTGTTCATGATGGTGCTGTTTTAGGTCATGAAATTGTTGCGCAAATAGTAGATATAAATTCTTCTACAACTTTTAAAATTGGCGATAAAATTGTAACTTCTCACCATATACCTTGTGGAGAATGTAATTATTGTAAACATGGAAATGTTTCAATGTGTGAACACTTTAAGAAAACAAATATTTTCCCCGGAGGTTTTAGTGAACTTGTTTATGTTTCGGAAGAACATCTCCAAAATGTTGCTTATATTGTTCCTGACAATATGTCCAATGAAGAAATTTCTTTTTATGAACCTTTAGGCTGTTGTGTGCGTGCAATTAAACGTTGTAATCTTCAAGAAGGCGATACCGCGCTTGTCGTAGGTCTTGGCTCTATCGGTTTGCTGATGGGAGAGGGCTTAAAAGCTATGGGGTATAAAGTTTACGGATGTGATTTGATTCCTGAAAGAATTGAACTTGCTAAAAAAATGGGAATTGAACCATTCGATTTTAATGGTGAAGTTGACGCGGTATTTATGACGTCAGGCGCAGATAAAGCAATAGATACAGCATTTAAAGCTGTTCGAATGGGTGGAAAAATCCTTGTATTTTCAAGTACACCTTTGAGCAACGGTTATCCTAATAACGAAATTTATTACAAAGAATTAACCGTAATGGGAAGTTATTCACCATCACCTGCGGACTTGAAAGATTCATATACACTTTTAACTTCGGGTAAAGTCAATGTGAAAAATCTTACAACAGTTTATCCGCTTGATAAAATTCAACAAGCGTTTGACGATACTGTGTCTAATAAGATTTTTAAGGCTTATATAAAAATTTCAGAATAGATTTTATAAATCTTCGTCAATATTAACTTTTTTGCGCCTGAATTTTTTTACTTCTTTTTCGTCGCAACCCAAAACTTCATTCAAATGATTAATCAATTCTTCTGAATGGTAGCACATTGCGTGTTCCGTTTTGTGGTGAATATCGACAAGATGGTAGTGCATTGCCATTTCAACCTGAATAAGCGCGATGTTATAATCATACAAACTTTCTATATAATCAGAAATTCCGTCAATATAATCCTTTCTGGCATCTTGTAAAGCTGTATAATCCAGTCCGCCTGTTTTATACAAATTTTCAGCCATAGGATAAAAATCTAAAGCTTGTTTTGCTCGAACTTGTGTAGTTGGAATTGCACGCTCGGCTTTGTCATAATTATTAAACGCTCTTTTTACTTCAAAATATAAATCTTTTTTAAACAATGTAATTTCATTATCTGCGAGTTTAACTTGCGCATCTGCACCTTTAATAGAGTGCTTCAATTCCATCAAATTTACGGACGAATTCAGATTGACACCGACTTGAAAGCTGTTGTTTGATGCTTGATTTGTATTGTTGAAGCCATAGCCTGCATTTGCGGAAAGTTCAGGAAAATAGGTTCTTTTAATGTAAATCAAAGATTGTTCCATCGCATTTTTGGTAGCGATTAAGACTTGCAAATCGGGGCTGTTATCATAAGCCATTTGAACAGCTTTTTCTCTTGAAAATTTGAATTTATATTCTTCAAAACCTTGCGGTTCTTTTTTTGTATTTAATGCGTAATCATCATCAAAATTAAAAGTTTTTGTATTCTTTATTTTGTAATCAGGTTGAGAATCTAAGTACATTGCATTATTTAAATCCACTTTTGCATTTAAATAATTGTTTTTAGCTTCCAAAAGCGCAACTTCTGCTTCATTCAAATTCATTTTTGCTGTGATTAAATCAGGATTTCTATTTGTATATTTGATAATACTTTTATTTATTTCAACATTATTTTCTGCAATCTTTAGCAGAGCTTGAGCCTTCAAAAGTTTGTAGTATTTTTCTTTTACGTCAAAAAGAGTTGAACATAAACTGTCCATAAACTCATATTCTGCGCCAAGTTTGTAGAATTCTTCCATACGAATATTAGCGGTTGTTCTACCAAAATCCCAAACCATTTTGTTTACGGAAACTCCAACATTTGGGAGTTCTCTATAGTGATTATTATAATAAATACTATTAGAATTGTTTTCGTTATGGAAACCGACACCCGCTCCGATTACCGGAAAATATTGAGATTTTGCGATTCCAACGTTACTTTTTGCTATATCCAAATAATATTTTTTACGTTTAATTTTGGGACTGTTGTGAAATGCCGTTGCAACACAATCAAGCACAGACAATTCGGTTCCGTCTTTTATAATAACGGTTTTGAATAATTCATCATCTGCATGAGCAAAGGCTATGTTGCAACCTGCGATTAGAAAAACGCAAGTTAGGGCTAAAAATCTCTTTCCTTTCATATTTTAATTATACAATACTTGTCAAGTCGCAGATTGCAAAATGAATAAAACTGCAGACTTAATGTCATTTCAAGAAAATTGCAAGATTTTAGTGGCAATTCCAAAGTTAATAATACCCTCTCCCGCCTTCGGCACCCTCCCCATGTAAAACTGGAAAAATGGGGAGGGAACTAAAGACGTTCAATTAACGTAATTCACGCCCTCCTTTTATGGAGGGCGGCGCAATTGTCTGGTAAAAATAAGTGCGCGCAGTCCCCTTCCCTTGTTAGGGAAGGAAGGGATGGGTATTAACCCGTAGGGAATAGTCTATAACGTATTTACTGCAACCCACCCGCATCTGTAAAGCTCAGCATAGCTTCGCTAACAGCTGCGACCTCCCTATCCATGGTGGTTAAAGAGTAATTTACTTTTGTAGGACAGTAGTGCCGAAGGCGGGAGAGGGTATTATTAGCTTCCAAATTTTGTTTGAAGCTTTAAAACTACTATATTTAAAGGATTGCAAAGCCACAAAAATGTAGTTTAATATACATAGGATAATAGTATAAAATCGGAGATAATTATGGATATATTTGCAGTAGTTGGGATGTTTTTAGGTATAACCTTCATTCTGACCGGTCAAGCAATGGAAGGCGGTAACATTGGACAGTTACTGCAAATAACGGCTGCATTTATTGTATTAGGTGGTACTTGCGGTGCTGTTGTATTGAGTTTTCCGCCAAAAGTTTTACTTTCTGCCGTTAAAATCCTTAAAGATGTATTTATGCCTCCGAAATCTGATTTTGAAGCACTTATTACCGAAATCGGCGGTTTTGCTACAAAAGCAAGAAAAGAAGGTATTATTGCGTTGGAAAAAGAAGCAAATAATGCATCTGATTCTCTTTTAACTCTAGGACTCGGTGCTGTTGCCGACGGTACAGATCCGACTCTTGTTAGAGAAATGATGGAAAATCAAATTGAACAATTAGAAAACTATGTTCATAACGCTGCAAAAGTTTTTGAATCTTTCGGTGGTTATTCTCCTACACTTGGTATCATTGGTGCCGTTCTTGGTTTAATTCAGGTTATGCAGAATTTGTCTGATCCGTCAAAACTTGGTGCCGGTATTGCGGTTGCATTCGTTGCAACAATTTATGGTTTGTTTGCCGCAAACCTTGTTATGATTCCATTAGGAACAAGAATTAAATTTATTTATCAAGATGTGTTATTATATAAGAACATGATACTTGAGGGCGTTTTATCAATCCAAGCAGGCGAAAGCCCTGTTTTGATTGAAAGAAAATTACGTTCATTCGTTTTAGACGAAGGTAAGGGCAAGGAAGCTAATGGCTAGAAAAAAAAGACAAGAAGAGCCTGAAAATTTAGAGAGATGGTTGGTTTCTTACGGGGACTTCATCACACTTTTATTCGCAACTTTTGTTGTTTTATATGCTCTTGCGCAAGTAGATGTTTCTGACTTTGCAAAACTCGAAGAGTCTTTAAAAAACGCATTCAGCCAAAACACGCTTCTTGAAGGTCAACAATCTATAATGGATGGAAGTGATTCCATTTTTGATGAACAACAAATGGCAAATTCTTTTGTTCCAAGTCTTATGTTGGAATACATAAGTCCAAAATACGAAGAAACTTCATTTAATGAAATAGAAGAATCTATAAAACAACTGTCAGAGGCAGGTGAACTTGGCGGTATTTCTACAAAAATGACAGACAAAGGTTTGCTTATAACTTTTGACGATAAATATTTGTTTGCGCCAGCGTCTGCAAATTTAGATGCTAATGCAAAAAAGCTTTTAGATAAAGTCGGCGTTTTGATTTGTAAAAAATTTGTTCTTCACTATATGAGAGTAGAGGGTCATACGGATAGCGACCCAATCAGAAGCTCACAATACCCTTCAAATTGGGAATTGTCTTCCGCTAGAGCATCATCAGTCGTAAGATATATGATTAATCGATTCAAATTTTCACCTTCTTTATTCTCTGCAATCGGATACGCAGATACGCGTCCGGTCGAAAATGCAATTTCGCCAAAAGATCCTGCAAATAGAAGGGTTGAAATTTTAATTCTTAAAAACAAATACAGACGAGATTTTGAAACAAGAAACGATGATACTTTAAAACTTACAAAATCAGAGCAGGAAAGAATTCAAAAACAACGCCAAGCTGTGATTTCTGCAGTAGAAGGTGATTCAATTTCACCTGCGGCAAGAAAACTTTTGGAAGATAACAAACAAAAACTTATTTCTAAACAAAAGAGCGAGAAGTTATCTAACAAAAACATGGAATTGTACGTAAATCTTGATAAAGATGCGCCAAAAGCTGATAAAGATGATATTATGCCGGCAGTTGAAAAACGTGTTGTGAAATTAGATACTAATATCCCTGAGGATGAGGATTTCGGCTTATGATAACACATTCTGTAGGTTTATCATTGGGACCTGCTTCATCAGTAGAAAGCGGAGTTGCGGTTAGAGAAATCGCAACAGGAAAATTAATTTATGTCGACAAATTGTTTTCAATGAACGATGTTCAATTGTTTTTTGATAACTACACATCTCTAAAAAATTCTGTTATTTGTGTTTCTCTTCCTTGGGATAACACAATGATGGAAGGCAAGTGGAGAGTTTTATCCAAACCATATCAATTGATACACAAACACGAAGCAAATTTCTTGAACCGCGATAATTGGATGCAAAGATTTTCACCAAGAGGTGCTGATTTATTGCAGAAACTAAAAGAAGACGGATGTGATGTTTCAAGATTTGAAGTTTATTTAACAAGACAAAAATTCAATCTTTATTCTAATTACAAAGAACGCTCATCTGCAGACTGCAAATTTTTACAATCTGCTTTAAAACTGGAATACGGATTTGATGAATTACCAACAAACATGATGCCGGTTGCACAACTGGAAGCAATTGTAGGCGCGCTTTTAGCAGAAGAAAAACTAAAAAGTCACACCAAGAAGATTTTTGAATTTAGAAATCTGGATGTTATAAATAAGATTTAATACAAAAACCCCCGATATTGTCGGGGGTATATTTTATGAGAGGGAAGGAATTCTTATACTGCGATAAAGGTAGAACCATCACGAGCAAGTCCTGAATCAAATTCTTTTTTCGCAAATTCTTTTGCTTCTGCATTATTATACAGCCAAGAATCAAGTAAAGTTCTATCTTTGCCATCTTTAAGTACTTTTACGTCATTTCCGGCAGAATCTTTTATTGCTTCTTTTAATTCAACACCAATGATATCACCTTTTTTATTAATGTATAATTTGTTACCTTTTGGGTCAAAAGAAATATTTCTTGCAACATTTACACCTTCTGCGTGACCTTTTTCAATCAAACTTTGAACTGTAGTATTTAATTCTTTATGATTTTCTAAATAAGCATCGCGTTCTGCTTCTGAAAGTGTTTTTTGTTCGCCTTTTTGAGTTACACTGTCGCCTAGACGATACTTACCCTTTTTGTTTTTTATTGCAGTTCCTGTAATACCATCTTGTGACCATTCATAAGATTTAACATCTATAGTTGTTGGCGCATGTCTTTTTGGAGTACCACCTTTTTCGACAATTTCTACTATGTTTTTCATAAAGTTGTCATATTTATCTTGACCGCCCAATTCTGTTACAACATCTTTAGGCTCAACACCTTCAATTTTTGCAATCTTGCCATTTTCTACTAAAATAGTTTTTCCGTTATATCTAGTTTCAAATGAATATTCTTTAAATCTTACATCTTTTAATTTTTTCAAATCTAATAAATCAGCTTGATTGATACCTTTATCACTTAAGAATTTATTAATTTCTTTTGCACCTTTAATTTCTTGACTTGTTCCTTTTTCAATAATATTAATAACTTTTCCATCTTTTACAAAAATTTGGCTACCATCTTTTGCTTTAAAGCGGAATTCTTTCATCGCACGATTAGACTTTAATGATTCACTAACAGAATCTTTTGTGCTATTGAATATATTTTTAAATCCTTTAATAATTCCTTCGCCATTACCTTTTTTCGCCGCATAGATTAAAGTTGCTGCTCCTGCTGCAACTGCACCAAGTCCTAAAACCATGCCTGTACTGGAATCAGAACCTTTTGAATAATCAGCTTGAGGTAATGCTTGAGTTTGAGTTGTTGTCACTTGCGGAGTGGTTACAACTTGTGGAGTTTGAGCAGCTTGTGATTGCTGAGCTCCCATGAAATTTAGATTATATGCTTGTAATGCTGCCAAAAACATTGGATCACTACCAAGTGCATTAATACTGTTAATATCGTATCCAGCCATAAAAACCGCCTTTTTCTTCGGACATTATAAACTTGGGATAGCTTATAATTATCCTAATTGTGTGTAACCTAATTTTAATTCCCTTATATAAATAAAGTTTTTTTAGTTGCAAAAATTGACTTTTTAATAAAAAGGGTGTTACAAAACTTTACAAAAATTGTTGGAATGGCTTCTAGAACTAAAATTTACTAAATAAAAACTTTAGAGCATTTGATTTTATCATTAAGCATTTCAGCTACGGCGATAAGTTTGTTATTATTGGTCAAAATGACAATGCCATTTTGCAAATTTGTTCTTGCAAAAATCTGCATACCATGTGACACCAATTCTAATTCTTTTGTATTCAGTTCATAAGTCTGATAATCCAGTTTTTCAAGCGGATAAATTAAATGTTTTTGTACGGTTTCAATATCTGTTAAATCTTCAAGTTTAATAGAATTTTCAACCTCAAAATCTCCGGCTTTAACACGAACAAGTTTTATTAAATGTCCTAAACATCCTAATTTTTTACCCAAATCATGTGCAATTGAGCGGATATACGTGCCTTTTGAACATTTTATATAAAGTTCTAAAATACGATTTTCTTTGTCATAATTTAATATCTTAAGGTCGCTTATATTAACGCTTCTGGGCTTAATTTCGACTTCCTCACCTTTTCTTGCGTATTCGTAAAGCTTTTTGCCGTTGACTTTTATTGCTGAATATATTGGCGGTAATTGTTCGATATCACCGCGAAAATTATTCAATTCGTTTTCTATTTCTTCTAAATCAGGGGTTTTGTCAGAAACTTCTACAGTTTCGCCTTCTAAATCATAAGTTGTTGTAGATTTCCCTAATTGAACCATACCGATATAAGCCTTGTCGTCATTTAAGTATTCAATCAAGCGAGTAGCTTTTCCTATACAAATCGGCAAAACGCCTTCTGCAAAAGGGTCAAGCGTGCCGGTGTGTCCGATTTGTTTAATTTTAGTTACGCGTCTTAAAATTGCAACAACATCGTGCGAAGTCTTGCCTTTTGGTTTGTATACATTCAAAAACCCGAACATCTACTTAATCTCACCGCGTGAAATTTTTTCAATAAGGTCAAGAACTCTAGAACCTTGTTCTAAACCGTCAGAGTAAATAAATTTGATTTCAGGAGTAACTCTAAGGCGAATTCTTTTGCCGATTTCAAATCTGACTTTGCCTGTATTTTTTTCAATGATTGCTTTATCTTTTTCAACTTGTTCGGGAGAACCTAAAACGCTGTAATAAACTTTTGCGTAAGAGTTGTCGTGTGAAACTTCCACATCGACAATAGAAACAACACCTTCAAGTCCTCTAACTTCTTTTCTAAAGATATCAGAGATATCGCGCATTAATTCTTTTCTGACACGTTCGTTTCTTAAAGTCATTGTTTTTCTCCTTGTTAGTCTATATTCGTATTATAGCATGAAATAAATATTAATTTTTGTTACAAAAACGCAATTTTTAAAATCAAAAATACTTTATATCCATGTGTAGTAAAAATTGGAGTGTTGTATGGTTAATTCTTATGGTATGAATTCTTACCCTCAAATGAATTATAATCAGGGCTTTAATCAAAATGTACAGCCACAGCAAAATCATAGCGGTGGTGGTCTTGGCTCTGTTGTCGGAAGTGCGCTTATTGGCGGAGTCGCAGGAGGAACTGTCGGCTATTTGAAAAACAGGCATCCTGTTGATAAGAACGGTGTAGCATCGGATGCATTTGCAAAACAAGCTTTCGAAAATCACGTAAGTAAAAATATGTCCAGTGATGGTAAAGACTTTTTTAAGCAGCTGAAAAATGTAACAAAAGGTTTGGAAAAAGTAAAAGATGTTGAAGGGATGAAAAAACTTTTGAATGCAAACAAGAAAGTTTTTGCGGTTAGCGGTATGCCTTTAGATACATATTTGAGTTCGCTGACTCCTGATAACATTAAAGAAAGTAAAAAAGTATTACAAGAACAAATAGAGAAAAGAAATATGACGAACTATCAAACTTTTAAGAATTTAACAGAAAAATGTTGGAACAAAGAAAAGAAATGCTTTACAAAACCTGATGGAGTTGAGCAAAAAATCTTTGATGTAATTAAAAATACAAAAACAAAAGGTCAATGGAAAAAAGCACTTAAGTATGGCGGAGTAACTGCGGGCGTAATGGGAGCTTTGACGTTGGGGTATAAGATGATGACGTCAAACTAAATCTTGGTGTAAGTAACAATGGAAAGTGGAAAATAGAAAGGTTTAGTAATTTTAATAATACCCTCTCCCCTACCCCTCCCCCAAGGGAGGGAACAAGACGCGTTTACTTTGCGCACAAAATATTACAAAATTTGAACGAGTGTCACTCCATCCCCTTTTGCTTATTTTACTTGGGGAGGGTGTCCGAAGGACGGGAGAGGGTATTATTAACTAAAAAAGCCCGACTTTACTTTAATTGCTGTTTATGGTCTAATAGAAATTGATAGGAGAGATTATGAAAACAGAAGAAAGAACATTTGTTGCCATCAAACCGGATGGTGTGAAAAGAGGATTAATCGGTAAAATTCTTGAAAGATTTGAAAACAAAGGCTTCAAGATTGTTGCAATGAAATTGCTTCAAGTAACACCTGAAATTGCAGCAAAGCACTATGAAGAACACTACGGAAAACCATTCTACAACAGACTTGTACACTATATTACAAGCGGACCAATTGTTGCAATGGTAATTGAAGGCTACGAAGCAGTAGAAAGCGTACGTCACATGGTAGGTGCTACAAGCCCTCTAAAAGCAGATATGGGTACAATCAGAGCAGATTTTGCACAAGTTATGGAATACAATGTTGTTCACGCTTCTGATTCCTTGGAAAGTGCTCAAAGAGAAATCGGTATTTACTTTAAGCCGGAAGAAATCTTTGATAACTGGCAATCAATGCTTGAAATGATTACTTACGAAGAAGAACGCTTTCAGGGGTAATCTCGACATAAAACTCAAAAATGTTGTAATAGTTGACAGTTTAAAGTTGAAAGTGGAAAGTTGTTAATAAATTTTTTATTTTTAACTTTGATTCATAATGTGATATAAAAAGTAGGTCAGGCATTGCCTGACAATAACATTTTTGTCAGGCAATGCCTGACCTACTTTTTTATAATAAACATCGGGAAATTCCAAAATCGTAGGGTGCAATTTTTTGCACCATAAAAATTTTAAATAAATTCTCCCTCGCCCCTTGTGGGAGAGGGTTGGGGTGAGGGGTAAAAAATGGTATCAGTATTTGACAATTTTAATTACGAACTAATTCACGTTGACAAAAACACAGGCGCAAGAGCAGGGATTTTACACACTCCGCACGGTGATATTGAAACACCTATATTTATGCCTGTTGGCACAAATTCAACCGTAAAATTGGTTACTAATAATAATTTGTATGACACAGGCGCACAAATTATTTTGGCAAACTCTTACCATTTGTATTTGAGAGCAGGACACAGATTAATCGAAAAATTCGGCGGAATCCATGGCTGGATGAACTGGAATAAGCCTGTTCTTACGGATTCAGGCGGATTTCAAGTTTTTTCTTTGGCACATTTAAGAAAAATCTCGGAAGAAGGCGTTGAGTTCCGCGACCCTAAAGACGGTAAAAAACATTTTATAAGTCCTGAAGTTTCTATGGAAATTCAACAGGCAATCGGCGCAGATATTATTATGGCGTTTGATTGGTGCGCACCGTTCCCTTGTGATTATAAAACTGCAAAAGAAGCAATGGAAAGGACTCACAGATGGCTTGAAAGATGTATTAAAGCTAAAACTTCAACAAATCAAGCTTTGTTCCCAATTTGTCAGGGTGCTTTTTATGATGATTTGAGAAAAGAAAGTGCTGCATTTGTTTCTTCAATTGATGCGGTAGGTTATGCGATTGGCGGTTTGAGTGTCGGTGAAGACAAGGAAACAATGAATCATTTTGTTGAATTAACAGCTCCGCTTCTTCCACACAACAAACCTCGTTATTTAATGGGTGTCGGAACCCCTGAAGATTTATTAGACGGAATTAAACGCGGAGTTGATATGTTTGACTGCGTACTTCCTACTAGAAACGCACGTCACGGTTCATTCTTCACTTGGGATGGCAAAAAACAAATTAAAAATGCTCAATATCAAGAAGACCCAAGACCTTTGGACGAAAATTGTGATTGTTACGCTTGCAAAAACCACTCAAGAGCTTATTTAAGACATTTATATAAGTGTAATGAAGGCACGGGACAAGCTTTGATGTCCATTCATAATATTAAGTTCTTGATTGATTTTGCGAAAAAATCAAGACAGGCAATTTTGGAAGACAGATTTGAAGAATTCTTTGATGAGAATTATCAAAGAGTGTTGGGATAAAAACCTGGATTGCCACGGGCTAATCGCCCTCGCAATGACTGCACGCTTGTATTTTTGACGCCAAGTCATTGAGAGGAACAGCGATGATTTAGGGTGACGAAGCAATCCATTATACTCGATACTAATTAGCAACAAGTCTAAGCTAAAAACTCTCTTGGAATAATAACGTCTTCGTAAATATTACCTAGAGTACTTTCAATGTTTTCTTTTGAAGAATTTGGTATTCCAGCCTTTTCAAACTCTTTGTTTGCAATAAAAACTCTATCTCCAATAATTGCGATATCGTCATTGCTTTTTATATCTTTAAATTTCCCTAAAATTGATGCGAATTTTTCATCAGGAATATTACACTTAGTGCTTAATACTTCACACATGGTTGCATAAACTTCATTACTTGTTGTGTCAGAATGCGGGTCGCGGAAAGCACTTTCTCGCCCTCCGAGTACAAGCGCTTTAACTTCACCGTACTTATCTTGAAAATTTTTTACTATTCTCTCAAATGCTTCAGAAAAGTTTCTTGGATTAAAACCTTCGGGCTTAATATGTCCGGCTAAATTCATTTCCCCCGCATTAAGCTCAAATCCGGAACAAGTATGAAATCCCGTAGAAAAAATATTCTTGGCAATTTTTGCATCGCCAATTGTATAGCGCATGTTAGCACCTACTTCTACGGCTGGAGTTTTACACTGTCTTAAAATCGGGTCAATTGAGTTAACAAAATTTATTTTCATATTTACCTTCCAATGAAGTAAGTTTTGTAAATATGAAGAATTGACTTATTGTAAATAAAAATTTACACAATTTTTCCTACTAAGTCATACTCCGTAGCGTCAATAATCTTAACCGGCTCTATATCACCCGGAACAACATGTTTATCGGTTTTAATATTAACAATACCATCAATTTCGGGTGCATCATATTGGGAACGTGCTACTATTTCTCCGTTATCCGCGTAACATTCGATTATGCAAGGAATAGTTTTGCCGATAAAACTTCTGTTACGCTCAATAGAAATCCCCTGTTGAATTTCCATAAGTTTTTTGTAACGCTGTTTAGCGACTCTTGCTCCGACTCTGTTCGGCATACTGTATGAAGGAGTTCCTTTTTCTCTTGAATAAGTAAACACACCCATTCTATCAAACTTCATATCACGAACAAAATCGCACAAGTGTTCAAAATGTTCTTCTGTTTCACCAGGATAACCTACAATAAAAGCAGTTCTGATTGAAACATTAGGAATACGTTTTCTGATGTTTTCAATCATCGGACGATAATCGAAAGACGGACGATTCATCATCTTAAGCATTTCAGGATGTGAATGCTGTAGCGGAATATCAACATATTTAACCACTTTATCCAATCTTGCGATTGTATCTAAAAGCTCGTCCGTCATTTGAGTAGGATAAGCATACATAATTCTAATCCAACCCAAACCTTCGATTTTGTTTAATTCTTCTAGAAGTTTTGCAAGCATAGGTTTTTTGTATAAATCAACGCCATAACCTGTCGTATCTTGTGCAATTAAAATAATTTCCGTAACACCTTTTTTAACAAGTTTTTTTGCTTCTTCAATAATATCTTCCATTTTTCTTGAGTGATAATCACCGCGCAAATATGGAATAATACAATAACCGCAACGATAGTTACAACCGTCAGCAATTTTTATATAAGAGCTTGCGCCCATTGTAATTTGTTGGCGTTCAATATTTTCAGGATAAATATAGTTTGGTTTTTCGCTGACTTCACAAACATATTCGCCATCAATCTTTTTAAGAACTTCGATAATTTTAGTAAAGTCCGTTGCACCGACAATCCCTGCAAGCTCAGGAATTTCTTTTTTTAATTCTTCAGGATGTTTTTGAGCCAAGCAGCCTGTTACAATAACCTTTTTACCTGCTTCGATAAGTTCTAGTATCGTGCGGATTGATTCGCGTTCCGCATCACAAATAAATGAACATGTATTAACGATTACAGTGTCCGTTTCTTCTTCATTAAGCGTAATTTCATAACCATTTTGAGCCAAAAGCCCTAAAATTAATTCTGAATCTACTAAATTTTTTGCACAACCGTGACTAACTAATGCTATCTTTTTCATATCCAAATTGTAGCATAAAAGAATGTTACTGTATAAACGTTGCAAACTTTTGATAATTCTGCATGTTATAATGTATTTGGGGAGATACATTATGCCAAGATATATAGCAATTACTGATATTCACGGAGAATTAAAAAAACTTGAAAGTGTTTTGAGTCAAATTGATACAAGACCTGATGATATTTTTGTATTTATGGGGGATTATATTGATCGCGGTCCTGATTCTCGAGGAGTTGTGGATAGAGTAATTCAGCAGTCGGAAACCAATAAATGCATCTATCTTATCGGTTCGCACGAATATGCTCTTTTACACGCGAAAACTGATAACTATTACCAATTTTTGTTTGACAATTATGGCGGACCTGCAACGGTTAGAAGTTATGGAAGCTTTGAAAATATTTTTAAAATTCATGGAGAATTTTTTAGAAATTTAAAGTTCTATTATTTGACTGATAAATATTTGTTTGTGCATGCGGGAATTAATCCGGATTATTCTTTAGAAGAACAAGACGAAGTAGACTTAGTGTATATAAGAGGAAAATTTATTTATTCTAAGCATAAGCTTCCTCAGAAAATTATTTTTGGGCATACAGAGTTTGATGAACCTTATATTGATGAAGGCAAAATCTGTATAGATTTGGGTTGCGGAAAATATCCGAATGCTCATTTGTGTGCTTTAATTTTGAATGAAGACGGAACACACGAGTTTGTATATTCATAATCGTTGAGGATGCTGAACAATGTTGTTTACAGGTTGTAGCAAACAAACGTTATTAAACAAATGGCACATTTTAATTATTGGTTTAATTTCTGGCGCCACAAATTTTGCAAGGCACACCACCACGCTGAATGGCTTGTTTTCTATCAATTTTTATACAATTAACAGTACACTTTTTGGCACTGGCGCAACTCTGCGCGTGGTATTTCCCTGTTTTTGTATTGTAAACAACCGTATCTGCAAAACTATTTAATGGCAAAAACAAACCGATTAATAAGATAATAGAAAACAATACTTTTTTCATTAAAACCTCTAATTTTTAAATGACCGATTAAAATGCTTTCATTATTATAATACAAGAAGATTTAATTATATAAAATATTGTTACATAAGAACTCTTATATATATTTCAAACTCGCTTGTCATATTTTTATTATAATTCAAAATATATAAATAGAATCTTTGTTAAGATAAAATACTCTTATTGTCTGTAGACTGATTGTGTTCAAAAAGTTATCATATATTAATGGATATTTTAAGAGTTTTTGGAACAAATCTTAGAAAGTATAGAAAAATAAAAGGATTTTCGCAAGAAAAATTCGCAGAAATTGCGGGCTTACATCGTACATATATTAGTGATATCGAGAGGTTTCAGCGTAGTATAGCATTAGAAAATGTACAAAAGATTGCAGATGCTCTAGAAGTTGAAACCTATAAAATGTTTGTCGAATAATGGAGGAATTATATATGACACAATTTAAAAAATTTGGTCAAATTTCTATCGATGATGCAAGAATAGACGAAACTTGTTCTGCTTATTTCAAATGGAAAGATCTTAATACTTATATTTCTAATAATAGTAGACGAGGAATGAATATGCCTGATGCCATTAGTGAACCTATGGGCTGTTACTGTTTAGATTTGTTATGGAATAGAGGTGCAGAATGTGGTGATGCAACTGACCCTAGAACAAAGCAAAAAATTGAATTCAAAGCTTCTTCACGTTTTGATGGGGATCTTTCATCATTCGGTCCAGAATGTAAATTCGATAATTTGGTATATTTAAGATTTAATTTATCAGACAATTTGCTTTATATATATGATTTAAAGATTAATTCTGAAGACTTTGGTAAATATCCGGCTAATAAAACTCAAACAATTCAAGAACAGAAAAATCAAAAACGCAGACCTCATGTAAGTTTACAAAAGTTATTCGTCGATGCACAAGGCTTAATTCCAGATATAATTTTTGACATTAGAAAATGTAAAATAATTCAAGATAATCGCAAGCAAAAATAATTTTTAATAATTGTAAAAAATTTGCAACGCGCCGCAATTTTTGTTATAAGATTATATTACATAGAGGAGGTTGTGAAATGCTAACTTGTGCATCATTTTTTGCTGGAGTCGGTGGAATTGATCTAGGTTTTGAAAGTACTGGATTCTTTAAAACTATTTATGCCAATGAGTTCGATTGTTATCCTGCTAAAACTTATGAAGAGAATTTCGAGTTAAAAGTTGATTGTAGAGATATTAGAGATGTTAAGGCAAACGAAATTCCGAATTTTGATGTTATGTTAGCTGGATTTCCCTGCCAAGCTTTTAGTGTTGCAGGAAGAAGACAGGGATTTGAAGATGAAAAAGGTAGAGGTACATTGTTCTTTGAACTTGTACGTATTATAAAAGCAAAAAAACCTAAAATAATATTTTTAGAAAATGTCAAAAATCTCGTTGGACATGATAACGGAAATACTTTTTTAGTAATCATAAATCAATTAAAAGAACAAGGATATTTTGTTAAATATTCCGTACTTAACGCTATGGAATATGGAAATATACCACAAAATAGAGAACGTATTTACATAGTTGCATTTAAAGACAAAGATTTATGGAGAAATTTTGAATTTCCATTACCAATAAAATTAACTACTGGCTTAGATGATATTATAAATTTTGATGAAAAATTTGACGAAAAATATTATTATACGCCTAATAAATATAAAGGGAATTTATATGAAAAACTTGTAGAAGCTATGGACGATAATAAAGCGATCTATCAGTGGCGAAGAAAATATGTAAGAAAAAATAAAAGCGGAGTAGTTCCAACCTTAACTGCCAATCAGGGAGAAGGAGGGCATAATGTATGTATTATTAAAACAAAATATGGTATACGTAAAATGACTCCACACGAATGTTTTAACACACAAGGATTTGATAAAAGTTTTAAATTGCCATTAAATATGAGTGATGCAAAATTATATAAACAGGCAGGCAATTCAGTTTGTGTATCTGTAATAAAGCGTATTGCTAACCAAATAGTTTATTGTTCAATGCCTGATGATTTAAATAATAAAAATAAAAAAGATTTAGTTGTTGTTTAGTTCTTAATTTTTAGATTTGACTTTTATCTCTTTAGAGCGATGTATGTGTTACATCTGAAAGAAGGTCGTATTGAAGAAGTTATCCAAGTCGCTATACTAATTGTACAAGATATATTAGGGCTTTCAAGTATAAGTACTACCATGAGATACGCACATGTTGTATCTGACTCAAAACAGGAAGCTATTGAGGTTCTTAACTCATACTACTAGTTTTTAATTCAATATTACAAGTGGACATATTATGGACACAACCTTTTAAAGACATCTTAAATAAGATGTCTTTTTTATTACAAATACTTCTTTATAAAGTCTTTAAAAACGCACTAAAAAAGAGCCTTTCGGCTCTTGATTTTAAATGGTGGACCTTGACATACGATTTAAAACTCGATATCACCAAAATCGCCTAGTAATGTAGGATTGAAGTATGTCAGAAATCCGCATTTTTTAGAGTTGAAGATTGAAAAATTTTTGCGTAAAAAATGTAGATTGAGTTTTTTCACTTTATGAAACTTCACACTATTATTTCTCATATTTGATTTTGTCCAATATCATTGTATAATTGCCTTATAGAAATTATTAAAATAAGGATAGCTTAAGGGATATGCAAGATTATAATTATGAAATAAATATTCGCTTAAAAAATACAAAACCAGTACAACTGAAAGATTTATCTATTCTATTTGCAGGGATAGAAAATGAATTTAATGCAAACTTAGGCAAGAAATTCGACCTTAAAATGTCTAATTGTCAAACAAATTTAGCAATTTCAGCCGTTAAGCCAGGTAGTCAGATATTTACAATCGTAGCTTTAGTAGCATCTGACTGTATAACTCCTTATTTGAACTATGAAGTTTTGGTTGGATTTTATGATTACTTAGTAACTTTACTAAACGATTTTTCCCAAAAAGACCAAAATGAAAAACCATGTTTGCTTCCACAGTATACTAAAAAGAACTGCCAAGATGTTCAAAATATTTCGCAAATATTTCAAAATGATTTTGGAATGGAATTAGAAATGAATATCACACAAAATAATCAAGAAATTAAAAAGGTAACCATTCCAAGTAAACAGGGGTTTGCAATTTACAGTAATGCAACCGAGCAAATTGCAATGTATAATGAAATAAAAAATAATACTTTTACTGACAAGCTTTTATATTTTTACCAAACACAGAATAGTTCACAGTCAAAAGGTGATAAAGTTATAATAAAAGAGTTTAGTGATAAAGCTAAAAAAATAGAATTTGCAAGTGCAACCTTGAAACAAAGTGTAATTGGAACAAAAGATAATTTCTATAAACATTTGTATCGTGCGAGTGGTTATGTGAATTATCAAAATGATAAAATTAAAAGCTACACCGTAACTGATATTGAAGTTGTAAATCAAGAGGATGAAAATGAATCACATTCTTAATTTTATTAATTCACATCACAATGCTATATTTAATCTTACAATTGAAACTATAAGATCTGTTCCAGCCTGGATAGCCTTAGTTATTACATTTATATTACCTAACAAAACCAAAAAATTAGATATAGAAAAAATGCATAAACAATTTATTTTTGAAGAAAAATATAAAATTTATACAGAACATTTTAGTCAATTATACGATTTTAATAATTCAATAAAAACATTTTTAACTATTTTAAATGGAGTATTAGAAGCTTCGTATAAAGGTAGTGATATAGTGGAGGCAAAACAAAATCTATATTTGTCCTGGGATAATATAAAAAACTATGAAGCTAAGCTTTGGATTATTGCTCCTGAAAATATTTTACAGTTACGAACAAAATTATTATTTTTGATAAAAGATTTAAAAACAAAAATTAATTCTATTGAAAGTAATGGAACAATAGAGTATTCAATAAAAGATTTAAATGAATTAATAAAAATAGCAGAAGATATTCAAATACCATTATCACAATATTTGACATACTACAGAAATGAACTAGAAAAGTCCTTTGTTTAATAATATTTAAACTAACTTTTAATCTCAAAAAGTTTGTAATCGTTTTCAACAATATTATGATAGAAGTTTTTAATTAAATGGTCGTTATCGCCTGAATCCCAATATTTTCTATATTTATTGATTTCTTCTTTTTGAGAATTAATATATTCTAAAATATTCTCTTTGTATTTAGAAAAATCTCGTATCCAGCCTCCACAAGCAGTGGGTTTTAAGCCATTTTCAATTTCTTCAATGGCTTTTTTATAAAAATCATCAAACTCTTTATATGTCTTAAATGTGGCAACACGAAACGTCGGATAATAACGCTGAAATATAGCATAATTATCATCGAATCCATTAAATACTGTGTCAGGTATTGAAAATTGTAATAATTGTTGCTTTTTCCCATTGTTTGCAAAACGGTGTTCAGGTGATAAGAAACATTGTTTAACCTTTTGCCGAGAATATTTATTGAATAAAAGGCACGTTAAATACTCACAATCTATTTTTTGCTGAATACATTTACAATAATAAAGAATTCTTTTGCACATACTATCCATCTCACGTATTGTAAACTTTTCAGTTTCTCCATATTTACTAATTTTTACTTGTAACAAATTTAGTGAATAATATTGATCACAATCTAGTGATATATAATTTTGTTTAATACATTCTTCTAAATTTTTTTCGTTAATAATATTTTTAACCATTTCTAAATAGTTAGGTTTATATAATGTTTCTATGTCATCAAAAAATTTTTTAAAGTAACTTTCGGTGTTAGTTGATGTTTCTTCATTAAAACCATAAAGAGATTTAACACACTTAAAAAGCGAGTTTTCATTAGTTGGTACAATAATAAACAACCCTTCTATATCAAAAAAGTGTTTTATTATTTCTAATGTTTTCATTGCATAATCAGGGCGACATCTATCCAATTCATCTACTATAATAACTAATTTTTTGTTTTTTAAGGAATTAATAAATTCTTTTAAAGTCTTTTTGAAAGCAATTAAATAATCATCTTTTTTTATAAAGCTTTGAATAAAATCTTCTACGGCTGTAATCGCTTTATTGCTATCTAAAGAAACTTTTGTTGAAAAAACTCCTAGATTTGCATTTGCTGAAAAAGAAGTTGCCTTTGCAATACTAGAAATTACTTTATATATAGACTTTGTAGCTTTAACGAATTCTGTTGAAGCTTTTTTAGTCATACTCTTATTTTGAAAATATTTAATAATTTCTTTCGAAAAAGACACAAAAGGAAGTTCTAGATAATCATTTTCCCAGGCGCTAAAATAAATACAATCCACATTATTATTTCTTAAATATTGAGTAAATCTTGTAACAAAATATGATTTTCCCATTCCAAAATTTTCATTCAACATTAGAACATAAGGAGTTTCTTTATTCAAAATAGTTGATTTAATACATTCCGCATACTCTTTAGCTCCAGGTATACAATCGAAAAAAGGGTCTTTATTGTATTCTTTTAATGTATTTTTGTCAAACTTAAAAATATTCGCTTTATCTTTTACCATACTTTATCCTTATTAATAATGATAACAATATTTTAGATTACAATTTCTATATTATTCAAAATATTAAAGAAATCTTAATTATTTATGCATGCTAACTCAAATAAAACTTTATTGTATAATGGATTATAGAGGTTAAAGGTTTTGAAATATTACATTTTTGCGGATGAAAGCAATACTGACAAAGCAAGATATATGTTGATTGGTGGGATTTGGGTTGATGAAATTACACTAAAAAATGTAATCAATGAATGTCGAAGTTTTAAACGTGCAAACAACTGGGGTGAGGCTACGAAGTTTAATTGGAAAAATCTTTCCAAAAAAAACGCTTCCTCAATATTGTGAGTTTATAGATATCTTTTTTAGGTTTAATTTACAGTTCAATTGTATTATTATTGACCGCAAAGAAATTAACTTAAAAGCTAATGAAAACAAAGACCCAGAGTTAGGGTTTTATAAATTTTATTATCAACTTTTAAGACAAAATTCTAAAAAAGATGTTCCGTATTATATATATTTAGATAGAAGAAATAATAGTGAGCCTACTCGCTTAGATACATTGAAAACTTTTCTTAAAAAAGATAATCATAAAACTAATTGGTTTAGTGGTGTTACAACTGATAAAGGTATTGATGTTAAAGCATTAGAATTTGTTAATTCAAATACCTATGAATTGATACAATTTGCAGATTTATTAATGGGTGCTATCGGTTTTCATTATAATAAAAGAAATCTAGCACCAGATGCCAGCCGACACAAACTGGCTTTTGCTGATTATTTATCAAGAAAAATTAACAAAAAAGATTTGGTATTTAGTACAGGACGTAATGGTTATAAAAATTTGAATTTATGGCTGTTTAAATCTAATAAAATTTTGACAAAAAATTAAGGTCAATACACCTACATATTCCTTAAATCTAAGGACCTTGGAATCATCCAAGGAATTCGGTAGTAATGACCTTAACTATATTATGTACTATAAATGAATTTTTTACAAGTATTTTTATTTAAATTTATGTAAATTTAAGGAGTTTATATGTACAATTTCCCAAATTTTGACAATGATACACGTTTTATTATGATTAGCGAGTTGGTGCGTGATATTGAGAATGGGTTGTTTTATGAACCAAGTTCTTTACAAAGTAGTTATATCGCACGATATAAAGAGCTATTGAGAAAATGTTTTGAATATGGAACTGTTGAAGGTTTAGAGCGTGCATTAGTGAGTTCCCTTTTCAAAGATAAGAACAAAAATGGAAGAAAAATACCTTCAAATATAACGACATTGCTTGCATTTTCTGATTTCAATAGGTATTATATGCGTGCGATTTTAGTTAGGGCAATTGATGAGAATAAAAGTGTTTGTGTTTACAGAGCAAAGCAATCTTTGAACGAAAGACAAGAGTCCAAAATTGCGGTAGGGCAATGTTATTTTGACAAAATTGTGCTAGTTCAAATGCTGAAAATTCTTAGAAATTATAAAATGTTATTTACTCTAAAAAATAAGCCAAGCTTTATGCAAATTAATTCAGGTTTGAGTTTAAAGTTGGTATAAATTATTTCAATTCTTTATATGACATCAAAATTTTGTGAAAAAATCGCATCTCCTCTATTGTTGATTGCTCAAAAATTTGGTTAATATCTTCTATTAATTCAGATTTTGACTTTAAATGTCCAAAATCAAATAAATCCTTTATATCAATTTTCAATGCTTTTGTTATTTTATTTAAGTTATCTTCTTTAGGAAGATGAACTCCCTTTTCAAGCTTGCTCAAGTTTGTAGCTTCCATGTCAATTAACTCCGCAAGTTCAACCTGTTTCAAGTTTCTTGCTTCTCTAAGTTCCCTAATTCTTTTCCCCACTTGTATACTTAATGTTGACATAACTACCTCTCAACTCAAGTATACTTTATTACAATTATAATAAAAAGATTATTGCGTATCAAGATAGTATATATAAATGATTGATTTGTAATCATAAATGATTGTATACTTATCATTAATATGTATTTTGTTGTTCTATTAAACTAAGAATAAAGAAATGGAAATTATATGCCAAAACCAATTATAAATACAGACAAATTACATTTTGATATGACTTTTAATGAAGAAAAACAGCTTTCTATAGCAGATTCTTATTTGAAAGAAAAAAATACTTTTAAGAGTCCTGAGCTTGTTTTTAGAGAAAAAAGACCTCAAAGTTATATTGAACAGATAAAAAATCTTGATATTGAAGGATATTCAATGTCTGCTGAAAAAATAAAAAATATTGTAGAAACTGTACAAAATTCTGTTCCGAATATTGTTTATGATGAAACATTTTTAGGAGTTTTGGGGAAATGTTATCTTGGTGAAGGTTATGATGTCCACACTTTAAGCTTAAATAATATATTAGGTATTGATGAGAGGACTCATTCAATAGGTTATGGCAGAATGATTTTAAAACATTATATGGTTAATGAAGCTTTGCCACCAGAATTAGAAAAGGGTAGAAGTCTTGCTATTAATCCAAATTATGTATTTGTAGAAATATATAGTGACAAACTTATTGCCATAAGTGAAAATGGAACAGCTTCAATCGTGAAAGATTAATTAAAATGACTTTAGAAGAAGATAATGAAAAAATATTAAGAGAACTTAAAAGCAGCCAAAGAGATATTGGCTTAATGATGACTGCAATTGAGTCCGAATTTGCTAGTTTGCATCGAGAAATAGCTACAGTAGATGATGATGTTCGTACTAACAGAGCTACTATTGTTGCATTGGCAACTGATGTTGCAACATTTAAACAAGAATTTTTAACTTTTGTCGATATAACAGAACGTCGAAATAATGTAACCCATGCTCAGGGACAGGTTATTATTCTAAATCAAGAAATCGAGAAGAAATTTGGTTTATATGATAAAGTTCGCAAGGTTTTGCTTGGAGTTTTACAATCGGTCGATACTGGTTTGGTTAGCAAAAGTGTAATAGTTAATTCTACCGAAAAACTCATGATTAGCACACCTCGTTATTGGTTGACACCATCATTAATTGCTATATCTGCGTGGCTAACAGATAACCAACCACTAGCTATAAAAGCATTAAATGAGGGATTAAAGAGGAATCAGATTAAAACTCAATTAATGTTTACTCTGGTCAATAATCGTTTAAAGAGAAATAAAGCAAGTTTTATATGGTTAAGTAAATATTTTGAAAATCAAAATCCATTAGAAATGTCACAAGAAACAATTGTATTACTAAATGCGTATACAGATGGCTTTTTTGGTCCAGATTCCCAGGGTATTTGTAAGAAACAAATTGAAAAATGGATAAACATTTTAGCTAGAGATGAAGAAAAAGTTAAGGCTTTGGAAAAAATTTGGTATAACAAAATTGATTTGTTAAGCGTTGAAGCTGATAAAAACTTACCATTTAGATATCTTTCCAAATATTCTCCAGATTTTACAATGTTAGAAAACCTACTTAATAATGCAAAAAAACAGACCAGTTTTGTGAATTACTTAAATAGCATTATTAATGCTGAGATAACCAAAATAGATTATGTAAAAGCCTTAGATGATTTATTGTATAGGTTGGTAAATGAATATGATTCTGATGAATTTGACCTAAAAAAACAAAAAAGCATGGCTGAATTAATTGTAAAACACCAAGGTGATAAAGAAAAAGCGGAACAAGATTTTAATACAAATGTAATAATATTATTTAATAATCATGTTTCTTTTTTTGAAATATTAGTAAATGCTGTCAATTCAGAAACAACATCAGCTTCTTTAAAAAAGTTTTCATTATTTTTAGTCAAAGAATGGATTGCAAATGCACATAATGATTTTACAACAAGTTATCGAAGTAAATACCCTCAAAGTATAACAATAAAAATTGATGATTGGACTGATACAACGAAAGATGGTTCAAATGAAAAGAAATTATTTGAGAGTTATAAAAAATACCTTAAAGACAAATTGGATAAGCTTGTTAAAAGTTTAACAACTCCTATTTACATATCAGCGGTACTGAATATTATTTGCCTTTTATGGATATTTTTAGGTAAATTAACAACAATGCCAGTTGTTTGTATGATATTTGTAGTTATCTATTTTATACGAAGTGTGTATTTCTATTTTGTAGGTAGATCATGTGCATTACAGGAATATAACAATAATTGTCAAAGTGGAAAAACAATTACAAGTGCTTTCTGTGCTGAGTTTGTTGATTGGCAAAAAGCTTATAAAAATTATGACGCAGTATATAAGAAAGTTGAAGAAACTTTAGCAAACTATAATGCTAATGATTTTACTAATAATAATGCAGAGAAAAAAATACTATAAAATATGGAAATTATATATGGAAAACAATTCAAAATTAAGCAAAGAAGAAGAAATAAAACGAATTCAGCAACAGAAATTGCATAATGAAAAATTAGCAGTAAAGTTTCCTGAGTGGGATTTGTTGCCACCAGCATTATTAGTACAAAGGAAGACTAAATTATGATACCAAGTACATATTCAGAATGGTGTAAAGTCTTTGATGAAATAGAAATGTGGGAAATTGGACATTGTGAAGAGTTATTAATCCAAAACTGTGAATCAGGTTCTATTGAATGGTTAGACGGAATTGCTCAACGGATTACAATACGTTTGGTGGACTTGATAAATAATCGCTTAAAAAAACTCAATGAATTCTATAACAAAAGAATCACATTAGCTTTTAATCCATTTGACACAACAAATCTGTTAATAATTTACAGAAAAGAATTAATTTTTCTAAAACGATTAGGTGGATTAAATATTTTACCTGATGATATTAAAACTTCAATAATAACCGAAATAATGAATTGTGCTAAGAAATCTCAAAAAAGTTTAGATGAAAGTGCAAAACAAGATTTATCAGGCGAGCTGAAACGAATTGTCCTAGGATATAGAATTGATAATATTTAGAGGTAATTTATAATGAGTAATATTCAAGATTTTTCAAATAAGATACAACGATATTTAATAGCTAGAATTCCATTTATTTCCGTAAAATCAATTGAAAGAAATCGTGTACTTGATGCATTTTCTAATGTTAATAACGAACTACACTTACCGATTTATGTCCATACACTTTCTAAAGGTATGATAGATTTATCAAGCAATAATTTAGTTAATGAAGATAAATCTATTGTTGGAGCATTGGATTATATAAGTCAGCAAATAACGCAGCGACAAAATTTAACTTTTATTTTGACAGAAGTAACTGATATTCAAGAAGATACGATCACAGCAAGACATTTTTTAGATTTAGTAACTTTAGCAGAAGAACGTGGAGCTGTTATTATCGTTATTAGTAATAATCCGATATGGAAACAACTGCAAAGGTTAGGCATGTCTTTGGAGTTAGATTTGCCAGAAGAAGATGAAATATATAAAATAGTAAAAGATTCTATTAGTTCATATATAAATAGCATTACAATTGAATGGGATGAAAATGATTACAGAAAAGTTGCCAGTATTTTTAATGGTTTAAGTAAAATTGAAATACAAAATATAATTGCAACATTGATTGCAAAGCGAGAAATAAAAAAATCGGACATAAATGAAATAATAAACACAAAAGACAGTATGTTTTCTAACATTTCTGGTTTAGAAAAAATTAATTGCACTGATAATGATGTTCGTGTCGGAGGCTTAAAAGGTCTAAAATTATGGCTTGATAACAAGAAAGTGTTATTGCAACCAGACAAAAAAGATATTCTAAAATCAAGAAATATAAGACTTCCAAGAGGAGTTTTGCTAGTTGGAGTTCCTGGTTGTGGTAAAAGTTTACTTGCAAAGTTTATTGCTAGTAATTGGCAATTACCGTTATATAGGCTTGATTTTGCAACAATTCAAGGAATGTATGTAGGACAATCTGAAAATAGACTAAAAGATGCACTACAACTGGCAGAAACAGTTTCTCCTTGTATTTTATGGATTGATGAAATTGAAAAAGGATTGGTCGGAGCAACAGGAACAGATTCTAGTGGAGTATCTACAAGAATGGTTGGTCAATTTCTTTTTTGGTTGCAAGAATCTTTAAAATTTGTTTTTGTCGTAGCTACCGCTAATGATGTGTCTAAGTTACCACCAGAATTATTGCGAAAAGGTCGTTTTGATGAATTATTTTTTGTAGATTTGCCTAATGAAACAGAACGCAAGGATATTTTGGACATTTATTGTAGAAAATTTCTAAGAAAAAAATTTGGTGATGATTTTCTTGATAAACTTGTGCCATTAACAGATGGATTTTCTGGTGCTGATATTGAATCAACGATTAAAGAAATTGCATATAAATCCATTTCGAGTAATGGACAAATAACAATGCAGTCTGTTATTTCTAATTTTACAAATGTAGTACCATTATCACGAACTAATCCAGAAAGAATTGATGCAATAAGACAATGGGGCAAAGAAAGGGCAGTTCCTGCATCAGGAAAATTTTCATTTAATACTGATAATGAGAATTCTGGTCGAAAAGTGCTTATATAATAAGCAAAGATAGCACAACAAAATAAGTACAGCTTATAATTCCATTAGCAAGAATGGAAAAGAAAGATTTTAAGTTGTTTGATTTTGAAAATTACCGAATATAAGTTAATAATCTGTATTCAAACAAAAATTTACTCTATTTTATGCTCTATAAATAGTCTAAAACTAGCAAAAATATTTATGTTCAGGTTTTATACATAGTGTAAGATTCAAGTTATAAGGAGAAATAATATGATTACATTCGGAATAAAACCAGGAAATTTAAAAGAAGAAATAGAGTTGATAAAAATGGTATATAAAAAACTGGCAAGTAATGTTGTGTGGGATATAGTAATAACTTTGTCCGAAAATGGTGGAGCGATGACAGAAGCCGAAATTGCGAAAGAATTATTTCAAAGTTGTTCTAATTTATCACCTCATATAAACTTTCTTTTAGCAATAAACATGTTGAAATCTGAAAACGATAATAAACAGTTAACAAAGGGGACACGAGTTTATCTAAATGAAAGAGATGACACTAAAAGTGGATATACAATAATTTTAGATGGAGTGTTTGATAATATAACGACTGAAGAATTTAAAGAAAAATATTACCCTCAAAAAAGTAAGAAGAGAAAAGATTGTGAAGGTTACGAAAGATGTAAAAATTCAGTAGACAATAAAAATTGGAGCTGTGCAAACTGTAAATTTTTTAAACCAAAACTATAAAGATAGATGAAATATTACAAAATGTTTCAAATGGTTATGAATTTTTCATAACCATTTTTTGTTGATTTTACGTTTATGATTTTTTAGTTTTCAAGCTATTACTTGATTTCAAATATTTTTTTAAGAAAAGTAGCATTTAGCCCTCCTTGATATAGTTATTATGTGGTCAGCAATTATAAAGCTGACTAAGGTTATCACAAAAGAAAGGAGATAAAAATGGATAATCTAATCATTAATGGCAAAATTGTTTATTTAAAAGGTGGTAAGAGCTCAACTGGACGATATCTTACTACTTGTGTAATCAAAGCTAAGGACTTTAAGCGACACAAAGAGCAATCGTATTTGGTTACATTCTTTAATGACGAGGCAAAAGAATTTCTGGAACGATGTAAAAAGTCTGATTTTGTAAGAATCGAGTGCGACCTTATAAACAGGACTTATCCGAAAAAAGACTATACTTTGCAGATTATTGGTAACAAATTTTCTTTGACCCAATGGAGCGAACCAGATAAACGCTTTATTTCATTAGAATACTCGCCAAACTAGAATTATGCAAACGTCGGTTTCTCTTTTTAGAGCGTAGTAAGAACTGACAGAATAGGAGGTTGCTTATGGAAAAGCAAATAAGAATAAAAGTCTAAAGGACCGGTATGTGAAGGACTTAGACCTTCAGGAAGAAGAAGAGGTTAAAAAGCTTTTGAAAATCATTTTCGAGTCGATTTTAGCTTTCTAACCCCAGATCTAAGGGAAGCTTCCCCTAAAGAGCAGTAGAATCATGCTCTACTAGTAATAGTATAACAAACATGTGCGCATGATGCACATGTGAAAGGAATTAGCCTATGGCAGAACTTCTTTTTGAAAACCTTGAAGAAATCAAATCAAACGGTTTCTTAACAGTAAAATTAGCTCAAGAGCTTAAAAAACAAAATTATATCATCGGCAATGAAATTGAAGTGTGTGATATTGATTTTGAAAAAGACGGAGAGTTCTTTCTCAAGCTCATTCTTGGAACTCAGCTAAAATACAATCTTGAAGAAGATGATTTGAATGATGACTTAATTGAAATGGAAATGCCGGAAGAGCTTGTACCATTTTTGTTAGATTTCAACAGGTTCATACCAATCATTAAGTTTAACGAGAGATACTTTTTAGCGTACGTTTCAAAGTATATAGAGCTAATTTTGGTACCGTTTAATGAAAAGGTTGATTCAGATTCTTTAGTTTTTGATATCAGTATCTAAAATGCGGTAGCAATAAGGGCTCAGGACAAAACCTGAGCTCTTTTTTCAAGGGGGAAAAATGACAAAAGAAATAATGAATAAACCAGACGGCTTGTATTTATGCGACATAGAAAATTCTGAAACGGAACAGACTAAAAAGGTTGCTAATTATACATTAGAGCCAATTGCCGTTATCAATCAAATTTTATCTACAAAAAACAGGCATGAAATCGTTGAGTTTTTAGCATTAACACTTACAAAAGGAAAATATCACAAAAAGCGATTTGTTAAGCTGATTAGCGGAAGTGATGAAGAAGATGTAAAAGCATTTGTAAAGGCTTTGCATAAAGGGGTTGTAGGTTTGTCAGAAAGCTTTTCTAAACCAATTTTCTGGAAAATAAAAGAAATGCTTTACGAAAACATTAAAACGATTAATATTTACAAAAATTACGGCTATCAGCCGACTGAAAATATATTTGTATTCAGTAACAAAATTTTTGACCTAAATTGTTCTGAGCTTTTGGAGTATCCAAATATTGCAACTGAATTAAAACTTACGGAACAAGAAAAAGAACAGATTTTGACACACAAATATCCAAAACCTGTGTATTTTCATTCTGATAATCCAAAGAAAATACTGGCAGAGTTCTTTGTTACAATTGCTAGGGTGTATAATGATTCTGCGGTTTTGGTTGCAGTTGGTGTTTGTGTTGGAGTTTTGTTTTTTGATTTATTTATCAAGCATGCTCAAGGTTTTCCGTACATATTTTTGTATGGTCAGCCGACGTCAGGCAAAACAACACTTATGTACTGTTTGGCGGCAATTTTTGGCTTTGTAAATCATACAGAACTAACTAGCGGAACATCAACGATAACAGTAATTAGAGAAGGATTATCAAACCTAAATAATGTTATGTTCTTTATTGACGAACTTGATAAATCGTTAATCGAGAAATTGGAAAATTTGGGTAAAGACACATATTCAGGTACACCAAGGAAAAAGTCCTCAAAAGACGGTACAGAAATTGTAACTGATATCAATACGTCTTTTTGTATTACAACAAATAACTTTTTTGAAAATGTTACTTTTGCTAATTTTTCAAGAAGCATTTTGGTTGATATGCCAAAAGACAGATTTGAACTCTCAAACTTTAAATACCATTCAGCAGAAGAATTGAAAAAATTATCTTCAATGTTACCGTTAATATTGAGCTACCGCTCGAAAATCATTGAAATATATAATCAGCAATTCAAAATTGCACAAAATTTTTGTACTCAGTCAAGGTTGTGTAATAATGTTGCGATTGGCATGGCAATGTGGTCTGTAATTAATGACATTGTTGGGTTTGAAGTCGTGAATACAGAACAACTTGCAAAAGAATATTTTGAGTATTTTGAACGCTATCTTGATACAGAATTAAACTACGGTGATGTATTTTTAGCCGACGTTTACAGATTATTTGTAAAAGAAGAGTTAATTTTCGGGCGTGATTTTTTGATTACTCGGAGTAAATTTTTGCGGATAAATCTTAAAAAATATTGTGATATTTTTAATAGCTTGAGTGAAAGACAAAAGCTGAATACCGCTCAACTAAAATTGAAATTAGCTAATGACAAACGATTTAACCTAAAAAGTTCAGATTTGAAACCAATTGGTAAAGCAATTAAGGTTGATATTTCTGAAAATGAAATTTTGCTTGATATTTTAAATCGAGTTATGCCTGTAAATTCTGCGGAGGGTGAAGATGACTAAAAGCGTTGATATTTACAACAGATTATCAAGCAAACCTCAAGAAAAAGGCTTATCCAAAGAAACACAAGAAGAGAAATGCCGAGAATATTGCACAAAACATGGTTATCAAGTTAGGAATATTTATTACGAAAATTGTAGTGCAATGAAAGCACACAAAAGACCTGTTTTTGCAAAAATGATAGCAGAACAGTACAAAAACAAAGCCGATGTGATAATTGCTTTCAGCTTGAACCGTTTAACGAGAAATCCGTATGATTTTGAGGAACTTGAAAATCTAGTTGACAAACTTGATATTACAATTGTTTGTTTGCAAGATAACCTTGTGATTACAAAACCGTTTAAGGCTCATGAGAAATTTTTAGTAAGAATTTTGACTGCTAATGCTGAATTTGAAGTTAATCACATGAACGAAATTCGCAAACAAGGACTTGTAAAAAGGGCAAAAACAGGTATTAGACCTAGTAAGTTGAACTACGGTTATACAAAATTGAAGAGCGGAGCTATTGCGATTGTACCCAAACAGGCTGAATTTGTAAAAAGAGCGTATGAATTGTATACAACAGGTAAATATTCACTTTCGACTTTACCTGATATTCTTTTTGAAGAAGGCTTAGTTTACAAGTTGCAGAAAAGCGGTAAAATTCCTAAAGCGAGCCTTAGCAGTATGCTTAAAAGCAAGTTTTATACCGGAAAGTATGATTTTCCGGATTGCGATATGGAAATTTTAGGTAAACACAAAGCTATTATTAGTGATGAATTGTTTAATAATGTTCAGGTAATGCTAAAAAATGCAGGTACTGAAAAAGTGCAGAAACATACATTTTTATTTTCAAATTTGTTGAATTTTAAGGGTACGGATAAACTTTTAACTGGCGACATCAAAAAGGGAAAATATGTTTATTACACTTGCCGAGATGATGACGGTAAATATATTTGCGTAAATGAGAAAAATATTTATACAGAAGTTCTTGACTATTTCAAGGAAATTCGTTTAAATCTTATTCCTAAAAATTTGGTAAATGAAGTCTTGAATGAAATGTTAAAACCATTAAGACAACAATTATCGACCTTGAAAAGAAATGTTAGCCGAAAATATCATCAAGAATTGGAACTTGCAGATGTTATTGAAGAAAACGGTATTGATGATTTAGAACTGATTGAAGCTGAAAGAAATTTGATAAATGAGGCTTACGGAGATTTGCCCAGTCAAATTGCTGAAATTGAAAACAAAATCGATAATGCCAAAATATTATGTGAAAATGCTACTGAAAAGCGGTTATCAGAAGTTTTTGGAACTCTTGATTTACAAGCAAAGCGAGATGTAATTTTACTTGTTAAGAACAAGTTTGAAGTTGATAGAGAAAAGAAAGTGAAATTAACTTTTAAATCGGCTTTCCGTAAAATTCGTAAGCGGTAATACTTTTAAATTTTACTGAAAATCTGAATTATCGCCACACATTTTAGAGTGTGGCTTTTTTTATTTCTAAAAACTTTACTTTTTTGAAAAATGATAAAAAATTAAAACAAAATTCAGATTTTTAAGGAATTAATATGCTCAATTATTCAGATGTTCAGATGATTTACTACCGTAATACTGGTACTACTCGGTATTTTCAACGTCCTTATTATTCCAATCTTTTGTATACTGACGGAGTCATGGACTTTCAAGAAACTTTGGAAGCGTATTGGCTTATTGATACAGTCATTTCTTATATGCCAACAATTTTAGAATGTTTTAACAAGACCGAGGACGGCTTTTTTGTTGTAGAAATCTTGATTGACAAGAATAATCAAGGAAAAATTGAAATTTTTAGAGAAGGAATTAACCAAAATGGCGATTACGATGAGCATATAGTCGTAATTAGCCAAGAAATCCCATTTATTGATTTGCCGATAGCGGAAAATATGAGTTTAACCTCTTACATAATGTATTTGCAACTGGGAAATTATACACCATTGCAGTTTGTTTTGATGTTACCGACCGAGCATTGACCTGAATACGACTTTTTAGAAAAGCTTTCAGGGCTTTTATTATCAAATCTTTCAAAAACAAAACGACTAAACGACCAATTTTAAAATATTATGCCTATTGAATTTAAGGCAAACTCAGTCAGGAGTTTCGTATGCCAAACTCACTTTACAACTTCTGAAAAATAGTAAAAAATTAAACTAGTATTCAGATTTTCTAGGAGATTCAGATATGGAACACAAAGAAGTTGTAATTTATGCACGAGTTTCAAGCCGAGAACAGGAACGTGAAGGTTTTTCAATTCCTGCTCAGCTAAAATTATTGAAGGAATATGCACTAAAGCATGGTTTTCAGATTGTTGAAGAATTTTCGGACGCTGAAACTGCTAAAAAAGCAGGTAGAACAAATTACAACAAAATGCTAACTTTTCTAAAAGCTAATCCGCAAATTAAAACTGTACTTGTTGAAAAAACAGACCGACTTTACCGTAATTTCAAGGACTACGTTACTCTTGAAGAGTATGAGTTAGAAATTCATTTAGTAAAAGAAGGCACTGTTATTAGCAAAAATTCTAAATCTCATGACAAATTTATTCATGGAATTAAGGTTTTAATGGCGAAAAATTATATTGACAATCTTTCGGAAGAAATCTCAAAAGGCTTAAAAGAAGCAGTTGAAGAAGGCTATTGGCCATTCCAACCACCTTACGGATATTTGAGAGGTGCTAAAAAGAATCTGATTATTGATAAATCAAGACTATTGTTTGTAAAAAGAGCATTTGAACTTTTTGCAACTGGCAAATACTCGCTCAGAAAACTATGCGAACAACTTTTTATTGAAGGCTACTACTACAAAACTGATAGACCTAAAATCACGCAATGCGTACTGGAATCAATGCTCAAAAATGTAATTTACATTGGACAAATGAGTTGTAACGGTATCATTTATCAAGGTAAACACGCACCTATTGTTAGTCTTGATATGTTTGAAAAAGCTCAAAAAGCATTTTTGAAAGTTGATAAATCTAAAGTTAGAAAAAACTTTGATTTTCTTTATCCCGGAATCTTGAAATGCGGAGTTTGCGGATATTCTTTTTGCGGCGAAAGACAAAAGAAAAACAATATTTACTACCGATGTTCACACTATGACAGAAGTTGTCCGAATACCGCATACATTTCTGAAAAAGAATTAACCCAGTCTTTTAGAATGCACTTAAAAAGAATCGGTTTGAATGAAGAAGTTTATGAACTTGTAAAACTTTCTCTAAAAGCTTGTTTAGGTGATGAACAAGAATTTCACAAACAGGAAACAGAGAGGATTAATACTGAAATTAGCGAATGCAAAGAAATTCTGAAAAAAATGTATCTCGACCAACTGAATAGTGTTTTAGAATATGATTTGTGGGTGAATTTGAAAAATGAATATGAAACAAAATTAAATCGTTTATGTGCAGAATTGCAAAAACACACCAAAGCAAATACAAATTATCTTGATACAGGTTTGAAAATCCTTGATTTGTGCCACAAAGCAAGCTTTCCAGCCACCGAACTTTCAGCAGAAGAAGTCGCTCAAATTATTCGAGAAGTCTATTTGAATGCAACAATTAAGAACAAAAAAATTACAGTAATATTTCGTGAACCCTTTGCTACGATTGAAAAATTGGTAAAACTCGCAAAACAAGGAATTGCGGAAGTTGGTTTTGCTGAATTTAAGTCTGCAATAATTTCTTCAAAAGACCTTAGTGCTGAAAGCATTAAAAAAGAGCCCGAAGGCTCTGATTTTAATAGTTCCACTTGTATTAAATGGTGGACCTTGACATACAGCTTAGAACTCGCAAATCGCCAATACGTGGCGTAGTCTATGTTTTAAGCCAATTGAAATTCTGAAAAATAGTAGTCGATATTTATGTGAAATTTTTCGAAATTTTTATTTTTATCTAAAGCTCAGATGAATTCCATATTTAAACACTATTCCTTTACATTATCAAATATTATAAAAATACGAATTCTTTATTTATGATATTTATATATTATTTTTAATTAAGTTCAAAAAAGCTGTGTTGGCTTGGCTTATTAAGTCATTATAGTCTTCACATTTATGTTTGCAGAGTTTACAATTTTCCAAACACAATTGGTATAAATCTTCTGCTCCCCTGCCAGATTCTAACTTACGAATTAAATTATTTGTTCTAATAACATTTTCTTTTTTTATAGCTTTATTTGTTTCTGTATAAATAATCTGTACTAATTTTTTAATAAATGGTTTCCATCTAATATAATTTACTGTATTAATCTTTTTTAATAAAAACTTATTATTTTTTATTATGTTACAATATTGTTTTTCTATAGTTTTAACATAAAACCTAAGGTTCTTATATGATTGTTTATATTGCTCAGGAATGTTATAGATATTATATCCTAAGTGTTCTTTTTCATTAATACAATCTAATAGAATTAATTTTTCTACAAGTTTTGCAAATTTTAGCAGTTTATTTTCAACATAAATTTTATTATCAAATGCACCAAACGATAATCGTTTTATACAATGATTTAAACTTATTGGGCAAAAAATATAGTTTTCAAGACTATATTTTTTAGATGTTACTACATTGTTATATTTCTTTTTATGGTGTATTATTTCATTGTAGTCACCATCCTGAGCAATAATAAAATTTACTCTATTTCCTTTTTTTAACTCATTGTCTAGATAGTTGATAAGATTTAACCATCCTCCAATAATACTACCATTAGAATCTTTTACAACTTCAATTCTAGGTGTCCAGCCTTCTTGTTCGGGGAAAATATCATCCCAAAAAAGACAATCTTTGTCACCTTCTACATAAACAGTATACTCATGAGAGCTTAATCTAAAATATCTTTCATTTAATTTAGAAACCCCATTCCTCTTAAACTCCATTATTTTAGTATACCTTCCATTCTTTTAATTTTATTTTCATATTTAGCAACTATATCTGGAGAATGAGTTGCAATTATTAATTGAATATTAGGATTTATTTTGTGTAAAGCATTAATAAGCTTTTCTTGCCATGAAATATGTAATGATAATTCTGGTTCATCAGTTATATATATTCCTCTTTTTCCTTTTTGCAATAATGCGCTTAATAATAAAATAATAAGTTGTTTTTCTCCAGATGAAAGTTTATTTAAATGTACTCTTTTCCCTTCGTCGATTTGTAACATGAGGGAACCGTCATCTGCTATAACAAGTTTTTTATTAGGTGATATTGAGGATTTTAAAAAATTATTACTTATTTTCATAAAAGTATTAGTGGGATTTTCTATTTTAGCCTTTTTCTTTTCAACATCCTTGTATAACTCACATAGATTTTGAAATTTAGGAAATGACAATACACCATCTAAAAGTTTAGACACTTCGTGTGGTTTTAAATTGGTAACAAGATCTTGTAATGATAAATTTTCACTATTTACTTTATTACTTTTTAATTTTTCAATGTTTTTGACAATAATATTATTTGTGTCATCAAGAATACGAATTGCATCTTGAAAATCTATACCACTAAAATTATTGTTATTGGACATTCTTTTCAACGATTCTTTGTAATCCATTAGGATTTTAGAATTAAAAGAAATTTTATTATGCTTTGCATTTGATTTTAATAGACAATCAAAAGATTCTTTAAAAAACTCATTAGAATAATTATTGATTGAAGTTTTTATTTCAGATTGATAACGTATAAATAATCTTACTAATTTCTTAATTTCACTATCAATTGATTCATTTTCATCATCAAAATATGGGAACCTATTTTTAATATGAGAGTTACGATTTATATTAAGATAATCAATATTTATTAAATTAAATAGTTGTTCTCGCATGTTACTATACCGAGATTTTAACATAGAATCTGTAGTATTTTTTATTCTATAGTTATCTTCATCTTCATATTCATCATTAAAAGCTTTATCGTAAAATTTTAATTCTTGTTTTGTAAAACAAATTTCGTCATAACCAGAAACTCTAAAAGTATATAAAATTTCATTATTATTTTGTATGGATTTAGAAAATAATATACTTTTCACCATATGAGCATTACGCATTTTAATTTCTATATATTCAAAATCAATATCAATCAGTTTTGAAAAATCTAATGTTAGTAAATTATAAATCAACATTATAAATGTAGTTTTATACGAACCATTAATGCCAATAAAAATATTTATATTTTTATCAAAATCACAAGAGATATTATATTTGTTCCACAACTTACTAACATACACTTTATCTATTAAATAACTTACTTCATTATCAAAACCCATACTTAAAATCCTTTTTCTTATATGATAAGAAATATATAAAATAAAATCAATCTATTAATTTTCCTAGATAAATATTAAATTTTTAATAATCTAATTTCATTGCTCCATGACTATTACTTTATTGTATAATAGATTACAGAGGTTAAAGGGTTGAAACATTTTATTTTTGCTGATGAAAGCAATACTGATAAAGCTAGATATATGTTAATTGGTGGGATTTGGGTTGATGAGATTACATACAACCGAGTTATTGCTGAATGCAAAAAGTTTAAGCAAGAAAATGGTTGGAATGAAGCTACAAAATTCAACTGGAAAAACCTCTCAAAAAAGACATTACCTCAGTATTGCAAGTTTATTGATATTTTCTTCAAGTATAATCTTCAATTTAACTGTATAATTATTGACCGAAAAGAAATTGACCTTAAAGCTAATGAAAACAAAGACCCTGAACTTGGTTTTTACAAGTTTTATTTTCAACTTTTAAGACAAAATTCTAAAAAAGATGTTCCGTATTATATCTATTTAGACCGTAGAAATAATAGTGAGCCAACTAGGTTAGATACGCTTAAAAAGTTTCTAAAAAAAGATAATCATAAACTTAATTCACTAGGCAATATTGAAACCGATAAAGGTCTTGATATAAGAGCATTGGAATTTGTTAATTCTAATACTTATGATTTGATACAATTTTCTGATTTATTAATGGGGGCAATAGGTTTTCATTATAACAAAAGACATTTAGTTCCAGATGCAAGCGCACATAAAATTGCATTTGCTGAATATTTAGCTCAAAAGATACAAAAGGAAGATTTAATTTTCAATACAGAGCGCAAGGGGTATAAGAATTTTAACTTATGGTTATTTAAAACTAGCAAAATTTCACAAAAAATTTGAGGTCAATATACCTACATAACCCTTAAATCTAAGGACCTTGGAATCATCCAAGGAATTCGGTAGTAATGACCTCATTTATATTATGTACTATAAATGCAAAAAATACAACCCCACTTAAATTATTGTATAAGATAGTTAAGGAATTTTTTATGTACTACTTCCCAAACCTAGACGATATAACACGTTTGATTATGATTACTGAACTTGAGCGAGATTTTAAGAACGGTTTGTTTTATGTTCCTAAATCAATCAAACCTGATTTTGTTTGTGCGTATAAAAGAATACTCAAAAGCAGTTTTGAGAAGGGCGATGTTAGTAGCTTGCGCAGAGATTTAATCCCTAGTTTCTTTAAAACTAGAGATAAGAACGGCAAAAAGATACCTTCTAATATACGTGATATGGTGGCATTTTCGGAGTTTAATCGTTATTATGCAAGGGCGGTTTTAGTTCGTGCAATTGATGAAAATAGAAGTGTTACGATATGCAGGGCTAGAAAATCGGTTAATGAAAGGGTGGAATCAAAACAGAGTATTCATAAAAACTACTTTACTAAAGGCTCGCTGGAGCATATGCTCGCCGTTTTGCGTGATTATAATGTATTATTTTCGGGTAAAGTTGATATTGGGTTTATGAAATCTAATTCGGGCTTGAGTTTGAAACTAGGATGATTATTTTAACTCTTTATAAGACATCAAAATCTTATGAAAAAATCTTATTTCTTCAACAGTTGACTGTTCAAATATTGCATTGACTTCGTTTAACAATTCTTCTTTAGTTTTAAGATGTCCGAAATCGAATAGATCTTTAATATCAACTTTTAGAGCTGATGTGATTTTGTTTAGATTTTCTTCTTTTGGAAGGTGTGCGCCTTTTTCAAGTTTGCTCAAGTTAGTAGCTTCCATATCAATCAATTCGGCAAGTTCAACTTGTTTTAAGTTCCTTGCTTCTCTAAGCTCCTTAATCCTTTTTCCAACTTGCATACTTAATGTTGACATAATTACCTCTCAACATCAGTATACTTTATTCCTATTTTTATAAAAAGATTATATTGTGTCAATATTTAATATCAAAATGATTGACTATTTATCATATTTGATTGTATACTTATCATAAATTAACAACTTATTGTCATGTTACGTAAAGAAATTATGAAAAAGAGAGAAGTAGTATGCCAAAAATTTCAATAATAATCCCTGTCTACAATGTAGAAAAATACTTGCGAGAATGCCTTGATAGCATTCTCAATCAAACATTTCAGGACTTTGAGATTATCTGCGTTGATGACGGCTCGACGGATAAATCTTTAGAAATCTTACAAGAATACAAGCGCAAGGATGATAGGTTTGTAATCCTTCAACAGCGCCACTCAGGAGCTGGCGCAGCCCGCAATCATGGGATAAAGTTAGCTGAAGGTACATATATTCAGTTTCTTGATTCAGACGATTATTTTGAACCTAATCTTTTGGAAGAAATGTACACAAGAGCAGAAAAGTTTAGCGCTGATGTAACTGTTTGTTCGTACAGAAAAGTTGACGATAAAGGGAATATTACCGAGAGCAGAAACCCTAACTCTCCGATTAATCTAGATTTAACTCCCTTAGATAAGCCGTTCAACAGGCAAGATTTCAAGGACGATATATTTTGCCTGTTAACACCTATACCTTGGAATAAGCTTTATAGAAAAAGTCTTATTCTTAAAAATCAGATTGAATTTCCGCCAATAAATATATGTGAAGATGTTGCTTTTGTTCATAGCTGTATTGCGGTTTCTGATAAAATTTTGGTTTTTGATGATGAACTTATTAATTATCGTTTTAATCGTCCGGGAAGTATGGCAACATATAGAACAAAATACACGATTGATGTTGTGAAATCTTGTATTGCTCTCAAAAATTTCTTAAAAAGAGTTGGCTTGTATAATGAGTTAGAAAGTGCGTTTATTAAAGCTTTCAAAAACCATATTCGCTGGGATATAGCATTATGTAATGATGAAGAATACAAAGTTTTCTTAGAAGAGTTTAAGATTCTCATGCCGGATGATTGGGAGTTGTTTAAACCTGCTTTGAGAAAAGACTATATTACAGCAGATTATCTTAAAAAGTTTATCAGAGATAAAAAAGTAATGCTTTGGGGCGCAAGCTTTTTTATTCAGAAGGTTTTAGCTGCTGAAAAAGAGAAAAACCCGAATATCTTAGGGATTATTGACAGAAATAATGCCTCTTGGGGCAAAAACTGCGGTAATTATACAATTTATCCGCCACAGGCTCTGAATGATTTAAAACCTGACGGGGTAATTATGACAATATGGTCTAATTATGAGTTGATTTATCCGTCGTTAAAGGCTGAGTTTGAAGAAAAATATCCGAATATTGAGTTATTGCCTAATATTTTTGAGGACGAGGTTATTTTTTAATGCCAAAAGTTTCAATAATAATCCCTGTATATAATACTTCTAAGTATTTAGATAAATGTATTCAAACGCTTATAAATCAAACTTTAAAGGATATTGAGATAATTTTTATAGATGATGGCTCAACTGACGATTCATTACAAAAAATAAACTCTTATGCAGATAATGATGAGCGAATTGTTGTATTAACCCAAAAACACAAAAAGCAAGGAGCTGCAAGAAACTATGGAATGAGTATCGCAAAAGGGGAATATATAGGTTTTGTTGATTCTGATGATTGGGTAGAATCAGATATGTTTGAAAAACTTTATAATAAAGCAATTGAAACGAGTTCTGATATTATAATGTGTTCAATAAAAACATTTGATGACGAAACTAAAAAATACATAATAAACACATATAACACCCTTAATATTTTTGATAAAAAATTCTTCAATACAACCTTTTCTTTTAAAGATACTTTAGAATTTGTTTTTAACATCTCTGTATCACCTTGCAATAAGATTTATAGAAAAGACTTTATTTTAAACAATGATATAAAATTTCCTAAACGATTGAGTTTTGAGGATAATATATTTTTCTTCAAATCTTGGTTAATAGCGGAAAGAATAAGTTTAATAAATCAAGCATTATATTCTTATCGCAAATATTCTAATTCCACTACAGGTAACCAAAATGATAGAAACAAAATTGATATTTTTAAAATCTTATCTAATATAAAAAAATTTTTAATTAAACAAGGCTGTTATGAGAGTTTAAAAAAAGATTACTTACGATACAAATACGAAACTTTAAAATACTGGCAGAGTACAATTAAAAATAAAGGTATAAAATTCATATTTTTCTTAAAACTTCTTTTCGTAATGCCTTCTGTTGTTTTTTCACCATTAATAATGACATTTAAAGAATTAAAACTATTATTGATTTTATTTTTTAATAGAAAAAATAGGATTATGCTTTGGGGTGCAAGTTTTTTTCTTTCTAATTTTCTACAAAAGTATAAATTGGATAATGCAAATATTTTAGGTGTTATAGATAAAAATAAAGAAAAAATAGGATGTAAAATAGGTAATTTAACTATCTATTCTCCTGACAAAATAGCTAAATTATGTCCGGATAAGATTATTATCTCTATAGTAAATTTTAGCGTAGAAAGTAAAAAATATATTGAGCAATACCTTCAGGAAAATTATTCTAAAAATTTTGAATTGGAGCTATTATAATGTTATTTAAAAAGTTAGATAGAGTCACCATAATATCACCATGTTTTAATGGAGAAGAGTATGTTAAACCGCACATTGAATCTATTTTGAGCCAACAATACGATAGCTTAGAATATATTTTTGTAAATGATGGTTCTGAAGATTTAACTGAGAAGATCATTTTTTCTTACAAAAATAAGTTTAAAGAAAAAAATATCCGTTTTATTTATCTAAAACAAGAAAATAAAGGTCAAGCTGCTGCAATAAATTTGGGATTAAAAAAAGCAAGCGGCAAATACCTCTCCTGTATAGACGCAGACGACATACTTTTACCCAATTTTGTATCAGAAATGTCTTTATACCTGAAAAAACATCAAGATGCGAGTATTTGTTTTCCAATGGCAGAACAAGTTAAAGAAAAAACTTTTGAACACCTGGAATATAGGAGCAGAAAGTTGGCACCTAATGTCGTGGATACTTTTTTGGATGATATGTTGACACACTACAATGTACCACATTATCCGTCCTACATGTTAAGAATGCGTGATTTTGTTAAAGTATACCCTAAACGACAAATTTTCGAGGCATTATCAGGACAAAATCCACAATTAATCTTACCTTTCGCTTACAATCGCAAAGTAGGATATTTGGATAAGTGTCTTATTAAGCAGGTAGTCAGGGCAAAGAGCGATTCTCTAGGGCTTACAGATAGAGAAAAACTAATCAAATATAGAAATTGGGAAAATTTGTATTGTCAGACACTTAAGTCAATACCGCAGATGCCTGACTACGAAAAGGCTCACTACTTCTCAACGATCAAAAATCTGTTTGCAGAAAGAAGACAGGTAATTATTCAAAAAATAAGAGCCGGAGGGGAGAACAATGCAAATAACGGATAAATGTACAGGATGTATGGCTTGCTATTCAATATGTCCCGTTAACGCTATACAAATAATACAAAACCAAGAAGGGTTTTATATACCTGAAATTGATGCCTCAAAATGTATTCATTGCGGTCTTTGTCATTCTACTTGTCCACAGAATAAAGAAGTGGATTTAAACCCTTCCAATGATTATTGCTTTGCATCTCAAGCTTCTGCAGATGAGTGCAAAAAAAGTTCTTCCGGAGCGGTATTTCCGCTTCTTTCCAAATATGTTCTTGCAAATGGAGGGTATGTTTGTGGTGCAACGTTTGATAATAATTTTAAAATAGTAAAGCATGTGATAATTAATAACGTATCTGATTTAGATAGATTGCGTTCCTCAAAATATGTTCAAAGCTATGTTGGGAATATTTTTAAAGAAATAAAAAAACTCTTAGAAGCGCAAAAAATTGTACTGTTTTCCGGAACCCCCTGTCAGGTCGCAGGCTTAAAATCGTATTTAGCTAAGAATTATGATAATTTGTATACTATCGATTTGATATGTCATGGAACCCCTTCCCCTCTGGTTTGGGAAAAATATTTAGCTGAAATTTCACAGGGTAAAAAAATTGTAAATGTTAACCATCGTGATAAAGAAATTGGTTGGAAAACTTCTCTAAGTGTGCAGTTTGACGATAACAAAGGTTTTAAAGAAACAGATAGTGAAAATCTGTATTTAAAAAGTTTCTTACAAAATTTGACTCTTAATGAAGCGTGTTATTTTTGTAAATACAATGATACCCGCAGGTGTGGAGATATCACTCTGGGTGATTTTTGGGGAATAGAAAACATTGATAAAACTATTCAAAATATAGGACGAGGAGTTTCTCTCGTTATATTGAATAATTTTAAAGGAGAAAATTTATTTAATAAAATTGATTTTTTAATCTCCAAACAGGAAGCAATTACTAATGCACAAAAAGGCAATGCCCCTCTGGAGCCAAGAAGAATATTAAAACATCCCAACAGAAAAACTTTTTTCAAGAATTTGAATAACCTCTCAATTTTGGAAAATATAAAGACCGTACTTGAAAAGAAATATGACGGTATTATTGCTAATTTTTGGTGGTCACCGAATAACTATGGAGCAGTCTTGTCTGCATATGCAATACAACAATATTTTTTATCTCAAGGACTTGATTTTAATCTGCTCAACTATATACCTGATAATAAAATCCCAGACTTTTCATTTAATTTTGTCCAAAATAATCTGAAGCTAACAGACAGAATTTATAAACCGGAGGATTTGACTGAAACAAACTTTTGGACACAGAATTTTGTAGTCGGGACCGATCAGGTTTTTAGATACAAGTACATAGGCAAATCCCTTTTTACACTTTATACTCTTGCTTTTACAGACTATAACAAGCGAAGAGTGGCATTCTCTGCAAGTTTTGGTAAAAAAGAATTTGATGAAGCAAATTGGTTTGGGAAATATGTCTTTAAAAAATGCTTACAAAGATTTGATTCAATATCTGTTCGCGAAAATTCCGGTATAAAATTGTGCAAAGATAATTTTAATCTTAAAGTCGATGATATCTTAGATCCGGTTCTTTTATTGGATAAATCTTATTGGGATAATCTCGCGAAATCGGTAGAAACGCAAAACGGTAATAAATTGGTTAGTTATATTTTGGATGAAAACGAGGAAATTTTAAAAATTTATAATTATCTACAAAACAGGTATGGAGTTGAAATCGAAAAACTAGCTAATTTCGAACATTCGCCTGAATATTTTCTGTCTGCTATAAAAAATGCAAAGTTTTTTATTACGGATTCTTTTCATGGACTTTGCTTTGCACTTATTTTTAATAAAAAAGTTATTTGTTTAACAAATAAAAAACGCGGAAATAGCCGATTTGAGAATTTAAAACTTAAATTTGATATTGATTCTGTTTTTTATAACAATCCGGAAGATATAAAAAATTCGCAAAATTTATTTGAAGATTATGATTACAATAAAATATCAAATATTATTCAAAAAGAACGCGAAAAAGCTAGTAAATGGTTAGCCGAAGCTTTCAAACTCATTGAAAAACAACCCGCGTCATTTACTTATATTAATGAAAAATATACGCAGCTTTTTGTTGCGTTGAAAAATGGGAAGTTTTTTGTTGAGGCTAAAAAGAAGCTTCACAACTATATAATACTAAGATGTTTCAAGAAATTAGTTAATAAATATTGCAATAAAAAACTCATTTTTTGGGGTGCAAGTTTATACTTGGCTGATTTACTAAAGAAAAATCCCCAAATTGCAAAAAAAGTTATAGGCATTATTGATAACAATCCGGTATGGCATTATAAAAGATTTCACGGTTGCATGGTCTATCCTCCGGAAAAACTGGCAGAACTTAAGCCAGAACTTGTTATTTCTACAGTAAAAAATAATCACGAAAAAGTATATAGAGAGATAAAGAATTACCTAGCAGAATGTTATCCTGACATAAAACTTTTGCAAGATTTATTCAACTAAATCAAGAGATTAAACAAATAAAGGAATAAACTATGAATTTAACGTATGTTATAGAAAAATTTTTATATGAACATGATGGGAATAATAGATATGTTTTTGGAACTTTTGGGGATAGACCTCTTATTTGTTTAGGTTTAAATCCGAGTGATGCTAATCCAAAATATTCGGATTCTACTTTTAGAAATGTGTCTAAAATAGCTTTTTTATATAGTTATGATAGTGTAATAATGTTGAATATATTCCTAAGTTTATTAACGACAGGAATTTCTGAAATTGATAGTAAAATTCTTGATAAAAATCTTAAAACTATAGAAAAAGTTATAAGCGCATTTGAAAAAAAGAACAATGAGGTAGATATACTATGTGCTTGGGGTAGTGGTGTTAAACGAAAAAACTTCTCAGAATATTTCAAAAAACTTTGGGAAATTCTTGATAAATATAACATAAAATACTTCAAAATTGCAGGAGATGAAAAACACCCTAGAAAGCCTAATCGAATAAAAATAGAGAAAGTTTTAACAGAATTTGTGCTTCAAACATATCTTAATGATAACTTCTATTTGGGAAATAAAAATTAAAAACATTTTATCCAAAATAATACAAATTCTTAATAAAAAAGCCACGCTGGTTGTAGCGTGGCTTTGCCTCAAACGAGGAGAAAGGAATCTATTATTTTTGTAGAAGTTTTCTAAACGCAGACTTAAAGGTTATCTTGATTTTTTTATCACAATCACCCTCAAATTTGCTTTTGATAAGCTCTAAGATTTGTCGCTTGTGTTCAAGACTTAACTTTTTAAATACTTCTGCAAGATTCATGTTTAAGACTTCTTGATACTTCGATTGTTGAGCCGTGATTTTATCTTCCAACATCAGAATATTACTTGAAACATCCTTATACTTTTCTTTAATTTCAGCGTACTCCGACTCAATAAAATCAGTATCTTCAATCCCGTTCGTATCAACATATTCCTTGAGTTTCAACTCCTCATGATATTGACGGCTCACCGCTCTTTTTGCAGTATTAAGCGCCTGTGATATTGGCCTTAAGTGTTCTTTTAATACCTCGTTTGATATACTTTTGGGAATATTGTTTAACTTGATAAGCTCAAGACGACCAAGCACATTTTCACTAATGATTTCCTCATTAATGCAACAACAAGAATTATCCGCATTTCGAGCTGTGTAGTAAATGTATTTACCGCCTTTTTTAACTTCACCGCTCATCAAACCGCCAGTTTCCTTATACTTAATCAATCCATTATACAAAAATTGGTGCTTTTCCTTGATTTCACTGGAAGGCTTTTTTAAAACCTTTTGAACTTGATTAAAAAGTTCATCATCCACTATCGGCTTGTGTTTGCCTTGAATAATCCCTTCATGCCCAGGAAAGTAATACTTTCCGGTATAGTAAATACTTTTAAGCATACTTGCTAAACTAGCTCTAGGAATTTTACCGTTGCGCTGATTTTTGTAATGATAACCAAGCTCAAAAAGCTCATCAGACAAAGAATTAAGCGAGTATTTGCCAGTAGCATATAGGGTAAAAGCTTGTTTCACAAACTCCGCCTCTTTAGGAATCATAACAACTTTACCGTTGCGCTTTCCGTAACCGTAATTGAGTTTAGTTGGACGGACTCCGCTTAAAGCACGTTCTAATGAGCCACGCATACGAATTTCTGTCATAGCGTCAACCTCGTATTCAGCCGTGGCAACTAAAATACTGGTTAAATATTTTTGATGAGCTTTGAAAGGCTTTTTAATGGTTAAACATTCCCTAACAAAGACAAATTCAGTATTATACTTATCTACCAGCTCCCGTATTTGGTAAAAATCTACTGGGTTTCTAGCCAAGCGATTGACCGCATAAACAACAATAACATCGACTTTATTTTTTGTTTTTTGTCGTGCTATCAGTTCATTAAAGACTGGTCTTTTATCGGGAGTTTTAGCGCTTTTGTTTTCATAGTAAATATTGCGGACTTTGTAACCTTTGCTTTTGCAATATTTCTTACATTCCTTAATTTGAAAAGTCTTAGACATCCCTTTTTCTTGCGGTTTTGAAGATAACCTTATGTATAAATCAGCTATACTTTCTTTACTCATCCTCGCCCCCTGTATTTGCGCTGATATGATTTTTAATATCTAAAAGCGTTTCATTATCAGCAATATTAACCTTAATAGCCTTGCCGATTGGTCTTAAATCTGTAGCGTTAAAATCAAACCGTTTGTCATTGCCGATTTTAAGCTTTAATTGTGCCGTATTGAGTTTTTGTTTACTGTTCAAACTGTTAAAAATTGCACAATATTTACTTAGATTGATACGCAAAAACTGATTTTTAGTAATAACAAAATCTCTGCCATAAACAAGTTTCTCATCCTTAAATAAACGATACACATCGCTAAGGAATGTATCAGAATATTTAAGTTCCGTATCTTCATATCGCTCAAAATACTCAAAATATTGTATAGCAAGAATTTCAGTATGAACAATTATTTTGCCTGTAATATCGTTAATTATATCCCATATCGTCATACCTATTGCTACATTGTTACAAAGCCTGCTGCGGTTAGAATATTTTTTAGCTATTTCAAACTGCATTTTGTATCTTTCAATGATTTCCGTTCGATAGGATAAGATTAAAGGCAAAATTGCCGATAATTTTTCTCTACTTTCGTTTGAAAAGTAGGGGAAGCTTTCGAGATTGAATTGTTCAGCGTGAAGGTTAACTAAGATACACCTTGAAAAATTTGCAAAAGTCATATTTTCAAAAAAGTGATTAGTTGTAGCGCAGAAAGTTGTATTAATTTCTGTTACGACTTCTCCGCCGTCGTTTGAACACACTTTGCGAGGAGTTCCCGAAAAGCTGTCTTTACCTAAATCTTCATATTCTTCAATTCGTTTCTGCTCTATTTCATCAATAAAAAGAGGAAAACCGTTATATCTTGATAATCCTCTTCTAATGATTCTTATTGTTGATGTTCCGCTTGTAAGCTCTGTGTGATTAACTATTCCAAAAATTGAGGCTAATGTGTGCAACAAAACGGTTTTTCCTGCTTGCGAGTCGCCGTATAGCATTATGTAAGGAAAGCCTTGAGCGTGTTGAATAAATAAATCGTAAAAGAGAATTGCTAAACACACGCCAATTGCTACGATAACTGCGGAGTCATTGAAAAACTTTAGCATAGTTTCTACAAACTCTGATAAAATTTGTTTTGGGTTTTCTGCCTCATAAATCTGAATTTTGGGAGAGCCAAGCGCCAAAATTTGGAGTTTTTCTCCTTCAGTTAGTTGTAATTCATCCATTACAGCTAGGTGGTTTTTAATTTGATTAGTTTCATAATTGAAAAGTTTATCCCCTAAAACATATACCGGGATTGAATATTGATGACCTATATTTCGGTAGATTTCGATTTTAACATCACACATGCTAAGTTCATGCCGTAAAATGTTAAAAGTCTTCTTGCTAAAGTCTTCCCATAAGCCAATGATATCTTTATGCACAGCTCTCACAAACGATTTAATATCAATATCATCTCCACCGCATAATTTAACTGGGTATGAAATATTCGGTTCTGATTCTTTGCATAAGCGTATGAGCAGTTTTTGAGTAGTTACTTCCTTATTCCTTGTTGCTAAAATTTCATTTATCACAACAAGTGGACTTAATCCGTAGTTTGCAATCTGAACATTCCATTCTTCGTTTTCCGTATCGCACAAGTGAAGTGCGCAGTTTATGTTATCTATATATTTTGTCATTGGGTTTTCCTTTCACTTACTATGTAAAAAAAGGAGTAGGTATATGCCTACTCCAGAGATAAAAATCTCTCTTCTTAAGTTTTACACTCATCATAAAATATATGTGGAATATTCAGCACCCAAGTAATTTTTGATTCTGCTTCGCCAATATATTTCACAATAAAAGTATTATCTTTATTAACAAATAAAATGAATTCGGAAGTTCCAATCTTAAAATATTGATAAATTGTTCTTAAATAGTCAAGACTTGGATTGAAAACGTCAGGAATCTCTAAAATTCATGTAAAATCTTTTAAGATCATTTCATCAAATGAATATAAAAATCGTTCTACATACAAGCAAGCAAGCTCACATGCTTTTTTATTATTGATTAAAAATGAATACTCAAGATTTGCTTTGTCCCAATTAAGATAAGGATTATCATGTATATTCTTTATTGTTTCTGTTGATAAAGAATTTATTATTTCGGTTATATCGTGAGCTTTTATTGTAACAGTTTTATTTTCAAAGTCTACTTTAAATATGTCAAAAGCTTTATCTAATTCGTTTGATATATCAGATGCGCTCATATATTTAAATAGATTTTTTATATCTTCTTCCATATTTTTTCCTTTCCTATAATTTTTTGTTAATATTGAAATACAATTGATTAACCCCAATTGGGGGAACAGATTAAGAGTTAAAAAGAATGCTGCTTAGAATTATTCTTAATAAGTTTTTAATCTGTTCTTTTTCGTCGTTTTTTCAGCTAGTATCTAGCATAGTTGCCTCCTTTTTATATTATTTGTGATAATGGATACCAGCCAAACTTTCACTTAATTGTCAAAAAGTGAGAGTTTGGAATACTATACTCATAAGAACACATATTTATATCAGCAATGCATTCTTTCATTTTGAATTCAGTATTCGAGTAAAATATATATAAAAAGCCTATTGGCGCTAATGAAGGGGTAAATTAAATAAGTTCAAACAACATATCTCCAAATGTCGGGACGAAATTCTTCGCAATGAGAATCTTCAGACCGCATGTATTTTTTTACAACATACTCGGTTAATTGCATAAATTCGGCAACTTCTTTTGTTGTTGCCTTATCATTCTCTTTGAGAAAGTCCTGTATTTTTATAAGCTTAAAGTGTTGCTCACGTTCTTGTCTTTTTTGTTGAGCAATACGCATTTTTTCTTTTGTGCTTTCAGACAATTTTTTGCTTTTTGGATTATTGCCGATTATACCTAATGAGGTTGCAGCAGCAATTTTTTGTCCAGTCATTGAAGAAAGAAGCACCTTCGCACAGTTAATTTGCTCCTCAAGACTAGACTTTTCCGCCTCAAGGTCTTTGATTAATTTTGTTAAGTTTTCTATTCTGTCTTGCTTGGACATGCAAAATTCCTTATATTGTTGTATGCTATAATTATACAGCATAATTAGCCCTAGTTCAAGTCTATGTTAAGCTATGTAAAGATGAAATAATGAAAAATTTATCGGAGAAATAATCTTAAATGCGGAGTTTTCGTATTATTAGCAAATAGATAATATATATAATTGTATAGAATATATTAACAATAACATACACACAAACAGCTCCTACTTGTCCAACATTTTATAGCTATATATGTCTAAGCACGCTCTAAGATTTTCTTGGGTAAATGGTTGTAGCGAAGTATGTTTTTCAAAAGGAATTGGAGCCCTTGGTTGTTTGTTGCTTGTTATACCAATATGGAAGAGGTTTTGAACATTATATTTTTGTAGAATGTTCATTAATTCTATTATATATGCATAATAAAACTCTCTTTGTAAAACCTTGTCTCCCCATGCAAGCAAAACATCAAAATCTAAGCTTTTTTTATCTACGTCTCTTATCGTATTATCTATGATTTCAAAATTTTTCTTCTCTAATGAACCTGCAACAGTAAAAAATGAACCCCTGTTAAATATTTGATTTTCACGTTGTTCCATAGTCAAGACTTGTGGATATAAGTTTAAAAGTATTAATCCGTTATAATTATTTGTATTGCACCAAGTTCTTAAAAAAGTATAGGTATTGTCATCAACCTCAGCTGTTGCAATACTGGGATTGGAGCCTATATATACAAGAGTCTTCCTTCCAATATTACCTAATGCATATCTATACTCATCATGTATCCAAATCTCTTTTTCTATATGACACACCCTACTTTTTCCTTTAATTTACCCGCACTTTCTTCCCTCAAGTAGTATATCAAATAATTTGAATTCCACCAAGTAATCGTATTAAAAATACTCTGAAAAGAGGGGAATTCATATTTTAGAAAACTTTTCAAAGAATTTTTCCTGAAAAGTATTTACTTCTTGCAAAAATGATAAAAAATTAAATCAAACGATGTTCAGATTTTTTACGGAGTATTGATTATGCTTACTTATTCAGATGTGCAAGAAATTTATTATCGAAACCATGGAACAACGCAATACTTTAAAAGAGGATATTGCGACAACCTATTTTACACAGACGGGGTCATGGATGTTCAACGCTCTTTAGAGGCTTATTGGGTAGTGGATAATGTTATCAGCTATATGCCTAAAATCTTGGAACGTTTCCGTAAATACGAGTCAACTTATTACACGGTTGAAATCGTATTGAACAAAGAATACAGCGGTTACATGGAAGTTTACGCAGAAGATTACAACGACAACGGGGATTTTGACGAGCATATCACAATTATTAAACAAGACATCCCATTCATTGACCTACCATTCAACGAGGATGAGGAATTTACCTCATATAAGATGTATTTAAGAATTTTGAGCTACGAAAAAGAACAGTTTGTTTTACTCCTTCCGACCGAAGATTAACCGACCAGTTAAACTACCGCAAAACATCGCCTAGACGACTTCCTTGTATTGTCTGTATGCCTTACTATCACTAGGCATAACTTTGTAATACTACCAAACGACCTTATTTTGAGAACTATTCTGCATTTTACCTTTTTTGTTTGTGGAGTTTTTGTCTGCTAACCTTTATTTACTTTTGAAAGAAGTAAGTAAAAAATAAAAATAGAACATTACAGAATATTGAGGAATAAAATTATGGAACACAAGCAAGTCGTTATTTATGCTCGAGTATCAAGCCGAGAACAAGAAAGAGAAGGATTTTCAATTCCTGCCCAGTTGAAACTATTAAAAGAATACGCACTCAAACAAGGTTTTCAGATTGTTAAGGAGTATTCAGACGCTGAAACAGCAAAGAAAGCAGGAAGAACAAACTACAACGCAATGTTAACGTTCTTAAAAGACAATCCTCACATTAAAACAGTTCTTGTTGAAAAAACAGACCGCTTGTACCGCAATTTTAAGGACTATGTAACTCTTGAAGATTACGACTTAGAAGTACATCTAGTTAAAGAAAGTACCGTTATTAGCAAAAATTCCAAATCACATGATAAATTTATCCATGGGATAAAAGTTTTAATGGCTAAAAATTACATTGATAACCTTTCAGAAGAAATATCAAAAGGATTAAAAGAGGCGGTAGAGGAGGGTTACTGGCCATTTAAACCGCCTTATGGATACCTAAGAGGTGCTAAAAAGGAATTGATTATCGACAAGTCCACAATTTTATTCATTCGCCGTGCTTTTGAGCTTTTTGCAACTGGTAAATTCTCAATTCGTCAACTTTGTGAGCATTTATTCATTGAAGGTTATTACTACAAAGCTGATAGACCTAAAATTACCCAATGCGTCTTAGAAGGCATACTCAAAAATGTATTTTATGTCGGTCAGATGAACTGTAACGGCATTATTTATCAAGGCAAACATGCTCCTATTGTTAGTCGTGATTTGTTTGATAAAGTTCAACTTGCCTTCTTAAAAACAAGCCGTTCAAGGGTGCGTAAAAACTTTGATTTTCTTTATCCCGGAATCGCTAAATGCGGAATATGCGGTTATGCTTTCTGTGCTGAAAGACAAAAAGGCAACGTTTACTATAGATGTTCACACTATGACAGAAGTTGCCCGAATACTGATTACATTTCAGAAACTCAATTAACGCAAGCTTTAAGAATGCATCTCAAAAGAATAGGTTTAAAGCCCGAAGTCTTAGAACTTGTTAAATTCTCTCTTAAAATGGCTGTTGGCGATGAACAAGAATATCACAAGCAAGAAGTAGCAAGAATAAACATTGAGATAGAAAATTGTAAGGAAGTCTTGAAAAAGATGTACTTAGACCAAGTTAACAATATTCTTGAATACGATTTATGGGTTAATCTCAAAAATGATTATGAAGTAAAACTCAGCCGACTCATGGCAGAACTCCAACTCCACACACAAGCAAACACAAATTTCTTTGATACAGGTCTTAAAATCCTTGATATATGCGGAAGAGCAAGCTTACCAGCCACCGAACTTTCGGCACAAGAGGTTGCGGATATTGTAAGGCAGGTTTATCTAAGTGTAAAAATCACAGACAGAAAAGTTGATGTGATTTTCAAGCAACCCTACGCAAACATTGAAGAATTGGTGAAGCTAGCCAAACAGGGAATTGCAGAATTAGGATATGCTCAATTCAAGCAAAAAATAATTTCTTCATACCCTCAATACCTCGCAGATACTAAAAAAGCGCCCGAAGGCGCTGATTTTAATAGTTCCATTTGTTTTAAATGGTGGAGGTTAGGAGATTCGAACTCCTGACCCCCTGCGTGCAAAGCAGGTGCTCTACCAGCTGAGCTAAACCCCCATTTCGGTTGTTTTGGTCTCGTAACCTCTATTTGATATCGGCTACATTTATTATTGTACATGGTGATTTTTTTTTGTAAAGGGGGTAAATGAAAATTTTTTATTTTGTGTTGCATGATATTATTGAATATAATTTTTATGCTAATATATTTAGTATGAACAAACCTGAATTATTGATGCCGGCAGGCAATGTTGAAAAATTAAAATATGCGATTAAATACGGAGCAGATGCCGTATACTTGGGAGTTGTAGATTTTAGCTTAAGAGCAATGAGAAAAGGTGAACTTATTACTTTAGAAAACCTTAAAACTGCTATTTCTACCGCGCAACAAATGGGTGCAAAAGCTTATTTAACTCTGAACATCTTTGGATTTAACAGCGATATAAAAGCTTTGGAAAGTTCAATGGATATAATTGCGGATTCAAATCCAGATGCGCTTATTATAAGTGATGTCGGAATTATGCGATTAGCAAAAAAATATATGCCAAATACTGATATTCATGTAAGCACGCAAGCAAATATTCTTAATTATGAAGCTGTGCGTTTTTGGCAAGATATGGGCGCAACTCGTGCAATTTTAGCGAGAGAACTTCCTATAAAAGATGTTGCTGAAATTAAGCAACGAGTTCCTGAAATGGAATTGGAATGTTTTATCCATGGCGCGCAATGTGTGTCATTTTCCGGCAGATGTTTGTTGAGTGATTATATGACAAATGGCGAAAGAAAAGCCAACTCAGGAAATTGTTCTCAACCTTGCAGATGGAGTTACAAACTTGTTGAAGAAACTCGCCCGGGGCAGTATTATGAAATCGAAGAAAATGAAAAAGGCACGCATATTTTAAGTACGAAAGATTTGTGCCTCGTAAAACATTTAAAAGATATGATAGATGCGGGCATTGATTCATTTAAGGTTGAAGGCAGAACAAAGAGTCTTTATTATGTTTCAGCAGTAGCTAAAGCTTATAGAGAAGCAATAGACACTGTTCTTGAAAATCCAAACGCAGATATGCAGCCTTATTATGATGAACTTTTAAAAGTTGGTAACAGAGGCTATACAACAGGATTTTATCTTGGCGAAGGCTATCCGAAAGATGGATATAGCTATGATATTTCAAAAGGTCTTGCAGGTGCTGATTTCTTGTGCGAATTTTGGGGCAGAGAAGGCGATTACTACAAGATAAAAACAAAAAATAAATTCAATAAAAATGAAGATATTGAAGTTATTTCACCTGATGAAAAATTTGTTACACAAGTGACAGAAATTAAGAATATGAAGGGTGAAGAATTGGAACTTGCAAATACAAATGACGAACTTTTGGTTAAATTAACAAATGCGCCGAAAGATGCGGAGTTTGCGTTAGCAAGGACAGTTGGGATAAAGAGAGTGTAATTTATTTTACTCCTCGCCCGAAAATCTAAGCTTCGAGCTTTAAATTGCTCTCAACTTGATTTTCTACCCTCTCCTGCAAGGTGCGAGGGATGCTGATTGTAGGTTGGGGTTCACCCCAACAAAAACAAATACGGAATACAAAAATGTTACTAAAACCTGATTATAATTTAAAAAATATATATGAAATTAATTTTGAAGAACTTAAGCAACAAGGCATAAAATGTGTTATGTTTGATTTGGATAGCACTGTTATGGTGTCTAAATCCGCTGATTTTTTGCCTGAAACCGTTGAATGGTTTAATTCGTTTTTGAAAGATTTTGAAGTTGCGATTATTTCTAATAATAAAAGTGAAGAATATATTGCAAATGCTTCTAAAATTGCTCCTTGCAGAGTTATTGGCAAAGCTAACAAGCCAAACCCTAAAATTATGGGTGAATATTTGAAATCTGTAGGCGTTGAACCTAAAAATGCGGTTATGGTTGGTGATAGACCTTTGACTGATATTTTGGCAGGTAAATTGTTAGGTTGCAAAACAATTTTAGTGGGTTCAATTAATCCGAAAGAAAATTTGCCGACAAAGTTTGTAAGAGCTTTGGAAAGAAGTACGATTAGAAAATAACTGGCTGTTGACAAACTTTGAGTTATAGTAAATAATGCATATATAGGTGCAAGCTCCAAAGAAACGTTACTTCTCTGAGGCTTGACTTAGTACCCTATAAATGACTAATATTTGAGTGCTACTATGAATAGCGTTGCTACGATTAGTAGCACTATTATTTTGTCAATCGTAGTTTGTATCTCCTTCTTTACCACCGATTTCTTAGTAAACTCGTGTGTGTGTGAAGGTTGGTGATACTACCTTTTTTATTCTTCCAATCCGCCAATATCTCTAGAAAGTTTGTTTAAAATGTTTTCAATAGAATCTTTATTTAGCAAAGCTGATTGAACGGCAGAATTAACCAGTGTATTGATTTCTTTTTGACCGCGTTTTTGTTTGAGTTGTGGCGTAATTTTATTAATTTGTCTTGCGCTTATGGAACGTGCTTTAGCTTCTAATGTAGAGTCATCATTATAAAAATTATCTTTTAATGCGTTAGAGTTTGTTGCAATAACGTTTGTCATTTTTGCAAGCTCTAACTGATTTTGTTCGTTTGTTAAGTATAAACAAAAATCCAACGCTTCTTTTTTGTGTTTTGCCCTAAGAGGGATAACAAAATTCATTACTGAAAAATCATTTTGACCAACAGGGCCTTTAATTTGTTCGGTTACATCGGTTTGTTCATAAATTGATGGTGCGTTTTCTTTAATCATTGTTAAGAAATTTGCGCCACCTTGATAAAACACAATTTTTCCTGCCATATATTGTTCAAGAGCTTCTCTATGAGTAAACGTAATGCTTTCTGGTGGAATTAAGTTTTTTTGATAAAGAGTTTTAAACATTTCAAAAACTTTTTGCGCTTGCGGATAGTCTTCGGCGTCAGCTATTCCGTATTTGTTTAAGATTTTAACCATTGTATCATTTTCGGTAATAGTTGGCAGATAAGCGTATGCGCCTGTGTTTTCTTTAACTTTTTCGGAAATTGCAGAAAGCTCTTTGTATGTTTTAGGTAGTCTTATAATTCCTGATTGTTGGAACAAATCCTTGTTATAGATTGTAATTGCGCTTGTTGCGTACCAAGGAATCGAATAAAGTTTGTCGTTGTATTTTAACGCTTTGATTATTTCGGGATTAAAATCAGAAACCGCTGTTTCGTCGATTTCTTCTAAAGTTCCTTTTTGTGCCAAAAGTGCTGAAAAATCAGGGTTTAGATTGATTAAATCCGGTGGGTTATCAGTCATAACGGCAGCTAGTGTTCTTTTTTCGCCTTCTGAAAATGGTACATCAACCCATTTAATTTGGATGTTTGGATGGTTTTGTTCGTATGAGCGAATTATTTTATACATATAATCCGAAAAATCGCCCATCTGAAGCGTCCAAAGTGTCACGACTTTTTGCTCGTTTTCTTTACGAATAGAGCAGGCGGTTAAGCCGAGAATTGATATTGTTATTATTAGTAATGCGAAAAGTTTTTTCATTGTATAGACACCTCACCCTAGCCCTCTCCTGTAAGGCGAGGGAATGACCAAGACTTGTTAACTTTTAATCTCCGTATTCAAATTTAAATCAATATATTTAAACGTATTCAACAAAATTCCGGGCGGAAAATTGTAAACATTGTTGCAAGGTGTGATTTTTAAGATTGAATTAGCACTGTCGACGCTTGCAACTGTCGCTAAATATTTGTTTCTATTTACCGTGAAAATTATATATCCGTTTGCAGTCTGAATTTCGTCAACTGTAAATCTGTTTGCGGATAGTGATGCAAGAGTCAGATAAAAAAGTTTTTCTTTGTTTACTGCAAAAATCTTTGTGCAGTTCTGAAACATGATGTTTTGCGGAACTGTAATCGGCGGTGTAGGATTTGCAGGTCTTGGTTGTTCAACTGCAAACGCCGTTGGAATTAATAACAAAGCTAAAAACAATATAACTTTTTTCATCTTATCTCCTTGCTATGTTTAGTTTAGCAGATTTAAGATGAGTTGTACTCGTTTAACTAATGGAAATGTAACAATTTACATCGAGATTTGTTACATTTAATCAATTTCTTAAAAATAATAGACTTTATATAATAGTAAGGGAAATTTAGGTTAAGGAATATGGTAAGTTATAGAGATTTGAAAATTGGTGCAGATTTGGGAAGCAAAGCTATTGAACACTTTAGTTTTGGTGCGAAGAGTAATCCCATTAACAAAATTAAGTTTGGGACAATAAGTAAGCCTCTTGAACAGGTTACTCCTAAAGCTAATTTTGGAACTTCTGTTTCTGCTACTGTTGAACAAGCAACTAGAGAAATGACTGGAGCAACTCAACTTGCGGAACAGAACAGAGCAGCAATATTGAATAATAGACAAACTTCTAGCAAATTTAATTTTGGTAGAGCAACAAAGATAAATAATTTCATTGCAGAACCAATCCTATATAATAGAAATGGAGCAAAAGTTACCTTAACATATCGAAAAGGAACTGAAAGTCTTGAATTCTCTCCAGATGTATTAAAGGGAATACAAGGATATACTGATAGTAATGGAAATGTTCTTCCTTATATATTCTTAGACTCATTAGAAATAACAAACAAAGGGAATGGTCTAGGAAGAGTGGTTTTAGAAGATATTAAACAAATGGCAAGAGATAGATGTGGTGGAAGATTATTGCTTTGTCCTAGTAATGAATATCGAAATCCAAGTCCATTCTATTATAAATGTGGCTTACGTTCTACTACAAAAGAGGGAACTGATGAAATATTGGCATATTTGAACAACGGTACACCATTTAAGAGTGGTTCAAGTTCTCCAATGTACTTGCCTATTGAATAAATATAGGACTAACTCATACATAAACAGTATTAATTATTGCGAAAATGTGATATAATTGATTTCAAGAGGGAAAATGGAAGAAATTTTTGAAGTTGAGAAACTAAATTGTATTAGGAATGAAATGACACACCTGTGGGGGACGGCTTGCGCTACACTAGGTGGTTCTGCACTTTTGTTTATATCGTCGAATGCGAATAGTTTGTATTATTTGATAGATACGCTCGGTGTTATAATAGCTTTAGTTATGGCAAATTCGTATTTTGTAAGACGAAACGAAATAATGAAAATTTTAAAGAAAATGGAGAGTAGAAAATGAATATTCAAACATTATCTCATATAACTGCAATTATAAGTATAGTAGTCTTTTTTGGATTTTGTGCTTATAAATACACAAAACAAAATCACGATTATAAGTGGTAGAATCAATTTTCAATAGATGATGTATAGGGTGCATTGAAAATGTAGGTTGGGGTTTCACCCCAACAAAAACTAAAGAGGGTTGAACCCCTCACCCGCATTCGTAAGGCTCGCATAGCTCGCCAACGACTGTTCCCTCTCCCGCAAGGGGCGAGGGGAATGTAGATACCTCACCCTAGCCCTCTCCTGTAAGGAGAGGGAATGACCAAGACTTGATTACTTGAAAATTTTATAAACAAACCAAACAACGTAGGATGAGAAAAACGGAATGATTCCCACAGAAAAATCAAACGGAGAAAGTACATGTTACAAGAAGCAACAAGAGCAATAAATTCAGCATTCAACAACAGTTTTATAAAAAAATTGAGCCAATATCTTCACGATTGTGTTCGTGAAGAAGTTAAGAGTTCAACTTTCAGAAACTTAAAGGCCGATAAAGACAATAAATGGATATTTTTAGATGGTGAAGATACCTTATTTACGCAAGGGCTTGAACATTTGCGTCTGGAAGGTTCTGATTCTAAATTAACAGAACTTATGATTCAATCCGAAACAAGCCAAAAGGATAAATATTTAATTTACGGCTATTTGTTTTTGGTTGGTAAATCTAAAACCGGAAAACGCAACGAATTTTTGACTCCGCTTTTGTATGCGCCTTGCAAACTTGAACGTAACGGCGTAAACATCAATTGTATGTTGACTGATGAATTTTTGTCGCTTAATACAGGTGCTTTGACTGCCTTGATGAAAAAATCCGATGACGAAGATGAAACAGAACAGCTTTTAGAAGGTTTGCTTGATGTAGTGCCGACTGTTCCTATTACACAAGAAAAAATGGATATTTTCTTAACAACTTTGAAGTCGATTGTTCCTGATATTGACGTGTCTTTAAATCCTGAAAACATGGTTAAAGAAGATAATATTACAAAAGATTTTTATAATGAAAAAGTTACCTCAGAAAACATTGATGAAATAATTGAAGAGGAAGAGAATAATAAAAAATCGCAAATCAAATTGGATAAAATCAGTTTGACTAAGCAGTGCGCAATTATTTTGACAAAGCGTCCGTCAGTTACGGCAGGTGTTTTGCACGAACTTACTCAAATTGCAGAAAAACCTAGCGGTGTTTATCGTGAAACAGTTTTGAATTTGATTAATGAGGAGTATACTCAATCAAAACCTACGGATACACAACAAAAAACACTTGCAGACTTTTTCCCTGTGACACCTTTGTCTTTATCGGATGCACAATTGAACGTTGTTAAAAATGTTGAGAACGCAAAATTAGTGTCAGTTTTTGGTCCTCCCGGGACAGGTAAATCTCAAACAATTGTAAACCTTGCGGCGCATTTGATTGCTAACGGCAAAACTGTTCTTGTGGCTTCAAGAATGGATAAGGCTGTTGACGTTGTGGCTGAACGTTTGAATGATTTAGGCGCACCATTTTTAGCTTTGAGAGCCGGACGTTTGAATTATCAAAGAGAATTGAGTATGCAACTTCAAGATTTGCTTGCAAACAAAGTAGATTTAGATGAAGGTACTGAAAGTTCTATTCTTTGCGATGTTTCAGATATGGAAAAACTTCTGAAAACAATTGCTGATATGGAAAAGAAATCAGAACGCATAATTAAATTGGAAAATGAATGGACGAATTTGGATAATGAAATTGCTTTAGAAAAACCAATGCACTCAAATCCGCAATTCATTAAAAGTATTTTAAAAGAAGATGAGATTAAGCTTGTTGAAAATTGTATAAATTCTTTAAGCCAAAACCTTGAAAAATCAGGTTTCTTCAGTGGTTTAAAAAACATGTCTGCAATCGGAAACTTGAAAAAAACTTTGAAAATCAACGGTTTTGATGTAAATAATGAGAATTTGGCTGTTTTAAGTAATGAATTAGAGTTTGCAAAATTAATTTGCAAAGCTCGTAAAATAGAAACCGAAATTCAGACAATCGGCAATATTCACGTGCTTTCTGAACAAATCAGAAGTCTGAAGCGCAAACAGAAAAAACTTGCGATTGATATTCTTAAAACTAAACGCAGACAAGCTTTGAAGGGGTTAATGCAAGACCCTGTTAAGCGTCAAAGACTTTTTGTACATTCAAAATCTTTGGTTGAAAAGAAAAAGAATTTGCAAAACAGACTTCTTGAAACAGAAGATTTTAAACCGCTTTTGGAGGCTTTTCCTTGCTGGTGTGTTACAACATACGCGGTGTCAGGTTCTTTGCCGATGAAACCGGGGCTGTTTGATGTAGTTATTATTGACGAAGCTTCTCAATGCGATATTGCAAGCTGTTTCCCAATTTTATACAGAGCGAAAAAGGCTGTGGTTGTAGGTGATGATAAACAATTACCGCACTTGTCATTCTTGGAAAAGGCTAAAGAGCAATCGTTCTTATCTCAATACGGAATTAACGATAGATATCAGTTAATGTGGCGTTTTAGAACTAATTCAATGTTTGATTTGGCAAATTATTATTCAATGCACCCTGTGCTTTTGGACGAACATTTTAGAAGTTTGCCGCCTATTATTAATTTCTCAAACAAAGAGTTTTATGGTGGCAGAATTAAGGTTATGCGCAGAAACGATAATTCTAAGAAAGTTCTTGAAACGGTTGTTGTGCCTGATGGTAAGGTAGATTTTGATGCAACAAGAAATTTACCTGAAATAGAAGCTTTGGTAAAACGCTTGCACGAAATCGTGGTTGAAGATGAGCGTAAAAACCCTGATAATCCTGTTTCAATAGGTATTATTTCACCGTTTAGGGCGCAGGTTGAACAGTTGAAAATTTCAGTTGCAAAAGTGCTTTCTGAACACATGATGGAAAAACATCAGATTGAAATCGGTACAGCGCACACTTTCCAAGGTGATGAACGTGATATAATTCTGACTTCTTGGGCTTATGCAAACAATAGTTTTCCGCAAAGTTTGATTTTCTTGCAAAAACCAAATTTGTTTAACGTAGCTATTACAAGAGCAAGATATCAAATGATTAATTTTATTTCAAAAGATCCGAGAGAATTGCCGGAAGGAATTTTGAGAAGCTATTTAGGTTTTGTTCAAGAATATGAGAACAGATACGCGCTTTCTAAATCAGATGATTTTGATGAAAATATTTATAAAAATGCGTTTGAAAAAGAAGTTGCTCAAGCGTTTAGAGATTTAGGTCACGAAGTTACTTGCGGTGTCGATATTGCAGGTTTGAGCGCAGATTTGGTTGTTGATAACAAATTTGTAATCGAGTGCGATGGTGTTGAAGATAAGACACCTTGCAAGGTTACAAATATGAAAAAGCAAGCGATTATAGAACGTTCAGGCTTGAAAGTTTCAAGGATTTCAAAACGAGAATGGCAGTATTCGCCAAAAGCTTGTGTGGATAGAGTTATTAATTGTAATTTATAAAACTATTCATGCTAAAATAAATCTATGAACGACTTTTCTAATCCAACAGAAACGCTTAAAACATTAACGTCTGAAACGATTAACTATGCGGATTTGCAGGCAATTTCAGAAAATCTTATGCCTTCATTATCTGCAATGCACGTAAATCAAGACGGGCGTAAATATATGTCAATTACGCAGTGTATTTTGGATTGCATAAAAAGGATTTATGGTTTTTCGTCTTGTGAATGGGTGGCTGAAAACAAACTCCGCTACGAACTAAAACAGGGGCAAACGCCAATTAGTTTTACGCGAATTAACAATAAAGGCGAAGTTTGTTTGTACAAGATGATAAATTTTGACCAAATAGATTTTGATAAAGAAATAGAATTTGCGGATGAGTATGAAGTTGTTAAAAAGCCTTCAACAAAAAAAGCTTTAAAAAAAGAAAACGAAGAAGAGGATGAAACTTTTTTAAAAATTTTAACTCTTCTTAAGAATGGTGAAAATGTTTTCTTGACAGGTTTTGCAGGTACAGGTAAGAGTTATATTCTTAATAAATTAAAAGAGTATTTTAAAAAGAAATTGACAATTACAAGTACAACTGGGATTGCTGCGGTTAATGTTAAAGGTCAGACTTTGCATTCTTGGGCGGGTGTGGGTTTATGTCGAAACACTGTTTATAATACCGTAGAAAAAATTAAAAAACGCCCGACTCAATATCGACAAATTATGAACTGCAAAATTCTTGCGGTTGATGAAATTTCAATGCTTAATATAGAAGCGTTTGAGTATATAAACGAAGTTTTGCGAGAAGTCAGAGAGTGTAACGACCCGTTTGGCGGAATTCAAGTTATTTTTATCGGCGACTTTTTCCAACTTCCTCCGGTTGAAAAAGAAGGTGAAATCAGGCACTACTGTTTTGACTCTCCGGTTTGGGATAAATTAGGTTTAAAAAATGTCGTTTTAAAAAAGAATTATCGCCAAAATGAAGAAAATTTCATAACTGCACTTGCTCACATGAGAGAAAATTGTCTTGAGGTTGAAGATATTGAACTTTTGAAAACTCGTTGTGTAGAAAATGAAGATGCAGATATTTTGCATATTTTTTCAACAAATGAAGAGGCGAACAGATATAATTTAGCAAAATTCAATATGATTGATGAACCTGTAAAATTATTTTACGCGGAAGACGGAGTTTACAGAGGTTCAAAACTTGTAACGGAAGGTTTTACGGAAAGCGAAAATTATATATTAGAAATATTTTCTAAAAACTGTCGCGCGGAAAAAGAAATTGCGTTAAAACTTGGCGCAAGAGTTATGTTATTAGTCAATATGGATTTTAATAAAGGCTTAATCAATGGTGCTTGCGGTGTGATTCAGGGATTTAACCAAGATACAATTAGCATAAAGTTTGACAACGGAGTTGTTTCAAATATTCCGAAACATAATTTTGAATATTATTACAATGAACGCGTTGTGGCGGAGAGAATGCAGTATCCGCTCAAATTGGCTTACGGTATAACAATCCACAAATCACAGGGTATGACATTGGACAGACTTGTTGTAGATTGTGCAAGGATTTTTGAACGCGGTCAATCCTATGTTGCTATGAGCCGTGTCAAGACTCTTGAAGGACTTTATTTGAAAAACTTTGAGCCCGAAAAAGTTCTGGTTGATAATCGTGTTGCAGAATTTTATGAAAACATAAAAGAAGTTGAAGAGGTAAAACCAAATAATCTTTCGTTAGAATTTGACAAGGAAGAAGAAAAAGAACGAGTTTCTGTAGACGAAGCTAAAAAACTTATCTTGGATTGTGTTGGAGAATTTAGCGGACAATATGGGAAAAGCGGTTTTGCTAAAATTCTTGCAGGAAGCAAGCAAGTAAAAGATAACGGATATAACGAAAAGGTAACTTCTTCAAACTTTTTAGGTGCAATGGAAGGTTGGAGCCAAAAAGCAATTGGAGAATTGATTGATGCTCTTATAGAAAGCGGAGATTTAAAAGTTTCTAAAATCAGTTTTGGCAGACCTGTTTTGCATTTGGGGAAAAAATAAAATAGATAAAGTTGATGGTGCAAATTTTTGCACCAATTAGCATGTCACCTGATTAAATGTGATAAGTTTTTTCGCTTACAATTAGTAGATTTCACTTTAAGGCGGAGTTAGTAATTTTAATATGATTTTGTCGTTTTTACTTAGTAGCCGACAATGTATGAAAAGTCTTTTTGCCTACTTTTTCTACAGAAAAAGTAGGGCTTGAATTTTTACTTTGTTAGCAATATAACGGTAGATGGTAAAAATACAGTTTTGGGAATGTAAATAGTATGGAAATTTATTTTTTAGCATTAGGATTACTGCTATTGGGAGCTTTATTGTCCGTAGTAGTAAAAGAGCGCTTTAAATTTAAAGTTTGCTCAGTATTTTCATTGCTGTCAGCCGTTTTATTATTATTGCCGGCAGCGGCTGTAATGCTTACCGGAGTACCTCTAAGCACTACAGTTTACATGTCACCGATTTTAGGTGATGTAAATTTTGTAATTGACCCATTATCAGCATTTTTCGTAATTGTTATTTCAATTATGAGCTTCTTGGGAACAGTTTATGCGAACGGTTACATGAAACCTTATTTTGATAAAGGTATGAATGTTTCATCACACTGTTTCTTCTTGATGATGTTGATTATGTCAATGACAATGGTTGTAACAGTGCAGAATGCTTTGTTCTTCCTTATCGTGTGGGAATTGATGTCATTGTCATCATTCTTCCTTGTAATATTTGAGGGCGAAAAGAAAGAAGTTATTTCTGCAGGTATTAAGTATTTAGTTTATATGCATTTGTCAGTAATATTTATTATTGCTGCTTTTGTTTTATTAAACATTCAGTCAAACAGTTTGAACTTTGCTGATTTTGCACCGGCTCTTCAAGGTAGCGAACAATTTGCAAATATTGCATTCTTCCTTGCTTTCTTGGGCTTCGGTATCAAAGCAGGTTTTGTACCATTCCATAATTGGTTGCCTGACGCTCACCCTGCTGCACCATCACACGTTTCAGCAATCATGTCAGGTGTAATGATTAAAACAGGTTTGTACGGAATCTTGAGAATGTTGTTCTTGATAGGAACACCTTCTAAGTGTATTGCATATACTGTATTTGTAGTTGCTTTGGTAACTGCTTTGTATGGTATTTTGTATGCTTTGGCTCAAAGAGATTTGAAAAAGCTTTTGGCTTATTCATCAATTGAAAATATCGGTATTATCGGCTTAGGTATCGGCTTAGGTATGATGGGCTTGGCTTATGGAAACCAACTTGTAGCAATGCTTGGTTTTGCAGGCGGTATTTTACACATTTTGAACCACTCAATTTTTAAAGAATTGATGTTCTTTGGCGCAGGTTCAGTTTATAACAGAACTCATACAAGAGATATGGAAGTTTTGGGCGGTTTGATTAAGAAGATGCCTAACACAGCTTCTTTATTTATAATTGGTGCGGCAGCTATTAGCGGTTTGCCACCATTCAACGGCTTTATCAGTGAATTTTTAATATACTTTGGTATGTTAAAAGGTACATTGGGAAGTAATATTGCGTTGTTAATTACATTAATTTTGGCTATGGCTGGTTTGGCTATGGTTGGAACAATGGCAATGCTTTGCTTCACTAAAGCTGCAAGTATTACTTTCTTGGGACAACCAAGAAACGAAGAAATCTACAACCACGTTGAAAAAGATGTACCAAAATGCATGTGGGTTCCAATGGCATTACTTGCTGTTGCTGCTCTTGCTATTGGTATGATGCCACAAGTATTCGTAGCATTAATTATGGGACCAATCAGTATGTTTGTAAATGTATCAAACGCTGTTGTTCCAATGACTGTTTTAACAATGATGCAAATCCTTTCAATTTGTTTCTTTGTCTTGGCAGTTCTAATTATTGCATTGTATGCATACAAAATGTTGGCACACAAAAAAGTTGCAGAACATACAACTTGGGGTTGCGGATATAATAGAGGCAACGCTCATGTTCAATATACAGGCGCATCTTACGTAAGCTTGTTCTTATCAACATTAAAACCTTTGTTCAAGAGAGTTACACATATTAAGAAACCTAAGGAATTATTCCCTAAGGAAGCTCACTATGAACAAGATATTGAAGACATTGAAGAAGCTTATATTGTTAAACCGCTAATCAAGTGGGATGAAAAATTACTTTCTAAATTCGAAAGAATTCAGAGCGGTAACATCCAACAATACATTGCTTACGGTTTGGCATTTCTTGTATTAGCTATTGTATGTCTTGTTTGGTTTGGAGGAATAAACTAATGAATTTAATCATATTATTAATAAATATATTAGTTCTTTTAATTGCTCCATTCTTATTGATAGGCGTTATCAAAAAAACAAAAGCATTTTTCGCAGGAAGAAAAGGTGTTTGCATTTGGCAACCATTATGGGACTTCTTAAGACTTATGAAGAAGGAATTTGTAATCAGTACAACAACTTCTTGGGTGTTTAAGTTTGCTCCTGTTGTTGGATTTGCTACAACAATATTTGCAGCATTGTTTGTTCCAATGATTAACGGAATGTCTATTATAAATATTCCTTGTGCGTTTATTGTATTCGCTTATTCACTAAGTTTGGGTAAATTCTTTGCTTTGTTATCCGCAATGGATACAGGTAGCAGTTTTGAAGGTATGGGCGCAGCTCGTGAAGCTTGCTTCTCAACAATCGTTGAACCTGCTTTCTTTATTGCAATGGCATCTGTTGTTGCTCTAACAGGAAACTTTAGTTTCGCAAACTTAAGAATGATTTTAGAAAATGCCGGTGTTTATGGCGTTCTAATTATAATCCTTCTTGCAGTAACTTTGTTTATTATGTTACTGATTGAAGGTTGCAGAGTTCCTGTTGATGATCCTACAACTCACTTAGAGTTAACTATGATTCACGAAGTTATGATTCTTGATAACTCAGGTATGGATTTAGGTTTAATCACTTGGGCGTCTGCTATTAAACTATTATTGTTTGAATCTTTGATTGCAAACTTGGTAATTCCTTCTTCTTGGACGGGAATTGAAGCTATCTTGGCTTATGTTGCAGTTATATTTGTTCTTTCAGTAATAATCGGTACTGTTGAATCATCTATGGCAAGATTCAGAATGACTCACGTGTTTGAATTCATTTTCATCATGTCTTTAACAGCACTTCTAATTCTTGCTCTAGTAACATACAGAGTTTATGGTGGTTGATAAAAGGTGTGTTTTAACACACCTTTTATCCAGAAACTTAAGTCGAAAAAGGTAGTTTAAAAGGTAAATATTATGGAAAACATATTTATAATTTTATTAGGTTTATCTATGATATACATCGCTGCAACAAGCCGTTTGGCTGCGCACGTAAATATGCTTATTGCGCAAGGTTGGTTGTTGTTCTTTGTATGTTTGTCTGGATTTGCTAAAGAACCTTGGTTCAACTGGACAATGATTTCAGGTCCTGAATCAATCTTAGCAAATATGCCACACATCATAGGTTTATTATTTGTGATAGTTGAAACATTAATTGTAAAAGCGTTCGTTATTCCTTTGTTTCTTAAAAAGGTTGTGAAGAAAACACAAGCTCACAGAGATACAGATGCGAATATCCCTCACTTTTACTGCTTATTTATATCAAGTATAATCTTATTTGCAGGCTTCTTGGTTGCAAATATCGATGCTCCACAATTCAAATTGGTATCACCAATGTACTTTGGAGTTTCAATCGCAATGATTATTACAAGCTTGTGGTTGATTACAATTAAACACAAAGTTTTATCAAACGTAATTGGTTTCATCACAATGGAAAACGGTATCTTCTTGTTATCATTATCTGTTGCAAAAGAAATGCCAATTATTGTAAACATGGGTGTTTTACTTGATATCTTTATCGCCGTATTCATCTTGGGTATGTTAGTTAAAGAAATTAACAATGAATTTGACGATTTGGAAGTTTCACAATTATCAGATTTGAAGGATTACGAGTACAATGATTAATTTAATTTTATTATTCCCGCTTTTAGCGTGTCTTATATTGTTCTTATTTAAGAGCAAATTCTTAAACAATTTAATGATTAATTTATACGCATTGTTGCACTTCGTTGTTTCATTGGCATTTTGCTTAAACGTTGATTTCTTGCCAATGTGGCAGCCAAGCAAGTTCTTTGCAGTTGACAGCACTAACAGGATTTTCTTGATGGTTATGTCAATTGTATTCCTTGCAGTTGCTATTTATAACAACGGTTATACAAAAAACGAAGCGTCTTTGACCAGAAAACTAAGACATTATACATATATGGTATTGTTCTTTGTATTCTCTATGACAGGTGCGGTTTTAAGTACAAACTTAGGTGCTTCTTGGGTATTCATTGAAGGTACAACATTAGCAAGTGCGTATTTAATTTATTTCCACAAAACAAAACATTCAATTGAAGCAGCTTGGAAATATGTATTTATTTGTTCAATCGGTATTGCTTTGGCATTTGTTGGTATTATCTTAATGACAGTTGCAACAGGCAGTTTGAACACATTATTTTATAGTGAATTATTTAATAATGCTCCACTATTCAACCACTTCTGGCTTCAATTATCTTTTGTATTTATATTATTTGGTATTGGTACAAAAATGGGTCTTGCACCTGTTCACTTTTGGTTGCCTGATGCTCACGCAGAAGCACCATCACCAATTTCAGCTTTACTTTCAGCAACTTTGTTAAACTCAGCATTCTTGATGATTGTAAACGTATTCAGAATTATGGTTCTTTCAGGTTGTGACAGTTTTGCAAGATTAATGCTTTTGACAATGGGCTTCTTGTCATTGTTCATTACAGCAGTTTTTGTTTACCATATTAACAACTATAAGAGAATGTTGGCATACTCATCAATCGAAAATATGGGTATTTTGGCAATCGGTACTGCATTAGGCGGTGTTGGTATGTTGGCTGCTATCATTCACTTGATTGGTCACTCATTGATTAAAGCTTCTTTCTTCCTAACTTCAGGAAACGTTCTTGAAATTTATGGAACAAAGAAAATCAAATCAGTAACGGGACTTTTGAAAACAGATAAGAAAACAGGTTGGTTATGGGTTGCATCATTCTTGGGAATTGTTGCATTTCCACCATCAGTTTTGTTTATAAGTGAATTTTTAATGGTTAAGACAATGTTCTTGAAAGGTCACTTTATTATGTGCGCATTGTTCTTGCTATTATTAACAATTGTTCTTTATGGTTTGGGAAAAGCTGTTGTTAAGATGTCTTTCTCAGCACCAACTCATGAAGTTGAGCCTGTTAAACTAAGTTGGACAATGTATTTGCCACAAGTTGTAATGCTTATTTTGGCATTCGTAATCGGTATTTACATGCCACAAGGTTTGACTCAAGCAATTCTTGCAACTGTTGCAGGATTTTAATACTTAATTACCCTCTCCTAGGGAGAGGGTAGAATTTCAAGTTGAGCTTCGCGAAACTCAGAAATTCGGGTGAGGGTTTATCCTCTTAATGATAATATTAAAAGAAGGTAATTATGAATTGGATAATAACTGAAAACAACAAAAAGATAAATGCGTTTGATATTCCGACTATTTCGATAGACGAAATTCGAGCAGACGTTGAGAAAATGAAAATGAGAGTTGTTGGTTTCTTCGGAAAACAAGAATTCGCAAATGTAAGATTATATGTTGTAATGGCTGATGATAAGGTTGGCAAATTGTACGTAACATCAACATTGTTTACACCTGATGTTAAATCTTATGAGTCTATTACACAAAAAGTTCCTGCTTTTCATATTTTTGAAAGAGAATTTTATGAAGAGTTTGGCATTGAGCCTTTGCATCATCCTTGGTTAAAACCATTGAGAAAGAATCAGGATAAGTACCCATTCTTTGAAATGCAAGGCGAAGATGTTCACCAAGTAGCTGTTGGACCTATCCACGCGGGTGTTATTGAACCTGGTCACTTTAGATTTATGTGCCAAGGTGAAAAGGTTTATGATTTGGAAATCATGCTTGGTTATCAACACAGAGGCGTTGAAGAATTATTCTTGAAGGGTAAAGGATACAATAACAGATTGGCTGAATCAGTTTGTGGTGATTCCGTAATCGGTTATAACATGGCTTACTCTCAAGCAATGGAAGCTTTGTCAGATTCTGCAGTTTCTAATAAAGCACAAATCATCAGACGTGTAGCGTTAGAAATGGAAAGAATGGCAATTCATATCGGTGATATGGGTGCAATTGGCGGTGATATGGCATATTTGATGGGTGCTTCAATCTTTGGTATCACAAGAACTTTGGTAATTAACACAATGTTGGAAATCTCAGGAAGCCGTTTCGGAAGAGGTTTGATTAATGTTGGCGGTGTTAATTTTGATATTGATGAAAAAATGTCAGACAAGATTGTTGAAATGCTTGACGGTGTAGCAAAAACAGTAGATAGAACAACTAAGGTTATGCTAAGAACTCCGTCTTGTATCTCAAGAATGGAAAGAACAGGCGTTGTTTCTCAAGACAGTGCTAAATCATTGGGTGCTGTTGGTATGGCTGCTCGTTCATCCGGCGTTGATATTGATACAAGATTTGATTTCAACGATAAGTGGTATACTTCACTTGATGTTGTAAAACCATTCAAGGCAACTGGTGATGTTCACTCAAGATTTAAGTTAAGATACAAAGAAGTTAAACAATCAATGCAAATTGTTAAGAAATTACTTGCTAAACTTAAAGAATACAAGGCAGAACCTATCAAGGTTACACCTAACAAGAACTTAACTCCAAACTCTTTTGTAGTATCTATGACGGAAGGTTGGAGAGGTGAAATTGTTCACATCGCTGTAACAGGCGCAAATGGCGAGTTATTGAGATACAAGATGAAAGACCCTTCTTTCAACAACTGGTATATGCTTGCAATGGCAGTAAGAAACAACGGCGTTTCAGACTTCCCATTGTGTAACAAAAGCTTTAACTTGTCTTATTGTGGAAATGATTTGTAGAGCGTTTTTAAGTCGTTAAGGCATTAAGACATTAAGTTCGTATTAAAAGAATTTTATAATGAACTTAATTGCTTAACGACTTAAAGACCTAAAGACTTAAATAAAGGAATTTATTATGCTAGATACACTTAAATTAAAATATTTTCAAGGAAAACAATTCATTCCTGATATTCCAAACGCACCAATGCGTAGCCAATTCAGAGGTTTTCCTATCTTAAAAAACTGTGAAGGCTGTACTGTTGACGAATCAATTTGTCCGACAGGAGCTTTGAAAGCTGACCCGCTGTCAATAGATTTGGGTAAATGTACGCTTTGCGGTCAATGTGAATGCGGTGCAATTCGTTTCAGTAACTACTATAAACTATCTTCTACCGATAGAAATAGATTAATCGTTACTGAGAACATGACACCTGAAGATTTTGAGAAAGCAGCTATTACAGCTAGAAAAGAAATCAAAAAAGTTTTTGGAAAATCTTTGAAACTCAGACAAGTTTCTGCTGCCGGTTGTAACGGTTGTGAAATGGAATTGAACGCATGCTCTAACTGTAACTTTGATATGGGCAGATTTGGTATCAACTTTGTGGCTTCACCTAGACACGCTGATGGCTTGGTTGTAACAGGTCCTATTTCTGAAAACATGGCTTGGGCATTAGAAGACGCTTATAAAGCAACTCCTGATCCTAAGATTGTAATCTTGGCTGGCGCATGCTCAATTTCAGGCGGTGTATTCCAAGAATCTTCAAAATTAAATAGAGAATTCTTGGAAAAATATCCGATTGATTTGTACATTCCGGGATGTCCGGTTCACCCATTAACATTTATTAATGGTATTTTGGATTTTATTTCTTATAAGAAATAATTGTCGGTTGGGCATACCTGCCCAACAATAACGTATTTACAGCAGGCGGAGAACTGAAAGTTCTCCGCCTGCTGTTATAATTTTTTATAGATAAAATCGACAATATAGTTTTTGATAGGATGTAGACGTTTAAATTTAAGATTTTTAAAAAAATTAACATATTACGGTTATTCCCTCTCCTAGGGAGAGGGCTAGGGAGAGGGTTTTACAAAACAAAATCAAAACAAATTATAAAACTCAAATCGCCTTGCGGCTCAAACCCTCACCCGAATTTCTAAGTTTCGAGTCTTAAAAAAATGCTGACTCTCAACTTGAAATTCTACCCTCTCCCTCGGAGAGGGTTTAGGTGGATAATAAATAATAACTAAACGCATCTTGGTTATTCCCTCTCCGAGGGAGAGGGTTAGGGTGAAGGTTTAGTAAATATTAAATCAAACATAGCAAAAATAATTTTTAGATGTTTTAATATGGAAAAGAAAGGAACAACTTATAATGAAAATAAACGCTATTTCATCAATGAATTTTGGAAGTAAACAAAATCTACTTAAGAAAACAGGTGTTGCTGCTATCTCTGCTCCGGCGGTTGCAATTACAGCAGATAGTTTTGTTAGGGGAATTTCTTCTCCTAATGTAAAAACAGATGATGCTATCAAATTATTAGCTAGTTATGACGATGAAGAATCACTAGGAGATGCATGTCTTGAATGTATTGCATATTGTTGTGGATTTCCTGATTAATTGAATAATTAATCAGAAACTAAAATTTATAGTAAGGTTGGGTGGGAAAAGCAATAGCGATTTCCACCTTTAATCTTAGTAAAAAGCGCATTGTTTAATTTTAAATCATGCACTTTTTGTTACCAATATCCCCCCGCATGTAACTTCGAATTACCGACCTGTCGAATATCATTGCAATCCCAATCGGAGTTAAATATAAGTATATTAAATCTTTTTCATACTTCCAGCTATTCTTAATTCTAAGAGCCGTATAGGCTCTTTTTTTATATGTACATGTATTGAACAAGAAAGTTTATATAAAATTAGCAAGTCTTGGTGTTTCCCTCTGAGGGGCAAATGAAAATAAATTAACATGTTAATAGCATGTTTTTTATCATGTACATGCTATATTTTTCAAAATTTAACTTAAAAAAGACTAAAAATTAAAAGAAATTTTAAAAACTTTTTAATTATTTTTAAGAGGTTTCTATCTCAATAAAATTAGCCTAATCTACCTATTTACAAATTCAAAATTTTTATAAAATTTTAACTTTTGTAAAAGAAAATAAAAAAAAGGTGTTGACTTTTAAAATTGATATCGTATGATAATAAACGTCGGGTGAAGGAAACGGAACCGAGACAGAGGAAACGAAGTCAAAGAGAAACGAACCGATAAAAACGTTGGTGAAGTCGAAAGACAGCCGGAGGAATTAAGTAGTCTGGTCATCTTCGTGAAAAAGATTTAAAGCCTAAATTTTTATTATAAATAGCAAAATATAAATAATAAGAAAACAAGGCATTTCAATTTTTATTGAACCTTGAAAACAGAATAGCGAAAGACGAAATAAACTTGTTAATTCGCAAAGAATGATGGACAACAAAAATGAA